>NZ_DAOMPS010000021.1:0-70189 GCF_035444905.1 Thauera sp.
AGTGCCAGGCGAGCCTGATAGAGCAATCGGTCGGCGCGAGCCCCGCCCGGCTGACCGGCCGAATACAGGCGAACACCCGCCTCGCCCACCCATACCAGCAAGGTACCCACGCGCGCTGCGAGCGCCGCTGCCATGTGCGAAACGCGCGTCCCCGGTTCGAGCATGATGCAGGCCACACCGCCGACCGGGATATGGGTGAGCACCGGCCTCACCCGAAACCCCTGCTGATCCACCACTACGAAGGCACCATCGACAACATCGATCTCGCCTTTCTCGACGAAGACGATCGACATGCGTTCCTTGATCGGAATGGGCTTGAGCGGCGGTAGCATGGAAATGTCTCAGACCTCCCCGGCGGCATCGAGCGCAGCTCGAATTGCCGCTTCGCTCAGGTAATGCCCGCCGTCACGCATCTGGTGGACCAATGGGCGGATCTCCTTCAGAAGCCCACGGCGCTTCGCGAGGACCAAGATGCCGAGCGTCCCGAGGACCTTCAACCCGATTGCACGCGCATGGGCTACTGCCGCGCGATCATCCACGAGAAGGCCAGCACCGATCTCACGCGCGCGTGCGATCGCACTGGCTTCTCCTGGATCGAGCAACCCAGCGTCGAGACCTTCGGCATCTGGACAGCAACGGATGTGGCCAGCGGCGAGGGAAGCCGCGATCCGCTGCGCATCCGGGCGCTCCGGTTGTGCAAGACACTCGTCCAGCACCGTGGCCGTGACCTGCACATCTGCAAAAAGGCGAGGCAGCAAATCCAGCAAGCACAAGCGCCCAAGCGCAATAAGTGGTCCAGCGTCGGCGACTACGATCGACGCGCGTTCACTCGAAATCGGCAAGCTCCCGCTCCAGTTCGGCCGCAGTGGTTCGGATGACCGGAATACCGTAGGCACCAAGCAAATCAATCATCTCGCTCACCGAGCGCCCCGCCATACGCGCCGCTCGACTCAACGAGATACGCTCCTCGTCAAACAGGTGAATGGCCAGCGCGACACCCACACCCTCTCTCAGCAAGGCGTCGTCGAAGGGCACGGCAACGAAGACCGGCGTGCCGTGCTTGGTGACGACCGACAGCTTGCCGGCCTCCGCGCCCCGGATCAGCTCACCGGTGCGCTCGCGAAGGTCTCGTACGGTAAAGGTTTCCATGGCGGTGCTCGGGTTGATTTGTGCTATCAAATGATAGAACAAATCACATCACAGGACGAACGAGCAACAAGCCACAACCAAACGCCTTGGCGCGCCCGATGCCGTTTGCAAGCGCGCTTGCGAACCGCTCCGCGTCGGTCACGACCAGCTCGCCCGACAGGTCGACCGTGCTGAAACGCAACTGACCAAACTTGCCGCCATGTTGCTCGTAGGCCGCCACTGAGACTGTCGATTTTTCGAGTTCGAATCCGTACTGTTCGGCACGGCTAGTGAGCCAGTCGGTGCATGCGGCATGAGCCAGGTCGTAAAGCGGTGGAGGCGGGTCTGGCTGGCCATCGGCCGTGGTCCGGTCCGGCTTCCATGCTTTCCAGTTGGGCAGGTCGCGAGCCGCAAGCAAGCGTTTCTTCGCATCCATGACAACATCGTGACGCACTGCGCCCTTGTCGCCCATGCGCGAAACCACCGGGTTGGCGCGCAATTCGAAACTCAGCCGCGCGCCGTTTGGCACCTGCGGCCGATACTCGCGGCACTGAATCTGCCACGCGTCTGAGTCAGGCTGGGGTTCGCGCTGCGACACGACGTAGAAGCGGGGCAGGCCATCGGCATCGCACCGACGGAACAGAAAGTCCCGATCCGTTCCCGCTGGCGAGGGGAAGAAGCGCCACAACCATTGGTGTTCGCCATAGGCGCCGCTCAACCGCTCGTGCGCGGCCCTGCGCTCGAAGCCGGGGCGAGGGGTGATCAAGCTGAAATACACGTTCAGGCCTCCTTGCGGATCAGCGCCACATGCTCGCTGCGATCGCCGAACTGCCACCCCTTGCGACGAAGCGGGCGATCCTTGCGAGTCACGGTAAGGTCGGGCGCAAGGCCGACGGCAATGCCTTGTCCCCATGCGATGCGCTCGATCGGAGGCGGCAGTTCAAGCGATTTACTGCGCGCTACGCCGTTGAGCCTGGTGATTGCTTCAATCAAGCGCTCCAGGTAGGTGTCGAAAGCCTGGTCCGCGCTGTCCGCCTCGATGATCTGCGGATGCAGCGGGGCGCCGGGTGGGCATGCCTTGCGCCCGAGGTATAGGACGAAGCGTGGCGTGCGCAGTGCATCGGCGAGCATTTCCAGCGGATAGGGGCTGCCCTCGCTTGCCTGAATGGCGATCAGAAAACCGGCATCCTGCCGATAGTCACGGATGGACAGGATGGTGTTGAGGTCGTGCCGGGGAAAGGCCAGTTCGTCGCGCCGCGAGGCATGCGGGCGCTTCTTCAGGCTGGCCTGACTGGGCACCTGGGCGGTGTGATAGTCGCGCAGCAGCTTGCCGGAAGATTGCACCCCTACCGCGTAGCCGTAGGCATCCCGCAGCCTGGCGTGGGCGGCATCATCCTCTCGCCGCAGGCCGAGCGCCGCGCCCAGCAACCCGACCAGAGCGGAGATGCCCGGATAATCGTGGCTCGGCCGGTATTCTCCAACCGCGGTATCACCCCACGCCGATAGCGGCGCCTGGAGTTGAAAGACGAGTAGTGACATGGCTTCACTCCTGGGTGAAGCGGATCAGCTCATCCAGACTACCCTCGCCGGTTTCCGCGTTGATCGCGTAGCGTGCATCCGCGCAGGCACCGTACACCTTGTCGAAGTTGGCGCGACGCGCCTCGATGGCTTTCACCGCCTTCTCCAGCATGTCCTCGCCCTCGAAGGGTTTGACCGGCTTGAGAAAGGCCTGGGCGAGCGAGCGCGGTTGCTGATCGCCCTTCTCGGCGAGCACGTAGCTGGCGTAGGCGCGCGACGCGTGGCTGTTCTGCATGCCGGTGGGGCTGACCTTGGTGACGGCATGGACGAAGGCCTGGAGCGCTTTGTCCGCCAGCGTCTTGTCGCCGCCGAGGTTGTCCACGAGCAAGGCGCGGTCGATGCAGATGTAGAGATAGAACAGACCGGCGCCGTAGCTGCGCTCGCCAATGTGTGCAGCACCCTTGTCGGTGAGACCATTGTTGAGATCG
Source organism: Thauera sp. (assembly GCF_035444905.1). Classification (GTDB taxonomy): domain Bacteria; phylum Pseudomonadota; class Gammaproteobacteria; order Burkholderiales; family Rhodocyclaceae; genus Thauera. The sequence goes on from NZ_DAOMPS010000021.1 coordinate 3,135, forward strand.
TCGACCGCGCTGAAGTAGTCGTCCTCGACCGCGCTCTTGTGCACGGTGATGGCGTGTGCGACCTGGATGGCCGCCTCCATGTTGAAGGCCGGGCTGTCTGCGAGCATGCGACCGAACATGGCGATGTCCGCCGCCTTGCGGGGGGTGCGCAGCAGCTTGAGTTCTTCCTCGGTCGGCCCGGCGTTACGGGTCGCGCAAGTCTGCGCGAGTTGCTCGACGGCCTCGACTTCTTCGGGGCTGAAGTGCGCGAGCTGCTCGATCTGCAGGTCCTCGTCCTTTTCTGCCTTTTTTTCGGACTTCAGCTTGCCGAACTTGCCGACGATCTGGCGCGCCCACTCACGGGCGTTCTTATCGGACACGCCCGCCGCGATCAGCACATCGTGCACGCGCTTGCCCATATCCTTGGTGCGGGTGCCGACATGGCCGGCCAACGCGGTCTCGAAGATGTCCGACGTCCGCCACGCGCGCTTCTGGCTCTGCGACGAGATACGCAGTCGCAGCGCATCGCCCATCAGGGCCGTCTTGGGGCGGCCGGTGTCGTCGCGATTGAGGTTGGAGGGCGGGTAGCTGGTCAGCACGTGCAGTTGAACAAAACGGGACATGGGGTGTTCTCCTTGAGCGGAAATGGTGAGGGAGTCGTGACCGAATCTGGGGAGTCAGTCGGCGCTGCGGGCGGGCCAGTCATAGGCGTAGGCCCATCGCTTCTTGCGGTCGTCACCCCAGAACAGGATGTCGTCGGCCAGTGCAATCACGTCCACGCGGTGCTCCATGATTGGCAGCACGCGCCGCAAACCCGCGAACAGGCTGTCGACATCGGGCGACTCCAGCAGACGCGTAAAGCGCAACTCGCTGACCAGCGGCCTATCCTCGCCGGGCGCCTTGTAGCTCATTGCCTTGGCGGGTGATCCCGGTTGATCCTGGGTGACATGCGCGAGCAGGCCGACAATGGCGGCGAGGCGGTCGTCGCGCGCGGAGACGCTGTCCGCGTTCCATCCGGCTGCCTGAAAGCGACGGTACAGGCGCTGATAGGGCGCACTCAGGGCGACGGCGGTGACAGTGGGTGCGCGGCGCAGGATTGCGCGGCTGGCGCGGTCGTCTTCGAGCTTCTGCCACCAGTTGAGCAGAATCGTGCCGTAGGCGTTGTCGCGTGAGAATCGGTCGGACATGGGATCTCCTCAGACGTCTGCCGTCGCGGGTTTGCCGCGGCTGGCTGCGGGTTTGTCGGCGGCAGGCAGGCGCAGCACTTCGCGCATTTTCTTGCCGTTCAGGCTGTTCACCAGTTGCCGCTGGGCTTCGGCCACGCGCCGTGGCTTCTGTCGCTCGATGGGGCCAGCGCCGACGAAGGTGGTGTCGAACAAGTCCAGGGCGGCGCTGCGCAGGGCGTGGTGCCAGGCTTGCCGCCTTTCCAGCGTATCGGGGTCGGCACTTTCGTCCTGCCGGACTGTCTCGATGCACTGCCGGAGTTGTGTGTAGAACGCCGTTTCCGTTCGCTGCCAGAATTCGGCGTCGATGGCGCTGAAGTCACCGCGCGCATCGCCGCCGAACCACGCGGCCTTGACCGCACTGCGCAGGTAGAACACCGACTGCTGCGCGCCCGCGAGCCACGTTTCCACGGTGGCTGACACGGACTTCAACGCTTCCTTGCTAGCGCATTCGCCCAATCCGTACAGGGGCAGACTGGATTCGTACCAGCAACGCGCCTTCATGTTGTCCATGTCGTAGCCAAAGGCCCACAGGCGCAACGCGCCGCCCAGTTGGCGGCGGCGCCACTCCAGAGCGTGGGTGACGATGCGGGCCGGCCGTTGCTTGTTCTTGGCGTCCGCCTGGCCCAGCACCCACGCCAGCCAGTGCCGGTATCCCATGCCACCCGGCTGCGGGTGCAGCGGTAGCCACTCGCCCTTGACCTCGTAGTAGGGAGAAAGCGGGTGATCCCAGGCACCCTTGTAATTGAGTCCGTAGTTCTTGGCGGTGAACTGGCGTATCAGCGTGTCGGACTCACGTCCGCACATATCACAAGCGCCGTGCGCGACGTTGTCGAGGTCGAGGCGAATCCGGCGCGGTGTCGCCCAGAAGGTGTGGTCCGGGTGCACCTGCGCCGGGGCGAGTTCGCCGCCCGGTTGAAGGCTCGCGACATCGGTCAGCCAAGGAAAGCGGAACTGAGCGCCTTTGCGGTTTGCATCACCGCAACGTTCGAGATGCTGAGGGCGTTCAATCACGTTGAGCCACATGTCCGGCCACAGACTGGTAGGGGACTGGTGCAGCAACAGGGTCGTCAGCGGCCCGCCGCCACGTAACCCAGTGCGGTAGCCAACGCCACCGGCAGGTGCATTGGTCTGCAGCGTGAAGAGCGCTGCGGCGGCGCAGTCCGGGCATATGCCATCGAGCCGCCCTCGCTTGACGAAATGGTCGCTGTTGTTGCGCAGCGCGTTCTCGCCCGGCGATTCGATCAACAGTGCTGAAACCGGGTTGAGTGCCGATGCCTCCGCAGCCAAAGTCGCGTCCTGCATGAAGCGCGGGCCGTCACCATCCAGTTCGAACGCTTCGGCAACGGGGGCGAACCAGTTGCGCAAAGCCTGTGCATCAGGCGGGGAAGTGAGGAACTGCCTCCAATCAGTTCGGCTCTCTATTGGCGCCGTCGTCTGCAGCAGACCGATGGCGAACTGCATCAGCGCACCATTGAAATCCGCGCGGTCGGCATCGAATGCAACGATGTCGGGATCCGAAAGCTGCGTCGGTGCAATCCAGTCACGTGAGCCGTCCGCGCGGCGCACGGGCATCCAATGGACTTCGATGAGGTTCATTCCTGCTCCTGTTCGAAACGTTCGGCGTCTTTTATCTGCTCCAGCCCACGGACATGGTCATAGCGCCAGCGCAGTGGCCTCGAAGGCTTGTTTTCCTGTTCCATCGACAAGGTTGTGCCCGTCCAGCCTTCGGCGGTTTCCTGCAGCGCCAGCACGACCGACCATTTCCCCTTGTCTGGCAGCAGCGCTTCTGCGTCCTTTATCAATTGTTCCTTGGCGCCATCTGCTTCCGGCACGCGCTGCGCAATCAGCCGTTCGGCGACTTTCACGCTGCTGTAGGCCCAGGCGTGGCACAGGTTCTCATGCTCAGCCCAGGGCCGCAGCCGGTCGCCATCCCAGCGGGCCAGCAAGACGGTCATGCTCGCCTCGCCGAGGCGGGTGGGTGTCTTGGCTTCGCTCCACCAGTCGATGCCGCCGCGTATGTATCCGTCAGCGCGCTTGATGGTGTTCTGCTGCGCGACGCTGAGGTCGCTGAAGTAGGCGCCGTCGGCCTGGTTGGCGTTGGCCTGCAGGCCGGCAGGCAGCTCGACGTCTTCGCCAAACACGCCTTCGATGAGAGCGCGGGCATCCCGAGGCATGGCGATGCGGGCTTGCTGAAGCGCTCTGGCGGTCAACCACAGGCGACCGTGGTGGGGATAGACGGCAGCAGCCCTGGGGAAGGCCTGCTTGTACCAGTTTGCGGCGGGGGATTCGCTCCAGGCCGGGCCGAGCACCCACAGGCAGGGTTGGCCGCGCTGGTCGGCAGCCTGTGGGTCGGTGAGCCGTGCGCCATCCCTGTCTCGCGGGTGGCGTTGCAGTCGGCCGGCGCGTTGGATCAGGCGGTCTATGGGGGCGAGATCGGAGATCACCATGTCCCAATCCGCATCCAGCGATTGTTCGGCGACTTGCGAAGCGATCACCAGCCGGCCGGCGCGCTGAGCGGAGATACTCGATTTTCCGAAGTGCGTGAGAATGCGCTCCTCAGTGGCGAGGCGGTCCTGAAGGGCGAAGCGGGCGTGGAACACAATGAGGTGATCCGCGTCGAGTTCGTCCGCGAAGTGCGCGTGGGCGGCGAGGACGTCGGAGACCGTGTTGCGCATCCAACACACGCATTTGCCTTGGGCGAGCGCCTGGCGGATGGCACTCAGCACTTCGTGCTCGTCGGCGACGTAGCGAATGGCCACATCCCGGCACACCGCCTCGCGCGCAACGATGGGCTCGAGTACGGCATTCGTTTGCCCCTCATGCCAGGACGTTACCAGCGGAAAGTCTGGCGAAGAGGCGCGGGGCAAAACGTCGGCGGCGCGCCCGCGTGCAAAGGCATCGAACAAGCCATGCTTCATGTGTTCGGGCAGGGTTGCCGACAGGAGCATCACGCTGCCACCGGCCAGCGCGTGGAAAGTCAGTACGGTTTCGAGCACACGCTGCATGTAGGCATCGCAGGCGTGCACCTCGTCGACGATCAGCACCTTGCGGAACAAACCCAGCAGACGCAGGGACTGGTGTTTGCTGTAAAGGGTGGCGAGCAAGACCTGATCGATGGTGCCGACGCCAGCCGGGGCAAGCAGCGCACGCTTGGCGTGATCGGCGAGCCACGCATTGCAGCGTGCCGTGGCAGTGTCGTCTTGCTGTGCCGTGTCGTCTTCCTCCTGCCCGACTGGCAGGACGGAATCGGCGAAGGCCTCGACCAGAGCACGCTGTCCGTGTGCCAGCACGAGGCTGGGATTGCCTTCGAACAGCTTGCGATAGACCTCCGCGATACGCCCGTACATCGCGTTCGCCGTGGCCATGGTCGGCAGGGCGATGAAGAAGCCGTCAGCGCAGCCGCTAGTCATCAGCCTGTGAGCGAGCATGGCGGCCGCTTCGGTTTTGCCGGCACCGGTGACATCCTCCAGCAGATGGATCTGCGGTACGGATGCGAGGGGCGTGTCGATCGCCCACGCCTGCAGGGGGGAAGGCTTAGCGATCTCGGCGAACAGTTCGGCGAAGCTGCGTTCGCGACATTGCACCGGCAACACGCCGACCGCTTCCAGTGCCGTTTCTGCGTGCTCTTGCGCTTCCTGCCAGTATTCCCGGAGTGGAATCGCCTCCGCACGGTAGGGGAAGAACAAAGTGTTCGAACCAATCCAGTCTGCAAGCACGGTGACTCCTGCGCACCACCACGCAAGATCGCGACTCCGCTCTTCAAACCCCTCATTCCCGAGTGCTCCATGCGCGTTCTTGATTCCGTCCAGCGGGAAGAGAGCGCGAAGCTCCTCCAGAAAGCCCTCGATCGATAAGGTGTCCTCCGGGCAAAAATGGTGTCGCCAGTGCCCCCGAGAGTCAGGGGGTAACCCATGGTGCCCTGTGCAGGCCCGCACCCACCAACCGATACCCTCAAGCACATCTTCGCTGTCGGGCCCAAACCAACATTGATCGACCGCGCGGCCATTGAGGTGCTGATCCCAGACCAGCCAGCCCAGGGTGTCATGGCGGACGCTATACGGCTTGCCGGGGTCGACCTCGCGCGCCCGTAGAGCCTTCACCAGATCAGCGCGCTGCCCCTGAAACGACTCAGCGAACTTGCCAAGGTCGTGCGTGGCGAGGATGAATGCGAACCACGAGTAAAGCGGTTGATCGGCACCCAAGCCGAGCGCTCTGGCGAAGAAGGCGCGCAACGCGGGCGAGCGCTTGAGAAAGGTGACGCCCACGGCAGCCACATCGAGACAGTGATAGGGCAGAAGGTGATACCCGTCACTGTCCGTTCCCGATGGCTGCGCTTTGCCCCAATAGCCGAAATGAGGAGCTGACATCAATTCTCGTCCTGACCGATTCCTTCACGCATTCTCGACGGACCAAGGCTCACAGGATGAGCCTGCACCGCAAGCTCCGAAAAACGCCTCGCCATGCAGACGACCTCTTCCGCCACCCGCTGCTGCAGGCCCTCCGGCCCCAGCACCTCGCAATGCCGCCCGTGCTTGAGCACATCCATCATCAGCTCCCGGTGGTCCGAGAATGGAACCTCGAGTATGTAGCTGCCGTCGGGCTCGAATGCGCCGCGCTGGTCCGGGTGCCAATGCTCACTGGCGACCCAACGCGCACGCTCTGGCGAGAAGCGCAGCCTTGCGGTCTGCACCGCGCCGCCTGCGAAGATGCCGTAGCCCGGGCCGAGGACGCTGTCGAGCGTCTTGTTGGGCACATCCTTTGCACTGCGCTCCAGCAGTTCGACACGACGCACGCTATCCACTGCAAAGTTGCGCAGGCCGCCGCGCAGATGGCACCAGGCGTCCAGGTACCAGTTCTCGCGGTAGTGAACCAGCCGCTGCGGCGAGATTTCGCGCTCGCTCTCCTCGTCCCTGCCACGGGCGTAGTAGCGGATGCGCAGGCGCTTGCGGCCGAGCAAGGCAGCGCCGATGTTTTCGAAATGGGTGAGTTTCATCACGCGCTTGCCGATCCCGACGATGAGCACGCGGCGGCGGATCTCGTCTGCTGGGTTGTCGGCGGCGCCAAGCAGCTTGTTGAGCCGTTGGATCAGGGGTTCGACATGCGGCGCGAGCAAGCCGCCAGGGTCTAGGTTTGCGAGGAGGTGCTGCATGGTGAGCAGCGCGTGAATCTCCTTGTCGGAGAACCACATACCGGGAAGTTCGATCTGCGCCCCGGTCGTTTGCGACGGGTCGATACGGTAGCCCGCCGCGTCCCGATCCCAGACGATCGGGGTATTCATGCTGTCGCGCAGGAACGCGAGGTCACGCTTCAGCGTCGCGGGCGAGACGCCCAGTTCATCGAGCAACGTGAGGCGCGAAACGATCTTCGAACGGGAGAAGAGACTTCGAATCCTTACAAGGCGATCGGCGGGACTCACGGGCGACTCCACGAAGCATGACAAGGCATATTCCGATGGAGTCTATCGGCTAACCATGACGCATGCACTCGACAGGAGCCGTCGAGGCCTTTGGCATGAAAAGCTCGCGGCTGGCGCCGCTCCCACCATGGAGCCAAGCGCGGCGGGGATTCTGCTGGGGCGGCGCGAGCCGCGAGTCAGGCAGTCGTACCCCGCTCCCGCCGCAGCTCCCACTGCTTCACCAGCGCGTACAGCACTGGAATCACCGCCAGGGTCAGCACGGTGGATGACACCATGCCGCCGACCATCGGGGCGGCGATACGGCTCATGACCTCGCTGCCGGTGCCGGTGCCGAGCATGACCGGCAGCAGGCCGAGGATGATGGTGATCACGGTCATCATCTTGGGGCGCACGCGCTCGACGGCGCCTTCCATCACGGCGCCATAGAGGTCGGCGACGCTGGGCGTTTCACCTTGCGCGGCGCGTTCGGCGCGGATGCGCTGCCAGGCGTGGTCGAGGTAGATGAGCATGATCACGCCGGTCTCGGCGGCGACACCGGCGAGCGCGATGAAGCCCACCGCCACCGCCACGCTCATCTGGTAGCCCAGCCACCACATCAGCCACACCCCGCCGATAAGCGCGAAGGGCACCGACAGCATGACGATGAAGGTCTCGGCCAGGCGGCGGAAGTTGAGGTAGAGCAGCACGAAGATCAGCGCCAGCGTGAGCGGGCCGACCACGGCGAGCTTTTCCTTGGCGCGCTCCATGTTCTCGAACTGCCCGCTCCAGGCAGCGTAGTAGCCGGGCGGGAAGCTCACCTCCCCCGCCACCGCCTGCTGCGCGCGCTGCACGAAACGGCCGAGGTCGGCCTCGCGGGTGTCGACATACACATAGGCCACCAACGCGGCATTCTCGGTGCGGATGGCGGGCGCGCCGCGGGCCAGGCGGACCTCGGCGAGCTGGCCGAGCGGCACCGGGCCGCTGGCAGTGGGCACCAGCACCTGGGCGGCGATGCGCGCCGGGTCCTCGCGCAACGCGCGCGGGTAGCGCACGCTGACGTTGTAGCGCTCCAGGCCTTCGACGGTGGTCGTCACCGTCTCGCCGCCGAGCGCGGTCGCCACCGCCATCTGCACCGTGTCGATGGTGAGCCCGTAACGCGCGAGCTGGTCGCGGCGCGGTTCGATGTCGACGTAGTAGCCCCCGGCGACGCGCTCGGCATAGGCGCTGGAGGTGCCGGGCACGTTACGCACCACGGCCTCGACCTCCTTCGCCACCCGCTCGAGGGTCTCCAGGTCCTGACCGAACACCTTCACCCCCACCGGCGTGCGGATGCCGGTGCTGAGCATGTCGATGCGGGCCTTGATCGGCATGGTCCATGAGTTGGCCAGGCCGGGAAACTTAACCGCCGCATCCATCTCGCCGATCAGCGCATCCACCGTCATGCCCGGCCGCCACTCCGAACGCGGCTTGAGGTTGATGACGGTCTCGAACATCTCCAGCGGCGCCGGGTCGGTCGCGGTGTTGGCACGGCCGGCCTTGCCATACACCGACTCGACCTCGGGGAAGCCCTTGAGGATGCGGTTGGTGGTGGCGAGCAGGCGCCCGGCCTCGGTCACCGACATGCCGGGCAGGCCGGCCGGCATGTAGAAGATCGCGCCTTCGTCGAGGGTGGGCATGAACTCGCTGCCGATCTGGCGCGCCGGGATCAGCGTCACCGCCATCGCCAGCAGGGCCAGCAGCACGGTGGTGAGCTTGAAGCGCATCGCCAGCGCGATCACCGGGCGGTACAGCCACACCAGCAGGCGGTTGATCGGGTTGCGTTGCTCGGGGACGATGCGCCCGCGCACGAAGAACAGCATCAGCACCGGCACCAGGGTCACCGACAGGAAGGCCGCGCCCGCCATGGCGAAGGTCTTGGTCCATGCCAGCGGCGAGAACAGCCGCCCCTCCTGGCCTTCGAGCGTGAACACCGGCAGGAAGGACACGGTGATGATCAGCAGCGAAAAGAACAGCGCCGGCCCCACCTCGCGGCAGGCGCCGATCAGCACCTCGGCGCGCTCGGCGGCAGTGGCGTCGGCGCGCAGGGTCTCGAGCCGCTTGTGCGCGTTTTCGATCATCACGATCGAGGCATCGACCATCGCGCCGATGGCGATCGCGATGCCGCCCAGGCTCATGATGTTCGAGCCGATGCCGAGCGCCTTCATGCCCATGAAGGCGACCAGGATGCCCAGCGGCAGGGTCACGATCGCCACCAGGGCGCTGCGCACATGGAGCAGGAAGACGATGCACACCGCGGCGACGATCAGGCTCTCTTCGAGCAGCGTCCATTTGAGGTTGTCGATCGCGCGCTCGATCAGCGTGGAGCGGTCATACACGGGCACGATCTCGGCGCCTGCGGGCAGGCCGGGGGCGATCTCGGCCAGGCGCTCGCGCACGTTCCTGATGACCTCGAGCGCGTTCTCGCCGAAGCGTGCCATGACGATGCCCGAGGCCACCTCGCCCTCGCCGTTGAGCTCGGCGATACCACGCCGCTCGGCCGGCACCAGCTCGACGCGGCCGATGTCGGCCACGCGCACCGGCGTGCCGCGCCCGCCGCCATCGACCTTGAGCACGATGTCCTCGATATCGGCCACGCTCCTCAGGTAGCCGCGGCCGCGCACCATGAACTCGCGCTCGGCCAGTTCGATGACGCGCCCGCCGACGTCGCGGTTGGATTCGCGGATCGCGCGTCCCACCTCCTCCAGGCCGATGCCGAAACCGGCCAGGCGATAGGGGTCGACGGTCACCTGATACTCGCGCACGAAGCCGCCCAGGCTGGCTACTTCGGCCACGCCGCGGGCCTGGGTGAGCGGGTAGCGCACATACCAGTCCTGCAGGCTGCGCGTCTCGGCCAGCGACAGGTCCTTGCCGGTGATCGCGTACTGGTACACCCAGCCGACGCCGGTGGCGTCCGGCCCGATCTGCGGCGCCACGCCGGCGGGCAGGCGGGCGGCGGCGGTGCTCAGGTACTCGAGCACGCGCGAGCGCGCCCAGTAGATGTCGGTGCCGTCCTCGAAGATCACATACACATAGGACGCACCGAACATCGAGAAGCCGCGCACCACCCGCGCCTGCGGCACGGCCAGCATCGCGGTGGTGAGCGGATAGGTGACCTGGTCCTCCACCACCTGCGGCGCCTGGCCCGGGTAGTCGGTGTAGATGATGACCTGCACGTCCGACAGGTCGGGCAGCGCATCGAGCGGCGTCTTCTTGATCGCGTACAGGCCGGCGCCGATCAGGAACACGGTGCCAAGCAGCACCAGGAAGACGTTGCGTGCCGACCACTCGATCAGGCGGTCGAGCCAGCCACCCGCAGGCGCCACGTCAACGGCGCCCGCGCCCTGCCCTGGCGCGCGCTGCGCCTCTGCCACCTCAATGTCCCGCATGCTGGCCTTCCACCTGCTCGATGTGCGTCACCACATACTCGCCCGGGCCGCGATCCTCGAAGCTGAAGCGGATCGGCGTGCCCGGCTGCAGGCCCTCGACCAGCCCCGGGTCGGCCAGGCCGAAGTCCATCGTCATGGCCGGCCAGCCCAGCGCCGGGATGGCCTCGTGGCTGAGGCTGACGCCGCCCTCGAAGACCTCCTCGAACACGCCATGGGTGTCGTGGCTCGGGTAGTCCGGCGGCGCATCGCCCATGCCGGTGAGCGCGGCGCGCAGCTGGCTCTCCGAGTCGATCAGGAAGTTGGCCGAGACGACGACGCGGTCGCCCTCGGCGACGCCCTCCAGCACCTCGACCTGCTCGCGGCCGCGCTCACCGATGCGCACCGGCTGCGGCTGGAAGCGGCCTTCGCCAAGGGCGCGCAACACCACCTGGCGCTCGCCGTCCTCGATCAATGCCGAGGCCGGCAGCAGCAGGCGCTCGCGCGCGGCGCCGGGCGCCAGGTCCACGGTCGCGAACATGCCCGGGCGCAGCAGGCGCGCGCGGTTGTCGAGCTCGATGCGCACCGGGGTGCTGCGGGTGCCGGCGTCCAGGGTCGGATAGACGTAGCCGATACGGCCCTCCAGGCGCTGACCGGGCAGCGCATCCACGCTCACCGCCACCCGGTCGCCCACCTGCACGCGGCCGAGGTCGCGCTCGAAGACGTCGGCGATCACCCATACCCGCGACAGGTCGGCGATGCGGAACAGCGCCTCGCCCGCCATGAAGCGCGCGCCCTGGATCGCCATGCGCTCGAGCACGATGCCGTCGGCCGGCGCATGCAGGGTCTGGCGCGGTGCGGCCTGGCCGGCGACCTGCAGGCTGGCCAGGCGCGCGCGTGCGGCCTCGGCCAGGCGCGCGGCGGCGGCGCGGGCCTCGGGGTCGGCAGCGCTGTCGGTCACCAGGCGCTCGGCGATGCGGACTTCCTCGCCCGCCGACTGCAGCGCCGGACTCCAGGCCGTCAGCAGCGGCTGGCCGCGACGTACGACGTCGCCCACCGCGCTCACATGCAGGCGCTCGATCCAGCCCTCGAAGCGCGGCGCCACCACCACCTGCGCGCGCTCGTCGATCTCCACCCTGCCGCTGGCACGCAGCACCGTGTCGAGCGTGCCGCGCGCCACCGTTGCCGTGCGCACGCCCAAAGTCTGCATGCGCGCGGCGCTCACCCGCACCGCACCCGTGTCGTCGTTGGCCTCGTCGGCATAGACCGGGATGTAGTCCATGCCCATGGAGTCCTTCTTGGGCACCGGGGAGGTGTCGGGCAGGCCCATCGGGTTGCGGTAGTAAAGGATCTGGCGCTCGCCAGTGGCAGGGGCGCCGCCATTCGTCGCCGCAGCCGCGGCGCCGCTGCCCGCCTCCGCACCGGCCGGCGCAGCGCTGCCATGGACCGGGCCCGCACCGCGGCTGCCCGCCCAGTAGCCCGCAGCCCCCACTGCCACCACCAGCGCCAGCAAGGCAAGGACGCGCAGCGCGCCACGGCCTTTCTTCGCCTCGCCTGCATCTGCCGCAGGTCGTCCTGCAGCGGGCTTCGTGTGATCGGTCACTCAAGCTCTCCAGACAGTCGCTGCAGCTCGATCAGCGCCATGCGCGCCTCGATCTCCGCCTGCAGCAGGGCCAGCCGGGTGTCGAGCACCTGGCCTTCGGCCATCAATACCTCGCCAATACCGACCTGGTTGCCGGCCAGGCCCGCGCGCGCCGCGTCACGCCCGGCCTCGGCCTGGGGCAGCAGGGTGGTGCGCAACATTTGCAGGCTGTCGCTGGCCGCCCGCCAGGATGACCACGCCGCCCCCAGCTCGCCGGCGATACGCGTCTCGGCCGCGCGCCGGCGGGCCTCGGCGGCCAGGCCGAGCGCCGCGGTCTCGCGCTCGCGCGCGTCGCGCACCCCCTGCTGCAGCGGGATCATCATCTCGAACATCAGGTCCCAGGACTCGCGGCCGTCGCGCGGGCGGTTGTAGGTGACGCCGACTGCGTAGTCGGGCTGGCGCTCGCGGCGCGCGCGTTCGCGCTCGATGCGCGCGGCGTCCACGCCGATCGCCTCGGCGCGCACCTCGGGGTGGGCCAAACGCGCACGCTCGACCAGGGTGGCGAACTCGAGCCTGGCGGGCAGCGGCGCCGGCGCCAGCGGCGCGGCCAACGGCGCGTCGGGCGCACGCCCGAGCAGGGCATTGAGCTGGGCGACCGCAGCCTGACGGCGCTGCTCGATGGCGAGCACGCCCAGGCGCTGCGCGCTCGCCTCGCGCTGGGCCTGCAGCACATCCTGCTGGCTGCCCTCGCCGCTGCGGTAGCGCGCGAGGGCCGCCGCCTCGATGCCGCGCAGCAAGGTCTGCTGCTCACGGCTGAACTGCAGTTCGCGCTCGGCCTGGTAATAGCGCAACCAGGCCGAGCGCACGGCGGCTTCCAGCGTGCGCCAGGCGCCATCGCGCGCGGCCTCGGCCTGCGCGGCGCTGGCCACGGCGGCCTCGGTCTCGAGCGCGCGCTTGCCCCAGCCCGGCACGGGCTGGACGATGCGGTAGCGGGTCTCGCCGACCTGGCCCGGCAGCACCGAGGTCGAGCCCCCGCTCATGGTATTGGTGACGTCCATCAGCTCGAGTTCGAAACGGGGATCGGGCAGGGCGCCCGCCGCGCCCACCCGCTCGCGTGCTGCATCGGTCTCGAAGCCCTCGGCAGCGAAGGCCGGGTTGTCCTGGCGGGCGAGCGCGAGCAGGCTGTCGACGTCCGCGCCCGGCACCGCCGGTTGCGCAAGCGTGAAGCTGCTGGCGGCGAGGCCGACGAACAAGCTCGCCAGGCGCGTGAGGGTGCTCATGGGATCTTCCTGGGCCGCGTACTTACTGCACGACCTCGACGTCGCGCGCGGTGTAGCGGCGCCCTTCCTTGCCGGCGATGAAGCGGATGCGGTCGCCGACCTTGAGCGCATCGACGACGGCGGCGTCCTCGACCTCGAAAGCCATCGTCATCGGCGGCATGCCGAGGTTCTCGAGCGGGCCATGGGCGATGGTCACCCGCTTGCCCGCCTTGTCCAGGCGCTTGACCTCGCCCTCCGAGGGTGCGAACTGGGCCGCGCCTGCCTCTGCCGCTGCGGGCACTGCCGGGGCGCCCTGACCGTGATGGCCGTCGTGCCCCTGCTGGGCCTGCACTGGCGCGGCGGCGATCCACAGCGCGAGCGCACCGGCGCAGGCCAGGGTCAGCGCCCCCACACGCAGGCGGCCCGCGGCGTTCGCGGCAGCGCCGGCGGTCATGGCGGAAGCGGTATTGCGATCCCGATGGGCGGGGTGGGTCGTGGTGATCCTGGGGCTGTTCTGCATCGTCCTTCTCCTTGTTGAAGCCTCGGGCTGGCGCCGTGAATGCGTGTCCGGGCAAGGCCTGCGGCCGCCTCGCGGGGACGACGGCACCCGCGACAAACCGAAGCCCATGACCGCTCAGCGATCGCAGTATGGGTAGCGCCCGCCTACACCAAGCTGACGCCCGCATTACATTCCTGTCAGTTTCATCCGCATCCGGCGCTGCGAGGCACAATGCCGGCCATGAAGATCCTCATCGTCGAAGACGAACCGAAGACCGGAGACTACCTGCGCCAGGGCCTGGCCGAGGCCGGCTTCGTCGTCGATCTTGCCCGCGACGGGCTGGACGGCCTGCACCTGGGGCTTAACGGCGACTACGGCCTGGTCGTGCTCGACGTGATGCTGCCCACGCTGGACGGCTGGGGGGTGCTGCAGGCCCTGCGCCGCAACGGGCGCGAGATGCCGGTACTGTTCCTGACCGCGCGCGACCAGGTGGAAGACCGCGTGCGCGGGCTCGAACTCGGCGCCGACGACTACCTGGTCAAGCCCTTCGCCTTCTCCGAACTGCTCGCCCGCGTGCGCACCCTGCTGCGCCGCAGCCGCAGCAAGGAACCCGAGCTGCTGCGCGCCGCCGACCTCGAGCTCGACCTGCTGCGCCGCCGCGCCACCCGCGCCGGCCAGCGCATCGAGCTCACCGCCAAGGAGTTCGCCCTGCTCGAGCTGCTGCTGCGCCGCCAGGGCGAGGTGCTGCCGCGCTCGCTGATCGCGTCACAGGTGTGGGACATGAACTTCGACAGCGACACCAACGTCATCGAGGTCGCGGTGCGCCGGCTGCGCGCCAAGGTGGATGAGCCCTTCGAGCCCAAGCTGATCCGCACCGTGCGCGGCATGGGCTATGTGCTGGAGGCGGCGGAGGAGGCATGAGGCTACCGCCCGGCCTGTCGCTGACCGCCCGCCTCGCGCTGCTGTTCGCGGCGCTGACGGCGAGCCTGCTGATCACGGTCGGCGTCGTCATCGGCCGTGCGGTGGAGCATCACTTCCAGGAACTGGACGATCATGAGCTGGTGGGCAAGCTCACCCTGGTCGCCAACCTCGTGCAGGGCGCGGACCCAGGGCTGCCGCTGGCCGAGCGCCTGCTGCGCCTGGACGACGCCTTCGCCGGCCACGACATGGTGGCGGTGCTGTTGCGTGGCGCGGACGGACGCGTGCTGCATGCGATCCATCCCGGCTTCTTCACGCCCGCCCAGCTTGCCGGCGCCCAGATGCCGATCGGCAACACGGAGTGGGCGCAGGACGGCCATCAGGTGATCGGCCGCGCGGCGCGCATCGAGCTGCCCGCCGGCACAGGCGCGGCAGGCGAGGCGCTGACTGCGCTGGTGGCGCTCGACATCTCGCACCACATCCACTTTCTCGACGAGCTGCGGCGCGGCCTGTGGCTGGGGATCTCCGCCGCCGCCATCGCCGCCGCCCTGCTCGGCTGGCTCGCCGCCCACCGCGGCCTGGCGCCGCTGCGACGGGTCACGGCCACCGCCCGCCATCTGTCGGCCGAGCGTCTCGGCGAGCGCCTGGTCGAGGACGCCGCACCGGCCGAGGTGCGCGAGCTGGTCGAGGCCTTCAACGGCATGCTGGCACGGCTGGAGGCGTCCTTCCGGCGCCTGTCCGACTTCTCCGCCGACATCGCGCATGAGCTGCGCACGCCCGTGTCCAACCTGATGACACAGACCCAGGTCGCGCTGGCGCGCAGCCGCAGCGCGGACGAGTACCGCGAGGTGCTGGCCTCCAACATGGAAGAGTACGAGCGCATCGCGCGCATGGTCGCCGACATGCTGTTCCTCGCCCAGGCCGAAGACGGCCGCCTGCCGCGCGCAAGCGAAACCGTGGTCCTCGCAGACGAGGCCGCAGCGCTGATCGAGTTCTACGACGCGCTCGCCGAGGCGCAGGAGGTGCGCATCACGGTCGAGGGTGCGGCCAGCGTACGCGGCGACCGCCTGATGTTGCGCCGCGCGCTTTCCAACCTGCTGTCGAATGCGCTGCGCCACACGCCCGCCGGCGGCGGCATCCGCATCCGGCTGCGGCACGACGGCGGCGAGGCCGAAGTCAGGATCGACAACGACGGCGAGCCGATCCCGCCCGAACAGCTCGAGCGCATCTTCGACCGCTTCCACCGCGGCAGCGCCGACCGCCGGCGTCACGGCGAAGGCGCGGGCCTCGGCCTGGCGATCACGCGCTCGATCGTGCACGCGCACGGCGGACGGATCTGGGCGAGCAGCGCCGCCGCGTCCGCGCCGCACACCGGCACCACCACCTTCACCTTGCGCCTGCCCGTCGATGGCGGCGCATCGCGGCAGCTTGCCGCGCCTCATGGATCCCTTCAGGAGTCTGCAACATGAAGCTTCCCACCCGATCAGATCGGCCCAGCCTGCGCGGCCTCGTCGCGGCAGCGCTGCTCGGCCTCGCCACCCTCGCCCCAGCCTTCGCCGCCGAGGACGAAGTCGTCATGTACAAGGATCCCAACTGCGGCTGCTGCGGCAAGTGGGCCGAGCACATGCGCGAGCACGGCTTCAAGGTCAAGGAAGTCGCCACCACCCAGATGGGCGTGATCAAGCGCGACGCCGGGGTGCCGCAGGCGCTCGGCTCCTGCCACACGGCCAAGGTCGGCGGCTACGTGGTCGAGGGGCATGTCCCCGCCGCCGACGTCAGGCGCATGCTGACCGACAAACCCGCCGTCAGCGGCATCTCGGCACCCGGCATGCCGCTCGGCTCGCCCGGCATGGAAGGCCCCTATCCGGCCGAACGCTACGACGTGGTGAGCTTCGACGGCGAGGGCAACACGGCGGTGTTCGCCAGCCACTGAGCGGGCGCACGCGAGCGACAACGCGACGATCAGTCGATCGCGCCGCGTGCCGCGCGCTTGTCTTCGCGGCGCACGAAGGCCAGTCGGGTCTCACGGGCGCGCAATTGGCCGCAGCCGGCATCGACGTCCTGCCCGGCGGACTGGCGCAGCTTGGTGAGGATGCCGCGGCGGTGCAGGCTGCGCGCGATCGCGGCCGCGCGCTCGGCGTCCGGGCGGCGATAGTCCAGCCCATCGACGGTGTTGAACGGGATCATGTTCATCACCGCGTACTTGCCGGCGAGCAGGCGCGCGATGCCGTCGATCTCGTCCTCGCCATCGTTGATGCCCTGGATCAGCGTCCACTGGTACTGGATTGGATAGCCGCTGGCGCGCGCCCAGGCCTCGCCAAGTTCGACCAGTTCCGCGGGGTCGATGCGCGGCGCGCGAGGCAGCAGCTGCGCACGCAGCTCCGACTTCGTGGTGTGCAGCGAGAGCGCGAGCGCGGGCTTCACCTGCATCTGCGGCAGACGCTCGAACACGCGCATGTCCCCGACCGTCGACAGCACCAGGTTCTTGTGCGGGATCGCGCCCTCGGTGCCGAGCAGCTCGATTGCCTCGAGCACCGCGTCAAGGTTGTGCGCCGGCTCGCCCATGCCCATGAACACCACCTTGTGCACCCGGCGCAGCCGGCGCGCCAGCGCCACCTGGGCGACGATCTCGGCGCTGCCGAGCTGGCGCAGCAGCCCATCCTTGCCGGTCATGCAGAACACGCAGCCCACCGCACAGCCGAGCTGGGTGGACACGCACAGCCCGTCGCGCGGCAGCAGCACGCTCTCCACCGTCTGACCGTCGGCGAGCTCGACCAGCAGCCGGGTGCCATCCTCGCCCGGGTGTTCGGAGCGCACACGGGCAAGCGCGCGCAGTCCGGACTCGAGCTCGGGCAGCGCGGCCTGCAGGACCTTGGGCAGGCGGTTGGATTCGGTGCGCGGGCCGGCGTCCAGCTCCAAACCCTGCAGCCAGGCACGAAGCAGGCGCGCCTCGTGGCTGGGGCGGGCGCCGAGTGCGCGCAGGCGCTGGCGGATGGCATCGATGTTCATGGCGCGCGATGCTAGCACCTCGGCAGCCGCGAATCACGGCCCGGGCCGCCCGAGGCCCGCGCGCAGCAGGCAGGCATGTTGCCGATCCGGGCGCATGGCAGTGGCCCTGACGGCCCTATAATCGAGCCGTTCGATACGAGGATCACCGCATGTCCGCTTTGCGCTTCGAAGGCTCCCAGGATTACGTCGCCACCCCCGACCTGATGCTCGCGGTCAACGCCGCGATCCGCCTGCAGCGGCCGCTGCTGATCAAGGGCGAACCCGGCACCGGCAAGACCATGCTCGCCGAAGAGGTCGCCGCCGCGCTCGGGCTGCCCTTGCTGCAGTGGCACATCAAGTCCACCACCAAGGCGCAGCAAGGCCTCTACGAGTACGACGCGGTGTTGCGCCTGCGCGATTCGCAGCTCGGCGACGACCGTGTCAAGGACATCGGCAACTACATTGTCAAGGGTGTGCTGTGGCAGGCTTTCGAGGCCGAGCGCCCGACCGTGGTGCTGATCGACGAGATCGACAAGGCCGACATCGAGTTTCCCAACGACCTGCTGCGCGAGCTCGACCGCATGGAGTTCCATGTGTACGAGACGCGCCAGACCATCCAGGCCCGCCACCGCCCCATCGTCTTCATCACCTCGAACAACGAGAAGGAACTGCCCGACGCCTTCCTGCGGCGCTGCTTCTTCCACTACATCCGCTTCCCCGACCGCGACACCATGCAGCGCATCGTGGATGTCCATTTCCCCGCGATCCGCAAGGATCTCCTGACCGAGGCGCTCGAGGTCTTCTTCGGCCTGCGCGACATCCCCGGGCTGAAGAAGAAGCCCTCGACCTCCGAGCTGCTCGACTGGCTCAAGCTGCTGGTCGCCGAGGACATTCCGGCCGAGGCGTTGCGCAGCACGGACAACAAGACCGTGATTCCGCCCCTGCATGGCGCGCTGCTGAAGAACGAGCAGGACATGCACCTTTTCGAGCGCCTGGTGTTCATGGCGCGCCACAACCGGTGAGGGAAGGCGCCTGATGTTCAAAGCCTTCCTCGCCTGGCTGTTCGGTCGCACGCGCACGGCACCGGCCGCGCCGACGGCGGACGCCGAGGGCTTCGCGCAGCTCAACCGCAACGCCCCCCTGCGCGCCGAAGCCTCGCCCGACCTAAGGCCGGACAGGCTCGTCACCTTCCTGTGCCGCGAGGCCGTGCTCGGGCGCAACCAGCGCATCGCCGGCTACCAGTTCATGCTGCAGGAGGGCACGCGTGCACGCATCCGCCACAGCAGCCGCAAGGTGCACCACGTCTATGCCGAGGTGCTGGTGCGCAGCCTGGTCAATGCCGATATCGGCGAACTGCTCGGCCATCGTCTCGCCTTCATCGACGTCCCGGACTCCTTCCTGTCCGACCCCTGCCTGTCACTCCTGCCGGCAAAGAACCTGGTCCTGGTGCCCACCGCACATGCCGACCCCGGCGCCCCCGACGGCGACGGCCTGCGCGCCACGATCGAGGCGCTGCGCGCCCGCGGATTCCGGCTCGGCGTGCTTGATCCGGATGTGGTCAGCGAATTCGCCCCCCTGCTGCCGTTTGCCGATTTCATCATCGCCCACGCCCAGGGGCTGGATGCCCGCCACGGCCTGCGCCTGAGCAACATCGCACTAGAGGTGGCGCCCAATGCGCGCCTGCTCGTCCGCGGCCTGCCCTCGATCGAGGAGTTCCGCTTCTGCTACAAGCTTGGCGCCAACCTGTTCCAGGGCCCCTTCATCACCAGTCGCGAGGACTGGCGCGAACGCGAACTCGGCCCCAACACGGTGCGCATCGGCACCCTGATCGCCCGCCTGCGCGGCGATGCCGACTCGCGCGAGCTGGCCGAGCTGCTCAAGCAGGACGCCGCGCTGTCGCTGCGCCTGCTGCGCTACATCAACTCGGCCGCCAATGCCTTGCCGCAGCGCGTGTCGTCGATCGAGAACGCCATCACCCTGCTCGGCCGCGAGAAGCTCTACCGCTGGCTGATCCTGCTCGTCTGCAGTGCCGAGAGCCACAACGAGCGCGGCGGCGCGGCCCTCGAGACGGCGCTCGTGCGTGGCCGCCTGATGGAACTGCTCGGCGAACAGCGGCCGGCCGGCGAGCGCGATTCGCTGTTCCTGGTCGGGCTGCTGTCGCTGATCGACGTGATCCTGCAGGTCCCGCTCGACAAGGCGCTCGCCCCGCTGGCGCTGAGTCCGGACATCGATGCCGCACTGCGCAGCAACCGCGGCCCGCTCTTCCCCCTGCTCGAGCTCGCCATCGCCTGCGAGCGCGCGGACGGCGAGACCATCCGCAGCGCGGCCGAGCGCGCCGGCATCGAGCCCGGGCAGGCTTCCGAATGCCACATGCAGGCGCTGTCGTGGGCCGTGCAGGTGCAGGACTAGTCATGGACCGCGACCACGGCGAGGACCGACGATGCTGATCGACTTCTTCCTGCATCTCAAGGCGCGCAAGCTGCCGGTGTCGACACGCGAGTTCCTGACCGTGCTCGAGGGCCTGCGCGCACACGTTTGCGGCCCCTCGATCGACGAGTTCTACTATTACGCGCGCACCTGCCTGGTCAAGGACGAGTCGCTCTACGACCGCTTCGACCAGGCCTTCGGCGAGTACTTCAAGGGGGTCAGCGAGCTGCCCGGGCTCGACGTCGAGCTGCCCGAGGAGTGGTTGCGGGCAATGGCGAGAAAGCACCTCAGCCCCGAGGAGCAGGCCAAGCTCGAGAAGCTCGGCTGGGACAAGCTGATGGAGACGTTTCGCAAGCGCCTCGAGGAGCAGAAAGGTCGCCACCAGGGGGGCAGCAAGTGGATCGGCACCGGTGGCAGCTCGCCCTTCGGCAACAACGGCACCCACCCCGAGGGCATCCGCGTGGGCGGCGATTCGGCAGGCAATCGCACGGCGGTCAAGGTGTGGGACAAGCGCGAGTTCCGCAACCTCGACGATGCGGTCGAGCTGGGTACGCGCAACATCAAGGTCGCGCTGCGCCGGCTGCGTCGTTTCGCACGCCAGGGTGCGGCCGAGGAGCTGGACCTCGACGGCACGATCGCTGCAACGGCGCGCAATGCCGGCTGGCTCGACCTGATGATGCGCCCCGAGCGCCACAATGCGGTCAAGGTCCTGCTCTTCCTCGACGTCGGCGGCTCGATGGACGACCACATCAAGGTGTGCGAGGAACTGTTCTCGGCATGCAGGCTGGAGTTCAAGCACCTCGAGTACTTCTACTTCCACAACTGCGTGTACGAAGGGGTGTGGCGCGACAACCGCCGCCGCCACACCGAGCGCACGCCGGTGCTGGACGTGATCCACAAGTATGGTGCCGACTACAAGCTGATCTTTGTCGGCGATGCGACCATGAGCCCCTACGAGATCCTTCATCCGCACGGTTCGGTCGAGCACATGAACGCCGAGCAGGGTGCCACCTGGCTGCGCCGGCTGCTCGACGCCTATCCGGCCGCAGCCTGGCTCAACCCCGAGCCCGAGCGCCTGTGGGCCTACCGCAAGTCGATCGAGCTCATCCACCAGATCGTCGGCGGACGCATGTACCCGATGACGCTGGACGGCCTGTCGCGTGCCATGCAGGGCCTGTCGCGCCGGCACTGAGCGCACGAAAAAAGAGCGGCCTCCTGGGCCGCTCAAGCTGCTGTCCGCACAAATGCAAGGCACTGTGTAGAACACGGTCGGGACACTCCGCCCGTGCTCGGCGGCGCGTCGCTTATTCGGTAAACGGCAGGGGCTGCATGCCGAAGCCCTCGTCGAGGTTCTTGATCTGGCGCAGCAGCTTGTCGAGTTCGCTCTGCAGGCTTTGCAGGCCTTCCTCGTCCATCAGGCGCAGCGCCTCGGGAAGCACGCCGCGCGCCGGCGAGGGTGCGCGTGCAAGCAGTGCCGAGCCTTCCTCGGTGAGATACAGGCGCACCACCCGCTGGTCGGCGCTGGTGCGCTCCTTGCGCAGCAGGCCCGCCGTCTCCAGTCGGTCGACCATGTTGGAGGTGGTCGACTGGTGCAATGCCATGCGGTTGGCAAGCTCGCCCACCCGCAGACCCGCGCTCTCGCTCAGTTCCTGCAGGGCCCACAGCTGGGCGCCGGTGACGCCGCTCTGGCGCTCGATCCACTGCGAATGCCGCTGGGCGGTACGGATCAGGATTCTGAAGCGCTGAAGTACGGACAAGGGGGTCACCGGGGCTGCCGGCTTCTTCGGTTTCTGTTGCGTTTCTGCCATTCGAATCTCGCCGGAACTATATTTGCTCAAAGCATCATTGTCAAAAGAACATCACTCGCTGCCGCTGCGCGTATGGTAGCGATATCGTTCACTTTTCGCATGTGCAGCACGGCACAATATTGGCGCCGCGACCGCGCAAATGCAGGTAGGCAGCGTCCCACGCGTCGCAACAGAGAGCCCGATGAGCGCCGAGCAAAGCCCCGAATCCCCTTCGTCCTCGCGCTGGAGTTTGCGCCGCCTGGCGCGCGGAGGCCGGCGCTACGCCCTGCCGTGGCTGTCGCTGCGGCGCTGGCGGGTGCGCCTGTTGCTGGTGGGTGCGGCATTGCTGGCCGGACTGATCGCGATCGCCTTCGCGATCGGCGCCGAACTGGCGATCGCGACCCACGCCGGCCTGATGCGCGAGCGTCCCTGGCTGAGCCTGATCATCGCGCCGGCCGGCTTCGCCGCACTGGCCTGGGTATCGCGGCGCCTGTTCCCGGGCACCGAGGGCAGCGGCATCCCGCAGGCGATCGCGGCCTCGATGTCGGACGACGGCCGCGTGCGCAAGCAGTTGCTGTCCTTCCGCATCGCCATCGCCAAGGTCTTCCTGACCCTCGGTGGTCTGCTGTCGGGCGCCTCCATCGGCCGTGAGGGGCCATCGGTGCAGATCGGCGCCTCGATCATGCACATGCTGGCGAGCCGCAAGCGCCGTCGTCGGATCGCCTCGAGCCGCGACCTCATCATCGCCGGCAGTGGCGCGGGCGTGGCGGCGGCCTTCAACACCCCGCTCGGCGGCATCATGTTCGCAATCGAGGAGATGTGCCGCTATCGCGCCTTCCGCGCCAACAGCACCACCCTCACGGCGGTCATCTTCGCCGGCCTGATCTCGCTTGCGGTCTTGGGTAACTACACCTACTTCGGCCGCACCCTGGCCAGCATCAGCTGGCCCGACGGCATCTGGCCGGTGCTGGCCTGCGGGGTGGCGGGCGGACTGCTCGGAGGCGGATTCTCGCGTCTGCTGATCGCCTCCTCGCGCGGCCTGCCCGGGCGCGTCGGCGTCTTTGCCCTGGAGCGTCCGGTGGCCTTCGCCGCTGCCTGTGGCCTGGCGACCGGCATCATCGGCCTGGCAAGTGGCGGGCTCACCTACGGCACGGGTTATGCCGAGTCCAAGGCCGCGCTCGAAGGCAGCACGGCGCTGCCCGCAGCCTTCATGGTGATGAAGATGGCGGTGATCTGGCTCGCCTTCATCTCGCGCATCCCCGGCGGTATCTTCGCCCCCGCGCTGGCGGTGGGGGCCGGGCTGGGCTCGGACATCGCGCTGCTGCTGCCCGGCGAGTCCGATCCCGCCATCCTGGTGCTGGGCATGGTCGCCTTCCTGGCGGCAATGACGCAGACGCCAATCACCTCCTTCGTCATCGTCATGGAGATGACCGCCAACCACCAGATGCTGCTACCGCTGATGGCGACTGCGGTGGTCGCACACGGCGTGTCGCGCTCGGTCGCGCCGGTACCGCTCTATCACGCCCTCGCCCATCCTTGGCTGCGGCGTGCCGAAAAGCGGCTGAAGCCCGCCAGCGCGCCGCCCGTGCCACAGGCCGCAGCACTCGAGAATGCGTCGGCTCCGGCGACAGAGCCGGCGCCCGAAGTCAGACCGGATGCGCCCGGCCCGACCACCACGGAACAGCGACCGCCGCCGAGCTAAGGCCTCAGCGAATACCCGCGCGCTCGATCAAGGCCTGCAACTCGCCGACGATGCCGCGCCGGAACAGCAGCACGCACACGACGAAGATCACGCCCATGATCACCGTCACCCAGGAGCCGACGCGGTCGGCGAGCTCGCTCTGCAGCGACACGATGGTGGCCGCGCCGACGAGCGGCCCGAGCACCGTGCCGAGCCCACCGAGGAGGGTCATCAGCACGACCTCGCCCGACATGTGCCAATGCACGTCGGTGAGCGAGGCGAGCTGGAACACCAGCGTCTTGGTCGCCCCCGCCATGCCGGCGAGCGAGGCCGACAGCACGAAGGCCAGCAGCTTGAACCGGGCGACGTCGTAGCCGAGCGAGATCGCGCGCGGCTCGTTCTCGCGGATCGCCTTCAGGATCTGGCCGAAGGGCGAGTTGATGGCGCGGTAGATGATGAAGAAGCCGATGCAGAACACGGCGAACACCAGGTAGTACATGGCGATGTTGTTCGACAGGTCGATGATGCCGAACAGATGGCCGCGGGGCACACCCTGCAGGCCGTCTTCGCCGCCGGTGGCCTTCACCTGCAGCACGATGAAATACACCATCTGCGACAGCGCGAGCGTGATCATCGCGAAGTAGATGCCGGTGCGCCGGATCGCCAGCACGCCGAACACCCAGCCCAGCGCCGCCGCGGCCAGGGTGCCGCCGATGATGCCGATTTCCGGCGTCACGCCCACGTCGCGCACCAGCATGCCACACACGTAGCCCGCGCTGCCGAGGAAGGCGGCGTGACCGAAGGACAGCAAGCCGGCAAAGCCCAGCAGCAGGTTGAACGCACAGGCGAACAGCCCGAAGCACAGGATCTTCATCAGGAAGGTCGGGTACATCGTGAACGGCGCGATCAGCCCGATCACGAACAGGGCCGCGAACAGGTAGGGCGTGGCGCGGGAGAACATCGAATTGTTGGTCATGAACGATTCACCTCTTTCGCAGCGTCAGGCCTTGCCGAACAGGCCGGCGGGTCGCACCAGCAGCACGATCACCATGATCACGAACACGACCACGGCGGAAGCCTCGGGATAGAACACCCTGGTGAGCCCCTCGATCAGGCCGAGACCGAGGCCGGTGAGGATGGAGCCCATGATCGAGCCCATGCCGCCGATGACGACGACCGCGAACACGACGATGATCAGGTTGGAGCCCATCAGCGGGCTGACCTGGTAGATCGGCGCCGCGAGCACGCCGGCGAAGGCCGCCAGCGCAACGCCGAAGCCATAGGTGAAGGTGATCAGCAGCGGCACGTTGATGCCCAGCGCCTGCACGATCTGCGGGTTCTCGGTGCCTGCGCGCAGGTAGGCCCCGAGCTTGGTCCTCTCGATGATGAACCAGGTCGCAAAGCACACGGTGAGCGCGGCGACCACCACCCAGCCCCGGTAGATGGGCAGGAACATGAAGCCGAGATTCACCCCGCCCTGCAGCAGCTCCGGCACCGGGTAGGACTGCCCCGAGATGCCGTACTGGTCGCGGAACACACCCTCGAAGATGAGCGCCAGGCCGAAGGTGAGCAGCAGCCCATACAGGTGATCGAGCTTGTAGAGCTTGCGCAGCATGGTGCGCTCGATCACGACGCCGAGCGCGCCGATCACCACCGGCGCGAGCAGCAGCGCGACCCAGTAGTTGATGCCGAACTTGTTGAGCGCGATCCACGCCACGAAGGCGCCCATCATGTACTGCGCGCCATGGGTGAAGTTGATGATGTTGAGCAGGCCGAAGATGATCGCCAGGCCAAGGCTCAGGATGGCGTAGAACGAACCGTTGATCAGGCCGATCAGCAGCTGGCTGCCAAGCAGCGCGCTGGGGACACCGAAGATTTCCATGTGCGACTCCCGCTCCGGGACGGCCAGCGCCCCGGAGCGACACGATTACCGGACCGAAAGGCGATCAGCTCACTTCTTGACCAGCGGGCAGCGCGACTCGGACAGCGGCTGGAAGGCCTCTTCCGCGGGGATGGTCTGGCGGATGTGGTAGTAGTCCCACGGGTACTTTGACTCGTCCGGGCTCTTCACCTGGGCCAGATACATGTCGTGCACCATGCGGCCATCCTCGCGGATGCGGCCGTTCTTGGCGAAGAAGTCGTTGATCGGCGTCGCCTTCATCTGTGCCATCACCTTGCCCGCCTCGTCCGTGCCGGCGGCCTTCACCGCACGCAGGTAGTGCAGCACCGACGAATACTGGCCCGCCTGGACCATGGTCGGCATGCGCTTCTGCTTGTCGAAGAAGCGCTTCGACCAGGCCCGGGTGTCGTCATCGAAGTCCCAGTAGAAACCGGTGGTCAGATACATGCCCTGGGTGTTGTTCAGGCCCAGCGAATGGACGTCGGAAATGAACATCAGCAGGCCGGCCAGCGACTGCTTGGGCGTGACGCCGAACTCGGCCGCCTGCTTGATGGCGTTGGTGGTATCCGCGCCGGCATTGGCGAGGCCGATGATCTTGGCCCCCGAAGCCTGCGCCTGCAGCAGGAAGGACGAGAAGTCCGAAGCCGGGAAGGGATGGCGCACCGAGCCCAGCACCTTGCCGCCGTTGGCCGTCACGACCGCCGACGAATCCTTCTCCAGCGCCTGGCCGAAGGCATAGTCGGCGGTGA
This sequence comes from Thauera sp., assembly GCF_035444905.1. Taxonomy (GTDB): domain Bacteria; phylum Pseudomonadota; class Gammaproteobacteria; order Burkholderiales; family Rhodocyclaceae; genus Thauera. Next base: position 28,926 of record NZ_DAOMPS010000021.1, read on the forward strand.
GGAAGAACCAGGTGTCGCCGCCTTGCTGCGTCACCGCCTTGGCGGTGCCGTTGGCAAGCGCATAGGTATCGTAGGTGTAATGCACGGTGACGTCGTTGCACTGCTCGTTGGTGATTGGCGTCGAGGCCGGGCCACTCATCAGCGCGACGCGGTTCATCTCCTTGGCGATCTTCATCACCGCCAGTGCGGTCGAGGTCGTGACCAGCTCGGTCGCAGTGTCGACGCCCTCGCGCTCGAACCACTCGCGCGCCTTGTTGGAGGCGATGTCGGCCTTGTTCTGGTGGTCGGCGGACACCATCTCGACCTTGAAGTCGGGCTTGGCCTCGGCGATAAAGTCCTCGATCGCCATCTGGGTCGCCAGCACCGCGCCGGCGCCGGCCAGGTCGGAGTAGGTGCCCGACATGTCGGTCAGTACGCCGATCTTCACGGTGCCCCCGGAGATCTGCGCCTGGGCAGCACCGGAAAGGGTTGCGAACGCCGCTGCGCAAGCCAGCGTGGTCAGTTTCTTCATCGCCATCGTGTGTCTCCGTCCTGAGTTTGGTATTGATGAAATTACGCGTGGGGTCGTCGCGTCGGCTCAGACCCCGAGCGTCTGGTGTAGCCAGTCCATCTTCCCGGGCAGTTCGGCCGCGGTGATGGTGGCAATGATTTCGCCGTGCTCGAGCACGTAGTGGCGGTCGGCGAGCGGCGCGGCAAAGCGGAAGTTCTGCTCGACCATGACGATGGTGAAGCCGCGTGACTTGAGCTCGACGATGACCTCGCCGAGCTTCTTGACGATCACCGGCGCCAGTCCCTCGGTGATCTCGTCGAGCAGCAGCAGCTTGGCCCCGGTGCGCAGCACGCGCGCCATCGCCAGCATCTGCTGCTCGCCGCCCGACAGCTTCGAGCCCGGGCTGCTGCGGCGCTCGAGCAGATTGGGGAACATGCGGTAGATCTCTTCGACCGACATGCCGCCGCTCGCCACCTGGGGCGGCAGCGTGAGGTTCTCCTCGGCGCTGAGCGAGGCGAAGATCGCGCGCTCCTCGGGCACGTAGCCGATGCCGTAGCGCGCCATGCGGTGGGTGGGCTCGTCGATGACCTCGCGGCCGTTGACCATGATCGAGCCGCTGCGGCGGCCGACCAGGCCGAGCACCGACTTGAGGGTGGTCGAGCGCCCCGAGCCGTTGCGCCCGAGCAGGGTCACGCATTCGCCGCGCGCCACCTGCAGGTCGATGCCGTGCAGGATGTGCGATTCGCCGTAAAAGGCGTGCAGGTCGTGGATCCGGAGCATCTCCGGATGAGGATTGAAGGCACTGGTCATGGCTGTCCGGGAGGGGGATCAGTGGTGAGCGTCGCTCATGTCGTCCGAACCGACGTAGGCCTCGAGCACCTTCGGGTTCTTCGACACTTCGGCATAGGTGCCCTCGGCAAGCACGCTGCCGCGGGTCAGCACGGTGATGCGGTCGCACAGGTCGGCGACCACCGACAGGTTGTGCTCGACCATCAGGATGGTGCGGTTGGCCGACACCTTGCGAATGAGGGCGACGACGCGGCTGATGTCCTCGTTGCCCATGCCCTGGGTCGGCTCGTCGAGCAGCATCATGCGCGGCTCCAGCGCCAGCGTGGTCGCGATCTCGAGCGCGCGCTTGCGCCCATAGGGCATCTCGGCGGTGAGGGTGTCGGCGAACTGGGTCAGGTCCACCGATTCGAGCAGGGCCATGGCCTCGTCGTTGAGCACGTCGAGCGACTTCGCCGAGCGCCAGAAGTGGAACTCGGTGCCGAGCTTGCGCTGCAGGCCGATGCGCACGTTCTCGAGCACGGTGAGGTGCGGGAAGGTGGCCGAGATCTGGAACGAGCGCACCATGCCGCGGCGCGCGGTCACCGCCGGCGCCTCGCGCGTGATGTCCTTGCCCTCGAACAGGATCTCGCCCGCGGTGGGCGGCAGGAACTTGGTGAGCAGGTTGAAGACGGTGGTCTTGCCGGCACCGTTGGGGCCGATCAGGGCGTGGATGTGGCCCTTCTGCACCTTCAGATTGACGTCCGCGACGGCGACGAAGCCCTTGAACTCCTTCGTCAGGCCACGGGTTTCGAGAATGTAGTCGCTCATCGCTCACGGCCTCCGTTCGGCAGGCGACAGGATCGGCCAGAAAGATGACAGGACGGCTACGGCAGGATGCTGCGTGGATGCTGGCAAATGGGCATGCGGGCGCACGCGTGTCTCCCCACAGGAACTTGTGCTTGTTCTGCCCCGAGTCTTGCGGCACCCGCGAGTAGCGTCAACCTGCGGTTTGCCCCGATATGAGTGCGGCCTGATATGTGACGCGGATCAAGCCGCAGGCAGCCCTGTGCGCGCACGAAAATGGGGCGCCCGCATGCACTGCGGGCGCCCCATGCCGGTGACCGCGGCGCCTGCCAACGGGCAGGCGCCGGATGCTCAGTGATTGCCGCTCATCGCCATCATCAACTGGTTGATGCGCTTGACAAAGGTGGCCGGATCATCGAGCGTGCCGCCCTCGGCGAGCAGGGCCTGATCGAACAGCACCGCGGCCCAGTCGTCGAAATGCTTGTCCTCGTACTTCAGGCGCAGCACCGCCGGGTGGCTGGGGTTGATCTCGAGGATGGGCTTGGAGACCGGTGCGTTCTGGCCCGCCGCCTTCAGGATGCGCGCCAGGTTCATGCCGAGGTCGTGCTCGTCGGCCACCAGGCAGGCGGGCGAGTCGGTCAGGCGCAGGGTCACCTTGACGTCCTTGACGCGCTCGCCCAGGCTCGCCTTCATCCTGTCGAGCAGTTCCTTGTACTCGTCGGCGGCCTTCTCGGCTTCCTGCTTCTCGGCCTCGTCCTCGAGCGCACCCAGATCCAGGCCGCCCTTGGCGACCGACACCAGCGGCTTGCCATCGAACTCGGTCAGGTTGCCAGTCACCCACTCATCGACGCGGTCGGAGAGCAACAGCACCTCGATGCCCTTCTTGCGGAACACCTCGAGATGCGGACTGTTCTTCGCCGCGTTGAAGGTCTCGGCGGTGACGAAGTAGATCTTGTCCTGGCCTTCCTTCATGCGCGCGATGTAGTCGGCCAGCGACACCACCTCGTCCGCGGTATCGAGCTTGGTCGAGGCGAAGCGCAGCAGGCCGGCGATCTTCTCCTTGTTGGCGAAGTCCTCGCCGACGCCTTCCTTGAGCACCTTGCCGAAGGCCTTCCAGAACTCGGCGTACCTGTCCTTGTCGGCGGCCTCATCGCTGTTCGCGAGGCTCTCGAGCAGGGTCAGCACCTTCTTCGTGCAGCCCGAGCGGATGGACTCGATGTCCTTGCTTTCCTGCAGGATCTCGCGCGACACGTTGAGCGGCAGGTCGGCCGAATCGACCACGCCGCGCACGAAGCGCAGGTAGGTCGGCGTCAGCTTCTCGGCGTCATCCATGATGAAGACGCGCTTCACGTAGAGCTTGATGCCGTGCCGGGCGTTGCGGTCCCACAGGTCGAAGGGCGCGTTCTTCGGGATGTAGAGCAGGTTGGTGTATTCGTGGCGGCCCTCGACGCGCGAGTGGGTCCACGCCAGCGGGTCCTCGAAGTCGTGGGCGACGTGCTTGTAGAAGCCCTTGTACTCGTCTTCCGTGATGTCGTTCTTCGACCGCGTCCACAGCGCATTGGCCTGGTTGACGGTCTCGTCCTCGTCGGTCAGCACCTGGGCCTTCTGCTCCTCGTTCCATTCCTCCTTCTTCATCACGATGGGCTGCACGATGTGGTCGGAGTACTTGCGGATCAGGCTCTTCAGCTTCCACGACGACAGCAGGTCTTCCTGGCCGTCGCGCAGGTGCAGGGTGATCTCGGTGCCACGGTCGGCCTTGTCGACCTGCGCCACGGTGTAGGCGCCGGCCTCGTCGCCCGCCATCGAGCATTCCCACTTCACGCCCTCGCCCGCGGCCAGGCCGGCGCGGCGGGTGAGCACGGTGACGCGGTCGGCGACGAGGAAGGCGGAGTAGAAGCCCACACCGAACTGGCCGATCAGGTTGGCGTCCTTCTTCTGGTCGCCGGTGAGCTGGCCGAAGAACTCGCGCGTGCCCGACTTGGCGATGGTACCGAGATGGGCAATGGCCTCGTCGCGGCTCATGCCGATGCCGTTATCGGCGATGGTGATGGTCTTCGCCTCGGCGTCGAAGCCGATGCGGATCTTCAGCTCGGGATCGCCTTCGTACAGCGCGCCGTTGTCGAGCGCCTCGAAGCGCAGCTTGTCGCAGGCATCGGAAGCGTTGGAGACCAGTTCGCGCAGGAAGATCTCGCGGTTCGAATACAGCGAGTGGATCATCAGGTGAAGCAGCTGCTTCACCTCGGCCTGGAAGTTCAGGGTCTGGGAGGGTGCGGTGTGGGTTTCGGACATGTCGCTGGGGCTCCGTCTAACTGTTGATGCGGACGAAGCTCCAACTGGGGGCGGCCGGGGTGATTTTCAAGCCCGCGCGCCCGCCCCCGACTCAACAGCGAAAGCGCCCGACCGACGCATTGAGCGTGCCCGCCAGCCCCTCGAGCTGCTCGACCGATGCCACCACCGCGCGCATCGCGCCGCTGGTGTCCTCGGCCATGCGCGTGATCTGCTCGACGCGGCGCGCAATCTCGGTGGCAGCGGCGCTCTGTTCGCTGGTCGCGTACGCCACCTCGCGAATCCGGCCCAGCGCCTCCTCGGTGCCGCTGCGAATCTCGCGCAGGGAGTCGGTCGCCTCGATCACCAGGCCGACGCCACTATCGACCCGGTTCGACACCGTCGACATCGCCGCCACCGTCGCCCGCGTCTCGCTCTGGATGCCGGCGATGACCTGCTCGATCTGCACCGTGGCGGACGCGGTGCGCTCGGCCAGGCCTCGCACCTCGTCGGCGACGACGGCGAAACCACGCCCCTGCTCGCCAGCCCGCGCTGCTTCGATCGCCGCGTTGAGGGCGAGCAGATTGGTCTGACCGGCGATCTCCTTGATCACATGGGCAATGGTTCCAACCTCGTCGGCGCGGCTCACCAGGTCATTGATCTTCTGCGCCGCGTCACCCACAGTGGCGGCGATCGACTGCATCTCGCCGGCTGCGCGCTCGGCCTTGCCGGCGCCGTCCTGTGCCAGCTCCGCGCTGCGCGAGGAGTTCGCTTCGGCGCTGCGCGCGCTGTCCGAGATCTGTTCGACACTGACCGTCATCTGCTCGATGGCCGCCGCGATCGAGGCGGTGGCATCGGTCTGCGACAGCGAGGCCTCCGAAACCGAGCGCGACACACTGGCGATCTCCCGCGAACTGTCGGTGACCCGGTCGGCGCTGTGGCCGATGTCGCGCACCATCATGCTGATCTGGCGCAGCATCGAGGCCAGCGCGCCAAGCAGGCTGTCCGCCCCGCCCCGGGCGCGCACGTCCACGTTCAGTTCGCCGCCGGCGGCACGGCTCATGATGTCCGAGGCATAGCCGGGCTCGCCGCCGAGCTGCATCGTGATGCTGCGGATGACTCGCCACACCACCAGCGCGAGCAGCAACAGCGCGCCACCGACCAGGGCCGCGAAGCCGAGCGCCTCGCGTGCATAGCGATCATCGATGTCATCCACATAGACACCGGTACCGACGATCCAGTCCCAGGCCGGGAAATACTTGACGAAGGACAGCTTCGGCTGCGGCTGCTCCGAACCCGGCTTCGGCCACATGTAATCGACGAAACCGGCGCCCTCACCCTGCGCAACACGGACGAACTCGAGGAACAGCGCCTTACCCCTGGGATCACGACTGTCGCCCAGCGACTGGCCTTCCAGCTCGGGACGCACCGGGTGCATGATCATCACCGGACGGCTGTCGTTGACCCAGAAGTACTCGCTGCCCTGGTAGCGCAGGCCGCGCAGCGCTGCCCGCGCCGCCTCCTGCGCCTCGCGACGGCTCATTGCACCGGCGCGCTCGAGCGCTTCGAAGTGCGCGATGAGGCCATGGGCGACCTCCACCTGCCCCTGCACCGCACGCGCAGCGGCTTCTTCCATCTGTGTGCGGCTCCCTTGCAGCGCGGCAAACGCCAGCGCGAGCATCCCAATCAGCGCGATCACCAGGATCAGTGCCAGCCGTTGGCCAACCTTCATTGAATTCAGCTTCATATCCCTCGTTCCTCAATGGGCGATCCGTGCTGACCGCCCTGCCGGGCGCGAGTCGCGGTCTTGCACCGCGCTCCCGCCTCACCCTCTGGCCTTACGGCCGCAGGCTGCCCAGCTTGAGGAATTTCCGCCGCGGCGCGCCGCCGCCGCAGGCGCCGCTAGAGATACTGCACGTCGACGATCTCGATCTCGCGCATCCCGGCCGGGCTCTGGAAACGCACCACGTCGCCCACGCGGGCCTTGAGCACTGCGCGCGCCAGGGGCGAGATCCAGCTGATCCGACCCTGCGTGGCATCGGCCTCATCGACGCCAACGATCTGCCAGGTCTGCTCCTCCTCGGTCTCGAGGTCGCAGAAGCTCAGCGTGGCGCCGAAGAACACCTGCTCCAGCCCCTGCTGGCGCTCCGGGTCGACCACTTCGGCGCTCTCGATGCGCTTGATCAGGAAGCGGATGCGGCGGTCGATCTCGCGCAGGCGCTTCTTGCCGTAGATGTAGTCGCCGTTCTCCGAGCGGTCGCCGTTGCCAGCGGCCCAGGCCACGGTCTCGACCAGCTTGGGGCGCTCGATGCGCACGAGCTGGTCGAGTTCGACGCGCAAGGCGTCATAGCCGCGCCGCGTCATGTAGTTCTTGCTGCCGGCCGGCAGGCGCGGCCCGGCGGCGAGGGCCTCTTCGTCCTCGTCCGCCGCGCTGCCGTCAGCTTCTTTCACGAAAGCCTTGTTCACTTGCTGCACCCCCTGTTCGTGAAGCGCGCATGTTAAGGAATCCGGCCGCTACACGCCACGCCGCGCGGCCCGGCGGGATGGGCGCATGTGAAGTTGTCATTGCCTGCGCCCGCGCATACCATTGCCGGCACGATGAACGGGGCCGCGGCAGGGGATCGCCAGCGTGACTGAGGTAGGGGAGCCTGATGGACGAAACCTTCAACGAAGTGACCAGCCTGCGTTCCCGCCTGGCTGAACTGCGCCTCGAACACCGCGACCTGGACGAGGCCATCGCCCGCCTGGCCGAGGCACCGTCCGAAGACGAGCTGATGCTGCGCCGGCTCAAGAAGCGCAAGCTCGCACTCAAGGACCGCATCACCGCCATCGAGCACATGCTCGAACCCGACGAGCGGGCCTGATCCAGTCCTGCCCGGTCGACCCACGCAGCCCGCGTTGCCGGGCTCGCCCCCCGGCGCCTGCCGCCCCCACCGCCCTCCACTCACGTCACAAGCGACGATGCCTGCAATGAGAGAACTCGAAGTCAATGGACAGCGCGTCAGCGTGCATGAATACGGCGCGCCGTCCGCCTCAGCCACATCCCTGCTGCTGATCCACGGCGCCGGTCACGACCACGGCGTGTGGGACGAAATCGCTGCCGGGCTGGCGGCGGCGGGCGAGCATGTGTTCGCCCCCGACCTGCCGGCGCACGGGGGATCCTCCGGCACGCCGCTGGCGAGCATCGAGGCGATGGCCGACTGGGTCCTCGCGCTGGCCAACGCGCTCGATCTCGAAGCCTTCCGGGTGGGCGGCCACAGCATGGGCTCGCTGGTCGCCCTCGCCATCGCGGCCGCAGCGCCGCAACGTGTGCAAGGACTCTACCTCGTCGGCACCAGCGCACCGATGCCGGTCTCCCCTTTCCTGCTCGAGGCGGCACACACCGAACCCGAGCGCGCCTGGGCCCTGATCAACAAATTCTCCTTTGCCCCCGCCGAAGTCCTCGGCGAGGGGCGCCGCCTCGCCCTCGCCACCGCCAACCTCGCCCGCATGCAGCAGCAGGGCGGGCCGGCGCTCGGCGCCGATCTCGCCGCCTGCAACGACTGGCAGGCGGGCCTCGCCGCCGCCGGCCAGGTACGCTGCCCGACCCTGCTGGTGTGTGGCGAGCTCGATCGCATGACGCCTGCCGAGAGCGCCCAGCCGCTGCTCGCCGCACTTCAGGCCGGCGCCTGCCCGGCGCACCTGATCGTGCTTGCCCGCTGCGGGCACGCCATGATGCAGGAAGCACCCGACGCACTGATCCAGGCCCTGCGGGGACAAGCCTAGCTGGCAGAAAGGCAGACCCCGCTCGGCAGTCCAGCAACACCCCACAGGAGACACGCATGGCGACGCACAACGATGCCCCACCCCGGGTCGACGGCCGCAAGGAGGACGACCCCGGCCCGCCCTTCCCGCGCGTGCGCGAGGTATCGATCGGTGCGCCGCTGCGCTGGATCGGGCGAGGCGCGCGCGACCTCAAGGCCTGCCCGATTCCCAGCCTGTTCTATGGCTTCTGCCTCGCGGGCATGGGCCTGCTGATCACCATGGTGTTTCGCCGCGCCTACGAATACACCTCCGCACTCACGGCCGGATTCCTGCTCATCGGCCCCCTGCTCGCCATGGGCCTGTACGAGATCAGCCGCCGGCGCGAGTGTGGCGAATCGCCGAGGCTGGCGCCGACGCTCACCGTATGGCGGCGCAACGCTGGCAACATCGGCGTATTCGCGGTCGTGCTCGGTGTCGTCTTCCTGGTCTGGGCGCGCGCCTCGATGATCGTGTTCGCACTCTTCTACACCAACGAGCTGCCGACGCTGTCCGACTTCATCGGCCAGGTCGTGAGCCTGCAGAACCTCGAGTTCCTGGCCGCGTATTTCGGTGTCGGCTTCATCTTCGCCTTCGTTGCCTTCGCGGCCAGCGTGGTGTCGATCCCCCTGATGCTCGACCGCAACCAGGATGCGATCAGCGCGATGATCGCCAGCTTCAACGCGCTATTGACCAATCCCGGACCGATGCTGGTGTGGGCCTTCCTGATCGTCAGCCTGACGCTGATCGGCTTCATCAGCTTCCACGTCGGCCTGATCGTGGTCATGCCCCTGCTCGGCCACGCCACCTGGCATGCCTATCGCGACCTCATCGAGCCGCTTGAGCCGGCATGACCGCCGCGGCGCGCCGCCACTGGCGCAGGCCCGCGGCGCAAGCGCTCAGTCGGCCAGTTCCAGCACCACCGGCTGGTGGTCGGAGGCCGGCGTGTCGGCCACCACCCGCAGCGCGCGCAAGCGCGGCGCGAGGTCGGTGCTGACGAAGAAGAAGTCGCAACAGTAGGCGCGATCGGGCCATTCGGCGCCATGCAGGCCGACGCTCGGCGCATGTGGGCGACCGGGGTGCAGCGCGCGCCAGGCGTCCTGCCAGCTCGGCAGGCCACCGTCGAGGGCCACCTGCATGCGGCGGTGCTCATCCGAGTCGGGCTCACAGTTGAAGTCGCCACACAGCACCGCAGCGCCCGGCCGTGGCCACGCTGCAAAAGCCGGATTCGATTCCTTGCCCGCGGACGGCGCCACTGCCTGCCCGGCCGCCTCGCACTGCAAGGCGCGCAAGGCCTCGGCCTGGGCACGGCGCTGGCGCTGCGAGTAGTACTCCAGATGCGTGGTCATGATGCGCAGCGGCCCGAAGGCGGCCGTCACCACCGCCTCGACACACACGCGCTGCATGCTCGGCACCGTCGCGTCTGCCGGCGCGGGCAGCAGGTGGCGGAAAACCTGACCCACCGGCAGGCGCGACAGGATCAGGTTGCCGAAGCGGGCCCGGCCACCGCCACCGTCGGGCACATCCATGCCGGCGCCGAACACCGCCTCGTAAGCGGGAAAAGCGGCCGCGAGCCTCTCCACGCCGTCCTCGCACACCCCGCCGGGCAGGCCGGGAAAGTTCAGGGCGACCTCCTGCAGGCAGATCACGTCGAAGCTGCCCGCGGCGTGGATCGCCGCCACCGTGCGCGCCAGATCGACGCGGCCATCGGCCCCGCGGCCCCACTGAATGTTCCAGCTCAGCACTTTCATGTCGTCTCCCCCGGGAATGCGCGACGTGCGCTCTCCGCGGCCGTCGCGCCAGAAGATGCGATTCTGCCTCGATGCCCGACCTTCGTCTCCCGCCCCTCGCGTGCGCCGGCCTGCTCGACCGAGCCCTGATCGCCGCACCGGGGTTCATCCCTGCCAGCCGGGCGGGGGCATAATCGGAGCCTTGCGATCCACAGGATGCGTTTCGATGCCAAAGGCGTACGGCCAGGAGCACCACGAGGACCATGATCACGACCACGGGCACGGTCATGGCCATCCGCACCGCAGTCACGAGCACGGCCACCAACACCACCACCATGACCACAGCGCCAGCCGCTTCCTGCCGCTAGCGCTGGCGCTGACCCTCGGCTTTGCCGCCGTCGAGGCGATCGCGGGCTGGTGGTCGGGTTCGCTCGCCCTGCTCGGCGACGCCGGCCACATGCTCACCGACGCGATGTCGCTCGGCCTCGCCGCCATCGCCGCGCGCGTCGCCCTGCGTGCGCCCTCGCACCGCCACTCCTACGGCCTGCGCCGCGTCGAGGCGCTGGCGGCGCTGGTCAACAGCCTGCTGATGCTGGCCGTGGTCGGCGGCCTCGTCTGGCACGCCATCGACCGCCTGCTCGAGCCGCGCCCCATTCTCGGCGAGGCCGTGATCGTGGTCGCGCTCGGCGGGCTGGTGCTCAACCTCGTCGTCGCCTGGCTGCTCACCCGCGGCGAGGCCGACCTCAACACGCGCGGCGCCTTGCTGCATGTGATGGGCGACCTGCTCGGCTCGGTGGCCGCGCTCGCCTCCGGCCTGGTGATCCAGTTCAGCGGCTGGACGCCGATCGACCCGCTGCTGACGATGCTGATCTGCGGGCTGATCCTGTTCTCCACGATGAGCCTGCTGCGACGCGTGGTGCACACCCTGCTCGAAGGCGTGCCCGAAGGCGTCTCGCTGCCCGATGTCGGGCGCGCCATGGCGGCGGTGCCCGACGTGCGTTCGGTGCATGATCTGCACATCTGGAGCCTGGACTCGCGCCGTACCGCACTCTCCGCCCATGTGGTGCTCGCCGACGCGCGGCGCTGGCCGACGGTGCTGGCCGCCTTGCGCACGATGCTGCAGGAGCGCTTCGGCATCGAGCATGTGACGCTGCAGCCCGAGCTCCCACCTGCCCAGCCGCTGGTGTTTTCACCGCGCGCGCCGCGCGGGCGCAGTGCTGAGGGATAATCCGCCCCAATCACGCACAGGACGCGCCCCATGCACTCCGCGCAGGAACTGGTCAGCCAGATTGAAGCTCTCACTTCGCTCCCCGATGTCTACGATAGGGTGCGCGAACAGCTCGAATCGCCCACCGGCTCGGTCGCCGAGGTCGCCCGCCTGGTTGCGGCGGACCCGGCCCTCACCGCCAGGCTGTTGAGGCTGGTCAACAGCGCGATGTTCGGCTATCGCGGCCGCATCGATTCCGTCGATCGTGCCGTGCAGTTGCTCGGCCTGCAGCAGGTGCACGACCTGGTGCTGGCGATGTCGCTGCACGCGGTCTTTGCCGGCGTACGCCCGGCGCGGCTCGACATGCGCCGCTTCTGGCACAACAGCGTGCTCAACGGCCTTGCCAGCCGCGCCGCCGCACGCCAGGCGCAGATGGCGAGCAGTGAGCGCCTGTTCGTGATCGGCCTGCTCGCGGACATCGGTCACCTGGTGCTGTACCAGACCGTGCCCGAACTTGCGGCCGAAGCCCTTGCCGCAGCCACACACGACGACGAGGCGCTCGACGCGGCCGAGCGGCGCATCGTTGGCTGCGACTTCGCCGAGATCGGCGCGGCGCTGGCCGACCGCTGGCAGTTGCCGCCCTGCTTCGCCGGCGCGATCGGCACCCAGTTGCGCCCCCGCCTCGGCGGAGAGTTCAGCGTCGATGCCGCCGTGCTCAGCCTGTCACGCTGCATCGTCGGCGCTGAGGCCGCGAACAGCGCCAGCGCCGACGCCGCCGCGCAGCTCGACGCCGGGACCTGGGAACTGCTCGGCCTCGCACCCGAACAGCTCGCAGGCATCCGCGAGGAAGCCGAGCTCAACCTGGCGGCCTACCTTGCGCTGTTCTTCCCGACCACGGCCAGGTCCGCCCGGACACCGCCCAAACCCGCGTAAACACTGGGATTAGGCGCACAAGACCCCACGCTTTTCCCTACTACATCTAGTGCATCACAAAACTTCATAGCACAATCTAAATTTACAAGTTATTGTTTTTATTATATTTTATTTTTTTGCGAAAATGGGGTTTCCGCGCTATTCTTCAGTCCGTTCCAAGACCCACCACGGATGAAGAAAAAGACCATGAGCGAGACCACCAGCGCGTCCACCCAGAGCACCGTAAAGCCCTCCGCGGCCAACCTGCCAATGCAGGAGATCTCCGGCGAGGTGCTCGTCGAGAAATACGCCAAGGGCGACGAGCAAACCGTCGCCGAGGTGCGCCGCCGCGTCGCCCGCGCGCTGGCCGCGATCGAATCCGAAGACAAGCGCACCCACTGGGAAGCAAAGTTCCTCGAAGCGCAGGAAAAGGGCTTCGTGCCCGCCGGCCGCATCAACAGTGCCGCCGGCACCACGCTGGCCGCCACGTTGATCAACTGCTTCGTGCAGCCGGTGGGCGACTCGGTCACCGAAGCCGTTGACGGCCGTCCTGGCATCTACACCGCACTCGCCCAGGCCGCCGAGACCATGCGCCGCGGTGGCGGCGTCGGCTACGACTTCTCGTCGATCCGCCCCAAGGGCGCGCTGGTCAAGGGCACGGCCTCCAACGCCTCCGGCCCGGTGTCCTACATGCGCGTGTTCGACCGCTCGTGCGAGACGGTGGAATCCGCCGGCGCCCGCCGCGGCGCGCAGATGGGCGTGCTGCGCTGCGACCATCCCGACATCGAGGAATTCATCCACGCCAAGGACCACGGCGACCTCACCAACTTCAACATCTCGGTCGGCGTGACCGACCCCTTCATGCAGGCGGTCGAGACCGACGGTAACGTCGAGCTGGTGCACAAGGCCGAACCCACCGAAGAATTGAAGGAAGCCGGCGCCTACCAGCGCGACGATGGCCTGTGGGTGTATCGCAAGGTGCGCGCGCGCGCGCTGTGGGACCAGGTCATGCGCTCGACCTACGACCACGCCGAGCCGGGCATCCTGTTCCTCGACCGCATGAACCAGGACAACAACCTGTACTACTGCGAGACCATCGAGGCCACCAACCCCTGCGCCGAGCAGCCGCTGCCGCCCTATGGCTGCTGCTGCCTGGGCTCGATCAACCTGACGCCCTTCGTCAAGAACCCGTTCACCGACAAGGCCGAGTTCGACTACGCCGGCTTCGGCAAGGTCGTCGACGTCTCCATCCGCATGCTCGACAACGTGCTCGAAGCAACCCACTGGCCGCTCGAGCAGCAGCACGCCGAGGCGCAGTCCAAGCGCCGCGTGGGCCTGGGCTTCACCGGCCTCGGTGACGCCCTGATCATGCTCGGCCAGCGCTACGACACGCCCGAGGCACGTGAGGAAGCGCGCAAGATCTCCGAGTACATGCGCAACCGCGCCTACCTGGCCTCGTCCGACCTGGCCAAGGAGCGTGGCGCCTTCCCGCTGTTCAACGCCGACCTTTACCTGTCGGGTGGCAACTTCGCCTCGCGCCTGCCGGCCGAGGTGAAGGACAGGATACGCAAGCAGGGCATCCGCAACTCGCACCTGCTGTCGATCGCGCCCACCGGCACCATCAGCCTGGCCTTCGCCGACAACGCCTCCAACGGCATCGAGCCGCCGTTCTCGTACACCTACACCCGGCGCAAGCGCATGGCCGACGGCACCTTCAAGGAGTACGCGGTCGAGGACTACGCGTGGCGCCTGTACCGCCACCTCGGCGGCAATGTGGACAAGCTGCCGGAATCCTTCGTCACCGCGCTGGAGATCTCCGCGCAGGCGCACAAGGACATGGTCGCCGCGGTCGCGCCCTACATCGACACCTCCATCTCGAAGACGGTGAACGTCCCCGAGGACTACCCCTACGCGGAGTTCGAGGACCTCTACCTCACCGCCTGGAAGGCCGGCCTAAAGGGCCTGGCCACCTATCGCCCCAACAACGTGCTCGGTTCGGTGCTGTCGGTGACGCCCACCGCCGAACAGAAACAGCCGCACGACGTCGAGATCGCCGACGCCAACAAGCGCCTGTCGATCAAGAACCTGCCCGCCCCGGTGCTCTCCAGCCTGCGCTGGCCGGGCCGCCCGGACCTGCCCGATGGCAACCTGGCGTGGACCTACATGCTCAACACCCCGACCGGCGGCTTCGCGCTCTTCGTCGGCCAGGTCGGCAACAATGGCGGCAGCTTCCCGTTCGAAGTCTGGGTGAACGGCGCCGACCAGCCGCGCGGCCTGGGTGCGGTGGCCAAGACCCTGTCGATGGACATGCGCGCCAACGACCGCGGCTGGCTCAAGTTGAAGCTCGACACCCTGGCCCGCACCGTGGGCGAACGCTCCTTCGAGATGCCCTTCCCGCCGCACGGCGAGAAGAAGCTAGTGCCCGGCGTGGTATCCGCCTTCGCCCAGGTGGTGAACTACCGCTGCGAGAAGCTCGGCGTGTTCGACAAGGAAGACGAGAGCAACGGCGTGCTCGACACCCTGTTCAGCCTGGAAGAACCCAAGACCGGCACCGATGGCACGCTGTCGTGGACGGTGGACATCTACAACCCGGCCACCGGCGAGGACTTTGTCCTCGGCCTCAAGGAGATCACCCTGCCGGACGGCGTCACCCGCCCCTACTCGGTGTGGCTGTCGGGCAACTACCCGCGCGCGCTGGACGGCCTGACCCGCATCCTGTCGCTCGACATGCGTGTCATGGATCCGGCCTGGATCGGCATGAAGCTGAGGAAGCTGCTCGACTACCCCGAGCCGCTGGGTGACTTCATGGCCTTCGTGCCCGGCACCCGCCGCCAGCAGAACTGGCCGAGCACGGTGGCCTACCTGGCGCAGCTCATCATCCACCGCTACGCCATGCTCGGCGTGCTCGACGAAAAGGGCTACCCGACGCGCGAGATGGGCATCCTGGAGTCGCCGCGCGACGACAACGAGCCCAAGCTGATGCAGGGCGCGCTATGCACCGAGTGCGGCAATCACACGGTGATCCGCAAGGACGGCTGCGACTTCTGCACCGCCTGCGGCGCGGTGGGGACCTGCGGCTGAGGTCGTCTGCCGCATCATTCATGGCCGGTGTCGGCGGGTCGCAACTCTGCAATAATGCGACTCGCCGATAACTCCATGAAGCCCTTGCCCGCCCCATCGGTGCCGGCAAGAGGCTTGTTCTGCCCCATGCCGACCTGCCCACGTTGCGACGGTACCGACTGTCGTGAATCCCCCTGGCGCTCCGACGACGAGCAGCGCGACCACAAGGGCGAGCGCGCCTGGCGCTGCATGTCCTGCGTTCACCGCTTCTACGGCCCTGCGCTCAGCCACCTGCTGCAGGTCAAGCCACTGATCGCCGCCATCGGTGGCAGCACCTTGTTCGTGGTGCTGGCCGTGGTCGTGATCATGTGGATCTGGAAAAGCTGAGCGGAGAGGGCCGGCCATGAGTGGATCGAAGCTCCTGAGCTGCCCCAAGTGCGGCTCGACCGATTGCCGCGAATCGCGCTGGCGATCGCACCAGGAGAAGACGGACAACCCGGGCCGCCACCCCTATCGTTGCCTCACTTGCGCCCACCGCTTCGTCGCGGCGCGGGCGGGGGCGCTGGCGAGCCGTCGTGGCTTGACGCTGGCGGCGGCCGTGGTGGTGCTGATCGCGCTGAGCCTGGTCGCCGGCGGCACGGCCTGGATGCTGGCCGACGACGACGGCACCCATCCGCTGGCGGCAAACGGGCCTGACGGCGGCGCGGGCAGTGCCTCGGGCAACGAGACCGGCCCGAGCGTGGAGGCGGCACAAAGTGGAGACCTCGAAGCCCAGTATCGGCTTGGCCGTGCCGCGCTGCTCAACACCGCGCGCGGCAAGGAAGCCACGCTCGAGGCCCTGGGCTGGCTCAAGCGCGCCTCCGAAGGCGGGCACACCGGGGCGATGATCCTGCTCGGCAAGCTCTATCGCAGTGGCGTCGGCATCACGCAGAACTACGAGCTCGCCGCGCGCTGGATCGCCGCCGCCGCCGAGGCGGGGGACCCCGAAGGCATGGTCGAGTACGGCCGCCTGCATCGCAGCGGCATCGGCATGACGCAGGACGCGGTGATGGCCTACGTATGGTTCAACCGCGCCGCCGCCGCCCTGAACATGGAAGGCGTGCACGAGCGAGACAGCGTCGCCATCAAGCTCACGCCGGAAGAGCTCAAGCGCGCCCAGGCGCTGTCACTCGAGCTGGAGGAGGCACTGGCCGAGGGCGCGCAAGCGGGTGAGAAGGACGCTGCCGCCTCGAGCCTTGCATCGGGCGGAAACTGAGACCGGGGCCGCCGTCGCTGAGCGACGATCAGTCCGCCTTGCCGAGCGTGCCGGCGAAGACCCAGCCCTCTTCGACCTTGTAGGTGAACACGAAGCCGGTCGGCTGGTCGATGAACACGCTCACCGGCTGGCCGGCAGCGGCGACCGTGGCGGCTTCGGCCGCATCGGCCTGGCTGCCGGCGAAGGTCCAGCCCTGCTCGGGCAGATAGACGAAGCGCCCGCCGCTGGGCTGGTCGAGCATCACCGCCAGCGGACGCGCGGCCTCGGCACGAACGACCTCATCGGCGGGCGCAGCCAGGGCAAGCTGGACGGGGCCTGCCGACTGGGCGTGGGCGGCGGACAGGGCGCCGGCAAAGGAGACGGCCGCGACGGCGACGAGGGCGAGCGAGCGAGTGCGGATGATCGAGGTCATGGTTTGAGTCCTTGAGAAAGCGTTCGGGGCGGCTGCGTGCGCCCAAAGGGGCACGGCAGAGGCAAAGCAACGGATGTTGCACCGCACCATCAAGGCCGAGAGTCTAGCAGGAAACACTAGAACGTCCATTCGAACATTCCGATAGCCCACATAAGCTCACCTAATCAGATCCATCCAGGCCAACGATGACCCCCGACCTGAACCGCACTGCCGACCCAGGCCCCGGCCCGCGCCTCGTGCTGAAGGGCATCAGCAAGATCTATCCGACGGTAGCCGCCAATGATCAGGTTGATCTGAACGTGCGCCCGGGCGAGATTCGCGCCATCCTCGGCGAGAACGGCGCCGGCAAATCGACGCTGATGAAGATCATCTACGGCGTCACCAAGCCCAGCGCTGGCCAGATCATCTGGGAAGGCCGGGAAGTCCAGGTCGCCAACCCTGCCCATGCGCGCAGCCTCGGCATCGGCATGGTGTTCCAGCACTTCTCGCTGTTCGAGACCCTGACCGTGGTGGAAAACGTGGCGCTCGCCCTGCCCGGCAAGCCGGCGCTGGACGCCCTGGCGCAACGGATCACCGAGGTGTCGGCGCGCTACGGCCTGCCGGTCGATCCGCGCCGCCACATCCACGCGCTGTCGGTGGGCGAGCGCCAGCGCGTCGAGATCATCCGCTGCCTGCTGCAGAACCCGCGCCTGCTGATCATGGACGAGCCCACCTCGGTGCTGACGCCGCAGGCGGTGCGCACCCTGTTCGAGACCCTGCGCCAGTTGTCGGCCGAGGGCTGCGCCATCCTCTACATCAGCCACAAGCTCGACGAGATCCAGGCCTTGTGCCACACCGCCACCGTGCTGCGCGGCGGCAAGGTCAGCGGCGAATGCCTCCCGGCGCAGGAGACGCCCGCCTCGATGGCGCGGCTGATGATCGGCAAGGACCTGCCGCACTGCGAGCATGGCGCGGCGAAGACGGACGGCGAGCTGCGCCTGCGCCTGGCCGGGCTGTCGCACGCCTCGGACGACCCTTTCGGCACCGACCTCAAGGACATCCACCTTGACGTGCGCGCCGGCGAGATCGTCGGCATCGCCGGCGTGTCGGGCAACGGCCAGCAGGAGTTGCTGCGCGCGATCTCCGGCGAGGAAGCGCTGAGCGAGAAATTCCCCGTGCAGGTCTGCGGCGTCGAGGCCGGCCGCCTCAGCCCCGGGCAGCGGCGCAGGCTCGGCCTCGCCTTCGTACCCGAGGAGCGCCTCGGCCGCGGCGCCGTGCCGGGCCTGTCGCTCACCGACAATGCGCTGCTCACGGCGGCACGCACCCAGGGTCTGCTGGCCGGCGGCTTCCTGCGCAGCGGCCGCGCGCGCGCCTTCGCCCAGCGCTGCATCGAGGCCTTCAACGTCAAATGCGGCGGCCCCGGCGCGGCGGCCAAGTCGCTGTCGGGCGGCAACCTGCAGAAGTTCATCGTCGGCCGCGAGATCCTGCAGGCGCCCAGGCTGCTGGTGTGCGCCCAGCCCACCTGGGGCGTGGACGTGGGCGCCGCCAGCTTCATCCGCCAGTCGCTGATCGACCTGCGTGACCGCGGCTGCGCGGTGCTGGTCATCTCGGAGGAGCTCGACGAGCTGTTCGAGATCTGCGACCGCATCGCCGTCATCGCCAAGGGCCGGCTGTCGCCCACGCGCGCTGCCGCCGAGACCACGGTGGAAGACATCGGCGTGTGGATGAGCGGCATGTGGCCAGGCGCCGACCCGGCAAGCTCGCCCGCGCCCACGGAGTCTCCGCATGCTTGAACTCGAAGCCCGCGCCGCACCCTCGCGGCTGATGTCCTGGCTGTCGCCGCTGTTGGCGGTGGTGCTGATGCTCGGCGGCGGCATGCTGGTGTTCGCCGCGCTGGGCAAGGACCCGGTCGAAGGCTTCCGCATCTTCTTCCTCAACCCGGTCAGGGACCTGTACAGCGTCTCGGAGCTGCTGCTCAAGGCCACGCCGCTGATGCTGTGCGCGATCGGTCTGGCGATCGGCTTTCGCGCCAATGTGTGGAATATCGGCGCCGAAGGCCAGTTCATGCTCGGCGCGGTGGCAGCCACCGGCATCGCGCTGTATTTCGACGGCTCGGAGAGCGCCCTGCTGCTGCCGGCGATGATCGTGGCCGGCGCCGTCGGTGGCGCCGCCTGGGCCGGCATTCCGGCGCTGCTGCGCACCCGCTTCAACGCCAACGAGATCCTGGTGTCGCTGATGCTGGTGTATGTGGCGCAGCTTTTCGTGTCCTGGCTGGTGTTCGGGCCGTGGAAGGATCCGGACGGCTTCAACTTCCCGCAGACCAAGATGTTCGGCGACGCCGCGCTGATGCCGGTGCTGCTCGACGGCACCCGCCTGCACATGGGCTTCGCCCTCGCGCTGGCCGTGCTGGTCGCGGGCTACGCCTTCATGAACCGCAGCTACGCGGGTTTCCGCATGCGGGTTGCGGGTGAGGCGCCGGACGCTGCGCGCTACGCCGGCTTCTCGGCCCATCGCATGATCTGGACCGGCCTCCTGCTGGGCGGTGCGGCAGCCGGCCTGGCCGGCATGGGCGAGGTAGCCGGCCCGATGGGCCAGCTCACCGACAAGATCGGCAGCGGCTACGGCTTCGCCGCGATCATCGTAGCCTTCGTCGGCCGGCTCAACGCCTTCGGCATCTTCCTCGCCAGCCTGCTGATGGCGCTGCTCTACATCGGAGGCGAGCAGGCCCAGCAATACCTGAACCTGCCGAGCTCGATCTCGATGGTGTTCCAGGGCATGTTGCTGTTCTTCCTGCTCGGCTCGGACGTGTTCATCCACTACCGCCTGCGGCTGCACCGCCGCACGAGCTGAGGACGCCACAGCATGGACGCGACCTTGCTTACCTCGATGCTGTTCGCCACCGTGGTGGCCGGCACGCCGCTGATCATCGTCGCACTCGGCCTGCTGGTGAGCGAGAAGGCCGGCGTGCTCAACCTCGGTGCCGAGGGCATGATGGCGATGGGCGCGGTCGCCGCCTTCGCCATCACCCACCACAGCGGCAGCCCCTGGCTGGGCGTGCTCGCCGGCATGGGCGCGGGCATGGCGATGGCCTTCATCTTCGGCGTGCTGACGCTGAGCCTGATGGCCAACCAGGTCGCCTCGGGGCTGGCGCTGGCGATCTTCGGCGTGGGGCTGGCGGCTTTCGTCGGCAAGCCCTACGAGGCGGTGGCGCTGCAGGCGGTGCCGCCGATCCGCATCCCCTTCATCGCCGACCTGCCGCTGATCGGCGAGGCGCTCTACAACCAGCAGGCGCTGGTGTATTTCTCCTGGGCGCTGTTCTGGGGCCTGCTGTGGTTCCTTTACCGCAGCCGCGCCGGGCTGGTGCTGCGCGCGGTGGGCGAATCGCCGTCGTCGGCGCACGCGATCGGCTATCCGGTGATCCGCATCCGCTACCTGGCGGTGCTGTTCGGCGGCGCCATGGCCGGCATCGGCGGCGCCTTCCTGTCGGTGTTCTACACGCCGATGTGGGCCGAGGGCATGGTCGCCGGCCGTGGCTGGATCGCGCTCGCGCTGGTGGTGTTCGCCACCTGGCGGCCGCTGCGGGTGATGGTCGGCGCCTATCTGTTCGGCGGCGTGATGATCACCCAGCTCTTCATCCAGGGCTCGGGGCTGCAGATCGACTTTCCGTCGCAGCTGCTGTCGTCCCTGCCTTACTGGGCAACGATCATCGTGCTGGTCGTGATCTCGCGCAACCGGAACACGATCCGGCTCAACTCGCCAGTGTCGCTCGGCAAGCCTTACCGGCCGGACGCGTGAGGACGGCGGCAATCGATTCGGCGCGCAACCGGCGCACGATATTGCACACGGTGTGAATTCCTCAACTTGGGGCGTTCGACCGGATGCATTAAGCTCCGCGGGCCGTAGACGCCCACCGGCCCACCGGCCCACCGGAGCCTTGCGCCCGCTGATGATCCTCGAACTGATCCAAACCGTCGCTCTGCTGCTCGCACTGAGCCTGCTGCATGGCTTCAGCATGCGCGCGCTCGCGGCACGGCCGCGACTCGCCGAGACGGCATCGGGGCTGATCTTCGGCACGGTGTGCGTGGTCGGCATGATGCTCCCGATCACCCTCGCCCCCGGGGTGATCGTGGACGGGCGCTCGGTCCTGCTGTCGATGGCCGCGCTGTTCGGCGGTCCCCTCACGGGCCTGGTCGCGGGCGCGATCGCCGGCGCCTACCGGCTGTGGCTGGGTGGAGGCGGGATGATCGTCGGCACCACGGTGATCGCGCTCGGGGTTGCGCTCGGTCTGGCCTACCGGGCGGCCTGGGCGCGAGGCTGGCTGGCGCGCAAGCCCCTCAGCCTGTTTGCCTTCGGCGTGACGGTGCACGCCCTGTCGATGGTGCTGATCGCGCAGATACCGGAGCAGAGCATCGCCCGCATCTACGCCGTGCTTGGCCTGCCCTATCTGCTGATCATGGGCGCGGCGACAACGCTTCTCGGGCTCCTGCTGCAGGACCTCGCGGCACGCCAGCAGAACGAACGCTCCTTGCGCGAACGCGAGGCCCGTCTGCGCGCGGTCGCCGGCGCAGTCCCCGACATCCTGTTCGTGCTCGACGAGAATGGGCGCTGCCTGGAGGTGATGACCCACGACGAGCGCCTTCTTTATCGTGACGCCGAAAGCGTGCTGGGCCATCGCCTGCAGGACATCCTCCCCGAGGCGGTCGGCAATCTGCTCATGAGCGCCATTCGTCAAGCCATCGTCTCCGGCACCCCGGCCATCACCGAGTACGCCCTCGACACCCCAAGCGGGCACCGCCACTTCGAAGGGCGGATCCAGGCCATCGAAGGCGAGGCGGCGCCGAGGACGGTGGTGCTCATCGTTCAGGACGTCACCCGTCGGATCCTGCTGGAGCAGGAACGCCGCATCGCCGCCATCGCCTTCGAGTCGCAGCAGGGCATGATGGTCACCGACGCGCGCACCCGGATCCTGCGGGTCAACCAGGCCTTCACCGAGGTCACCGGCTACGCCAGCGAGGAGGTCATCGGCAAGCCGGCGCGCATGCTGGCCTCCGGCCGCCATGACGAAGCCTTCTACAACGCGCTGTGGCAGCAACTGCAGGCGCACGACCTGTGGGAGGGCGAGATCTGGAACCGGCGCCGCAATGGCGAGGTGTATCCCGAGCGCCTGACCATCAGCGCGGTGCGCAGTGAAGAGGGTGTCGTCACCCACTACGTGGGCTGCTTCACCGACATCACCCAAAGCAAGATCAATGAGGAAGAGATCCACGCCCTCGCCTACTACGACCACCTGACCGGCCTCGCCAACCGGCGCCTGCTCACCGACCGTCTGCACCAGGCGCTCGGGCATGGTAGTCGCGACGGCTGGCGTGGTGCGCTGATGTTCATCGACCTGGACGACTTCAAGGACATCAATGACCTGCTCGGCCATGATGCGGGCGATGCGCTCCTGACCCAGGCAGCAGCGCGTCTGCGCGGCGCAGTGCGCGAGACCGACACCGTCGCCCGTTTCGGTGGTGACGAGTTCGTGATCCTGGTCGAGCACCTGCCCGCCGAGGAGGTCGCGGCCGCGGCCAGTGCCGAGCGCCTCGCGAACAAACTCCTCGAGACGATGAGCGCGCCGTACGCGCTCGGGAGCCAGGCCAGGGTGTGCACGGCCAGCATCGGCATTGCCATGTTCGCGGGTCACCGCCAGACCGTCGACGAATTGATGCAGAGCGCCGACCTGTCGATGTATGAAGCCAAGCGACAGGGCAAGAACCGGGTCCGCTTCTTCGATCCGGTCATGCAGCAGACCGTCGCCGAACGGCTGCAATTCGAGACCGATCTGCGTGACGCCTTGTCGGGCGAGCAGTTCGAGCTGCACTACCAGGCACAATGCGATGCCGACGGCCGCATCGACGGCGTCGAGGCCCTCGCGCGCTGGCGGCACCCGCGCCGCGGCCTGGTGCCGCCGGGGCTTTTCATCGCCGCTGCCGAGCGTTGCGGCTGCATGCCGGCGCTCGGCCGGAAGCTGCTGGAGATGGCGTGCCTGCAGCTCGGGCGCTGGGCGCGCGACCCCCGCTTCTCTGCTCTGCGCCTCTCGGTCAACGTGAGCGCGAGCCAGCTCTACGCGCCGGACTTCGTCGCCGAGACCTGCGCCGTGCTCGAGCGCACCGGCTGCCCACCCGACAAGCTGGTCTTCGAGCTGACCGAATCGATGCTCATCAGCGACATGGCGGGCGCGGTCCAGACCATGGAGGCCTTGCGCAAGCTGGGGATCCGCTTCTCGATCGACGACTTCGGCACCGGCTACTCCTCGCTGGCCTACCTGCAGCGACTGCCGCTGGACGAACTGAAGATCGACCGCAGCTTCGTGCGCGACCTGCCCGACAACACCAGCAGCCGGGCCATCGTCAGAACCATCGTGGCCCTTGCGCGCACGCTGGGCCTCAGGCTGATTGCCGAGGGCGTCGAGGAAGCTCGCCAGCTGAGGACCCTGATGGACGAGGGCTGCACCAGCTTCCAGGGCTTCATGTTCCACGCCCCCACGACCCTCGACGCCATTGAGGCCAAGATGGGCAGCACGGCTGCCGCCCTTGCTGCGGGCTGCATCACCGAGCCCGCGCAGGCAGCCGCACGGGCCGACAGGGTGGCCGCGGCGGAAACCGCTCAAGAGACACTTCAATGAGTGCCGACTCAGCCAAGCCCGAAGAACCGCAGGCTGTGCGCCCGCCTCAGGCTGACGGCGCGCACCAGGCGGGCGACATGCCCTACCGCAGCATCTTCGACAACAGCCACGCGGTGATGCTGATCCTCGACCCCGACAGCGGCCGGATCGAGGACGCGAATCGGGCCGCAGAAAGCTTCTATGGCTGGTCGCGGGCCACCCTCACCCGGATGCACATCAGCGAGGTGAACACGCTCTCACCGGACGCCTTGCGGGCCGAGATGGACGCTGCGCGGGAAGCACGCCGCACCCACTTCGAGTTCCGCCACCGCCGTGCGGATGGCTCGATCCGTGACGTCGAGGTCTACAGCGGCCCGACCGAAGCGGGCGACAGGACGCTGCTGTTCTCCATCGTGCACGACGTCACCGAGCGCAAGCAGGCCGAGGCGCTGTCACGCCGGTGGGAGCGCTTCTTCCGCGTCTCCAATCTGGGCATCGCCATCCACGATGCCGCGGACGACACGATCATCGACGTCAATGCCACCTACGCCAGGCAGCACGGCTACGACATCGACGAGATGCGGCACATGCCGGTGCGCCAGCTCTACGCACTCGAGGAGCGGCCGCAACTGCCCGCTCGCCTCGCCGAAGCCGATCGCCTCGGCAACATCAGCTTCGAAACCGTGCACCTGCGCAAGGACGGCAGCAAGCTGCCGATGGTGATCGGCATCACCGCGCTGCAGAACGACGACGGCCAGACGGTGGCCCGCTTCGTGTTCGCGCTCGACATCACGGCGCGCAAGGCCGCCGAGGAAAGGCTGCGCAAGCTGTCCCGCGCGGTCGAGGAAAGCCCTGAAAGCATCGTCATCACCAACACCCGCGCCGAGATCGAGTACGTCAACCAGGCCTTCGTGGACAAGACCGGCTATTCGCGCGAGGAGGCCCTCGGCCAGAATCCGAAGGTGCTGCAGTCCGGGCACACGACACCGGAAACCTACCGTAGCCTGTGGGCCACCGTGACCCAGGGCCGGTCCTGGAGCGGCGAGTTCCTGAACCGGCGCAAGGACGGCAGCGAATACCTCGAGCACGCCACGATCACGCCCATCCATGACGACAACGGCGCGATCACGCACTACGTCGCGGTGAAGCAGGACATCACCGAAAAGCGGCGCATGGAAGAGGAGCTGCTGCGCTACCGCGATCACCTTGAAGGCCTGGTCGCCAGCCGCACCACCGAGTTGCAGCATGCGCTCGACCTCGCCAACATCGCCAGTCGCGCCAAGGGCGAGTTCCTGGCCACCATGAGCCACGAGATCCGCACCCCGATGAATGGCGTGATCGGATTGCTCGACGTCCTGGGTCACTCGGCCCTGTCGATCGAGCAGACCCATCTGGTCGAGATCATGCGCGAGTCGGCCACCACGCTGCTGCGCCTGATCGACGACATCCTCGACTTCTCGAAGATCGAGTCGGGCAAGCTCGAGCTCGACATCGGCCCGGTCTCGATCCGGAACCTGATCGCCCGCGTCACCGACATCATGCAGCCGGTTGCAGAGCGCAAGGCAGTCAAGCTGAGCGCACGCGTCCTCGACGATGTGGCCGACCTGGTGAGCTCCGACGCGCTGCGCCTGCAGCAGATCCTGTCCAACCTGGTCAGCAATGCGGTGAAGTTTTCCGCCGGCCTGGAGCGCCCCGGCCGCGTCGAGATCCGTGCCGAGAACGCCGGCCCCGGGGTGATCCGCTTCAGCGTCACCGACAACGGCATCGGCATGGCGCCCGAGGTGCTCGAGAAGATCTTCCGGCCCTTCGCCCAGGCCGAGTCCTCCACCACCCGCCGCTTCGGCGGCACGGGGCTGGGCCTGTCGATTTCCGCCCGCCTGGCACAGCTGCTCAAGGGCCGGATCGACGTCCGCAGCCGGCCGGGACAAGGCACACGCTTCATCGTCACGCTGCCGCTGCCCGCCATCAGCGCACCGGCTGCCGGGCGGCAAGCGGCCCGCATGCCGGATCCGGCACCGCGGTCCACCTTGCAGCCGACCACCTCGAAGCCAGCCACCTTGCGCGTGCCCCAGGCGCCGGTGCGCCATGCCCCGTCGCCACAGGTGCAGATCCTCGTGGCCGAGGACAACGACATCAACCAGCGGGTGATCGAGCGCCAGCTCGCGCTGCTGGGCCTGCAATGCGACATCGCCGAGAACGGCCGCGAAGCACTCGAGCGGTGGCGACATGGCCAGTACACCCTGCTGCTGACCGACCTGCACATGCCCGAAATGGACGGCTACGAACTGACCGTGCGCATTCGCGGCGAAGAGCCGGCGGGACGGCGCATCCCGATCATCGCCGTCACCGCCAACGCCATGCGGGGCGAAGATCGGCGCTGCGTTGACGCCGGCATGGACGACTTCATCACCAAGCCGGTCCAGGTCGAGGTCCTGCGTCAAGCGCTCGGACGCTGGCTGCCGAAGGCCGAGCTCGACCGCTCGCCCCCCATGGCCTCGGCCACGGCCCCTGCCCTTGCGGTGTTCGATCCACAGGTGCTGCCCGCCCTGATCGGTGACGAGGCCGCGCTCATCGAGGAGTTTCTCACCGACTATCGGGCCTCCGCGCGCAGCACGGCAGACGCCTTGCAGAGGGCTTGCGCGGCCGGCGACTGGTCACAGGTGGCCCAGCTCGCCCATCGCCTGAAATCCTCCTCAAGGTCTGTCGGGGCCATGCAGCTCGGCGAAAGCTGCGCGGCCCTCGAGCAGGCCGGGCGCGACGTCGACGGCGGGCGCATCGAACGGGTGATGTGCGATTTCGTCCTCGTGCTCGACGCTACAATCCGGGCGATGGATCCGACCCAGGCCGCTTCAAGATGACGACAAACCTGTACGCTGCACCCCGCAGCCACGAAGGATGGACCGCCGATCGAGCGAGACCGTGGCGATGAAGCCCGAAGACTTGAAGATCCTGGTCGTCACCGAGGTGTCGGCCGACGCGGCGCAGATCGCGCGTCTGCTCGAGGGCCACTTCGAGCACGTCGCCACCTCGACCGTCGAGAGCCGCTTCGTCGCGGACTTCGAACGCGTCAAGCCGGACGTGGTGGTGCTGGCCTTCAACAGCCTCGAGCGCGCCGAGCGCTACTCGCTCGGCCTCTACCGCCAGTGCGAGATCGTACACACCCTGCCCCACCGCAACATCGTGCTGTGCGACAAGGACAGCGTGCACCGCGCCTTCGAGTTGTGCAGCAAGGGCTACTTTGACGACTACGTCATGTACTGGCCGCTCGTCTACGACACCCCCCGGCTGCCCATGTCGATCATCATCGCCGGCCGCTCACTGCAAGCCCAGCGCGACACCGCACCGGCGCGCGAGGTCGCGGCGCACGCGCGCTCGGTGAGCCAGCTCGAGTCCGTGCTCGACGATCGCATCGCGGTCGGCCAGCGCCACGCCGACGCCCTGAGCAAGGCGCTGACCGCGGTTGCGCCAGACGACGCGTTCGAGCCTCCGACCGTCGTCGCCGAAAGCTTCGATCTCGACCTCGACGGCGTTCCCACGGGAGCGGACCTGCAGCCCCCGCTCGCCAGCCCGCAGCGCGAGGACGTGATTCGCGAGGTGCAACTGCGGGTCGATGAGGCGCAGCAGAAGGTGGTCCCGCTCACCGAATGGATCGGCCGCCTGAAGCACGACGTCAAGCCGCAGCTCGATGCTGCCCGCCAGCTGGGCGAGCTCGCGGGCAGGACGCCGCCCCTGGTCGTGGTCGTGGACGACGACAGTTTTCAGTGCAAGCTGCTCGAACGCCTGCTGGGAACCGCGGGCTACCGCTCGACCTTCGCCCATTCCGGCACCGAAGCGCTCGTGCTGCTCGGGCGCCAGCATCCCGACCTGATCCTGATGGACGTCGCATTGCCGGACCTGAACGGGGTCGAGATCACCCGCCGCCTCAAGGCCAGCCCGCAGCTGGCGAACATCCCGATCCTGATGATCACCGGCCACAGCGAGCGCCAGGTGCTGCAGGCGAGCCTGAAGGCAGGCGCGGTCGACTTCCTGGTCAAGCCCTTCGACCGCCAGGTCCTGCTGCAGAAGCTCGCCCGCCACCTGCCGCGCTGAGGCCTCACACCCTGGCGCTGGGCCGTTCGGCGACGCGGTCGCGCCAGGCCTGCAGGTTGACCATGCCCTCGGCGCCGGGCCTGAACTTCATCAGCCCGCGCGCGAACTCGATCGCGCAGAAGGCGGTGATGTCGGCAATGGTGAAGCGCTCGCCGGCCACGAAGGCCCGGGTGGCGAGTTCGGCATCGAGCCAGCGCGCCACCTCGCGCACCTTCTCGCCCTGCGAGCGACCGAAGTCGGGAAACTGCGGCTGCTCCAGCGGCGCCAGGCCGGGGTGGGTGTGGCGGATGCAGTTGGCGATGCTGCCGAACAGGTAGAGCTCCATGCGGCGGTCGGTCATCTCGATGAAGGCGCGCTCCTCGAAGCTCTCGCCCATCAGGTTGGGCTCGGGCCAGACGCCCTCCAGATAGGAGCAGATCGCCCGTGTCTCGCCGAGCATGCGGCCGTCGTCGAGTTCGAGCACCGGCACCTTGGCGAGCGGGCTCTTGGCGCGAAAGTCCGAGCTGCGGTGCTCGTTCTTGCCGATCTCGACCACCACCTCCTCGATGCCGGTGATGCCTTTCTCGGCGATGAACATCTGCACCCGGCGGGGATTGGGCGCGCGCGGTGAAATATAGAGTTTCATGGCTTCTCCGTGGCGGAGCCGGACGCGGCGCAGCGGATGGAAGGCTTGCGCCCGTTGGGCCTTGGGACGGTGTCAAGATCGATCATGCGACGCTCCTGAAGGGGACGGAATATTGTAATCCTGCAAATAAACTGATTCGCCCATAAGCTCAGTTATATAAGCGCTATCAGGCCCCGGCGGTTTTCTTGCCGGCGGCGCCTTCTAAACTCTGACCACGGCCCGCACTGCAGGCATCGAGCTCCCCTGCAGACACGCTGCACACGCCTCAACCACAAACACAGATCCGGCCCCCACCAGCCAGAGACACGGAGACACGCCAATGAGCGCGACGACCCCCGTCTATCCCGATCCAGCCAATCCGCCACGACCGGCCGTCGACGAGCACTCGCCCGACTACATGCCGCCGCTGTCGCGCGCGATTCCGCTCGGTCTGCAGCACATCATGGCGATGTTCGTCGGCAACATCACGCCGCCGATCATCATCGCCGGCGTCATCGGCGCGACCATGGAAGAGCGCATCTTCCTGATCCAGGTGTCGCTGTTCGTGGCCGGCATCTGCACCCTGATCCAGTCGGTCGGCATCGGCCGCGTCGGCGCCCGCCTGCCCATCGTGCAGGGCACCAGCTTCGGCTTCCTGCCGGTGGCGCTCCCATTGGCGAAGGCCTTCGGCCTGCCCGCCGTTCTCGGCGCCTCGCTGGTGGCCGGCCTGCTGCAGGTCTTCCTTGGCGCCTTCCTGTCACGCGTACGCCACCTGTTCTCGCCGGTGGTCACCGGCATCGTGGTACTGCTGATCGGCCTCACCCTGATGCCGGTCGGCCTGCGCTATGCCGCCGGCGGCGTGGGTGCGGCCGACTTCGCCGCGCCGCATCACCTGCTGCTGGCGCTGTTCGTGCTCATCGTCACCATCGGCTGCCACCAGTATGGCCGCGGCTTCATCAAGCTCGCCTCGGTGCTGGTCGGCCTCATCAGCGGCTACCTGGTCGCCGTCTTCCTGGGCTGGGTGGACTTCTCCCGCGTCGGCACGGCCGCCTGGTTCGCCGTGCCGCAACCCTTCGTGTTCGGCATGGAGTTCTCGCCCACCGCCATCCTCGGCATGGTCATCATCATGTTCGTGGTCGGCCTGGAGACCATCGGCAACATCTCGGCGATCACGGTCGGCGGCGCCAAGCGCGCGGCCACCAACCGCGAACTGTCCGGCGGCGTGATGGCCGACGGCGTGGCGACCGCCTTCGCCTCGGTGTTCAACACCCTGCCCAACACTGCCTATGCGCAGAACGTCGGCCTCGTCGCCCTCACCGGGGTGGTCAGCCGCCATGTGGTGACCATCGGCGGCATCTTCCTGATCATCCTCGGTCTCTTCCCCAAGCTGTCCGCGATCGCCTCAGCGATGCCGCCGGCCGTGCTCGGCGGCGCTGCGGTGGTGATGTTCGGCATGATCGCCTCGGCTGGCGTCAAGATCCTCGCCGAGAGCGAGCTCGACCAGCGCTCGATGCTGATCCTGGCGGTGTCGCTGAGCCTGGGCATCGGCCTGCCGCTGGTGCCCGAGATCGAGAAGGCGGTACCCGAGCAGATCGGCCTGCTGCTCCACTCCGGCCTCGTGCCGGCAGCGATCACCGCCCTCGTCCTCGACGCCCTGCTGCCCAAGCCGCGCCGCTGATCCCACAGGAGACGAAGCATGTCCTACGAAATCCGCTCCATCCTCTACGCCTCGGACCTCACGCCGCGCTCGCCGGCCGTCTTCCGCCACGCCATCGGCATGGCGCAGAAGTTCGGCGCGCGCCTGCACGCGGTCACGGTGACGGTGCAGACCAACGCCCTGCCCTTCACCGAATTCATCAAGCAGGAGACCTACGACGAGATCAAGGCCGCCGGCCGCAACCAGGCCGAGGCCTTGCTGCAGCAGCGCATCGACATCTTTGCCGAGGCCTATCCCGAATTCGAGGTGAAGAAGTACCTCGCCAGCGTGCGCGCGCTCGAAGGCGAGCCGGCGCGCCAGATCCTCGATTCGGCCAAGCACACCCTCGCCGACATGATCGTCATGGGCTCGCGCGGCCACAGCGCGATCGGCGAACTGCTGCTCGGCTCGGTCGCGCACAAGGTGACGATGAAGGCCGACGTGCCGGTGGTGCTGGTGCCGATCGACCGCTGAGCGACATTTCGCCCGCCAGGAAAGGCCTCGGGGCGCCCAGCGCCACCAAGGCCTTTTCGCATCACTCCGGCGGCAGCACCGCGCCCTTGCGTTCCACGATGAGGCCGTAGGCCTGCGGTTCGCGGTGGCGGGCAAAGTTGAAGGTGGTGCTCTTGTACGACTGCGTCAGATCGAGGTCGCAACGCGCCACCGCCAGTTCGTCGCCCAGCGTCGAGCAGGCGCCGACGATCTCGCCCGAGGGCGCGACGATGATCGAGTTGCCGATCTGCATCACGCCTTCCTCGTTGCCCGCCTTGCCCACCCCCACCACCCAGCTGCCGTTCTGGTAGGCGCCGGACTGCATCACCAGCTGGTTGTGGAAGTGCGACAGGTTGTCGTGCTCGGGCGCGGGCGGATTGTGCACCGGGGTGTTGTAACCGATCAGCACCATCTCCACCCCCTGCAGCCCCATCACGCGGTAGGTCTCGGGCCAGCGGCGGTCGTTGCAGATCGCCATGCCGATGATGCCGCCAAAGGCGCGGAACACCGGAAAACCCAGGTTGCCGGTCTCGAAGTAGCGCTTTTCCAGGTGCTGGAACTGGCGCCAGGGCTCGTGCTCGGCATGGCCCGGGAGGTGGATCTTGCGGTACTTGCCGACGATCGTGCCGGTCTTGTCGACCAGGATCGAGGTGTTGAAATGGCGCGTGCGCCCCTCCTCCTCGGCCAGCTCGGCATAGCCGAGGTAGAAGCCGATGCCCAGCTCGCGCGCCGCCTCGAACAGGGGGCGCGTCTCCGGCCCCGGCATCTCGCGCTCGAAGAAGGCGTCGATCTCGGCCTGGTCCTCGAAGTACCAGCGCGGGAAGAAGGTGGTCAGCGCAAGCTCGGGAAACACCACCAGGTCGCAGCCATGCTGCCTGGCCTCGGTGAGCAGCGCGATCAGGCGCGCCACGACCTGGCTGCGGGTGTCGTTGCGGGCGATGGGGCCGAGCTGGGCGGCGCCGACGGTGACGATGCGGGACATGGGTTCAGGCTCCCTCGTTGGCGAGTTCGAGCAGGGTCGCGAGCAGCACGCGCGTGCCGGCGACGAGATCGGCGGCTTCCGTGTGTTCGGCCGGGTTGTGGCTGATGCCGCCGACGCTGGGGACGAAGATCATCGCCGTCGGGCAGATGCGCGCCAGCATCTGGGCGTCGTGACCGGCGCCCGAGCTCATGCGGCGGTGGGTGTAACCGAGCGACTCGGCGTGGGCGGCGATGCGGGCCGCGATGCCGGCGTCGAAGCGCACCGGCTCGAAGCGCGCCAGGCGCTGCGTGCTGATGCTCACCCCCTCGGTCGCCGCCAGCTCGTCGAGAAAGGCCGCCAGGCGGGTCTCGGCCTGCTGCAGCAGCGCTTCGTCGGTGTTGCGCAGATCGACCGTCAGCGTCGCGCGCGCGGCGATGACGTTGATCAGATTGGGCGTCAGATCGACCTTGCCCACGGTGCCGACCTGGTCGCCACCCATCTCGCGTGTGAGCGCGCGCACGAAGTGCGCCACCGCGGCCGCGGCGTAGCCGGCATCGTGGCGCATGCGCATCGGCGTGGTACCGGCGTGGTTGGACTGGCCGACGATGTCGACCTGCTGCCAGGAGATGCCCTGCAGGTTCTCCACCGCGCCGATGGTCAGCCCCTCGAGATCGAGTACCGGCCCCTGCTCCACGTGCAGCTCGACGAAGGCGGCAGGGCGGATGCCACCCAGCGGCGCCGCACCGGCGTAGCCGATGCGGGCCAGCTCCTCGCCCAGCACGGCGCCGTCGATCGCCCGCGTGGCAAGCGCCTCGTCCAGCGCCAGCCCGCCCACGTACACCAGCGAGCCGAGCATGTCGGGCGCAAAGCGCGCGCCCTCCTCGTTGGTGAAGAAAGCCACCACCAGGGGCCGCTCGGTGCTGACGCCGGCGTCATTGAGCGTGGCGACGACCTCGAGCCCGGCGAGCACCCCGTAGTTGCCATCGTAGGCGCCTCCGGTGCGCACGGTGTCGATGTGCGAGCCGGTCATCACCGGCGCCAGATCGGCCCGACGCCCGCGGCGCAGGCCGAACACGTTGCCGATCGGGTCGATCGACACCTGCAGGCCGAGCTCGCGCATCCAGCCGACGACAAGGTCGCGGCCGCGGCGGTCGTCGTCGGTGAGCGCCAGCCGGCAGCACGCACCCGTCTCGCTGCGGCCGATCTCGGCCAGCGCGGCCAGGCGCGCCAACAGGCGCGCGCCATCGGGCTCCACGGCCAGCACGCGGTCGGTGCCGGTCATGCCAGCACCTCCTGCGCCGACTTGCCCACCACGTCGCGGTAGATCGCCGGGTCGGTGTCGCCCTCACTGCCGATCAATAGCACGCGCGCCTCGGCATCGAGGCCGAGCGCCTGCCTGACGTCGGGCTCGGCCGCCGCCGCCAGCAGCAGGCCGAGCCCGGTGCCACCGGTCTCGCCGGACACGATCGGCGGATCACCGCCCTGCGGGAAGGCGAACACCCGCATCGCCTCGAGCGCGAAGCGATCGGCGACGGTGGCGTAATGATTGGCGCCGCCGCACAGGATCTCCCACGCCACCGGCGACACCTCGCCGCAGGCCAGCCCCGCCATCACGGTGTCGAGCTCGCCATGCACCGCCACCGGCCGGCCCACCTGGCCGCTCTGGAAGTAGCAGTCGGCCTGCTCGGGTTCGGCAATGATGAACAGCGGCCGCCGCTCGCCCCAGGCCAGCCAGAAGGCCGCGCACACCGAGGCCGCAAGCGCGCCGACGCCGGCCTGCACGATGACGTGGGTGGGCAGCTCATCGCCGAGCTGGCGCACGATCTCGCGGGCCATCACGCCGTAGCCGTGCATGACGTCGATCGGGATGTCGCGGTAGCCCTCGTAGGTGGTGTCCGAGACCACCGTCCAGCCGTGGCGCTCGGCCTCGGCCGCGGCATGGCGGACGGAGTCGTCGTAGTTGCCGGGCACGCGGATCACCTCGGCGCCGTAGTGTGCGATCGCCGCGCGACGCCCCTCGCTGACCGTGGCATGGATGTAGATCACGCAGCGGCAACCGAACAGCTGCGCGCCCCAGGCCACCGAACGGCCATGATTGCCGTCGGTGGCGCAGGTGACGGTAAGCGCGGAGACGATGTCGCGATACTTGCCGGAGAGGATTTCCGCCGGCGTCGCCAGATGGCCGCCATGGGCGACGGCGATCGCCTTCTGGATCAGGCGGAACACCGCATAGGCGCCGCCCAGGGCCTTGAAGCTCTTGAGCCCGAAGCGGGTGCTCTCGTCCTTGTACCAGAGCGCGCCGAGGCCAAGGCGCGACGCCAGCGCCGGCAGCGCATGCAGCGGTGTGGGCGCATAGCCCGGCCACTGGGAGATCTCGCGCTCGGCGGCGTCGAAACCCTCGCGACTGAGGATCGCCGCGCGCGCCTCGCCGTAGGGCGTGCTCGCGGAGACCGCGAGCGGGTTGGGATAGCTTGCGATGCCCTCGGCACGCAGGATGTGTGTCATTGCCATTCGTCCTCCGTCTGCACGCCCGCGAGGGCGCGCAGACGCATGGTTGTTGTCGTTATGCCTTACTTGACCTGCTCGATGTTGGCGAGCATGGCGTCGAGCATGTCGATGCCCTCGGCGCCCAGCTGCTGCTCGATCACCGCACGCACGGCGGGCTGTGCGACGGCGGCGAACTTCTGCAGCTCGGCCTCCGGAATCGCATTCACCTGCATGCGCTGGCCGAGTTTGGGCAGGCCCTTGTCGGCCGAGGCCTCGATGATGCGCGAGATGCCGCGCCCGGCGTCCACTGCCACCGCCGCGGCCGAATCGACCACCGCGCGCTCGTCCGCCGTGAGGCTGTCGTAGAAGGCCTGGTTCATCGTCCACACATAGGGCGTGATGACGTGATTGGTGATGGACAGGAACTTCTGCACCTCGTCGAACTTGGCAAAGGCGATGATCGGGATCGGGTTCATCTGGCCATCGGCCACGCCGGTCTGCAGCGCGGTGTACACCTCGGCCCAGGGCAGCGGGGTGGGCTGGCCGCCGAGCGACTTCACCGTGGCCTCGTGGGTGGGCAGCGTCATCGTGCGGATGCGCAGGCCACCGAGGTCGGCCGCAGTCTGGATCGGCCGCTTCGAGTTGCTGATGGCGAAGAAGCCGCCCGAGTCGAGCAGGCCGAGCACCTTGAGCCCGGTCTTGGCTGACAGGTCGGCGGCAAACTTCTGGCCGAAGGGGCTGCCGAGGTCCATGACCTTGTGCACCACGCCGATGTTCGGGAAGGCGAACGGCATGTCGAACACGCCGACCATCTTGTAGTGGGCGGAAATGCCGCCCGCCGACGAGATGACCGATTGCACCAGGCCGTCGCGCACCTGCTGGATCACCTCGTCGTCCTTGCCGAGCTGGCCGTTGGGGAAGAGCTGCACCTTGACGCTGCCATTGGTGCCGGTCTCGACCAGGCTCTTGAACACCGCCGCCATCGCGCCGGAATGGCTGTCGAAGGGGCTGTCGGGGTTGAGGTGGGCCAGCCGGATGGTCTTCTGCGCGAAGGCGGGCGACGCGAGCATGGCGGTTGCCGCGAGGGCGGTGACGGCAAGTTTCTTCAGCGAGATCATCGTGCTTACTCCAGGGCTAGGGTGAAGGGGTGAAGCAGGAGCACACCGCGGCGCAGCACCACGGCAGGGGAAGGGACAGGAGGAGACGACATCGGGGCGGGCGGGTGCATGAGGGCTCCATGGGGGCTCAATTGCTCGTCAGTCCGAGCAACCGTGGTACGGCCAGCGTCAGGCTCGGCCAGTACGCCACCGCGAACAGCACCGCGATCTCGGCGAGCAGGAAGGGCCACAGCGAGTGCGCGATGCGTTCGATCTTCTCGCCGGTCACGGAAGCCAGCACGAACAGGCAGGCCCCCACCGGTGGCGTCATCAGCGAGATGTTGAGCGCCAGCACGATCATGATGCCGGCGTGGATCGGGTCCATGCCGATGGTCACCGTCAGCGGCGCCAGCACCGGGGCGAGGATGATCAGCAGCGCGTTGATGTCCATGAACATGCCGATCGCGAGCAGCAGCGCCAGGATCAGCGCGATGATCACGGCCGGCTCGGACGACACCGCGAGGAAGGCGGCCGCGATCGCCTGCGGGATCTGGTTGAAGGTCATCCACCAGCCCACGATCGAGGCCGAGGCGATGATCAGGAACACCACGCCGGTGATGCGGGCGGTGCGCACCAGCATGTCGACGAGATCGCCCCAGCCCACCTTGCGGTACACGAAAACGCCCATCACCAGCGCGTAGAGCACCGCGATCGAGGCCGCCTCGGTCGGCGTGGTGATGCCGCCGAGGATGGCGCCGAGGATCATCACCGGCATCAGCAGCGCCGCGAAGCCGTCCTTGAAGGCAGCAACGATGCGCCACAGGCTGGGACGGTGCGCGCTCTTGGGCAGGTTGAGGCGACGTCCGAGCGCGGCGATCACCGCCATGCAAACCAGGCAGATCAGCAATCCGGGCAGGATGCCGGCGGCGAACAGGCCGGCCACCGAGACGCCCATCAGCGAACCGTAGATCACCATCAGGTTCGACGGCGGGATGGTCGGCCCAATGATCGAGCCCGCTGCGGTGACCGCGCAGGCGAAGGGCCGGGTATAGCCGTTCTTGACCATCGCCGGCACCAGGGTGTTGCCGAAGGCTGCGGCATCGGCCGTCGCGGCCCCCGACAGGCCGGCGAACATCACCGAGGCCACCATGTTGGAATGCGCCATGCCGCCGCGCAGGTAGCCGACGAGAGCATCGGCGAGCGCGATCAGGCGGTCGGTGATGCCCGAGCGGTTCATGATCTCGCCGGCGAGGATGAAGAACGGCATGGCGAGGAAGGTGAACAGATCGAGACCGGCGAAGAAGCGATCCGGCGCCATGGTCAGGAAGCGGCCGCTGGAATCGATGCTCCACATGCCGACCATGCCGGTGATGCCGAGCACGTAGCCGATGGGCATGCCGAGGACCATCAGCACGACGAAGGTGAGGGCGACGGTGATCATGGGCACACCACCACCTGGGGCGAGCGCGCCAGGCGCAACTGGTCGCGCAGAGCCACCAGCGTGAGCTGCACCACCGCCAGCGCGGCCGACACCGGCACCGCGGCGAAGGGCAAGGCCTTGGACATGCCGTAGATCATCGTCGTGATGCGCTCGCCGCGCTCGACCATGCCGAGACCGTAGAACACCAGCATCGAGAAGAAGGCGATGCCGAGCAGATCCACCACCGCAAGCAGGCCGCGCCGCAGCCAGGATGGGAGGTAGGCGAACAGCATCTGCACGCCGATGTGCTCACGCCGCGAGATGCCAGCCGACACGGCGAGCAGCGCGACCCAGATCATCAGGTAGCGCGCCGCCTCTTCCATGAAGGTGATCGGCAGCGGCCACACGTAGCGCACCAGCACGCCGAGCCACACGTCGAGCACCAGCACGATCAGCAGCGCCACGCAGATCAGGTCGACGGCGCGCGCCAGCTTGCGGCTCATGCCGTCGAGCACGCGCGCCACGCCCTCGTATTCACCAGGGTCATGCATGCAGGGTCTCCTCCACACCGGTCGCTGGCTGGCGTCCACCCTCGCAGGCATCGCGCCGCCTCTGCCGCTGCTCGCTCCCGCAAGTGGTGCGCGGAAGGGCAGTCGTTGCTGTTGTATGCACCATACTGGATCACCTGTTTCAGAAAAACAATCAGTAAAACGTTTTTTTCAGCTATGGTTCGCTTCAACGCAAGCAACGTGCCAATACACTCGGAAGAGCGTCCGATGAGCGCTGCCTCAACGCCCGGAAAGACCCGCAAACGCCACAACGCCGGCCCAGGCTCGCTCGAGCGACGCATCCGCGGCAGCTACGAGGGCCTGCCCAACAGCGAGCGCCTGGTGGCCGACCTGCTGCTGGACTTTCCCTCCCATCTCGCCACCCATTCCGCCACCGAGCTGGCGCGCCTTTCGGGCGCCTCCAAGGCCGCGGTGACGCGGCTGGTCCAGCGCCTCGGCTACCAGAGCTTCGCCCAGGCGCGCACCGATGCGCGCAATGCCCAGCAATGGGGCTCGCCGGTCTACATGAATGCCGCCGACCCCCCCGCCAGTGCGCGTTCGGCCATCGAGGCACACATGGCGGCGGACCTGGACATCCTGCGCAAGACGCTGGAGGGGCTGGGGCAGACAGCGTTCGACGAGATCGTCGCGGCCTTGCGTGAGGCACGCCGGGTCCTGGTGATCGGGCACCGCAACAGTGCGTTGCTCGCCACCTATGCACGCGGCCAGCTCGGCCTGCTGCGCGCCGGCGTCGAGCTGGCGCCGATGCACGGCGAGACGCTGGCCGAAGGCCTGTTCGGCCTCGGCCCGCAGGATGTGCTGCTGGCCGTGGGGTTCCGGCGCCGGGTGCCGGCCTTCCTGTCTGCACTGGAACTCGCACGTGCCAATGGCGTGCGCATCGTGATGCTCACCGACCCCAGCGGGGCGGCGATGGCGGCTCGCGTGGACTGGGTGATCCCCTGCCACTGCCGGGGCGCGTCGATTTTCGACAGCTACGTCGCGGCGGTGAGCCTGATCAACTTCCTCGCCAGCCAGCTCGCGCTGCAGCTCGGCGCGCAAGGCCGGGCGCGCCTGCGCGGCATCGAGCAACTGCACGAGGAACTGGGCGACCTGGTGTGAGCGCCGCCCGCGCCGGCAGGTCGGGTCAGGCCGTACGCGCCCTCACCCAGCCTGGGTCGGCGCGGTGACGATGCGCCGCCCGCAATCGCTCAACAGCCGGCGCAGCCAGCGATGGCCAGGCGACTGGTGGTTGCGCTCGTGCCAGAGCTGGTAGAAGCGCATCGGCGGAAAGGCGATCGGCGAAGGCACGATCGCCAGCGCCAGCAGGTCGGCATAGAAGCGGGCGAAGTGGCGGGTGGTGGTGAACACCAGGTCGGTGCCCTGCAGCAGATAGGGCGCGGCGGTGAAGGACTGCACCACGACACGCTCCTCGCGGTGGATGCGCATCGAGGCCAGCACGCTGTCGATGACGCCGCGCTGGCTGATCGAGTACGGCATCGGCACCACATGCACCGCGCGGGCGTAATCGTCCGCGCTCATGCCCTTGCGCGCGAAGGGATGGGTGGCGGCGACCAGGCACACGATCTCGTCCTCGAGCAGCATCGACAGGTGCATGCGATGCGGCGGCTCGGGCCAGTTGCCGATCACCACGTCGAGATCGCCCTCGGCCAGCGAGCGCTCGAAATCGAAGTTGGGCCCGAGCGAATGCAGGGTCAGGCGCGCATTGGGCGCCTCGCGGCGGAAGCGCTCGGCCACGCCGGCGACGAACACCGGGGCCAGGTAATCGGGCGAGCCGATGCGAAACTCATGGCGGGTGCTCACCGGCTCGAAGCTCTCCGGCCCGTCGACCATGCGATCGATCTCGGCCAGCGCCCCTTTGGCGTGCGACACCAGCGCCAGGGCGCGCTCGGTGGGCACCATGCCGCCCTTCTCGCGCACCAGCAGCGGGTCGCCGAGGATCTCGCGCAGGCGCTTCAGGGCCGCGCTGATCGCCGGCTGCGACTGGTTCAGCTTCAGCGCCGTGCGCGACACGCTGCGCTCGCCGATGAGCAGCACGAATACACGCAACAGGTAGGTGTCCAGCGGGTCGTCGCTGCGCCGGATGGTCATCGTCGTCTCCTCGTTTCCTGTCGCGAACGCCCGGCCTGTGCCGGCCGAGTCAGATACGCGAGAGCATATATCACTTATAAAGACATATGCGATTACTGAATACATCAGCGGCTTAAACTGCGCCTCACAGTCAGGGCCGATCCGGACCCTCCAGGCACAGAAACCACGAACACAATACGCAGGAGACAGCACCATGGGACGCCTCACCACCCACGTTCTCGACACCGCCAACGGCAAGCCCGGCGCCGGCATCGCAGTCACCGTCTTTCGCCTCGACGGCGAGCGCCGCGAGGTGGCGCGCAGCGTCACCAACCATGACGGCCGCTGCGATGCACCACTGCTCGAGGGCGCCGCGCTCGAGACCGGCAAGTACGAGATCGTCTTCGCCGCCGGCGACTACTTCCGCGCCCTGGGCCTGAAGCTGCCCGAGCCACTGTTCGTCGATGAGGTGGCGCTGCGCTTCGGCGTCGCCAACGCCGATCAGCACTACCACGTGCCGCTGCTGGTATCGCCGTGGAGCTACTCCACCTACCGCGGCAGCTGAGCCCGCGCTTCCACCCCAACCCCGACATAGAGACATCGTCATGGAAGCCTACCTGCTCGACTGGGCCAACCTGCTGGTCCGCTGGGTGCACCTGATCGCCGGCATCGCCTGGATCGGTGCCTCCTTCTACTTCGTCATGCTGGACAACTCGCTGAAGGCCCCGAAAAAGCCCGAGGACGCAAGGCGCGGCGTGTTCGGCGAACTGTGGGCCGTGCATGGCGGCGGGTTCTACCACAGCCAGAAATACCTCACCGGCCCCAAGGGCGAACCCCTCACCCAGGACCTGCACTGGTCGAAGTGGGAGGCCTACAGCACCTGGCTGTCGGGCATGGGCATGATGGCCCTCATCTACTGGATCGGCGCCTCGAGCTACCTGATCGACAGCAGCGTCATGGCCCTGTCGCCCGCGGCCGCCATCGCCATCTCGATCGCCTTCCTGGTCGTCGGCTGGCTCTTCTATGACCTGTTGTGCCGCAACATGATCGGCAAGGACACCCTGCTCGCGGCCATCGTGTTCGTCTTCGTGATGATCGCCAACTACGTGCTGCACCAGGTGTTCTCGGCCCGCGGCGCCTATATCCACGTCGGCGCCATGCTGGGCACGATGATGGCGGCCAATGTGTTCTTCCACATCATTCCCGGCCAGAAGAAGATGGTCGAGCAGATCCGCAAGGGTGAGCCGGTCGACACCATGCCCGGCATCGTCGGCAAGCAGCGCTCGGTGCATAACACCTACTTCACCCTGCCGGTGCTGTTCATCATGATCAGCAACCACTACCCGATGACCTATGCCCACGCCAATGGCTGGCTCGTGCTCGGTGTGCTGATGATGGCCGGCGTGCTGATCCGCCAGTTCTTCGTGCTGCGCCATCGCGGCCAGGTCAAGTGGTGGCTGCCCGCCGCCGGCAGCGCGCTGATCCTGCTGCTGATCGTGCTGATGGCGCCCAAGCCGGTCGACGCCAGTGGTGACAAGGTCTCCTTCGCCACCGTCAAGCAGATCCTGGACCAGCGCTGCGTGAGCTGCCACGCCGCCGCGCCCACCTTCGACGGCTTCGCCCAGCCGCCCAAGGGCGTGATGCTGGAAAACGCCGAGCAGATCGCCCAGCACGCGGTCATGAGTGCGCAGACGGTGGCCAGTGGCTACATGCCGCTGGGCAACCTGACCGGCATCACCGACGAGGAGCGCCAGACCATCGCCATCTGGTTCGCCCAGGGCGCCCGGACGCAGGACTGAGCACGCCGCCGAGAACGCATCGCAAGAGACCACACCATGAACGCCACGACCCACACCCCCACCGCACACGCGCATCTCACCGTGCAGGCGCTTTCCGCCCTGCCCCAGGCCGACTTCGTCGCCCGCCTCGAAGGCATCTTCGAGCACTCACCCTGGATCGCCGAGCGCGCCTGGAGCCGACGCCCCTTCGCCAGCGTCGTCGAACTGCACGCCGCCCTGCTCGCGGTGCTCGACGCAGCCAGCGAGGCCGAGCAGCTCGCGCTGATCTGCGCCCACCCGGAACTGGCCGGCAAGGAGGCCGAAGAAGGCACCCTCACCACCGCCTCGACCGGCGAGCAGCGCGGCGCGGGGCTCGATCAGTGCAGCAAGGAGGAGCTGCATCGCCTGCGCAGCCTCAACAAGGCCTACCGCCAACGCTTCGGCTTTCCCTTCGTCGTGGCGGTGAAGGGCCTGAGCCGCCATCAGATCATGGACAGCGTGGAAGCCCGGCTCGCCAATGACCGTGCCACCGAGTTCAAGCGCTGCCTGCTCGAGATCGGCAAGATCGCCCGCTTCCGCCTCGATGCCTTGTTCGCCTGAGCCCCCGGAGCCGACCATGCAACCGAACACCCCGAACGCCCCCTACCCGCGCGACCTCGTCGGCTACGGCAAGAACCCGCCCTACGCCAACTGGCC
>NZ_DAOMPS010000022.1:0-67804 GCF_035444905.1 Thauera sp.
CGGCCGCTGCGCGCCTGCGCGGTCCGCAGGGCGCTGAAGGTCTGGGCCAGGTTGGGCGGCTCGTAGCGCACGCGCACCGCTTCGAGCGCCTTGATTTCATTGAGCGCGGCCTGCACGCGCTCGTCGCGCAGATTGAAGAAGCGCTCCATCCACACCCGCGCCTGGGCCAGGTCGGCCTCGTAGGTGCGGCCGTCGCGCGCCAGCAGCGCCAGGCGCGCGGTGAGCAGGCGGATCTTGAGGTTCTCGCGCAGGAAGGTGTTCTGCGCCGGCGCCAGCAGCACCGGCTCGGTCTGGTCAAGGCGTTCGACACGGACCAGCGTGCGCACCTCGTGCCACACATCGGCGGCCAGCGCCTGCGTGAAGCGCCACGCCCCCGCCATCCAGCCCGCCAGGCCGCCGCTGTCGCCGGTGGCGAGGTCGCGCCCCACGGCCGCCTCGATCGGCAACTGGCCCTCGAAGGCCAGCGGCAAGGCGTCGGCACGCTCGAGCAGGCGCTCGAGGCGCAGGCTCAGGCCCGACACATCGAGCACCGGCTGCAGCTTCAGTT
This sequence comes from Thauera sp., assembly GCF_035444905.1. Taxonomy (GTDB): domain Bacteria; phylum Pseudomonadota; class Gammaproteobacteria; order Burkholderiales; family Rhodocyclaceae; genus Thauera. Next base: position 548 of record NZ_DAOMPS010000022.1, read on the forward strand.
CGTCGATGTCGCTCGCCAGCGCACGGCGCAGGCCGGCAAGCTGGCCGCGATCGTGGATCGCCAGCCGCGCCTCGGCCTCCTGCAGCGCGATCAAGGCCGCACCGACATTGCCGGCGATCTGCAGCTGCTGCGCGGCCAGCGCCACCGCCTGCTCGACCTCGGCGAGCACGCCGTCCTCGCGGGTGCGCGAAAATTCCTGGTACATGGCCTCGAGCGCCGCCGCCTGGCCCTCGGTGGCCTCGACCTTGGCATCGAGCACACCGAGCTTGCCCTGCAGCGAGGCGATCACCTCCTGCTGCTGGCGGACGATGCCGCGCGCCTCGGTGGCGATGGTCTCGCCCTCGGACAGGCGTTGCGCGAGCTCTTCGCGCAGGGTGATCGCGCCGATCTGGGTTTCGCGCGCCTGCCACAGCGCCCAGCCCGCCGCCGCGATCGCGATCAGGGCAAGCAGCAGGGCCCACCATGCCGCCGGACTACGGCCTGGCTCGGCCGCCTCGCTGGCGGCGCCCGCGGGCGGCGGCGAGACGGGATCCGAGCTGGAGACGGAGGCCGAGGCCAGCGCAGACTCGGGCGGCGGATCGCCCGCCGTGGCGGCAGGCTCGCGCTCGGCGTTGGACCCGGAAGGAATGTCGTCCTTGCGCACGGACTGAGCGGACGCCGGCGGCTGGATGAGGGCGGGGATCTCTTCTTTCATGGCCTCAGTTTAACCAAAGTGGTTCTCAAGTGCCTGCATCAGACCGTCATCGCCCGCAGGCGCCTCGACCACATGGGCAAAACCCGCGGCATGCGCCTGGGCGACGATGCGCGGATGGGTGGCAAACACGGTCACCGGGCGCAAGGCGGCAAGCCCGTCCGCGCCCAGCATCTGCTCGAGGTTGCGCACGCCCTCGCTGCTGGTCAGCAGCAGCGCATCGACCTCGCCGCGGGCGACCGGCTGCAGCAGCAGCTCGGGGTCGAGATCGGGGCAGTAGCGCCGGTAGCAGGTCACATAGTCGACGCTCGCGCCGCGCTCGCGCAGGGTATCGGCCAGCAGTTCGCGCCCGCCATCGCCGCGGAAGATGAGCACCTTGCGCCCGGCGACCGCATCCGGCGCAAACTCGGGCAGGGCGATCACGGCCTCGCTGTCGAAGCCGGACTGCGGCGCGATCACGTCGGCAAAGCCATAGCCGTGCAGCACGCGCTCGCTGCCCTTGCCGACCGTGCTCAGGCGCAGGCTTGGCGGCCACGCACGGCGCGGCAGGATGAACTGCATCGCATGGTCGACCGCGTTGGGGCTGACGAAGAAGGCCAGGTCGAACTCGTCCAGGCGCGGCACGATCGCCTCGAGCGGGCCGGGGTCGAGCGCCGGGCCGATGGCGATGACCGGAAAGCGCAGCGCGCGGCCACCGGCGGCCTCGATGCGGCGGCACAGGCTGTCGGCCTGCTCGCGCGGGCGCATCACCACCAGCGTACGTCCGGCCAGGCAATGCCCGGCCGCGCCGGACATGGCAGCGGCGGCAGACTGGGGCGAGGGTGAGGACGACAGCGGCGACGACATCGGAGCCCGCGGCGCCGTCAGCCGAGATCGGCCAGGATCAACTCGGCGCCCTGGGCGCGCAGGTCGTCGGCCAGGGCGCGTCCGAGCGCCTCGGCTGCCGCCGGATCCCCCTCGCGCTCGGCGCGCACGATCTCGCTGCCGTCGGGGCGGGCGACGAAGCCGCGCAGCCACAGCTGCCCCTCGCGCATGATGGCGTAGGCGCCCAGCGGCACTTCGCAACTGCCGGCCAGCGCGCGGGCCACGGCACGCTCGGCGAGCACGCAGGCGCGGGTGTCGGCGTCGACCAGCGGCTGCAGCCAGCCGATCACGTCCTGGCGCGCGGCCAGGCACTCGATGCCGAGCGCGCCCTGCCCCGGCGCCGGCAGCGAAACCTCAGCCGGCATCACCGAGCGGATGCGCTCGCCCAGCCCGAGCCGGGTCAGGCCAGCCGCGGCGAGGATGATGGCGTCGTACTGCCCTTCGTCGAGCTTGCGCAGGCGGGTGTCGAGGTTGCCGCGCAGGCTGGTCACGCCGAGGAAGGGGTACTGGGCGTGGATCTGCGATTCGCGGCGCAGCGAGGAGGTGCCCACCACCGCACCGGGCGGCATGTCGGCGAGGCTCTCGTAGCGGTTGGAGACGAAGGCATCGAGCGGCACCTCGCGCTCGGTGATGCAGGGCAGCATGAAGTCGGCGCCCATTTCCATCGGCACGTCCTTCATCGAATGCACGGCGATGTCGGCGCGGCCGTCGAGCAGCGCGGTCTCGAGTTCCTTGACGAACAGGCCCTTGCCGCCGACCTTCGCCAGCGGACGATCGAGAATCTGGTCGCCCCGCGTAGTCATGCCGAGAAGCTCGACGCTGCAGCCGGGATACAATCCCTCGAGCCGGGCCTTGATGTGTTCGGCTTGCCACAGGGCGAGGCGGCTCTCACGGGTGGCGATGACGATACGCTCGGGGGTCGCTTGGCTCACGATGAATAAACTCACGTAACAGGAAGGAACATGCTGAACACGGCCGCGTTTCGCCGCACTGCAGCATCAGGGTTCGCACCAATGGTGCGCAAAGTGGCCTGGATTCTAGCATGCGTGCCGATCGCACTCGCCGCAGCGCCCGATGCACTGCCCAAGGCCGACGACCTCGCCCGCGATGCCGCGCTGATGCGCGCGGACAACATGCCGATGGTCGTGCTCTACAGCCAGGCCAATTGCAGCTACTGCGAGCAGGCGCGCCGCTACCTGGGCCCGATGGCGCACGACCCGGCCACGACCCGGCGCGCCCTGTTCCGCCAGATCGACATCGACTCGGACGCCCGGCTGACCGACTTTGGCGGACGGCCGGGCACGCATCGCAGCCTGTCGCGCGAGCTGAAGGCACAGTTCACCCCGACCGTGGTGGTGCTCGACGCCGATGGCCGCACGCTGGGCGAACCGATCATCGGCATGCGCCTGGCAGACTTCTACGGCCAGTACATCGAGAATGCGATCGACGACGCACGCCGGGCGCTCGGCGCGCCGGACTGAGCCCGGCCCGCGGAGCGCCTGCCGGCAGCAAGCAGCACCCCGACAACCCGCCCAGACAACCTACGACGACGGACCAGACACTCACATGACCCAGGACAAGGACGCCCCGCTGCGTGAAGACATCCGACTGCTCGGGCGCCTGCTCGGCGACACCGTGCGCGACCAGCAAGGCGCAGCCGCCTTCGAGCTGATCGAACGCATCCGCCAGAACTCGGTGCGCTTTCGCCGCGACGACGACATCGCCGCCCGCCGCGAGCTCGAGGACATCCTCGACGCCCTGTCGCGCGACCAGACCATCCAGGTCGTGCGCGCCTTCAGCTACTTCTCGCACCTCGCCAACATCGCCGAGGATCAGCACCACATCCGCCGCTCGCGCGCGCACCTGGTGGCCGGCTCCGCGCCGCGCGAGGGCAGCCTGCCGCACGCGCTGCAGACGGTGTTCGACAGCGGCGTGATCGACGCCGCCGGGCTGGTCGAATTCTTCGACACCGCGCTGGTGTCACCGGTGCTCACCGCCCACCCGACCGAGGTCCAGCGAAAGAGCATCCTCAACTGCGAGACCGTGCTCGCCCGCCTGCTCGACGAGCGCGACCGCATGCAGCTCACTCCCGAGGAGGCCGAGGCCAACCTCGAGGCCCTGCGCCGCGCCGTGCTCACGCTGTGGCAGACGCGCATGCTGCGCACCGCCAAGCTGTCGGTGATCGACGAGGTCAACAACGGCCTGTCCTACTTCGACACCACCTTCCTGCGCGAGCTGCCCCGCCTCTACGCCAGCCTGGAAGACCGCCTCGCCGCCGCCGACCCCGCGCTCGGCGCGCCCGAGCTGGCCGCCTTCGTGCAGGTGGGGAGCTGGATCGGCGGCGACCGCGACGGCAACCCCTTCGTCACCGCCGAGGTGCTCGAGCGCGCGCTGTCGATGCAGGCGGCGGTGGCGCTGGGTTACTACCTGGGCGAGCTGCACACCCTGGGCTCGCAGCTCTCGCTCGGCCTCGGCCTGGTGTCGGCTTCGGATGCGCTGCTGGCGCTCGCCGGGCGCTCGCCCGACCACTCCCCGCATCGCAGCGACGAGCCCTATCGGCTCGCCATCTCGGGCATCTACGCGCGGCTGGCGGCGAGCTACCGGCAGTTGCTCGGCCATGCCCCGGCGCGCCCGGCGGTGGCCGAGGCCGAGCCCTATGCCAGCGCCGCGGCGCTGCTCGAGGATCTCGACATCCTGCACCGCTCGCTGGTCGCCAACGGTTCGGCGGCGCTCGCGCGTGGCCGGCTGCGCCATCTGCGCCGCGCGGTGAAGGTGTTCGGCTTTCATCTCGCGCCGGTGGACCTGCGCCAGAACTCCGACGTGCACGAGCGCGTGGTGGCCGAGCTGCTCGAAGTCGCCCGCCCCGGCAGCGCCTATTCCAGCCTCGACGAGCAAGGCCGCTGCGCGCTGCTGCTCGAGGAGCTGGCCACCGCGCGGCCGCTCGCCTCGCCCCACGTGCACTACTCGGACGAGACTGAAGGCGAGCTGGCGATCTTCCGCGCCGCGCGCAGCATCCACCTGCGCTACGGCCAGGCGGCGATCCGCAACTGCATCATCTCCAAGACCGACGACGTCTCCGACCTGCTCGAACTGGCCGTGCTGCTCAAGGAAGCCGGCATCCTGCGCCCGCTCGAGAACGCGCTCGACGTCAACATCGTGCCGCTGTTCGAGACCATCGGCGACCTCGAGAACGCCGCCGGGGTGATGGACCGCATCTTCTCGCTGCCCGCCTACCGCGGCCTGCTCGAAGGCCGCGACCACACCCAGGAGGTGATGCTGGGCTACTCGGACAGCAACAAGGACGGCGGCTTCCTGACCTCGGGCTGGGCGCTGTACAAGGCCGAGGGCGAGCTGGTCGACACCTTCGCCCGCCACGACGTGCGTCTGCGCCTGTTCCACGGTCGCGGCGGCTCGGTCGGCCGCGGCGGCGGCCCCAGCTACCAGGCCATCCTCGCCCAGCCCGACGGGGCGGTGCAGGGCCAGATCCGCCTCACCGAACAGGGCGAGGTCATCGGCGCCAAGTATGGCAACCCGGAAGTCGGTCGCCGCAACCTCGAGGTACTGGTCGCCGCCACGCTCGAGACCAGTCTGCGCCCGGCCAGCGCCAGCCCCACGCCGCCCGCCTTCCTCGAGGCCATGCAGGCGCTGTCGGATGCGGCCTTCACCGCCTACCGCGGCCTGGTGTACGAGACCGAAGGCTTCGAGCGCTACTTCTGGGAATCGACCGTGATCAGCGAGATCGCCGCCCTCAACATCGGCTCGCGCCCCGCCTCGCGCAAGAAGAGCACCGCGATCGAGGACCTGCGCGCCATCCCCTGGGTGTTCTCGTGGTCACAGTGCCGCATCATGCTGCCGGGCTGGTACGGCTTTGGCAGCGCGGTGCAGGCCTTCCTCGCGGCCCGCCCCAAGGACGGGCTGACGCTGCTGCAGCAGATGAACCGCGAGTGGTCCTTCTTTGCCACGCTGATGTCGAACATGGACATGGTGCTGTCCAAGACCGACCTCGCCATCGCCAGCCGCTATGCCGCCCTGGTCAAGGACGTGGCGCTGCGCGACGCGATCTTCGGCCGCATCCGCGCCGAGCATCAGGCGGCGGTCGCCGCGCTGCTGCAGATCACCGGCCAGCAGGAGCTGCTCGACGGCAATCCGCTGCTCAAGCGCTCGATCCGCAACCGCTTCCCCTACCTCGACCCGCTCAACCACGTGCAGGTCGAGCTGCTGCGCCGCCACCGCGACAGCGACGGCAGCGACCAGCGCATCCGCAACGGCATCCACATCTCGATCAACGGGATTGCGGCGGGGCTGCGCAATAGCGGGTAAGCAGGCCGCGGTTGGCGGGCAGCCAGCTCGGCGCCCGCCAACCGCGGTTCAAGCCTTTGCTACCAGCAGTCCGCCACGCTGCCCGTGCCGGTCTCGGTACGAGCGCCCGCCTGGTTGATGCCCAGGACATCGCAGCGCGGATCCCCTGTCCCAGGATCCGCTTCGAGTTCGAAAGTCGAAGCCGTAACCGGATTCGCCGAGAAGCCGAACGTATAGAAGGCGGCCAGATCAGTCCGGCATGCCGTGTTCGGCAATACGGCCCCCGCATAACTCATGTTGGTCGTGTAGTGGCGCTCCATGAACTGCGCCAACTCGAGCAAACAACCCGCAGCAGCGGCACGCCGCGTCTTGCGCACATGCTCCTGGTAGTTTGGATAGGCCACCGCTGCGAGGATCCCGACGATCGCCACGACGATCATCACCTCGATCAAGGTAAAACCGCTTCCTCGCTTCATCTCAATCCCTCACGATCTCGCGCCACGAGATACGACTACGCTGCGCACCTAGATTGATCTCCACTTCGCGCCTGCCGCCATCCGATCCCCCAACAACCACACGATCACCAACAATTGTCGGCTCACCGGGCATTCCAACATTCGGATCAAACGAACCAATCACTTTGTCTACCAGCTTGTCGCTGTCATCGAAGCGTCCATCGTTGTTCAGATCGAAAGGCGAGTAGGCAAGTCGTGCACCGGTAAACGGGTTTAACGCATTGACATAGCCGCTACCCCCCCCCTCGCACGGGTCAGGGTCGGGGATGATGCTGCTCGCAAGCAGGATGGGCTCCAGGAACCGCTCAACGATAGAACTCGTCACGATCCGCTCGCCGCGCGCCGTCGGGTCCTTCAAATCGACGAACCAACCCTTCATCCCGTTCATGTCGCCGTTGCTCCCCTCAGAGAAGACCCGCGTCTGGAACATGCCGACCGTCCCACGCAAATCGATCGATCTCTGCCTCAGATCGGGCCGACCGCCGGTGATTTGCCCCTCGTCGATCAGCCCATACCACGACTGCACCTGCATGCTGGTCACATCGCTCGCATAGACGTAGCTGCCCGTGCCAAAGAACACGAAAGTCTTGAGGTAGTTTACGGTGTCGGTCGCGACCGTGTTCTTTGCGACTGTAACCTGCGCCGTAATCGGCTGCGGATTACCGTCAGGGTCGCGTGCACTGAAGAGAGGGAGAGGTGTACTGCCACTGCGATAGTGCGACTGCCAGTCGGTGGCGTTGCTACCGCTCAAGTCGAAGCGCCAGACGTTTCCAAGCAGGTCACCAGCATAGACGGTGTCGACTCTGCCGTTGCCGTCGCTGTCGAATAGTGCGGGAGTCGAGAGCCCGTTCGAGGCAGCTCCCCCACCAACGCCCGTGTCTATTCTCTGCAGCAAGGTCCCATCCTCAAGGCCGAAAACGTAAAGCACCGCCCGTTCATTCGCGCTGTTGTGCCCGTTGCCCACCAGAACAACCTTCTCACCGTTCTCAAGTGTGGCAATCTGCGGCCGACCGAGCATGTAACCCAGATCATTGTCGGTCGTGTCACCATACTCCCAGAGCACGTTCGCAGCGCTGACGCTTGCCGGGTCAGTGACGTCCAGTGCGAAAAGGCCCTTTGCTCCGCGACCGGTCGCCCCCACCAGGATGTTCTTCCCTGGAGTCTGCGAACGCGTGGATACCGCAATATCGCCATCGACGAAGAAGGTATGGGCATAGGCCGGCGACGCCAAAGCGGGCAGCTTGTTAAACACCAGCCCCGGTATGTAGGCAAACAGCTCCGCCCCCGTGTTCGCGGAAAAAGCGTGGAGCATGCCGTCGTTCGCACCGACGAAAACCGTGTTGTTGTCTTTCACGAAGTAGGGCGAGGAATGCACGACGTCTCCCAGCAAGCGACTGCGCGTCCGGAACGTTCCCCCTTGCAAGATTTCATTGCTCCGGTCTCCGCGCAGGTAGTCAAGCACTGCCGATTGCCCCAGTGTCGCCTTCTGCAGGGTTGGCAAGTCACTCCACACGAAACTCACGCCGCCGCCGTTTTCAGCATCCCAAGTGAGTATCTTGCGTGACGCGAAAGCGGGGATCATCGTCGAAGCACGCCATGTCGGAATAGCACTGACGCCGGACGAAGTCACAGCGTAAGAGAAAAGCTCGCCGTCCCAGTTTGCGCTGCTGAATTGGGTCTGGAAGATGCGGCTCTCTGCCTGCAACTGCTGGCCGTTGGACGTAATGTTGCCGGCACTGGCGCTGCGATCCACAATCGTGTCGAAACTTCGCTTGAGCGCCTGGCGCAACTTGAGGGGGTTCTGCACAAGGAAATAGGTATCGGGAACGCCATCGCCGTTCGCATCCCATTCCAGTGGCAAGTCCGGGCGATTGTTGCCATTGCGATCGACAAATCCGCCCCACTTCGCGGCGTACCACAACGGGTCCCTGAGGAGGCTCGCCGACGATGCACCCGGGGAGAATAAACGTTCGCTATAGCGCAGATTCGTCGGATTGAGGGGACCGTTGGTGTAAGGCAGCTTCCTGCACGCTGTCGGGGGGTTCGTGACGTCGCATGCGCCCGGATTGAGGCCCGGCGGCACATTGAGGTGATAGTGCCGCTCGACATTCTCGTCCTGCACCACCAAATAGATGCCGTCGCTGGTGGTACCGGAAATCACATAACCCATACTGTGCTGGATGCCACCAGCCTGATATTCCGGCGTCAGGCGCACACGCAAGGTGTTGTTTGCTGTCGCCGCCACCTCGTAGACCACGATCGCGTCCATGTCATGGTCGGCGCCTTGCTCTACGTCTTCGAAGTTGATGCGGAAACGTGCATAGTAGCGTCCGCCATTGACCGTCGAGTCCTCATCTGCCTTAGACGAATTGGCGATCGTGTCGACGTAGAAGTCCACGATCTGGTTGGTCGGCTGGAAATCGCCTTTGGCATTACTGATGCTGGAGCCGCCGATGGACTTGGCGAACGGCACCACGGTGATGGTGCGGCCACCCACCGGCACCTCGATCCGAGGCAGGGGCGAACTCAACACCACGGCGTAAGTATCGACCGACTGCTGTCCGGTCAGGCTCGGTCGCAAATCTGTGGTCTTGCCGAAATGGGCCACTGAGGCCGAGTAGAAACTGCCCTGCTTCGTCGGCTCTTCAGGTGCCAGGCCCCGAATGTTGCCCAGCGAAGTCACATTCTTCGCAGTGGGCGCACCGTCATAATCGGTGCCCACCTGCCCGATGTAACGAGGCCCCACGATGTTGGGCTCATGAGACGTAATGGTCTGGGCAATATCCGCCACATTGAGACCACTCAGATCCCCGGAGAAAGAGCCAAAGGCAGAGCCCGGCAGTTGATCCGAATCGAACGACGGGTTGATACCTGACACGACCAGCATGTTCGGCCGCGCACACCATTGCGCGCTGGCCGCACTCCCCGCCTCGTAGGGGTCGTCCCAGGTCGCCACCGGTAAGCCGAGATGCTCATCGTGGCCACCCGAGGTCTGGAACGCGGACGTTGCCGCCTTCTTGCCCGCAAAATAGCGCAGCGCCTCGTACATGATCTCGCCGATCGGATTACCCCAATCGACAAACTCGCCTTCAGTCATCGGCCGCGTCGTCACCCATCCGCCACGGTACTGATCTGAGGTGTTGCCGTTGTTGAAGTCGCGAATACGCAAACTGTTGAGCGCATTAACGATCGTGGCATTAGCGGTGAATCGCCCCGTCGTTTGGTCAACCTCCGCCTTGAAGGACGAGACGACCCTACGCAATACGCCGCCCGACATGTTCTTGTTGTAACTGCCCGTCAGCAACCCAAAATACATCGATTCGTTCTCGCCATACTCGTGCAATAAACCGTAAGGCTTCAGATTCCCATTAGGGTAGCGCTTGCAGCCACTCGTGTATTGCGGCGCACAAACCAATACGCGGACGGTGTAATCAGTGCGACTACCATTGTGATTGTCATTATGATGCAAGACTGGGCGCTCTGAAGAGGCCCACTGCCATACGCGTGTACCCTGGCTGTCCACAATTACCCGCATCAAGGGTGGACGATTGCTGCAGTCGCTCAAGGTGCTGCAATTCCTCCCTACAGTGTCGGTAAGGTTGCCGAAGAAATGGCGTCTGTCAGCGCTTGGGAGTGACAGCGTCGTGAACTCGCGAATGTCATAGCCGTCATGATCTATGCTGGTATATTCCTTGGCCCAAGAGTGCGCATCCTGCGGAATGTAGCTACGACGCAGAATGGTCTGCGCATCGGTATCGACCTCGCGATGCCCACCGTAGAAAACCTTTCGCAACGCATCTATGCGACTTGTCGTCACATAATTGAGCCAGTTGCCCGACCACCCACTTCCCGCGCACCGCCCCCGCGCATCTGCCGCCGCCGCGGGTGAGAACAATCCCGTATTATCTCCGCGCCCATGCGTGCCGGAATAGGAATAACAGACGGTGGAGTCGAATAAACCGTAATAGGTAATCTCCGGCTTGAAGCGCACATCCAGCGTGCCGTCGCCATCGATATCACTCGCATCGTTGTAAGCCTCGTAGAAGAGCGTGTGATCGCGCCCGACGGTCAACATACTCAGCGGAACCGCCGCCTGCGTCGCAACAAGTGGCGTTTCAGGAATGGCTGGCGCTGCGTTGGCAGGGATGTACGCGAAAGAACAAGCGACGCCCACCGCAAACGCACGCCACGCAGATCTTAGTGTATCTGCGATCGGACCGACCGCCCTTTGAAAAGTCATCGTACACCTCTCAATCCGCAGCATAAACTGACTGTAGGATTACCATCGCACGACCTTCAGTACCATCATTACTGCGTGAAGTTACGCGATAGCGTTTGCACCCCATTGTCGATGGATCTTCGATTCTGCATGGAAAGTTTGCACCCAGAAACTCAACGATGTATTGAGGCGTAGTCGCTAGCGCCCCAAGCCCTAAGCCTGTCGCGTCCTCCCAAACGCCGGGATCGGGAATCTCCCAGCGCACAGGGCAATCCTTATCCGGAATAGAGCAAAGCCCATTTTGACAGGGTGAAGCTGAAGCCGGATCGGGGCAAGTCGCATCGGTGTCACTGTATAGCCCCCCATTGTTGAATCCAGCATTACCACTGTTCGCCTGGGCCTGCGCTACGATTTCTCCCGCGCGCAGTCCGGCCTCAGCAGCCTGGAAGGCCAGGCTGCGGTCGTAGGTGTTTGCCGTCATCCGCTCCTCGAGCGCAACCGTACGCACGCTCGACAAACCAAGCAATGTCATTATCACCAGCAGAATTAGGGCCACGATAAGAGCTGCGCCGCTTTGCTGCGTCCAGGGAGAGGCATTGCTCATTGCAGGGCCTCCCGATGTCTGAGGCTAACAAGATGAACCAATTGCCGTTTGAGGACTGCACTGGAATTCGCCGCGTCCGTTCCGACCGCAGCAAGCGACTCCAGTCCCAATACCACGCGCACCGCAATCACCAATCGTGTAGCGGCATTGCCCCACGGGGCAGTAGTCCCGAGACTCTCAATATCAGAGGCAGACCTATAGCTATCTGGGCTTGTACCGGTTCGCGTCAGATACCTAAGCTCCATGGCGACAACCCCCTCAGCCACCTCTTGTGGCGGCTTCCCATTTTGGGCCCGGAAAAGCGATCGTCCTCCTCGAGCGTTATTTCCGATGTACCACCTCGTAACCAGCATAGGACTCAGGAAGCCGTTACCTTCCAAATTGACGACTTCTCCGGCCGTTGTTGTATGCACGATCGAGCTGTTAACGTCTGACTTGCTAGCCACCTCGAGAATCGCCGCCTGCCGGTAATCACAGGCCATCAAGACATCCCCAACGTCAACGCTGACAGGAGGAGCGCTGAGCTTGAACTCCGCCGTCGACGGGTCATAACTGCTGATGATCAATTGCGTGCCAAGCGACCCCGTCCGAATCATCAAGGCATCCGTATTCGCGACACGTTGAGCCGTTGCATTTCCCGTAGCGACGCCTGGGAGTGTACTGTTAGGGCCGTAGCCCTGAACACCACCAACGTTCCATTCGGATATGTGCGTACCACCAGGCCCGCTGATCAAGTCCTTGACCACCGGCGTGCCACAGGCATTCCCCCCCGCCTCGCGCAGTTCACGCGCCATCAACTCGAAAGCAATACGCGCATTGTCCTGCATGCGTGCAAGGTTATCGTTCACGCGGAAGGACTGACGTTGGGCGAGATAGACATTGCTCAAACCCAGGATCAGGAGCAGCCCGAGCACCATGGCGATCATGAGCTCGATCAACGTGACCCCGCCCTGGCCCTTTCCTTTCGGCCTCAAGAACTGTTTCATAGCCCGCTCGCCGTCTCGAACATTTGCTCGGCCGCGCCGCCCGTGCCGCGGTCGTCACGCCAGTAGATTCGCACCGTGCATGTCATGCCGGTGCAATCAATCTCGCCACAGGTGGCATTGTCATTACCGAGATTGTCCTTGAGTGCCTGCATCCAGAAATGCTGATCACCCGACACCAGGGAACCGCCGGCCACGGGCACGGCACAGGTCTTGGCCATGTCGTAGTTGCCGTCTGCGACGTCACCGCGATTGGTGCGCATCGCATCGAGCATGAAGTAGCTGAGCATGACGGCCTGAGTGCGCTGGTAGCTACTCTGATTGTTCTTCATCGCATTGATCTGGAGTGCGGCCATTCCCAGCAAACCAACAGACAGCACCAGCACGGCAATCAGAACTTCAAGCAGGCTGAAACCGGTCTGATTCCGTTTCGACGCGCGCGAATTGCCTCGACTAGCCAGCATGAATCGCTCCCGTCCTGATATTGATCACCCGCGTGCTTCCGCCGAGGTTCAGCGTGATGCTCCCTGCGGAGATGAGCCCACCGCCAGAGCCATAGGAAACCCCATCGGGCCGGAAGCGCACACAGCCATGACCTGCGACTGTGGTCGTATCAACGCCTGCGAACACAAGCCCGACCGTTGCGTTCAACTGACCCACGCGGATGTCCGTCCCTGCCGTGTTTTCGACCATCCAGGCGCGCGAGGTGGAATTGACGCAAAAACGGATCGAGGTGTTTTGACGGATTGCCTCGCTCTTTGCCAGATGCAGGCCCGAGAACACGTCATTGGCAGCCGTATTCAGGCGGCTGTTCGCCATCATGCCCTGGAAGGATGGCGCGGCAATCCCGGCCAGAATTGCGATGATCGCCACGACGACCATCGCCTCGATGAGGGTGATGCCGCGCACGCCCCTGGGGCCGCTGCGCCGCTCACTGCGTGGGCCGTTGCCCAGAATGGATTTTGCTGACATTAGGGTTCGATCTACCATGGCACCTTGCCCTCACGTTAGCGCGGGCGTGTGGACACAGGCAAACACCCAATGGATGGACGGTCAGATTCGTACGATGAGCGGCAGGGGTCGATCTGGATGACCGGATGCCGCGTGGAGGGCCTGCTCATCTGCATCGCCCTCGCCATCGGCGTCGCCGCCCTGCTGGCGGTCGCGCCCGGCGCACCGGGCAGCCGCTGGGAACGCTTCGGGCTGTTCGGTTTTTTCGCCCTGTGGATCGTGCTGCCGTGGTTTTTGCTGGTGTGCGGGGTGCTGCGGCGGTGGCAGATGCGGGCGCGGGCGAAGGCGGCGCTGGCGCTGCTGTTGCTGTTCGGCTGGTCGCTGGCGGTGGGGCGGATCGCCTTCGAGCTGATGGCGCCGCTGGGCGTGATCGATGTGGCGCGCGGCGAGTTCCTGCTCGACATCGCCATGGTGGGCGGCATCCTCGTCGGCTCGCTGAGCCTGGCGGGCTGGCAGGCGTCGCGGCTGTGGCACTGGCGCAGCCGCTCGTCGGCGGCCGAGGCCGAGGCGTGGACCGCGCGCCTGCAGCCGCACTTCCTGTTCAACAGCCTCAATGGCATCAGCGAGCTGGTGGCCACCGACGCGGCGCGCGCCGAGCGCATGATCGAGGCCTTGTCGCGCATCCTGCGGGCGTCGATGCGGGCCGAGGCGAGCGTGCCGCTGAGCAGCGAGCTGGCGCTGGTGCGCGACTACCTGGCGCTGGAGTCGATGCGCCTGGACAGCCGCCTGCGCATCCGCTGGGAGATGGCCGAGCCGCTGCCGCCGCTGACGGTGCCGGCGCTGTGCCTGCAGACCCTGGTGGAAAATGCGGTGCGCCACGGCATTGCCCGCTGCCCCGGCGGCGGCGAGCTGTGCATCACCGTGCGCGAAGAGGGGCTGCGCCTGGCGCTGACGGTTGCCAACGACCTGCCGCCGGGCGACGATGACCCGAAGAGCGACGGCGCGGGCGTGGGCCTTGCCAGCACCCGTGCCCGGCTGCGCGACCAGTTCGGCCTCAACGCCAGCCTCGAGACCGCACGCAGCCAGGGCCGCTATCTGGCGCGCCTGAGCCTGCCCCTGCCCAAACAAGGTTGAAACCATGCTCGACATCGTGATCGTCGACGACGAACCGCTTGCGCGCGCACGCCTGCGCCGCCTGCTCGCCGCCCACCCGGAGGCCCGGGTGACGGGCGAGGCCGCCAGCGCGGCCGCGCTGCGCGATCTGCTCGAGCGCCAGGTGCCCCACCTGGTGATCCTGGACATCGAGATGCAGGGCGAGGACGGCCTGTCGGTGGGGCGCTGGCTGGCCGAGCAGCCCAACCCGCCGGCGCTGATCTTTGTCACCGCCCACCCGCAGTTTGCGCTGGAGGCCTTCTCGGCCCACGCCGACGGCTACCTGTTGAAGCCGGTGAGTGCCGAGCAACTGGGCGAGGCGATCGAGGCGGCGCGGCGACCGACGCGGGCGGCCCGCCTGTCCCAGGAGCCGAGGCCGCAGCCGCTGCTGAAGGTGAGCGCCGGGCGGCGCGAGCGCCTGCTGGCGGCCAGCGAGATCCTGGCCTTTCGCGCCGAGGACAAGGGGGTGACGGTGTTCGTGCGCGGCGAGCAGTTCTTTGTGGACGGCAGCCTGAAGGAGCTCGAGTTGCGCTTCGAGCCGGCGGGCTTTGTGCGGGTGCACCGCGCGTGGTTGGTGGCGCAGGCGGGCATCGGCTCGATCGAGCGCGACGCCATCGGCCACCATTGGCTGAACCTGCGCGGGCTGGCCGAGCCGGTGCCGGTGAGCCGGCGCCAGCTCGGCCGCGTTCAGGCCCGGCTGCGGCGCTGAGGGCGGCCTTCCTTTATACTGGCGCGTCCTGGGCAGAGCCTGACTCAGGCTCGTCGCCAGCCTCTCTTCAGCCCCCCTGCACGCCCCTGCCGCCACCATGACCGCCTCTTCTTCCCCGCAGCCCGCCAAAGCCTGGTCCGGCCGCTTTACCGAACCCGTCTCCGAGCTCGTCAAGCGCTATACCGCCAGCGTGTTCTTCGACCAGCGCATGGCGAAGCAGGACATCCGCGGCTCGCTCGCCCACGCGAAGATGCTGGCCAGGCAGGGCATCATCGGCGCCCAGGATCTGGCCGACATCGAGCGCGGCATGGCGCAGATCGCCGGCGAGATCGAGCGCGGCGAGTTCGCCTGGAGCCTCGACGACGAGGACGTGCACCTCAACATCGAAAAGCGCCTCACGGCGCTGGTGGGCGACGCGGGCAAGCGCCTGCACACCGGCCGCAGCCGCAACGACCAGGTCGCCACCGACATCCGCCTGTGGCTGCGCGACGCGATCGACCAGATCCTGGCGCTGATCACCGAGTTCCAGCGCAACCTGCTGGATGTGGCCGAGGCCAACGCCGACACGCCGATGCCCGGCTTCACCCACCTGCAGGTGGCGCAGCCGGTCACCTTCGGCCACCACCTGATGGCCTATTACGAGATGAGCCGGCGCGACGCCGAGCGCTTTGCCGACTGCCGCCGCCGCGTCAACCGCCTGCCGCTCGGCTCGGCGGCGCTCGCCGGCACCAGTTACCCGATCGACCGCGAGTTCGTCGCTTCTGAACTCGGCTTCGACGAGGTCTGCTACAACT
Organism: Thauera sp.; assembly: GCF_035444905.1. Taxonomy (GTDB): domain Bacteria; phylum Pseudomonadota; class Gammaproteobacteria; order Burkholderiales; family Rhodocyclaceae; genus Thauera. Next base: position 16,329 of record NZ_DAOMPS010000022.1, read on the forward strand.
CGCTCGATGCGGTCAGCGACCGCGACTTCGCGATCGAATTCTGCGCCGCCAGCGCGCTGCTGATGACGCACCTGTCGCGCCTGTCCGAAGAGCTGATCTTGTGGATGAGCCCGCGCGTGGGCTTCATCGACCTCGCCGACCGCTTCTGCACCGGCAGTTCGATCATGCCGCAGAAGAAGAACCCCGACGTGCCCGAGCTGGTGCGCGGCAAGACCGGCCGCGTCAACGGCAGCCTGATCGCGCTGCTGACCCTGATGAAGGGCCAGCCGCTGGCCTACAACAAGGACAACCAGGAAGACAAGGAGCCCTTGTTCGACACCGCCGACACGGTGATCGACACCCTGCGCATCTACGCCGACATGATCACCGGCATCAAGGTGAAGGCCGAGGCGATGCGCGGCGCGCTGAGCCAGGGCTACGCCACCGCCACCGATCTGGCCGACTACCTGGTCAAGAAGGGCCTGCCCTTCCGCGATGCGCACGAGGCGGTGGCGCTGGCGGTGCGCGCGGCCGACGTCAAGGGCTGCGACCTGCCGCAGTTCTCGCTGGATGAGCTGCGCATCGCCATGGCCCACGTGCCGGGCGCGGCCGAGCGCGTGGGCGAGGACGTGTTCGGCGTGCTCACGGTCGAAGGCTCGCTCGCCTCGCGCCAGCACGTGGGCGGCACCGCCCCCGAGCAGGTGCGCGCCGCGGTTGCGCGCGCCCGCAGCCGGCTCGGCTGAAGCGGATGCGCGCACCCCGATGAACCCGGTACGACGATGCTAGGCCGGCGACCATGAACACGAAGGCGGCCGACGGCATCGGCACCGAACGCATCGGCAAGTACGAGCTTCGCCGCCTGATCGGCCAGGGTGCCACGAGCAGCGTCTACCTCGCTTGGGACCCGTTCCGCCAGACCGAGGTCGCGATCAAGCGCCTGCGCCGCGAGATCGTGCGCGATCCGCAGCGCGGCCGGCTGCTGCGCCAGCTCTTCCTCAACGAGGCCGCCTTCGCCGGCAAGCTCAGCCACCCGCACATCGTGCGCATCCACGATGCCATGGTCGATGACGAGGACGCCTGGCTGGTGATGGATTACGTGCCCGGCGGCACGCTCGACGACATCGGCCGGCCCGACACGCTGGCGCCCTTCGAGCGCGTCATCGAGATCATCTTCAAGGCCACGCGCGCGCTCGACTACGCCTTCCACCAGGGCATCACCCACCGCGACATCAAGCCCGCCAACATCCTGCTGATGGAGCCGGGCGGCAGCGACATCCGCCTCACCGACTTCGGCGCCGCGCTGCATACCGCGCGCGAGACCACGCAGATCGCCGGCGTGGGCTCGCCGGCCTACATGTCGCCGCAGCAGGTGCGCGAAGTGCCGCTGGACCACCGCACCGACATCTACTCGCTGGGCGTGGTGATGTTCCAGCTGCTCACCGGCCACCTGCCCTTCGAGCACGACAACAACTACAGCCTGCTCTACAGCATCGCCCACGACACCCCGCCGCCGCCCTCCGAGCTGCGCCCCGAGGTGCCCGAGGCGCTAGACGCCATCGTGCGGCGCGCCACCGAGAAAGACATCGACCGCCGCTACCAGGACTGGAGCGCGTTCTCGCACGACCTGGCGCTGGCGTTTCGCAACGAGAGCATCCGCCCGGCGGCCGACACCGTGCCCGACGCCGAGAAGTTCGAGGCCTTGCGCGCGATGCGCTTTTTCCGCCGCTTCTCCGACGCCGAGCTGTGGGAGGTGATCGGCCTGTCGCGCTTCAGCCGCGCCCGCGCCGGCACGGTGATCATGAAGGAAGGCGAACGCGGCGACGCGGTGTGCTTCGTGCTCGAGGGCGAGGCGCGCGTCAAGAAGCACGGCCGCCTGCTCAACGTGATGAGCACCGGCGAATGCTTTGGCGAGGTCGCGGTGTTCTCGGCCGCGGCCGGCGTGCGCTCGGCCTCGGTCGAAGCGGCCACCGACACCGCGCTCATCACCATCCGCGCCGCCGCCCTGAAACGCGCCAGCGACACCTGCCGCATGCACTTCTACCAGGCCTTCCTCGAAGTGCTGGCCACCCGCCTGTCGCAGGCCAGCGCCCGCATCGCCAACCTATGAGCACACCCCGCCCGCCCGCCGCCCACCCGGCCCACCCTGCCCTGCCCGCCGTCGAGGACGCGATCCGCGCCCACCACGGCAACGCCTTCCGCATCACGCACACCGCGCCGGCCAGCGGCGGCTGCATCCACACCGCGATGACGGTAAGCGACGCCGCCGGCACGCGCTACTTCGTCAAGCTCGGCCCGGCACACTGCGCGCCGATGTTCGCCGCCGAAGCCGACGGCCTGGCCGCGATCGCCGCCAGCGACAGCTTCCGCACCCCCGCGGTAGTCGCCCTCGGCGTGGAGGGCGAGCAGGACGCAGCCAGCGAGCCCGGCGGCCACGCCTTCCTGGTGCTCGAGCACCTCGAGCTGCATCCGGTGCAGTCCGCCACCGACGGCGCCCGCTTTGCCGAGGCCCTGGTCGCGATGCACCGCCGCACCGGCGAGACCTTCGGCTGGCCGCGCGACAACTTCATCGGCCGCAGCCCGCAGCACAACACCCCGCATGCCAACTGGGCACATTTCTTTGCCGAACACCGCCTGCGCCCGCAACTCGCGCTGGCGCGCGACAAGGGCTTCGGCGGCGAGCTGCACAAACAGGGCGAGCGCCTGCTGCCGCGCATCCCCGCGATGTTCCTCGACTACCGCCCGCGCGAGAGCCTGGTGCATGGCGACCTGTGGCACGGCAACGCGGCCATGCTCGGCGACGGCACGCCGGTGCTGTTCGACCCCGCGATCCACCACGGCGACCGCGAATCCGATCTCGCCATGAGCGAACTGTTCGGCGGTTTTCCGGCGAGTTTCTACGCCGCCTACCGCAAGGCCTGGCCGCTGCACGAGGACTACGAGCAGCGCAAGCTGCTGTACAGCCTGTACCACGTGCTCAACCACCTGAACCTGTTCGGCCGCGGGTATCTGGGCGAGGCGCTGCGGCTGGTGACGAAGCTGAATGAGGAGCTGGCGGCCCGAAGGGCCTGAGCCTGCATTCGCGAACTAGGTCACGTTCAAGGTAGCATCGAGGCCCGGCGAGCGCGGACCAGTGCTAGGCTGCCGCGTAGTAGGCCGCGACCGGATTTCGAATGAGTCTGTCGGTTTTTTTTACACCTCGAGAGCCCGCTCGCAAGCCGCCGCAAAGAACTTCATGTTTTTCATGCATTTACAGCTCAATAGACAGCGGCATGAATTTTGCTTATAAAGCTTGGCACCGAGGGCTAGTTTAAACTCGAGCCATCATTGAGAATCGACATGAAAAGTTCCGATCAAGAACGCGGGGCCGCTTCACTGGAGCACAGCGAAACGACCCCGGCCAGCTCCTCCAGCAACACCCGACGTCGCCTCATCACCGCGGCGAGCGGCGGGGTGCTGCTCACCGTCACATCGCGGACCGCCCTCGGCGCCACGCATTGCCAAAGCCCTTCGGCGATGATGAGCGGCAACGCGAGCCCGCGGCCCAACGACGGCAACTGCACAGGGGGGCTCTCCCCCGGTTTCTGGGCGCAGCCGCAGAAGTTCCCCCACTGGCGCCAAGCGGGTGAGATGCCGCCGGAGTTCAATGGATTGGTCGTCGATTGCACGAGCGGCAAGGGCAAGCTGAAGCTCGAGGACATCACCAACCCCGGAACGCTCATCAACAACGTGTTCCCTAACGCCGTGACGGTCGATTACGGCCTGTGGGCCGTCATCGCCTTCCCGAACGAGCCGCTGTTTGGGGACAAGCAGCAGCTTCTGAGACACCTCTCGGCAGCCTGGCTCAACGCCGGATATTTCGAGTACTACCCCCTCAGCCGGACCCAGATCCTGGCCATGTGGAACGACCTGAGATTCACCGGACGGTACTGCCCGACGCAGAACTGCGGTTCGGACGGCTGGACCGAACAGCAAGTCATCGCATACATCGAAGGCATGTACGACTACAACGCCGAGGTCCCCAACCTCTGCAAAGTCAAAGACTGACCGCCGATTCGTAGCGTGGACCCGTTGCCCCCACAGGGTGAATGCGCCCTCAAACTGCTTGACGGTCGTTCGCTCTGCTTCTCACCTGCCTGGGACGACGGGCATGGTTCCGTTGTGTTCGATCGCAACTCAGGGGATTTCTGGATTGTGACGAAGCAGGCTCGTGCGCTCCTGCAGGCCGTCGCGGACAACCCGAACGGCGTGCCGATGCGGGCGGCCGAGTCCGATGACGATGATTCAAGCGCCCTGATCCGAAGCCTCGAGCAAGCAGGGCTGCTGGAGGGCCGAGGCGACGCCGAGGCAACGCCGACCCGCCTCACAACCACCCAAGCCGACTGACTGTGCTCGACGTCGTTCTGCGCATTGCCCCGTTCAACATCAGACTGCGTTCCCCTTATGCCGGCGTCCGGGAGCACGTCGAACGCTTCTACGCCGGCAACCTGGGCGGCAATGCGGACAACATGTTCGTGGATTTCGATATCCAGGTCCTGCCCGGCGAAGGCTCCCGCCGGTGGCTGCGTCCGCAGGCAAGGTTCCTGCTGGACGGCGTCGAACCCTTTTTGCCCTTGCCTGCGAATCAGGCTGCGCCCTTGTTCGAGTGGGGTCTCAACTGGAGCATCGCAAGCCGTTCGCTCGGTTACCTCGTCTTGCACGCAGCAGTATTGGCCAAGGACGACCAGGCCATCGTGTTGCCGGGCTTTCCTGGCGCAGGGAAAAGCACACTTTGCGCCTCGCTGATGTTGCTGGACGACTGGCGATTGCTCTCGGACGAGCTCGCGATCCTGCAGCCCGAAAGCGCCAGACTGCTTCCAAACCCACGGCCCATCAGCCTGAAGAACGCCTCGATCGACGTGGTGGGGCAGTTCGCAGGCGCACGCCTGGGGCCGAGCTACCGGGACACACGAAAGGGCACGATCTCACACGCGGAAGTGACGCCCAGGTCCCGCCTCGCCGCCGAAGAGACGGCACGCTGCCGCTGGATCGTCTTTCCTCGATTCGAGGCCGGCGCGCTGCCACGCCGCGAGGCCATCAGCCGTGCCGAGGCCTTCATGCTCATCTCCGAGCAGTCCTTCAACAAGGAACGCATGGGCGAGGCTGGATTTCACGGCCTTTGTCGAATGCTCGATGGCGCCACCTGCCACGAAATCGACTTCGGAACCACGAATGACGGAGTCGAGTTGATCCGGGCAATCTGCGGAGACCCGTCGTGAGCGCCGCGCAGGCGCGTCTGATCCTTGCGCTGAGGGAACCAAGCATCACCCTCAGATGCTCAGCAGCCGAATGGTCGGCGCTCATCAGGACAGCCCGATCCGCAAATCTACTGGGCGCACTTGCAGAAAGGCTAGACCACGCCGGCACCGCCTGCCCCAACCCGGAAGCAGCGCGACACCTGCTTGGCGCCCGCCAGCTTAGCCAACGGCAGAGACAATCAGTGCGGTGGGAGGCACACGAACTCAGGCGCGCGCTGGCACCACTCGGTGTCGCCGTGACCTTGCTCAAGGGCGCTGCCTATGCCCTGGCGGACCTGCCGATCAGCCACGGGCGCCTGTTTGGGGACATCGATATCCTGGTGCCGCGTGAAGAACTTGGTCGCATCGAGATGCAACTGATGCTCAAGGGTTGGATCTCGGCCAAGACGGACCCTTACGACCAGGAGTACTACCGGAAATGGATGCACGAGCTACCGCCCATGACGCATGTCCGCCGCGGAACGGTGCTGGACATTCACCATAGCATCCTTCCCCTTACTGCCCTGCGGCGCCCCGACCCGACCGCCATCCTCGAACGGGCCGGCGTTCTGGAAGGGTTCGCGCCATTTCGCATTCCCTCACCGGAAGACCTTGCGATTCACTGCATCACCCATTTCATGCATGAAGGTGAAATGGACAACGGCTTGCGCGACCTGCACGACATCGACGGGCTGTTGCGGCACTTCGGCGTCCGCGCCGGGTTCTGGGAGAGGCTGGTCAAGTATGCGATCGGCCATGACCTCGCCGTTCCCGTCGCGCAAGGGCTTGCACTGAGCTCATCGGTGTTTTCGACCCCCGTGCCGGCGGCTGTCGTCGCCTCACTCCAGCACCACGACAGCAAGGCTGCCCTCTCGCCCGTCCTGAATTGGGCTTATGCGAACGCACTTACCCCCGAGCAGCCCACAGCCTTCGGCCAGAGCTGGCTTGCTCGCCAGCTTCTATATGTGCGCGCTCATGCGCTTCGCATGCCTGTTGGGCAGCTCATCAGGCACCTCAGCCGCAAGATGTTGATGCGCAGGCAGGCCAGGATCTCGCAAAGCCCGCCCGATCCTGCCGACGATCGAGTGGCCTGAGGCGCTGCAGCTTACTCGACCAGCCCCGCATCCTTCAGCATCTGCAGCAGCTCGCCGCTCTCGTACATCTCGCGCATGATGTCGCTGCCGCCGACGAACTCGCCCTTGATGTAGAGCTGCGGGATGGTGGGCCAGCTCGAGAAGTCCTTGATGCCCTGGCGGATTTCGGCGTCCGCGAGCACGTTGACCGCCAGCACCTCACGTACGCCACAGGCCTTGAGGATCTGCACCGCAGTCGAGGAAAAGCCGCACTGCGGGAACTGCGGCGAGCCCTTCATGTAGAGCACCACGTCGTTGGTGCTGACCTGTTCGCGGATGACGTCCTGGATGTCCATAGTGAAGCCCGATAAAAGTTGAGTAAAACAGTCGGAGAATTCTAGGGATGCCCACGAACAGCGTCAAGCACCGCCTTCAAGTGTCCGTTCAGGCGCCCCGACCGGGGCCCCGCCCGAGCCAGCGCCCGCCCGATACGCGCTCGATGCCGGCAAGGTCCTTCCACGACGCGATCTGCGCAAATCCGGCGTCGGCGAGCAGGCCGCGCGCAGCCGAGGCCTGGTCGTAGCCATGCTCGAGAAAGAGCCAGCCGCCCGACTCCAGGCGGGTCGGCGCGCCGGTGATGATCTCGGCCAGATCGTCCAGCCCCTGGGGGCCGGAGGCCAGCGCGGCGCGCGGTTCGAAGCGCACGTCGCCCTGCTCCAGGTGCGGATCGGCCGCGGCGATATAGGGCGGATTGGCGACGATGAGCTGGAAGCGCTCGTCGCCCAGCGTGTCAAACCAGTCACTCTGCACGAAAGAAACGCTCGCGCCCAGGCGCGCGGCATTGGCCATCGCCACCCACAGGGCCTCGCGCGAACGGTCGAGCGCCACCACGTCGGCCGCCTCCAGCTCGAGCGCGAGGGTCACGGCAAGGGCGCCGCTGCCCGTGCCCATGTCGAGCACGCGCACGGCGCGCTGGCCGGCGAAGTGCGCCAGCGCCAGCTCGACCAGCAGCTCGGTGTCGGGCCGCGGGATCAGCACCGCGGGCGTGACCATGAACTCGCGACCGAAGAACTCGCGGCTGCCGGTGAGGTAGGCGACCGGCTCGCCGGCGACGCGGCGCTCGACGAGGGCGCGATAGCTGGCCCAGTCCGCGCCATCGAGGCGCTGCTCGGGCCAGGCCACCAGGCGCGCCGCCGGGCATTGCAGCACATGACGCAGCAGCACGCGCGCGTCCATCTGGTCGATGCGCGCACGCGCCCAGGCGAGCGCACCGGCGATGTCGACCTCGCCCGCGGGCGGTTGCGCGTGCGGCTTCATCAGTCGTCGGCCAGGGCGGCGAGCAGGCTGGCCTGGTGCTCGAGCGTCAGCGCCGCGACCAGCTCGTCGAGCTCGCCCTGCATCACCGCATCGAGCTTGTACAGCGTGAGGTTGATGCGATGGTCGGTGATGCGACCCTGCGGGAAGTTGTAGGTGCGGATGCGTTCCGAGCGGTCGCCGCTGCCGACCAGGCTCTTGCGCTGCGCGGCCTCGGCGCTCTGCTGCGCGCGCACCTTGGCGTCGTACAGGCGCGCGGCGAGCACCGCCATCGCCTGCGCCTTGTTGCGGTGCTGCGAGCGGTCGTCCTGGCATTCGACGACGATGCCGGTGGGGATGTGTGTGATGCGCACCGCGGAGTCGGTCTTGTTGATGTGCTGGCCGCCGGCGCCCGAGGCGCGGTAGGTGTCGATGCGCAGATCGGCGGGGTTGATGTCCACCGCCTCGACCTCGTCGGCCTCCGGCAGCACGGCCACCGTACAGGCCGAGGTGTGGATGCGGCCCTGGGTCTCGGTGACCGGGATGCGCTGCACGCGGTGGCCGCCGGACTCGAACTTGAGCTTCGAATAGGCGCCATTGCCGACCACGCGGGCGATGACTTCCTTGTAGCCGCCGAGGTCGGACTCGCTCGCCGACACGATCTCCACCTTCCAGCGCTGGCGCTCGGCGTAGCGGGTATACATGCGCAGCAGGTCGCCGGCGAACAGCGCCGCCTCGTCGCCGCCGGTGCCGGCGCGGATCTCGAGGAAGAGGTTGCGCTCGTCCTTGGGGTCGCGCGGCAGCAGGGCGTGCTGCAGCTCGGCGTCGAGTTCGCCGATGCGCGCCTCGCCCGCCGCGAGCTCCATCTCGCCCAGTTCGCGCATCTCCGGCTCGGCGATCAGCTCGCGCGCGGTCGCGCAGTCGGCCTCGGCCTGGCGGAAGTCGCGATACAGGCCTACCACCGGCTCGATCTCGGCACGCTCGCGCGACAGCTCGCGAAAGGCATTCATGTCGCGCGCCGCGTCCTCGGCCGCGAGCGCGCGATCGAGCTCTTCGAGCCGGTTGGCGAGGTGTTCGAGTTTGTCGCGGATGCTCTGCTTCATCGTCATGGGCGGATGCGCACGCGCCGCCCGCGCGGGCGGCCGGACGCACGCCAGGGGCCTAGTGGTGGTCGCGGGACAGGTTGAAGAGCTCGCGCACCACCCGGCCGGCTTCGGCCTTGTGCTCGCCTTCAGCCTGGTTGAGGAAGCGGGTGGGGCCGTGCATCAGCTTGTTGGTGAGGCCGTGCGACAAGGCATCGAGCACGCGCTGCGGGTCCTCGCCCTTGGCGAGCAGGCGCACCGCGCGTTCGAGCTCGGCCTGGCGCAGCGCTTCGGCATGCTCGCGCAGGGCGCGGATCGCCGGCACCGCCTCGCGCGCCGACATCCAGTGCAGGAAGCCGTCGACCCGCGTGTCGATGATCTGCTCGGCCTCGACCACGGCCTGCTGGCGCGACTCCATGCCGGCCTCGACGACCTGGGCGAGATCGTCGACGGTGTACAGGAAGATGTCGTCGAGCTCGGAAATCTCGGGTTCGATGTCGCGCGGCACGGCGAGATCGACCATCACCATCGGGCGGTGGCGGCGGGCCTTGACCGCGCGTTCGACCATGCCCAGGCCCACGATCGGCAGCGGCGCGGCGGTACAGGACACGACCACGTCGAAGCGCGGCAGCGCCTCGCCGATCTGGTCGATGCGCATGGTGCTCGCGCCGAAGCGGTTGGCGAGCGCCCGGGCGCGCTCCTCGGTCCGGTTGGCCACGGTCATCGACTTTGGTTTGGCGCCACCGAAGTGCGCGGCACAGAGCTCGATCATCTCGCCGGCACCTATGAACAGCACATGCTGGTCGGACACGCGCTCGAAGATGCGCGCCGTCAGATGCACCGCCGCTGCGGCCATCGACACCGTGTTGGCGCCGATGGCGGTGGTCGAGCGCACTTCCTTGGCCACCGCGAAGGTGTTCTGGAACAGCTTGTGCAGCAGCACACCCATCGTGCCCGCCTCTTCGGCGTGGCGCACCGCATCCTTGACCTGGCCGAGGATCTGCGGCTCGCCGATGACCATCGAGTCGAGCCCGCTGGCGACGCGGAAGACATGGCGGATGGCGTCGCGCTGCGGGTAGGAATACAGGTAGGGCGACACCTCGGTCAGCGGCAGGCGGTGGAAGCGCGCCAGCCAGTCGGCCGCATGCTGCGGCTGCTCGGCCGCGAAGTAGAGCTCGGTGCGGTTACAGGTGGACAGGATCGCCGCTTCGCGCACCGAATCGGCATGCGCCAGGTCGTGCAGGGCCTGATCCAGCCGCTCGGGCTGGAACGCCACACGCTCGCGGATCGCGAGCGGCGCGGTGTGGTGGTTCAGGCCAAGGGCGAAGAGTTGCATGCGGAAGACGGGTCCTTCTGGGCGTGGCGCATTATAGCATCGCGAAACAGCGTCAAAACTTGAGCAGAATCAGCCACTTCTGACCAGAACCGAGGCCCCGAAAGCAAACGGGCCGACACAAGGTCGGCCCGTCTGGGTGTGCTTTGGTGGCCAGTCGCGGAATCGAACCACGGACACGCGGATTTTCAATCCGCTGCTCTACCAACTGAGCTAACTGGCCAACGAGGTCGCCATTATAGTGAAAACCTCGAGCGTGTCAAAAGAAATTCAAGGCACTGGCATTCAGACCTCTTCGCCGCCCGCCCCGCAGCGATCATCCGCGCCCGCTTCAGCCCAGCGGGTAATGATCGCCCTGCACGATGGGCGGCGGCTGCAGATTGCTGCGCGGAAAGACCACGCGCGCAAGCGTGCCCTGGCCGGCCGGGTTGGCGTCGAGGGTGACCGTGGCGCGATGCAGCTCGGCAATCTCGCGCACGATCGGCAGGCCGAGGCCGGAGCCGTCGACACCGCTGCCCAGTACGCGGTAGAAGCGCTCGAACACGCGCTCGCGGTCTGCATCGGGGATGCCGGGGCCGGTGTCCTCCACCTCCAGGATGGGCGAGCCGGCAAAGCGCGTGCGGGCGGTCACGCTGCCGCCGCGCGGGGTGTACTTCACCGCGTTGTCGACCAGGTTCTTGATCATCTCGCGCAGCAGCACTGGATTGCCTTCGATCATCAGCTCGGTCTCGCCGGCCTCGACACCGAGGTCGATCTGCTTGGCCTGGGCGCGCGGATAAAGTTCGAGCGCCACCTCGCGCACTACCGCGTCGAGGCTGATCGGCTCGACGGTGTACAGCTTCTCGAAGCTCGCCTCGGCGCGCGCCAGCGACAGCAGCTGGTTGATCAGGTGCGCGGCGCGGTCGGTGCTCTCGGCGATGCGCGCCAGCGATTCGCGCAACTGCTCGGGATCCGTCTCGTGCATCGCCAGGTCGGTCTGCATCTTCAGGCCGGTGAGCGGGGTGCGCATCTGATGGGCGGCGTCGGCAATGAAGCGCTGCTGCGCCTGCAGGTTCTCTTCCAGGCGCACCATCATGTCGTTGAAGGCGACGATCAGCGGCCGCACCTCCTCGGGCACGCTCGCCGGGGCGACCGGCGACAGGTCGGTGGGGCGGCGGCGGCGGATCAGGCTCTGCAGCCGGTTGAGCGGCGCAATGCCGCGGCTCAACCCCACCCATACCAGAATGACCGCCAGCGGAATGATGGCGAACTGCGGCAGCAGCACGCCGGTGACGACGCGCGAGGCCAGATCGGTGCGCTTGTTGCGCGTCTCCGCCACCTGCACCTGCACCAGCAGGTCGGGCATCGACGGCTCGGGGCGCAGGAAGCGGTAGGCCACCCGCACATCCTCGCCATGGATCAGCTCGTCGCGGAACAGGACCTCCTCGCCCAGCAGGGACGCCGGCATCGGCGCGGGCAGGATCTCGGCGTCGCCGGTGACGATGACGCCCTTGGCGTCGGCGACCTGGAAGTACACCGCATCGTCCTGGTCGGCGCGGAACAGGGCCCGCGGCGGCGCCGGAAAGTGCACCACCACCTCGCCCTCCTGCACCGATACCAGGCGCGCCAGCGCACGCACGCTGTCTGCCAGCGCCAGGTCATAGGGCTGGTTGGCGATGTTGTCGGCAACGTTGTGGGTGACGATGATCGAGATCGGCCACAGGAACAGCAGGGGCGCGAGCATCCAGTCGAGGATCTCGCCGAACAGCGAATTTGGCGGCCCGGACTTGCGCGACGAAGCCTTGCGCGGCGAACTCGCCTTCTCAGACTTTCGCCGCAGGGGCAGCATCTGGGTTTTCCAGGCAGTACCCCAGGCCGCGCACGGTCACGATGCGCACGCCGCTGTCCTCGAGCTTCTTGCGCAGGCGGTGCACGTACACCTCGATCGCATTGCTCGACACCTCCTCGCCCCAGCCGCACAGGTGATCCACCAGCTGGTCCTTGCTCACCAGTCGCCCGACCCGCAGCAGGAAGACCTCGAGCAGGCCGATCTCGCGCGCCGACAGATCGACCAGCTGGCCACCGATCTTGACCACGCGGTCGGCCTGATCGTAGCTGAGCTGGCCGATCTCGATGCAGCGCGGCTGGCCGGTGCCGCGGCGGGTGAGCGCACGCACGCGAGCCTCGAGCTCGGGCAACGCGAAGGGCTTGGTCAGGTAGTCGTCGGCACCGGCATCGAGGCCGCGCACGCGGTCGTCCACGCCGTCCTGCGCGGTCAGGATCAGCACCGGCTGCACCGACTTGCGCGCGCGCAGGCGCTTGAGCACGTCGATGCCGTTCATGCGCGGCAGGCCCAGATCGAGGATGAGCAGGTCGTAGGACTGGGTCGCCAGCGCGGCATCGGCCTCTGCGCCGTCGGCCACGTGATCCACCGCATAGCCGCCACGTCTCAGGGCCCGGCAGATGCCGTCGGCAATCACCGGATCGTCTTCCGCCAACAGAATACGCATAGGGTCGAGGATGTAAGTGAAATGTAAGCGAGCCTGCCTAGAGTGGAGCCGCTGTTCTCCTTTTGCTCGGCCCCGGGGAATGCTGCCGCTCGCGCGGCACCGTTCCGGGGAGGCTGTGACCAACGCGCGCACGCTCCCCGCCGACTTTTCTTCCCCACGAACCGACTGGATTATCCCACGCTTCGCCACGCTTCGCGCAGGGCGATGCACACGCACGCGCCAACGCCGTGAACGCAATCGGCCCCGCCGAAGCGGGGCCGATTGACGATGCAGCAGCCGTGATCCGGCGCCGCCGGATCACGGGCGGGCGAATTACATGCCCATGCCCATGCCGCCCATGCCACCCATGCCGCCCATGTCGGGCATACCACCGGCCGGCTTGTCTTCGGCCAGCTCGCCGACCATGCAGTCGGTGGTCAGCATCAGGCCGGCGACGGACGCGGCGTTCTGCAGCGCGGTGCGGGTGACCTTGGTCGGATCCAGCACGCCCATCTCGACCATGTCACCGTACTCGCCGGTGGCGGCGTTGAAGCCGTAGTTGCCGGAACCCTCGACAACCTTGTTCACCACCACGCTCGGCTCGTCACCGGCGTTGGCGACGATCTCGCGCAGCGGCTGCTCCATCGCGCGCAGCACGATCTTGATGCCGGCGTCCTGGTCGTGGTTGTCGCCCTTCAGCTCGCCCAGTGCAGCACGGGCGCGCAGCAGCGCAACACCGCCGCCGGGGACGATGCCCTCTTCCACTGCAGCGCGGGTGGCGTGCAGGGCGTCTTCGACACGGGCCTTCTTCTCCTTCATCTCGACTTCGGTGGCGGCGCCGACCTTGATCACCGCAACACCGCCAGCCAGCTTGGCCACGCGCTCCTGCAGCTTCTCGCGGTCGTAGTCGGAGGTGGCTTCCTCGATCTGCACGCGGATCTGCTTGACGCGGGCTTCGATGCGATCGCCCTGGCCAGCACCGTCGATGATGATGGTGTTTTCCTTGCCGATCTCGATGCGGGCAGCCTGGCCGAGGTCGTCCAGGGTAGCCTTCTCGAGGGTCAGGCCGACTTCTTCGGCGATGACCTGGCCACCGGTCAGGATGGCGATGTCTTCCAGCATGGCCTTGCGACGGTCGCCGAAGCCCGGGGCCTTGACGGCGCAGGTCTTGAGGATGCCGCGGATGTTGTTCACCACCAGGGTGGCCAGGGCCTCGCCTTCGACGTCCTCGGCGATGATCAGCAGCGGACGGCCGGCCTTGGCGACCTGCTCGAGCACCGGCAGCAGGTCACGGATGTTCGAGATCTTCTTGTCGAACAGCAGGACGAAGGGCTGCTCGAGGATGGCGACCTGCTTGTCCGGGTTGTTGATGAAGTAGGGCGACAGGTAGCCGCGGTCGAACTGCATGCCCTCGACGACGTCGAGCTCGTTCTGCAGCGACTTGCCGTCTTCGACGGTGATCACGCCTTCCTTGCCGACCTTGTCCATGGCACGGGCGATGATGTCGCCGATGTCGCTGTCGGAGTTGGCCGAGATCGAGCCGACCTGGGCGATTTCCTTGTTGGTCGAGCAGGGCTTGGACAGCTTCTTCAGCTCTTCGATGGTGGCGATGACGGCCTTGTCGATGCCGCGCTTGAGGTCCATCGGGTTCATGCCGGCGGCGACGTACTTCATGCCTTCACGCACGATCGACTGCGCCAGCACGGTGGCGGTGGTGGTACCGTCACCGGCGATGTCCGAGGTCTTGGAAGCGACTTCCTTGACCATCTGCGCGCCCATGTTCTCGAACTTGTCCTTCAGCTCGATTTCCTTGGCGACCGAGACCCCGTCCTTGGTCACGGTGGGGGCGCCGAAGGAGCGCTCGAGCACCACGTTGCGGCCCTTCGGGCCCAGGGTCACCTTGACCGCGTTGGCGAGGATGTTGATGCCGGCGACCATGCGCTCGCGGGCGGAATCACCAAACTTGACTTCTTTAGCTGCCATTCTTCAGAACTCCTGAATTGTTTCGATTAGCGTTGCAGGGGCTTGCAGGAGGCTCAGGCCTCGACCACGCCCATGATGTCTTCCTCGCGCATCACGAGGAGCTCTTCGCCTTCGACCTTCACGGTCTGGCCGGCATACTTGCCGAACAGCACCTTGTCGCCCACCTTGACGGCCATCGGACGGACCTTGCCGTCGTCCAGGATCTTGCCGTTACCGACAGCCAGGACCTCGCCCTGATCGGGCTTCTCGCCGGCGCTGTCCGGGATCACGATGCCGCTGGCGGTCTTGCGCTCGGCTTCCAGACGCTTGACGATCACGCGATCGTGCAGGGGACGAATCTTCATTGAGTTCTCTCCTATCCAGGATTCAACTGCTTGGGTTGATTGACTTGCGGGCACGGCCCGCGGGACAAATTCGCAGTGCGCTTCCGCGACCCGATCGAAGGCGGTCTGGAAGCTTGTTAGCACTCACTGCCAACGAGTGCTAATAATAGGGACGCCCCTCGGGGATTTCAAGGGGCGATTTTTTCGTCGACTGCATTTGGTGCCTCGTGCCGTTCTCCCCTCTCTTGCGCCGCGCCATCCCCAGGTTGCTCATCTCCGCGCTCATCCTCCTGGGCCACGCTGCTGCCACGGCAAGCGAAACCTGGCGGGGCGCAGCTTTCGAGGGCGACCGCGCGAGCCTCGCTCGCCTGGCCGAAGCCGGGGCTAAGGTCGTCCGCACCTATCGCGCGAGCGACGCCTGGGTGCTCGATGAAGCGCAGCAGCTAGGCATGAAGGTGGTAATGGGCCTGTGGCTGGAGCATCCGCGCCACGGCTTCGATTACGCGGACGCCGCGGCGCTGCGCGCTCAGGAGGAGGCAGTGCTGGAAACCGTCGTGCGCTACCGCGACCACCCCGCACTGCTCGCCTGGGGCGTCGGCAACGAGATCGAAACCGGTGTCGCCGACCCGCTGCCGCTGTGGCGCGAGGTCGATCGCCTCGCCGGCCTCATCGAGCAACTCGACCCCAACCATCCGACCCTGATGGTGGTGGCCGACACCGGCATGGACGCTTTCCGCACGCTGGCCGGGTGCTGCCCGAACGTGGACCTGCTCGGCATCAACGTCTACGCCGGCGCAATCTTCGACCTGCCGCAGCGGCTGCGCGAAGCCGGCATCACCAAGCCGGTGGTGGTCGCCGAGCTCGGCCCGCTAGGCCAGTGGCAAGCCGGCCGCAAGCCCTGGGGCGCACCGGTGGAACTCACCAGTACCGAGAAAGCACGCTTCTTCACCGAGGCGCTGGCCTTCCTGAAGGACCAGCCACAGATCCGCGGCGCCTTCCCCTTCTTGTGGGGCGCCAAGCAGGAGCAGACCGCGACCTGGCACGGCCTGCTCCTCGCCGACCGCAGTCAGACCGCGATGACCGACGCCCTCGCCGCGGCCTGGGGGCGTCCGGTGGCCAAGCCAGCGCCAGTCATCCGCGGCATCGGCATCGGCGCGGACGAATTCGCGCCCGGCGCGGAGATCTCCGCCGGCATCGACGCCGTCGCCCATGACGGCTCTGAGCTGACGACCGAATGGACGGTCCGCGCCGAGGCAACCGACCTGCGCAAGGGCGGCGACGCCGAGACGCCGCCGCCGCGTGTCGACGTGCGCGTGCTGCATGCGGACGCGGCCACGGTGCGCTTCGTGGCGCCGACCGTGCCCGGTGCCTACCGCCTGTTCATCACGACACGCGACCAAGACGGCAAGGCGGCGACTGCCAATCTGCCCTTCAAGGTCCGCTAGCCGCAACCGTGGCTTGCACGGCGCGCCTCGCTATCGGGCACGTCCTCGGTCGGCGCTGCAAGATGCCTCCGCATGCCGCGAATTGCAGCCGACCCGAGGGCGGTCCTGGCCGCGCGCTTCGCCAGGCCCGACGCCAAGGATGATGACCGCCGGAAAACTCTGAACTGAGTGCGTCAAAGTACCGATAATTCAGAAGTGAACGATTCAGCGGGTCAGAACACCTTGACCCAGTCGTTTGTCAAGGCTTGATTTGCTGGGCTGGGCTCATCAGAACTCAGTGCGGCTCGACATTCATCCTCTGCCTACAAGACCGAAGAGGCCACGCCGATGTGCCCCGTCCCCGCATTGCCGCCCGAGCGGCTCCACAGCCCCTGCGACCCGGCCGAACTGGGCTTCGCGACCACCGCCGAGCTTGCCGACGCCGACACCGAGCTGCTGCATCCGCGCGCGGTAGAAGCGATCCGCCTGGCGCTCGACATCCCGCACGAGGGCTACAACCTGTTCGTGCTCGGCGACACGGGCAGCGGACGCCACGCCATCGTCAGCCACCTGCTCGAGGCCGAGCGCGGCCAGGGCGGCGCGGCGTCCGACTGGTGCTATGTGTGGAACTTCGGCCACCCTTCGCAGCCCCGCATCCTGCGCCTGCCCTGCGGCCGCGGGCCCGGTCTGCGCGACGACATGAACCGCTTCGTCGAGGAGCTGATCCCCGCCATCGGCGCGGTGTTCGAGAGCGACGACTACCGCGCCCGGCTCGAAGCGCTGCAGGACGAGGCCAAGCAGCGCGAGGAGCATGCGTTGCGCGAACTCGGCGACGAGGCCCGCGCGCGCGGCGTCGCCCTGTTGCGCACCCCGCATGGCTTCGCCTTCGTGCCGATGAAGGGCGAGGACGACACCCTCACCAAGGAGGAGTTCGACCAGCTCCCGGAGGCGCGCCAGAAGGAACTCGGCGAGCACATCCGAGCGCTGCACGATCGCATGCAGCACCTGATGGCGGAGTTTCCACGCTGGCGTCGCGAGCTGCAGAACCGCATCCGCGAAGCCGGCCAAGACGCGCTCGGCGCCACCGTCGCGCACATGATCGACGAGCTCAAGGCGCGCCATGCCGACCTGCCCGCCGTGCTCGATCACCTCGACGCGGTGCATCGCGACATCCTCGCCAGCGGCGAGTCGCTGCGTGCCGCGCCGCACGCCGACGAGGACAGCGAGGGCATCACCTTCTCCGGCACGCTCGCGGTGCAGCGCTACCAGATCAACCTGCTGGTGGAGAACCCCGCCGACGGCACGCGGCCGATGGTGTACGAGGACCACCCGACACTGCAGAACCTGGTCGGGCGCATCGACCACGTGGTGCACATGGGCACCCTGGTCAGCAATTTCACGCTGATTCGCGCGGGCGCCCTGCACCGCGCCAATGGCGGTTTCCTGGTGCTCGACGCGCTCAAGCTGCTCGCCCAGCCCTTCGCCTGGGAGGGCCTCAAGCGCGCGCTGATGGCGGGCAAGCTGCGCGTGGAGTCACTCGCCGAACTCATCGGCGTCACCGGCACGGTGCAGCTCGAACCCGAGCCGATGCCGCTCGAGCTCAAGGTGGTGCTGATCGGCGAGCGCCTGCTCTACTACCTGCTGTCGCGTCTCGACCCCGAGTTTGCGGCCCTGTTCAAGATCAACGCCGACATGGACAGCGAGATCGTGCGCACGCCCGACAGCACCGCACGCTACGCCCGCCTGTTCGCCACCCTTGCCCGCCGCGAGGGGCTGCGCCCCTTGTCAGCCGGCGCGGTGGCGCGCCTCATCGAGCACGCCGCGCGCCTGGCTGGGGATGCCGAGCGCCTCAGCACCCAGACCCAGCCGCTCGACGATCGCATGCACGAAGCCGAGCACTTCGCCGCCGCGGCCGGGTCGGCGCTGATCGAGCGCGAGCATGTCGAGGCTGCGCTCGCCGCCCATCGCCGCCGCCACGAGCGCCTGCGCCTTGCCCACCAGGACGCCATCCTGCGCGGCCAGTGGCTGGTCGACAGCAGCGGCAGCCACGTCGGCCAGGTCAATGGGCTTGCCGTGGTGCCGCTGGGCGACGGCAGCTTCGCCCATCCGGTGCGCATCACCGCCACGGTGCGCGTCGGCGAAGGCGAGATCATCGACATCGAGCGCGAGGTCAAACTGGCCGGGCCGATCCACTCCAAGGGCGTGCTGATCCTGTCGGCCTTCCTCGCCGCGCGCTTCGGCTGGCTGATGCCGCTGTCGCTGAAGGCGAGCCTGGTGTTCGAGCAGTCCTACGGCGGCGTCGAGGGCGACAGCGCCTCGCTCGCCGAACTGTGCGCCCTGCTGTCGGCGTTGGCGCGCGTACCGCTGTCACAGGCGCGCGCGGTGACGGGCTCGGTCAACCAGTTCGGCGTGGTGCAGCCGGTCGGCGGCATCAACGAGAAGATCGAGGGCTTCTTCGAGCTGTGCGAGGCACGCGGACTGGACGGCGAACAAGGCGTACTGATCCCGCAGGCCAACGTGTGCAACCTGATGCTGCGCCAGGAAGTGGCAGACGCCGTGCGGGCCGGCCGCTTCACCATCTGGGCAGTGGCCGATGTGGACGAAGCGCTCGAGCTGCTCACCGGCCTGCCCGCCGGCACGCCGGCCGCCGACGGGACGATGGCGGAGGACTCGGTCAACGGGCGGGCGATCGCCGGGCTGAAGAGGCTCGCACAGCTGCGCCGCGCCTTCGGCAGAGACCACAAAGACCGCAGCGAGGGCGCCGGCAGCGCAACGTCGTAATCAGGAGATGAATGATCGCGGAGGCCTTCGCTGGCCACGGCAATCGCTAGCGGCACCGAGCCATCGCCGGGGCGCGGGCGAGGCGGCGCATCGCGTCTGGCACAGGCAGGCTCATTCCGCGGGCAAGCCCGCTCCCACCCTCGTCAAGCGGCGCGCCCCGGCGCCATTCAAGGGGCAACATTCTCTGACAAGTCGCATTCGACAGTCGCGCGGAGCGACGTTTAAGATCGCTGCCATCCAACAAGAACGGAACCACTCCCCATGAAGACCCGACTCCTCGCCTCTGCCCTCCTCGCCCTTTCCTTCGCCGGTGCCGCGCACGCCGGCGGCTCGACCGCCCTCGGCGGAGGCGTGGGTGGCGCCGCCGGTGCATTGATCGGTGAAGCCGTCGGCGGCCGCGAAGGCGCGATCATCGGCGGCGCCCTCGGCGGTGGCGTCGGTGCCGCAGTCGGCTACGACAATGAGCGCGATGGCCGCCGCCACCGCGACGGCGTGCGTTACGAAGAGCGCGGCTACCATCACGAGGACGGCCGCCGTTACCACCGCGAGAGCGACTTCTGCCCGCCGGGCCAGGCCAAGAAGGGCCGCTGCTGAGCACGACCGGTCCGCGGCCGCGCGCCGCGCGCCGTGCTCCTCACCAACCTCGCGGCCTGCCCCGGCCGCCCTCGCGCAAGCCTTCTGCCGCGCCCGTCCTCACCCCTTGATGCGGACCCGCGGCCGCAGCCGCGCCACCTTGCGCGCAAGCCCGGCGGTCTGCCGCGCAGCATCGCGCCCCTCTGCGCCGCCGATCATGCGCCACCGCTCCCAGGACGCCTGACGAAGCGGCGCAGGCAGTCGACCACCTCCTCGTCCTCGACCTGGTCGAAGTGCTGGTAGAACTGGCCGACGGCACGAAAGCCAAAGGGCTTGTCCAGGCACACGATTTCATCGGCGTAAGGCTCGACGCGGGCCAGGCTGTCGGGCGCGGCGACCGGCAGCGCGCAAATCAATCGCTGCGGCGACTGCGCACGCACCGCATGCAGCGCGGCGACCATGGTCGCGCCGGTGGCCAGCCCGTCATCGACGACGATCACTACCCGCCCGCGCGCATCGACCGGCGGCCGTTCGGGCGAATACAGCGCGCGGCGCTCGCGCAGCTGCTGCACGCGGCGCGCCTTCTCCGCCTCGACCCAGGCCTCGTCGTCCTCGGAGGCGTCGGACACGAAGGACCAGCCGCCCTCGTCGACCGCGCCGATCGCGTACTCCGGATTCCAGCGCGAGCTGAGCTTGTGCACCAGCACCACGTCGAGCTCGCCGCCCAGCGCCTCGGCCAGCGCCGCGCCCATCGGTACCGCGCCGCGCGGAATCGCCAGCACCAGCGGGTTCTTGCCGCGCCAGGGGTCGAGCGCCTTCGCAAGTTGCGCAGCGGCATCCAGTCGATCACGAAACATCATGCACCTCCATGGTCGGCGGCGGCCGCGCTCAAGCCCCGCGCAGCGGCCGCAGCAGTTCGATGCGAAAGTCGGGTTCGTAGGGCGGCACGTTGCACTCGATGATGTCGCCCGCCGCGATCTCCAGCCGACGCCCCACGACGTCCGCATGGACCGGCAGGGTGCACACGCCGCGATCGACCAGCATCGCCACGCGGATCTCCGTCGGCTGCCGGCGCGCGAGGTATTCGAGCACGCGCAGCAGCGAATGCCCGCTGTAGAGCACGTCGTCCACCACCAGCAGGCTGCGGCCTTCGAGGTCGAGCGCGGCGTGGGCGACGTCCTCGGTGAGCCGGGTCTCGGGGTGCAGCAGGGTGAGGTCGTCCGCGTAGCGCTTGACCTGCAGGTCGAGGCGCAGCGGCGGCGCCAGCCCATGCCGGCGCACCAGGCGTTCGCACAGGCGGTCGGCGAGCGGCGCGCCGCGGCGAAGGATGCCGATCACTGCGACGCGCGCGCGACCGGCGAGGAGCGCCGCCGCGCGGCAGGCCATGTCGTCGATCACGCCGTCGAGGGCATCGCCCTCGTACAGGCAGGTTCGCATGCCGGGCGGTCGATCCATGTTCGCCTCGCCTGCCCCGCAGCGCGGGGCCTTGGTCGTCACCGGGAAGCGCCGATCGGACTACCCTGATAACAGCATGGCGATCGGCGCAGCCAGACGTTACTCCTGTCACCCGGCGCCGGCCAGCCCTCGATGGGCGCGGCTGCGGGCGAGACGCCAGGCAGGTGTGGCGGCTGCACGATGCGCTCGCTGCCCGGCTCGACCGTCCGTCGCATCGAAGGCGCGTCGCAGCGCCGCCCCAGGGGATGCGCCCGATGCCCGAAGCCCGCGCTCGCTCAGAACGCGATCGCCACGCCGAAGTGCAGGCGCAGGCTGCGTTCCTGATGCCCCCAGGCAAGGTCGAGCGCGAGCGGGCCCGCCGGGCTGCGCCAGCGCGCCCCGATGCCATAGCCCACGCGCAGATCGAAATCGTCGCGCGTGTCGGCCGCATCGCCGGCATCGACGAAGAAGGCCGCGCCCCACTGCGGCTGGAACCAGCGTACGTACTCCGCGCTTGCCACCGCGAGATAGCGGCCGCCGACCGTGGCATTGCCTTCCTTGACGCCCAGGCTCTGATAGTCGTAGCCGCGCACCGTCTGCGCGCCGCCGGTGCGGAACAGGAAGTCCTGCGGAATGCCCTCGCGGCTGTCGGCCAGGGTGACGCCCCCCTCGGCGCGCAGGATGAAGACGTCGGTGCTGCGCACCGGCTGGTAGCGCACGAAGCGCGAGTACAGGCGCAGGAAATCGCGCTCGGCCAGCGCCACCGCCGCACCACCGCCGACCTGGTACTCGAAGACGTAGCCCCGGGTCGGGTCGAGCAGGTCGTCCACCGCGCGCTTGACCCAGGTCCAGTTGGCCGTCAGCGTGTTGCTCGTGCGTGATTCGGCACCCGAGGGCTCGATCTTTTCATGCTGCAGGCGCAGCGCGAGCTGGGTCTCGATGTCACCGCGCACCGCGCTGCGCGTGGCCCCCAGCGCCTGAGAGGTGACCTTGAGGCCCTCGAGGTCGCTGCGGTCGATCAGCGCGCCGAAGCTGTCGCGATGCCTGCCCTTCGGCGGCAGGAAGATGTCGGCGTAGAGGGCCTGGCGACGCTGCTCCAGGCGCAGCCCGGTGGCGAACTCCCAGCCGCGGCCGCGCAGGTTGGAGTCGCGGTAGGTGGTCTCGACGCGGGCACCGGTGTTGGTCGAGAAACCGACGCCGAATCCCAGGTACTTGGGCAGGGCCTCGGTCACCTGCACCCGCACCGGCACCGCGGCCGCGAGCGCCGGGTCGCGATCGACGTCGACGATCACCGAGCCAAAATGCGGCGTGTTCTGCAGCCCGGTCTGGAAGGCGAGCAGCTCCTCGCGGTCATAGGGCGAACCCGGCCGCAGCAGGCTGTAGCGCTGCACGAGATCCGCGGGCAGATGCTCCAGGCCTTCGACCTGCAGCTCGCCAAGATAAAAGGCGGGGCCGCTGTCGAGCGTCACGCTGAGCGTCGCGGTCGCCGTCTCGGGGTCGATCTCGGCGCGGCTGCGCGCGATGCGGGCGGCTGCGTAGCGGCGCGCGCTGACCGCATCGAGCAGCTGCTGCTTGGCGCCATCCCAGCCCGCCTGGCTGAAGGGCTCGCCCACCGGCAGGCGCCAGCCCGCGCGCAGCAGCTCGAGGTGTTCGGCGCCGCCGTCGCTGGCGGGGCTGCTCAGCTCGCCCTCGAACTCGATGCTGACCGCACTGATCGTGGTGCGCGGCCCCGGCTCGACCTCAATCACCCAGCGCCCCGCGTCCGCACGGTCGAAGCGCACGCGCGGCGTGAAGTAGCCCTCGGTGGCGAGCAGATCGGCGATCTCGCGCCGCGTCCGCCGCGTCATCGCGGCACGGTCGGCCGCCTCCTCGGGCAGGACCAGGTTCTCGCGCCGCAGCAGGCGCACATGGCGCTCGAGCACCGGACGCACCGCATCGGGGGCCTCCAGCCGAACCTCGAGCGGCTGCTGGGCCGCGAGCGGCGCGCTCGCCAGCGCCACGACACCGCCCGCCAGCGCCGCCAGGCGCACAACCCAGGCGCGCCTGCGGGTCGTGGCGTGTCGGCGCGGGCCCGTTCCCAGCACCCGCCTCAGCCCTCGAGGTGGTACGAGACCACCCGCTCCACTTCGTTCTTCGAGCCCAGGATCACCGGCACGCGCTGATGCAGCTTGGTGGGCTGCATATCGAGGATGCGCTCGCGCCCGGTCGAGGCCGCCCCGCCGGCCTGCTCGACCAGCATGGCCATCGGGTTGGCCTCGTACATCAGCCGCAGCTTGCCGCCCATGGCGCGGCACTTCTCGTCCATCGGATACATGAAGATGCCCCCACGGGTGAGGATGCGGTGCACGTCCGCCACCATCGACGCCACCCAGCGCATGTTGTAGTCCTTGCCCAGCGGACCGCCCTTGCCCATCTGCATCTCGTCGACATAGCGCTTCACCGGCGCCTCCCAGAAGCGCGCGTTGGAAGCATTGATCGCGAACTCCTGGGTATCGACCGGAATCGTCATATAGGGCTGGGTGTAGATGAAGCTGCCCATTTCGCGGTCGAGGGTGAAGGCATGCACGCCCTTGCCCACCGTCAGCACGAACTGGGTCGAGGGCCCATACACCGCATAGCCGGCAGCGACCTGGTCGCGACCGGGCTGCAGGAAGTCCTCTTCGGTCGGCTCGGTGTGGTCGGGCGGATTGCGCAGCACCGAGAAGATGGTGCCCACCGAGATATTGACGTCGATGTTCGAGGAGCCGTCGAGCGGATCGAACAGCAGCAGGAAGCCGCCCTTGGGATAGTCGAAGGGGATCTGATGCACCGTCTCGACCTCTTCCGAGGCCATCGCCGCCAGGTGCCCGCCCCATTCGTTGGCCTGCAGCAGGATCTCGTTGGCGATCACGTCGAGCTTCTTCTGCGCCTCGCCCTGCACGTTGTCGGTACCCGCCTCGCCCAGCACGCCGGCCAGCGCCCCTTTCGACACATTCACGCCGATCGCCTTGACCGCGCGCGCGACGACCTCGATCAGCAGGCGCAGATCGGCACTGATGCGGCCCGCCCGCTGCTGCTCGATGAGGAATTGGGTAAGGGTGACACGGCGCATGAAGGCACTCCAATCGACGAAGATTACGGACAAGCCGCGATTATCGCGGTTCCGCGCCGCCAGCGCACGGACTATGCGCCGAGCGCGCGCCGCGGTGGCGCCGTTTCCCGGTGCGGCGCGTGCGCGGTTATCATCGACGGCTCCCGCCCCTCCACCCTCACCCTCGCGCAACGCCCTCACATGCACGTTCTGGTTCTCGGCGCCGGCCTGTCCGGCGTCACGACCGCCTGGTATCTGCACCGGGCCGGGTTCGACGTCAGCGTCGTCGACCGCCAGCCCGCCGCCGGGCTCGAGACCAGTTTCGCCAACGGCGGCCAGATCTCGATCAGCCATCCCGAGCCCTGGGCCAATCCGGCCGCGCCCTTGCAGGTGCTGCGCTGGCTCGGCCGCGACGACGCGCC
Source organism: Thauera sp. (assembly GCF_035444905.1). Lineage (GTDB taxonomy): Bacteria > Pseudomonadota > Gammaproteobacteria > Burkholderiales > Rhodocyclaceae > Thauera. The sequence continues at coordinate 40,840 of NZ_DAOMPS010000022.1, forward strand.
GCTCAAGTTCCGCCCCACGCGCGACCCCGCACAATGGCGCTGGGGTGCGCGCTTCCTGCTCGAATGCCTGCCCTCGCGCACGCAGCGCAACACCGCCGCCATCGCCGCGCTCGGGCGCTGGAGCGGCGAGCAGTTGCGCGCCCTGCGCAGCGCGACCGGCCTGCACTACGACCAACTCGAGCGCGGCATCCTGCACCTGTTCCACAGCCGCGCCGAGTTCGCCCACGCCCCGGCGCGCGCGCGGCAACTGGGCGGATTCGGCATCGCCGCGCAGGTGTGCGACGTGGACGCGTGCCTGCGCATCGAGCCCGCGCTCGCCGCCCAGGCAGCGACCCTGGCAGGCGGCCTGTATGCGCCGACCGACGAGTCGGGCGATGCCCATCGCTTCACCCAGGCCCTGGCCACGCGCCTGCAGGACGAGGGCGTGTGCTTTCACTGGCAGCAGGCGATACAGCGGCTGCGCCGCGGCGCGAGTGGGGTGGAGGCGGTGGAGGTGCGCGATGCCCAAGGGCAGCACCAGTGGCTGCAGGCCGATGCCTTCGTCGTCTGCCTCGGCAGCTATGGGCCGCGTCTGGTGTCAGCGCTGGGCGAGGACTTGCCGATCTACCCGGTCAAGGGCTACTCGATCACCGCACGGGTCATCGACGCCAGTCGCGCGCCGAGCGTCAGTCTCACCGACGAGTCACGCCGCATCGTCTGCTCCCGCCTCGGCGAGCGTCTGCGCATCGCCGGCACGGCGGAGCTCAACGGCTTCGACACCCGGGTGCGGCCGGAGCGGGTCGCGGCCATCCTCGAATGGGCGTGCAGCCGCTTTCCCGGTGCGATCGACGTGAGCAGCGTCGAAGCCTGGGCCGGTCTGCGACCGGCGACGCCCGGCAACGTCCCGGTCATCGGCCGCGGCCGCACACCCGGGCTGTGGTTCAACACCGGGCACGGCACGCTGGGATGGACGCTCGCCTGCGGCTCGGCCGCTGCCCTGGCGCAACTGATGAGCGGCCAGCCGCCGCCGATCGCGTTTCCCTTCCGTCAGCCGGCGTGAGTGCAGGCGGCAGCCGGCGCCGGCGTGCGACCGTCGGTCGCCGCGGGTAGCGTGCCGGTATCGAAATCGAAGCCGATGCTCTGCAGGTGAAAGGCGAGCGCGGCGTCCATGCCATCGACGTGGTTGCGGAACCAGGCCGGCAACTCCTCGACCAGACGCTTGCAGAAGAAGGTGTCGCCCGCCGCCACGCGACGCCGAATGTCGTGCATCACGGCCAGCACGCGGTCATGCTCGGCACGATGGCAGCCAGGAAAATCCACCGCTTCCATCCAGCGGTTCTCCAGGCCAAAGTGGGCCTCGGTGTGCGCAATCAGTGCATCGAAGGCAGGCAGCAACTGATCGGCCGTCGCCGAGGCCACTGCGTTGTAACAATCCACGAACTCGCGATGGGTTTCATCCATCGGCGCGAGGTCGTTGGCGAGCGCATCGCTCCAGACCAGACCGGACATGAGGGGCTTCCTTACTTGACGACCTTGAGGTGGCTGCCGCGCGGCGGACGCGGCGGCGCATCGGCCGGCGCGTCGCCGCGCGGGGCGAGCGGTTCGGCATGGGTGGCGGCCAGGTCGTCGACCGACGCATCCTCGCTGTCTTCCGCGCCCGCCTCGGTCTCGTCGAACTCGGGCTCGAAGGCCATGCCCTGCCCGTTCTCGCGCGCGTAGATCGCGACCACGTTCACCACCGGGATCACCAGCGAATGCGCAGCGCCGCCGAAGCGGGCCTGGAAGCTGATGTAGTCGTTGTCCATCTGCAGCTGCCCGGTGGCATCGGGCGACAGGTTGAGCACGATCTGGCCGTCCCGCGCATAGCCCGGCGGCACCCGTGTCTGGTCATCGACCAGGGTCGCAAGATAAGGCGTGAAGCCCTGGTCGATGCACCATTGCCAGATGGCGCGCAGCAGGTAAGGCTTGGTCGAGACGGCGCTCATCGATGCTCCTGCGCAGTGGTCGGCGCGCTCAGCGGCGCATGACCTTTTCGGACGGGGTCAGGGCGTCGATGAAGCCCTGGCGACTGAAGATGCGCTCGGCGTACTTCATCAACGGCGCAGCCGCCTTGGGCAGCTCGATGCCGTAGTGCTCGAGGCGCCACAGCAGCGGCGCGATGGCGACGTCGAGCATGGAGAACTCGTCGCCCAGCATGTACTTCTGCTTGGTGAACACCGGCGCGAGCTGGGTCAGGTGGTCGCGCACGTGCGCGCGCACCTTGTCCACGCCCTTCTGCGCAGCCTCGAGGGCCTCGAGGTGGGTGAACAGCTCCTGCTCGAAGGTGTGCAGCAGCTGGCGGGCGCGCGCACGCATGATCGGGTCAGGCGGCATCAGCTGCGGATGCGGGAAGCGCTCGTCGATGTACTCGTTGATGATGTTGGCCTCGTACAGCACGAGGTCGCGATCCACCAGCACCGGCACGCGGTTGTAGGGGTTGATGACGGCGATGTCTTCGGGCTTGTTGTAGAGATCGACGTCGATGACTTCGAAATCCATGCCCTTCTCGAACAAGACGATCCGGCAGCGGTGACTGAAGGGATCGGTCGTGCCGGAATAAAGGTTCATCATGGTGTTGCCACTCCGGAATTCAAAAGCAAAAGCGCACCACGCGACAGCGCGTGGTGCGTCTGGGGTCGGACCGCGCTAACCGGCCTTGCGGCCTGCCGCGACTGGGGTCAATGAATGTCCTTCCAGTAGTTCTTTTTCAACGCATAGGTGAGCACGAACATGCCGGCCAGGAAGATCAGCACGAAGGTGCCGATCGTCTTGCGCTTTTCGGCCACCGGCTCGCCCATCCAGACCAGGAAGGAGACCAGATCGGCCACCGCCTTGTCGTACTCCTGGACGCTCAGCTTGCCCGGCTTGGCCAGCGACAATTCGACCTTGCTCGTGCCATCGGCGTTCTCGGTGATGTTGGCCACCTGCTCGCCCTGCAGCTCCCAGAATACGTGCGGCATGCCGACGTTGGCGAAGACGACGTTGTTCCAGCCCGAGGGGCGCTCGGTATCGCGGTAGAACTGGCGCATGTAGGTATAGAGCCAGTCTGCACCGCTGCCGTCGCCGGAGGAGCGCGCACGTGCAACCAGGGTCAGATCGGGCGGCGCCTTGCCGAACCAGATCTTGGACTCCGCCGGGCGCATGGCGATCTTCATCAGGTCGCCGACGCGCTCGCCGGTGAACATCAGGTTGTCACGGATCGACTGCTCGGACAGCCCGATGTTCTGCAGCTGGTTGTAGCGCGTGAAGCTGGCGCTGTGGCAGTTCAGGCAGTAATTGACGAACAGTTTGGCGCCGTGCTGCAACGCAGCCGGGTCCGTGCTGACCGGCGCCTTGTCGAGCTGCACCGAGGCGGCTGCCGCCATCGCCACGGCCGGCGCGAACAGCAGCACCGCTGCCGCCCGCTTGATGAGGTTGATCACGCGCATTGTCATTTGAAGTTCACCCTTTCCGGTTCGGCTTTGCACTTGTCGAGCTTGCTGTACCACGGCATCAGCAGGAAGAAGGCGAAGTACAGCACCGAGCAGATCTGCGACACCAGCGTACGACCCGGGGTCGGGGGCAGCACGCCCAGGTAGCCCAGGATGAAGAAGGAGATCACGAAGATCACCAGCGCGGTCTTGAAGATCGGACCCTTGTAGCGGATCGACTTCACCGGGCTGCGGTCCAGCCAGGGCAGGAAGGCGATGATCACCACCGACGCTCCCATCGCCACCACGCCCCAGAACTTGGCATCGAGGCCGAACAGCGGATAGGTCACCGCGCGCAGCACCGAATAGAACGGGGTGAAGTACCAGACCGGCGCGATGTGCGGCGGCGTGGTCAGCGGGTCGGCCGGCAGGAAGTTGTTGAACTCGAGGAAGTAGCCGCCGCCTTCAGGCGCGAAGAACACCACCGCGCTGAAGAAGAACAGGAAGACCACCACGCCGACGATGTCCTTCACCGTGTAGTACGGATGGAAGGGGATGCCATCGAGCGGCTTGCCCGACGCGTCCTTGCGCTTCTTGATCTCGACGCCGTCGGGGTTGTTCGAGCCGACTTCGTGCAGCGCGATGATGTGCGCGGCGACGAGGCCGATCAGCACCAGCGGCACGGCGATGACGTGGAAGGAGAAGAAGCGGTTCAGCGTGGCGTCGGACACGACGTAGTCACCACGGATGACCAGCGACAGGTCCGGCCCGATGATCGGGATCGCCGAGAACAGGTTCACGATCACCTGCGCGCCCCAGAACGACATCTGGCCCCATGGCAGCAGGTAGCCCATGAAGGCTTCAGCCATCAGCACCAGGAAGATCAGGGTGCCGAAGATCCAGATGAGTTCGCGCGGCTTGCGGTAGGAACCGTAGAGCAGGCCACGGAACATGTGCAGGTAGACCACGACGAAGAAGGCCGAGGCGCCGGTCGAGTGCAGATAGCGGATCAGCCAGCCACCCGGCACCTCACGCATGATGTACTCGACGCTGGCGAAGGCCACGGGCACGCCAGAAGCGTTGAGCGAGGCGTCGGGCTTGTAGTGCATGACCAGGAAGATGCCGGTCAGGATCTGGATCACCAGCACCATCAGCGCCAGCGAACCGAAGAAGTACCAGAAGTTGAAGTTCTTCGGCGCGTAGTACTCGGTGAGGTGCCCCTTGATCGACGACGTGAGCGGGAAGCGCTCGTCGATCCAGTTGAGCAGGGCTTGTGATTTGGTCGTCATCGCTTAGGCCTTCCCGTCTTCGCCAACAAGAATGGTGGAATCCGCGAGGTACTGGTGCGGTGGCACTTCGAGATTGTCCGGCGCCGGCATGCTGCTGTAGACACGACCAGCCAGATCGAAGAGCGAGCCATGGCAGGGGCACAGGAAGCCACCCGGCCAGTCGGCGCCCATGCCGCTCTCGGCGCCCATCTTGAACTTCTCGGACGGCGAACAGCCGAGGTGGGTGCAGATGCCGACGGCGACGAGGTACTCGGGCTTGATCGAGCGGTGCTTGTTCCTGGCGTAGTCCGGCTGCATCGGCTTGTTCGACTCCGGATCGCTGACCCGGCTGTCGGTGGTGTCCAGCGACGCGAGCATCTCGGGCGTGCGACGCAGCACCCACACGGGCTTGCCGCGCCACTCCACCGTCATCATCTCGCCCGGAGCGAGCTTGCTCACATCGACTTCGACCGGCGCACCGGCTGCCTTGGCACGCTCGGACGGCGTGAGGCTGGCAACAAACGGCACCGCGGTCGCCACTGCGGCCACGCCGCCAGCGGCGGACGTTGCCAGCAGCAGGGTGCGGCGGCTGCTGTCCATCTTTTGATCAACGCTCATGACCCTCTTCCCAGAAAGGAAAACGAAAGACCTGGATACAAATAACCCGCGAATTATACCGGAGACGCTGCAGCAGAGAAAGCGCAAAGCTCGGATCGCCTTCTGGAACAAGGCTTTCAACGCCAAAACCGCACTCGCGGAGGGCCGTCGGAAGCGCAAAATTGCCGCACTGCAGCAAGCCCGTCGGCCGGTTTGCCCCGTCCATGCTCAGAGGGCGCGCCGCTCCACCAGGGCCTGCGCGATGGTGCCGGTATCGGTATGTTCGAGCTCGCCACCGACCGGCACGCCGCGCGACAGGCGCGTCACCTTCACGCCGCGCGCCGCCAGCAGGGTGGCGACCGTGTGCGCGGTGGCCTCGCCCTCGTTGGTGAAGTTGGTGGCGAGGATCACCTCGCGCACCCCCTCCTCGGTCGCGCGCGCAATCAGCTTGTCGAACCTGAGCTCGCGCGGGCCGATTCCGTCCAGCGGCGACAAGCGGCCCATCAGCACGTAGTACAGGCCGTTGTAGGACTGCGTCTGCTCGATCATCGCCAGGTCCGCCGGCATCTCCACCACGCACAGCAGCGAGGCATCGCGACGCGGGTTGGCGCAGCGCTGGCAGATCTCGTCCTCGGTGAAGCTGTTGCAGCGCGCACACGGACGCAGCGCCTCGAGCGCATGCGTGAGCGCACGGCCCAGCCGCGCCGCGCCACGCTGATCGCGTTGCAGCAGGTGGTAGGCCATGCGCTGGGCGGACTTCGGCCCCACGCCGGGCAGGCAGCGCAAGGCCTCGATCAGCTCGTCGAGGCTGGACGGCGACATCGTCGCACCGCGCTCAGAACGGCAGCTTCATGCCCGGCGGCAGGTTGAGCCCGGCGGTGACGCTGGCCATCTTCTCCTGCGTCGCCGTCTCGACCTTGCGCACCGCGTCGTTGAGCGCGGCGGCGACCAGGTCCTCGAGCATTTCCTTGTCGTCCATCACCGAGTCGTCGATCGACACCCGGCGCACGTCGTACTTGCAGGTCATCTGCACCTTGACCATGCCGGCACCGGCCTGGCCCTCGACCTCGACCGCGGCCAGCTGGTCCTGCATCTTCTTCATGTTTTCCTGCATCTGCTGGGCCTGCTTCATCAGGCCGGCAATACCGCCTTTCATCATGGTGTGCGCTCCGTTGAGTCTCTAGAACAAGGGATGGGGAAAAGTTTGGCTACAGGGATGGCGACCGGCGTGGCAACTGGGCTGAGGGCCGACCGCGCCCGTCGCCCGCTCACAGGGGCCTGACGCTGCTCTCCACCAGCGTGGCATCGAAACGTTCGATCAGCTCGCGCACGAAAGGATCCGCCTCGAGCGCGGCCACCGCCTCGGCATGGCGCGCGCGACGCTCGATCGCATCGCGCTGGGCGGGCGTCTCGCCGGCAATGTCGCCGACGTCGATGCGCACCTTCAGCGGGCGCCCGAGCGCCGCCGCAAGCTGATCCTGCAGGCGGTCGATTGCACCCGGGTTCATGTCCAGCAGATGCCGGTGCGCGAGCGACAGGCGCAACTTGAGGCCGTCCGCGCTGCAGTCGACCCATTCGCAATGCTGCGCCAGCTCGCGCACGAGACCGCCGAGCTCGAGCGAGCGGATGAGGCCGCGCCAGTCGCCCAGCGCGAGCAAGGCGGCGGCGTCACCGCGCGGCGATGCGACGGGATCCGGCTGCGGCTCGGCCCTGCCCGACGCCGGTGCGACCGGATTCGGTGCGACGGAACTCCGTGCGGCCGTGTTCGGTGCAGCCGCACCCTGTGCAACCGGGCTCGGCTCTAGCGCGGCCGGCGGCGGCGCGGCCCGCCGCGCGGGTGCCACCTCCTGGTCGGCGTAAGCCTCGGGCGGCAGGTCCTCCCAGGGCGGCACGTCGTACCCGCTGACGGTAGATGGCTCGGACGCCGCCGCTGCGGTCGCAACAGGCGCGGGGGCAGCTGCCGCCGAGGCAGGCGGGGCGGGCCGAGCTGGCGGCGCAGACGGGACCGGCGGCGCGGGCGGAACGGAGTCGGCGGGGCGCCCGACGCGCGGCACCGTACCCGGCGTGACCCCGGCTGCAGGCCCGGCAGCGGCCCCCGGCGACGGCGCCGCACGCGATTCGGCCGCGGCGCGAGCCGGCACCGCCGGCGCCTCACCCACCGCGCGCGCACGACCGCCCGCCGCCGGCGCCACGCCCGCGCCACCCAGCGCGGCGGGCTGCTCGGGGCGGAACGCGTGCAGGCGCAGCAGCGTCATCGTGAATCCGGTGTACTCGTCCGGCGCCAGCGGCAGCTCGTCCCGACCGTGGATGGCGATCTGGTAGGCAAGCTGCAGGTATTCGGCGTCGAAGGCGCCCACGTAGGCGGCGATGCGCGCGCGCTCGGCCTCGTCGGCGATCGCCTCGGGCGCAAACTGCGCCAGCGCGATGCGGTGCACCAGGGTCGCGAGCGACTGCAGCGCGGCATCGAAGGCCAGGCTGCGCGCCTCCATCGCGTCGGCCACCATCAGCAGCCCGCGCACGTCGCCCGCGGCCAGCGCATCGAGCACCGCATACAGGTGGTCGTCGCCCACCGTACCCAGCATGTGGGTGACCTGCTCCTCCTCGACCTTGCCGGCGCCGTGCGCGATCGCCTGATCGAGCAGCGACAGCGCGTCGCGCATCGACCCGCTCGCCGCCTTGGCCAGGTGGCGCAGCGCGCCCGGCTCGAAGGCCACGTCCTCGGCCTGCAGGATGCGCGTCAGGTGCTCGACGATGTGGCCCTGCGGCATCTGTTTGAGGTTGAACTGCAGGCAGCGCGACAGCACCGTCACCGGGATCTTCTGCGGATCGGTGGTGGCGAGGATGAACTTGACGTGCTCGGGCGGCTCTTCCAGCGTCTTCAGCATGGCGTTGAAGGCGTGCCCGGTGAGCATGTGCACTTCGTCGATCATGTAGACCTTGTAGCGCCCCTGCACCGGCGCATACACCGCCTTGTCGAGCAGCGCCGCCATGTCGTCGACACCGCGGTTGGACGCCGCGTCCATCTCGACATAATCGGGGAAGCGGTCGGCATCGATCGCGCGGCAGGCATCGCACACGTTGCAGGGCTCGGGCGTGACCCCGGTCTCGCAGTTGAGGGCCTTGGCCAGGATGCGGCTGATCGTCGTCTTGCCCACCCCGCGCGTGCCGGTAAACAGCCACGCATGGTGCAGCCGGCCGGTCGCCAGCGCGTGCGACAACGCCCGCACGACGTGCTCCTGACCGACCAGCGTACCGAAGGACTTCGGCCGCCACTTGCGCGCAAGGACCTGATAGCTCATGGCGGGCGATTCTAGCAGAGCGAACTCCGCCCCCCGGAACGAATCAATGCGGTCAGACTGCTTTAATCTGCGCCATCGACAGCGGAGTACAGCATGGAGACCCCAGCCGAAAGCCCCTCGCCCGACGACCGCAGCGCCCCGTCCGTGCCCGGGCTTGCGCGCAGCTCTGCGCCGCACGCACTGCAGCGCAGCCCCCGCCATCAAGGCGGTCGGCGCAGCCTGCGTCCGCTGCCGAGCGCGTCGCTGCAGGACCCGTCGCTGCGGGCGCTGGGGCAACTGCTGGCCGAGGCAGACATCGAGCTCAATGGCGAGCGGCCCTGGGACATGGTGATCCACGAGCGCCAGACCGCCGACCGCATCCTCGCCCGTGGCAGCCTCGGGCTGGGCGAGAGCTACATGGAGGGCTGGTGGGATTGTGCGCAGCTCGATGAATTCATCGCCCGCATCCTGACCGCCCGCCTCGACGAGAAGGTCGGCACCAGCGCGCTGGTGGTGCAAGGCCTGCGCGCCCGGCTCTTCAACCTGCAGAACCTGCGCCGCACCTGGCAGGTCGGCGAGATGCACTACGACCTCGGCAACGACTTCTTCGAGGCCATGCTCGACGGCCACCTCGCCTACACCTGCGGCTATTGGGCGCAGGCCGACAACCTGGACGACGCGCAGACCGCCAAGCTCGACCTCATCTGCCGCAAGCTCGGGCTCGAACCGGGCATGCGCCTGCTCGACATCGGTTGCGGCTGGGGCAGCCTGATGAAGTTCGCCGCCGAGCACTACGGCGTCGAATGCGTCGGCCTCACCATCTCGCGCGAACAGGCCGAGCACGGCCAGGCCCGCTGCGCCGGGCTGCCGGTGAGCTTCCGCCTGCAGGACTACCGCCAGTTCAACCGTGACGGCAGCGAGCGCTTCGAGCGCATCGCCTCGGTCGGCATGTTCGAGCACGTCGGCGCCAAGAACCACGGCGCCTTCTTCGAGATGGCGCGGCGCAGCCTCGACGAGGGCGGCCTGTTCCTGCTCCACACCATCGGCAAGAACCTGCGTCGCACCCCTACCGACCCCTGGATCGACCGCTACATCTTCCCCAACGGCGACCTGCCCGCGCTCGGCCAGATCGCCGACGCGGCGGAGGACTGCTTCATCGTCGAGGACGTGCACAACTTCGGCGCCGACTACGACCGCACGCTGATGGCCTGGCATGCCCGCTTCGAGACCGCCTGGCCGCAGTTCGCCGCACGCTACGGCGAGCGCTTCTACCGCATGTGGCGCTACTACCTGCTCGCCTGCGCCGGCACCTTCCGCGCGCGCACCAACCAGCTGTGGCAGATCGTGCTGTCGCCACGCGGCGTGGCGGGCGGATACCGGCGGCCGGCGTGAGCTCCCCGGATTGATGGATGCTCCCGGCTCGCCCACAATACCGGCACGCCACCAGGAGCCTCTCGATGGGACACGCACAGGAAGCCGCGTCGATCGCCCGCCAGGCCTATCTCGACTGGGAAGCGGAGCAACCCGACAAGCACGAGTACATCGCCGGCGAAGTGTTCGCGATGGTCGGGGTACGCCGTGAGCATGCGCTGGTCGGCGGCGCTCTATACGCACGCCTGCGATCGCACCTAAAGGGCAGCCGCTGCCACACCTATGTGGCGGACATGAAGCTCTTCGTCGCCGCGGCCGACGCCTATTTCTACCCCGACGTGATGGTCACCTGCGACGAGCGTGACCGCCGGGCCGCACCTCACCGCCCGGCGGCGCACCCTCCGTCGGCTCAACGCTCGATCATGCCCTTGGCTTCGAGCCAGCCGAGCACCGCGTTGGCTGCGGCGTCGAGATCCAGCTGGGTGGTGTCCAGGCGCAGCTCAGGCTCCTCCGGAGCTTCGTAAGGCGAGTCGATGCCGGTGAAGTTCTTCAGCTCGCCGCGGCGGGCCTTCTTGTAGAGCCCCTTCACGTCGCGCGCCTCGGCCACCTCGAGCGGCGTATCGACGAAGACCTCGACGAACTCGCCGCCCTCGACCAGGGCACGCGCCATGCGCCGCTCGGACTTGAACGGCGAGATGAAGGCGGTGAGCACGATCAGGCCGGCATCGACCATCAGCTTCGCGACCTCGGCCACGCGGCGGATGTTCTCGACGCGGTCGGCATCGGTGAAGCCCAGATCCTTGTTCAGCCCATGGCGCACGTTGTCGCCGTCGAGCAGGTAGGTATGGTGGCCCATCGCGTGCAGCTTCTTCTCGACCAGGTTGGCGATCGAGGACTTGCCCGCGCCCGACAGGCCGGTGAACCACACCACGCAGCCGCGCTGGTGCTTGAGCGCGGCGCGCGCCTGCTTGTTCACATCCACATGCTGCACGTGGATGTTGTGCGCGCGGCGCAGTGCAAAGTGCAGCAGGCCGGCGCCGACCGTGTTGTTGGACAGGCGGTCGATGAGGATGAAGCCGCCGGTGTCGCGATTGACGCGGTAGGGATCGAAGGCGACGGCGCGATCCATGCTCAGGTTGCACACGGCGATGGCGTTGAGCTCGAGCTTCTTCGCCGCCACATGCTCGAGCGTATTCACGTTCACCTGGTACTTGATGTCGGTCACCGTCGCCGTCACCGTGCGCGCACCGATCTTGAGCAGGTAGGGCCGCCCGGCGAGCATCGGCTCGTCGTGCATCCAGATGACCGTGCATTCGAACTGGTCGGCCACCTCGGCCGGCGCCGCCACGGTCGAGATCACGTCGCCGCGCGAGATGTCGATCTCGTCGGTCAGGGTCAGCGTCACCGACTGCCCGGCCACCGCCTGCGCCAGGTCGCCATCGCGGGTGACGATGCGCGCCACCGTGCTCTCGCGCCCGGAGGGCTGCACCCGCACGCGATCACCGGGCCGGACCACCCCGCTCGCAACCGCGCCGGCAAAACCGCGGAAATCCAGGTTGGGCCGATTCACCCACTGCACCGGCAGCCGGAAGGGCGCGCGCTGCATCACCGTGTCATCGACCTCGACCGTCTCCAGATAGCCCATCAGCGTGGTGCCGTGGTACCACGGCATGGCGTCGCTCGGCGCGGTGATGTTGTCGCCCTTGAAGGCCGACATCGGGATGAAGGTGACGCCCTCCAGGCCGATCTGCTGCGCGAACGCGCTGTAGTCGTCGACGATGCGGCGATACACGCCTTCCGCATAGCCGACGAGGTCCATCTTGTTGATCGCCACCACGATGCGGCGGATGCCGAGCAGGGACACCAGGTAGCTGTGGCGCCGGGTTTGCGTCAGCACGCCCTTGCGTGCATCGACCATCACCACCGCGACGTCGGCGGTCGAGGCGCCGGTGACCATGTTGCGGGTGTACTGCTCGTGGCCCGGGGTGTCGGCGACGATGAACTTGCGCTTGTCGGTGGAGAAGAAGCGGTAGGCCACGTCGATCGTGATGCCCTGCTCGCGCTCGGCCGCCAGCCCGTCGACCAGCAGCGCGAAGTCGATCTCCTCGCCCTGTGTGCCCCACTTCTTCGAATCGGCCTCGACCGCGGCGAGCTGGTCCTCGAACAGCATTTTCGATTCATAGAGCAGGCGGCCAATCAGCGTACTCTTGCCGTCGTCCACGCTGCCGCAGGTGATGAAGCGCAGCAGGCCCTTCTTCTCGTGCGTCTTCAGATACTGCTCGATGTCGCTGGCGATGAGATCGGAAACGTGTGCCATTTAGAAGTACCCCTCCTGCTTCTTCTTCTCCATCGAGCCCGCCGAATCGTGGTCGATGACCCGCCCCTGGCGCTCGGACGTGCGCGTCAGCAGCATCTCCTGGATGATCGCCGGCAGCGTCGCGGCGGTGGACTCGATCGCCCCGGTCAGCGGATAGCAGCCCAGGGTGCGGAAACGCACGCTGCGCAGCATCGGCACCTCGCCCGGATGCAGCGGCATGCGCTCGTCATCGACCATGATCAGCGTGCCGTCGCGCTCCACCACCGGACGCACGGCGGAGTAATACAGGGGCACGATGGGGATGTTCTCGAGGTAGATGTATTGCCAGATGTCGAGCTCGGTCCAGTTCGACAGCGGAAACACGCGGATCGACTCGCCCTTGTGCTTTCTGGCGTTGTACAGCTTCCACAGCTCGGGGCGCTGGTTCTTGGGGTCCCAGCGGTGCTGCCCGGTGCGGAACGAGAACACGCGCTCTTTGGCGCGCGACTTCTCCTCGTCGCGGCGCGCGCCGCCGAAGGCGACGTCGAAACCGTACTTGTCCAGCGCCTGTTTCAGGCCCTCGGTCTTCATGATGTCGGTATGGATCGCGGAGCCGTGGGTGAACGGGTTGATGTCCTTCTCGATGCCATCCGGGTTGATGTGCACCAGCAGGTCCATGCCGCTTTCCTTGGCCATGCGGTCGCGAAACACATACATGTCGCGGAACTTCCAGCGCGTATCCACATGCAGCAGCGGAAACGGCGGCACGGCCGGGTAGAAGGCCTTCATCGCCAGATGCAGCATCACCGCGCTGTCCTTGCCGATCGAGTACAGCATGACCGGGTTGTCGGCCTCGGCCACGACTTCGCGCAGGATGTGGATGCTTTCGGCCTCGAGCCGTTGCAGGTGGGTCAAACTGATCGGAGCGGAACTGGACATGGGCATCGCAAGGACAGGGACATGGAGACGAATGATCGCGCGTTCGCCACGGCCTTGTGCGCGCATTCGCGGCCGCGGGCGGAAAAAATGCGCGGTCGGCAGCAAATTCACCCCGCGCGAGGACGACGCAATATATAGGCGACCGCTAAACTACGCCACTCGTCATGGCAACATGCGCCCCCGTGGCGTCCGGTCCCACGCCCACCCCGGCCTCAAGCAAGGAATCCACCTCGTGCCCGCTCTTCCCCTCGCCGCGCTGCTCGAAGATCTCGTTCCCGTCATCCGCGCCGCGGGCGAGGTGGTCATGGACATCTACCGGACCAACTTCAGCGTCCGCGGCAAGGACGACGCCTCGCCCGTCACCGCCGCCGACGAGGGCGCCGAAGCGCTGATCGTGCCCGCCCTCGAGCGCCTGCTGCCAGGCGTGCCGGTGATCGCCGAAGAGGCCGTCGCCGCCGGCCGCCTGCCCGAGATCGGCCGCCTGTTCTGGCTCGTCGATCCGCTCGACGGCACCAAGGAGTTCATCAGCCGCAACGGCGAGTTCACCGTCAATATCGCCCTCGTCGAGGACGGCGCGCCAGTGCTCGGCGCCGTGCTGGCACCGGCCATCGACCGCCTCTTCCTCGGCGCCCGCGGCGTCGGCGCCTTCGTCGAACAGGGCCAGGTGCGCAAGCCCATCCGTTGTCGCCCGGTCCCCGCCGAAGGCCTCACCGTGGTCGCCAGCCGCTCGCACGGCGACGCCGCCGCGCTCGACGCCTTCCTCGCTGGTCGCACCGTGGCCGCGCTCAAGAACGCCGGCTCATCGCTCAAACTGTGCCTGGTCGCCAGCGGCGACGCCGACCTCTACCCGCGCCTGGGGCGCACCATGGAGTGGGACATCGCCGCCGGCCATGCGGTGCTCGCCGCCGCCGGTGGCCAGGTGCGCACCCTCGCCGGCGAAGCCCTGCGCTACGGTAAGCCCGGGCTGGACAACCCGCATTTCGTCGCCAGCGGGGCGGCCTGAGCGCCGGCCGCCGGTCTCAGGTCTCAAGCCACCGCCCCGCGCATGACGGCCTACCTCGTCCTCGGCTCGATCGGGCTGCTGCTCGCCCTGCTCATCCATGGCCGCATCAGCCCCGCGATCCTGTTCGCGAGCTGGGCGGGGGCCTACCACCTGCTCGGCCTGGCCAGCCAGCAAGCGGTGCTGTCGAGCTTCTCCAACCCGGCGCTGGCCACGCTGATCCTGCTCCTGCTGGTGTCGCTCGCGCTCGAGCGCTCGCCCTTCCTTGACCATCTGTCCGACCTGCTGCTCAAGGGTCGCACCGCCTTCGCCACCCTCAAGCTCGCCAGCTTCACCTGCCTCGCCTCGGCCTTCATGAACAACACCGCCGTGGTGGGCGCGCTGCTCGGCACGGTCACCCGCCAGCGCCGCCACCCGGCTTCCAAGCTGCTGATTCCGCTCTCCTACGCCTCGATCCTGGGCGGCATCACCACGCTGGTGGGCACGTCCACCAACCTCGTGGTCAACTCCTTCGCGGTCGAGGCCGGCCTGCCGGCGCTGCACATGTTCCAGTTCACCCTGGTCGGGCTGCCGGTGGCGCTCGCCTGCATCGTCGTGCTGGCGCTCAGCTCGCGCCTGCTGCCGGCCAACCGCTCGACCGACAGCGAGGCGCGCTCCACCTACTTCCTCGAAGCGCGCGTCATGCCCGGCTCGCCCATGATCGGGCGCAGCATCGAGGACAACCGCCTGCGCAGCCTCGACGGCCTGTTCCTGCTCGAGATCGAGCGCGAGGGCCGGCTGATCTCGCCCGTCGGCCCCGCCGAGGTGCTGCGCGCGGGCGACGTGCTCGTGTTCACCGGCGAGGTCGGCAAGGTCCAGGCGCTGCAGCGCTTCGCCGGCCTCGAGGTGTTTGGCGCCGGTGCCGATGCGCTGCTCAAGTCCAACCTGGTCGAAGTCGTGCTGTCGAACGAGTCGGATATTGCCAACCGCACCTTGCGCGAGGTCGACTTCCGCACCATGTTCGACGCCGGCGTGGTCGGCATCCGCCGTGGCGACAAGCGCCTCACCGGTCAATTGGGCCGCATCCCGCTGCACGTCGGCGACAGCCTGCTGCTGGCGGCGGGGCCGGACTTCTTCCAGCACCGCAATCTCGACCGCAACTTCCACGTCCTCAACGGCTCCGGGGTACGGCCCAGGATGTCCACGCCGCAGAGCACCGCGTCGCTGTCGGCCTTCGGCCTCGTCATCCTGCTCGCCGCGCTCGGCTGGCTACCCCTGTTTGCCGGGCTGCTGCTGCTGCTGGCCGGCCTGCTCGCCTCCGGCCTGCTGACGCTGAGCGAGATGCGCCGGCGCTTCCCGTTCGAGCTGCTGGTCGTGATCGGCTCGGCCCTCACCATCGCCGGCGTGGTCGAGCGCTCGGGCGCGGCGGCGCTGATGGCGGGCTGGATGCGCGCCCTGTTCGATGGCTACGGCGTGCATGCCGCGCTGGTCGGGGTCTATCTGATCACCCTGGTGCTGACCGAGCTGGTCACCAACAACGCAGCCGCCGCCCTCGCCTTCCCGATCGCGCTCGGCACCGCGCGCGCCTTCGGCGTCGATCCGACGCCCTTCATCATGGTGGTGGCCTATGGGGCGAGCGCCGGCTTCCTGATTCCCTTCGGCTACCAGACCCACCTGATGGTGTATTCGGCGGGGCGTTATCGGATGCGCGACTTCCTGCGCGCGGGCCTGCCGGTCAGCCTCACCTACTCGCTCGTGGTGCTCGCGCTGGTGCCGCTGGTCTTTCCCTTCGTCGCGGCATAGGCGGCGGGGCCGCTCAGCCGCGCTGGCGGGCGCTGAGGCGCGTGACGAACTCGACCACGGTGCCGACGGTGGCAAAGGAGTTGCCATCCACCTCGTCGTCGGGCACCTCGATGCCGAAGCGCGCCTCGATCTCGTGAATCACGGCGATCACGGCCATCGAATCGAGTTCGGGCAGCTCCCCCAGCAGGGGCGTGTCGGCGCTGAAGCCCAGGGCGCGCCCGTCGAGGCTCAGCACTTCGTCCAGCAGCGCCAGCACTTCATTGTGAATTGCGTCGGACATCATGTCTCCATCACGGACAGGGCTGCGCCATCTGTCAGTACGGCACGAAAAGGCGCGCATTATACTTCCGGCGCAAGCGCAGATTGCGCACTGCGACAAAACAGAACCACTGATGCAGGGCCGTGATGCACAGCAGCCACCTTCTCCACCACCTCGTTTCCGCCACCGCCGCGCAGGACGCCGCACGGATTGCGCTCGTCAGCGGCGGCAGCCCGATGAGCTACGGCGCGCTGCAGGCCGGCGTCGACGCCTTCGCCGCCGGCCTTGTCGCGCTCGGCCTCGCGCGCGGCGAACGGGTCGGCCTCTACCTCGACAAGCGCCCCGAGTTCGTCGTGGCCGCCTTTGGCTGCAGCGCTGCCGGCGGCGTCTTCGTGCCGGTCAACCCCATCCTCAAGGCCGAGCAGGTCGACCACATTGTGCACGACTGCAGTGTGCGCGTGCTCGTCACCACGCCCGAGCGCCTGGCCACGCTCGCCGCGACGCTCGCCGGCTGCCACGACCTGCGCCACGTCGTGCTCGTCGGCCGTTGCACCGAGCGCCCGCGGCTCGACGGCGCCAGCGTGCATCTGTGGGACGAGGTGCTGCAGGCACCGGCGCGCGCCGGCCACCGCGTCATCGACGCCGACATGGCCGCCATCCTCTACACCTCGGGCAGCACCGGCCGCCCCAAGGGCGTGGTGCTGTCCCACCGCAACATGGTCGCCGGCGCGCGCAGCGTCGCGTCCTACCTGAGCAACCACGCCGGGGACACCCTGCTCGCCGCGCTGCCGCTGTCCTTCGACGCCGGCCTGTCGCAGCTCACCACCGCCTTTCATGCCGGCGCCCGGGTCGTGCTGCTCAACTACCTGCTGCCGCGCGACGTGCTCAAGGCCGTCGAGCGCGAGCGCGTCACCGGGCTCACCGCCGTGCCGCCGCTGTGGATCCAGCTCGCCCAGCTCGAATGGCCAGCCACCGTCACCGAGCACCTGCGCTACATCGCCAACACCGGCGGGCGCATGCCGCTCGACACCCTCGGCCGCCTGCGCAGCCAGTTGCCGCGCACGCGCCCCTTCCTGATGTACGGCCTCACCGAGGCCTTTCGCGCCACCTACCTGGCGCCGGAAGAGATCGACCGCCGGCCTGATTCGATCGGCAAGGCCATCCCCGACGCCGAAGTGCTGGTACTGCGCGAGGACGGCAGCGAATGCGCACCCAACGAGCCGGGCGAGCTGGTGCAGCGCGGCGCGCTGGTGGCGATGGGCTACTGGAACGACGCCGAACGGACGGCCGAGCGCTTCCGCCCGCTGCCCGCGCACGCGCCGGGCCGCGAGGCCGGCCTGGTGCTGCCCGAGATCGCCGTGTTCTCGGGCGACACGGTGCGCCGAGACGAGGAAGGCTTCCTCTACTTCATCGGCCGGCGCGACGAGATGATCAAGACCTCGGGCTACCGCGTCAGCCCCACCGAGGTCGAGGAGATCCTCTACGCCACCGGGCTGGTCGGCGAGTGTGTCGCCTTCGGCCTGCCGCACCCGGCGCTGGGCCAGAGCATCGCCGTCATCGCCACCCCGCTGCCCGGCGCCACGCTCGACACCGCCGCCCTGCTCGCCGAGTGCCGCGCACGCATGCCGGCCTACATGGTGCCCACCCGCATCGAGGTGCGCGACGGCCCGCTGCCCCGCAACCCCAACGGCAAGCTCGACCGCAAGGCGCTCGCCGCCGAATGAGACGGGGGCGCCCCGCGCCCGCCGGCAACACCTGCCTCGCCTGCCTGTAACCACCGACCCGCGCCTCGACCATGACCGCTCCCGCCGCCAAAGCCCCGCCCGTGCATGCCGCCATGGACCAGTTCCCCGTCCGCGCCGGCGAACTCCTCGTCGGCGCCATCCCGCTCACCCGGCTCGCCGCGCGCGTCGGGCGCACGCCCTTCTATGCCTACGACCGCCGCCTGCTCGAGCAGCGCGTCGCGCAACTGCGCAGCGCCCTGCCGCCGAGCGTGAAACTGCACTACGCGATGAAGGCCAATCCCATGCCCGCCCTGGTCGGCCACATGGCCCGCCTCGTGGACGGCATCGACGTCGCCTCGGCCGGCGAACTCCATGTCGCCCTCAATGCCGGCGCCGCCGCGCAGGAGATCAGCTTCGCCGGCCCCGGCAAGCGCGACGAGGAGCTGCGCCAGGCAGTGGCCGCCGGCATCCTGGTCAATGTGGAATCCTTCCGCGAGGTCCCTGTGCTGGCGCGGGCAGCGGACACGCTCGGCGTGCCGGCACGCGTCGCGGTGCGCGTCAATCCGGACTTCGAGCTCAAGTCATCAGGCATGAAGATGGGCGGCGGCCCCAAGCCCTTCGGCGTCGATGCCGAACAAGTGCCGGCGCTGCTGCGGGCAATCGCCGACACCGGGCTGGCCTTCGAGGGCTTTCACCTCTTCGCCGGCTCCCAGAACCTGAAGGCCGAGGCCATCGTCGAGGCCCAGCAGAAGAGCTTCGCCCTCGCCCTGCGCCTGGCCGAGCACGCGCCGGCGCCGGTACGCACGCTCAACCTCGGCGGTGGCTTCGGCATTCCCTACTTCCCCGGCGAGCAGCGCCTCAATCTGGCCCCCATCGGCGAAGCGCTGGGCGCCATCGTGACCGAGGCCGCAAGAACCTTGCCCGACACGCGCATCGTGCTCGAGCTCGGCCGCTACCTGGTCGGCGAAGCCGGCGTCTATGTGTGCCGCATCACCGACATCAAGGTCTCGCGCGGCCACACCTACCTGGTGACCGACGGCGGCCTGCACCACCACCTGTCGGCGAGCGGCAACTTCGGCCAGGTGCTGCGCAAGAACTATCCGGTGGCGATCGGCAACCGCATGGCAGCGCCGGGCGGCGAGGCCGTGTCGGTGGTCGGCCCGCTGTGCACCCCGCTCGACCTCATCGCCGACCGCATGGCGCTGCCGGCCGCCGAGCCCGGCGACCTGGTGGTGGTGTTCCAGTCGGGCGCCTACGGCGCCAGCGCCAGCCCGCAGGCGTTTCTCGGGCACCCGGCGGTCAGCGAAGTACTGGTCTAGCCGAGTCCGAGCAGGCCTGCCCGCCGCGATTCAAAAGCCGCAGGAGGTCTGTCCCGCCCTAACGGTAGCAGCGTGCTCCTGACCGCCGCCGCAGAAGCTGTACGCGCCCGAGCCATTGTCATGCACACGGTACGAATAGGTCCCGCCGGAGCCGTAGTTGTAGACCATGCGGGCGTTCGCCCCCGTGCCATCCACGGCCCATGAGCCCACGGCCTTGCTCGGGTCGAGCTTGTGATTCGGGCCCATCTTGTAGTCGATCAGCGTGCCGCCGGCCTGGTGGAACTCCTGCCAGCGGTCGCTGCCGCGCGACGCACAGACGGTCTTGCCCTCAAAGGCGTTCTTGAGCTGCACGTGGTTCAAATAGCCGCCACCGCCGGCGGGACAGGCAGCGATCGCCTGCCCCGCAGTGGACAAGCCGGCCAGTGCCAGGAGGGATAGGGCACACTTCAAAGCCTTCATGGTGACTCCCTGTCAAGGTTCGTTGGCGCCACAGCTGGCGACGCGTTTCAAGATAGCAGTTTGCCCCGCGCCGTACGACAATTGCCGCTCGATGCCGCAGGAAATAATTCACACGATGCCCACTCCGCCCGGCGCCGCCACCGCCAAGGCCTGGCAACACGCCCGCATCGCCCTGCTGTGGGCGCTGTTCGTCGCCTACGGCAGCCTCGTGCCGCTGGAATACCGCCCGCGCGAGGACGCCTGGCAAGCCTTCATGAACACGCCCTGGCTCGACCTGGGGGTGGGCTCGCGGGCCGACTGGGTGGCGAACATCCTGCTGTACCTCGTGCTCGCCTACTTCGCCACCGGTGCGGTGTGGGCCAGCCGGCTCGGGCGGGTGGCGCGGACGCTGTTGCTCGGGCTGGTGCTTACGGCGATGCTTGTGATGGCGGTCGGCATCGAATACCTGCAACTGTTCTTTCCGCCGCGCACGGTGTCGCGCAACGACCTGCTCGCCGAGGGCCTGGGCACCGGCCTGGGCACGGCGCTGTGGTTCGTCGCCGGCCAGCGCATGGCCGGGCTGTGGCAGCGCTTCGTCGGTGGCGGCGCGCACAGCCTGCTCGCCGTGCTCGCCCTGTACGCGATCGGCTACCTAGGGCTGAGCTTCTTCCCCTACGACTTCCTCGTCAGCGCGCAGGAAGTCAGCGCCAAGCTCGCCCGCCCGGACAGCCTGAGCCTCGGCCCGGGCCTGTCCTGCGGGCCGGCCTTCACCTGCGGCGTCAAGCTGCTGGTCGAGGCCGCGCTGATGATCCCGCTCGGCCTGCTGCTGGCGCTCGGCCTCAAGGCGCGCTCACCGAGTCACCGACCGCCGCGGATTGCCGCCGGCTTCGTGGTCGGCGCGCTGCTCGGCCTGGTCATCGAGGCGGTGCAGATCGTCCTCGCCTCCGGCACCACCCAGGGCATCTCGGTGCTCACGCGGGCGGTCGGCGCAGCCTGGGGCGTGGCGCTGGCGCACAGTCACCCGCTGCGCTGGCTCGACTACTCGCCGGCGCGCGTGCTGCGCGCCGCGCTGTGGGCGAGCCCTTTTTATCTCGCCCTCGTACTGGCGCTCAACGACCTGCTGCCGCTGCAGTTGCAGCCCCTGTGGGCCGCCGTGGAAAAGCTCGAGACGCTGCGCTTCCTGCCCTTCTACTACCACTACTACACGACCGAGACGGCCGCGGTGCGCAGCCTGCTGTTCGTGCTGGGCAGCTACGCACCGCTGGGGCTGATGGCGGCCCTCGCCTTTCCGCGCCTGCGTCACGGCGCGGCGCTGTTCGCCGTGCTCCTGGCCTTGGTGCTGTGCTTCGGCATCGAAGTGCTCAAGCTCTTCACCGTCGGCAAGAAGCCCGACCCGACCAACCTGCTGATCGCCGCCGCCAGCGCCTGGCTCACGCACTGGCTGACGACGCAGGTGCTGGCACGCATGCAGGCGCACGCCGGCCCTCCGGCGCGATCCGCCCGCCGCCCGCTCGCCAAGGGCACGACAAGGCCCGCAAGCGCGGGCGCGCCCCCTCCCGCCGGCTGGCGCCTGGCGCTCGCACTCGGCATCGTCCCGGCCCTGCTGCTGCTTGCCACGGTCGCGCTGACGCTGCCGACCGCCGTGCCCGCACCCACGGTCAATGCCCCCGGCGTCACCTACCCGCCGCCGTCCGCGCTGCCGCCGGTCAGCCTGCCCGGCTTTCGCATGGCGCACCCGCGCCTGCCCCACCCCACGGCGGCCGACATCGCGCTGCTGCGCGCGCACAACCCCGCCTATCTCAACCAGCTCTTCAGCGCCGCGCGCAACAATTCGCGGGCGATCAACACCATCATGCAGGCGAGCTTCATCCAGCCCGGCATCGTCGACGTCGGCCCGCTGCACGCGAGCCTGATGGAGACACGCTTCTTCGACCGCGGCCACGGCCAGGTGATGCCGCTCGTCATCGCCTACGACTGGCTGCACGAGCAATGGACGGTGCCCGAGCGCGACGCCCTGCGCGACAAGCTCGCCGAGGGTTGCGACTACCTGATCAAGGTCATCCGCGACGAACAGCTGTCGCCCTACAACGCCTTCCTCTACAACGCCCCGCTGCAGGCCCTGATGGCATGCAGCATCGCGCTCTACGGCGATCACCCGCGCGGCGAGGCCTTCATGCGCTTCACCCACGAGCTGTGGAAGAACCGCGTGCTGCCGGTGTGGCGCCAGGTCTTCGGCGAGGCCGGCGGCTGGCACGAAGGCGGCGAGTACGTGGCGGTCGGCATCGGCCAGGCCATCCACACCCTGCCCGCGATGTGGCGTGCCGCCACCGGCGAGGACCTGTTCGCCAGCGAGCCGGGGATCCGCGGCTTTCTCGACTTCCTCGTCTACCGCACCCGCCCCGACGGCACCCACATGCGATGGGGCGATGGCGCGTGGTTCAACCGCCACCCCGACAACGCCGCACCGCTCGCGCTGGAATACCGCCACGCCGCCGCCTACACGCTGGCGCCCCCCAATCGCAGCCCGGTGCCCACCGGCTGGCCCTGGGGCCCGCTGTCGGATGACAGCCTCATCGACCCCCAGGCCGCCTCGCGCCTGCCGCTGGCCAGGCTCTTCGACGGCATCGGCATGCTCATCGCCCGCAGCGACTGGTCTGCGGATGCCACCTGGGTCAGCTTCAAGGCCGGCGACAATTTCTGGTCGCACAGCCATCTCGACCAGGGCGCTTTCACCATCTATCGGGGTGGCCCGCTGGCGATCGACAGCGGCTGGTACGGCCCGGCCTACGGCTCCGAGCACCACATGAACTACGCCTACCAGAGCATTGCCCACAACCTCGTCACCGTCACCGACCCCGCCGACAACCAGCCCGGGCCCGGCTTCGACCATGCCACCCCGCGCCACTACGCCAACGACGGCGGTCAGCGCCGCATCGGCTCGGGCTGGGGTGTCGATGGCGCCCCGCTCGACCGTGAGCAATGGCAGCAACGGCGCGACACCTACCACACCGGCCGCATCGTCGCCCAGTTGCTCGAGGACCAGCTGTCGGTCGTCGTCGCCGACATCACCCCGGCCTACACCAATAGCCAGTCCGGCCGCGGCAGCTTTGCCGACCGCACACGGCGCGTCGAGCGCCTGTGGCGGGCGTTCGGCTACGACCACGTCAACGACGCCGTCGTCGTCTTCGACGACGTCTTCG
This sequence comes from Thauera sp., assembly GCF_035444905.1. Classification (GTDB taxonomy): domain Bacteria; phylum Pseudomonadota; class Gammaproteobacteria; order Burkholderiales; family Rhodocyclaceae; genus Thauera. Next base: position 63,739 of record NZ_DAOMPS010000022.1, read on the forward strand.
CCACCCGGGCCGAGTTCCGCAAGCGCTGGCTGCTCCATTCCATCGACGCGCCGGTGCTCGGCGGCGACCGCTTCGACCTCTTCATCCCGGCGAGCGCGCTCCCCGGCCGCAGCGGCGGCCGCCTGCACGGCCACGTGCTGCTGCCGCGCGAACCGGTGCTGCACAGCATCGGCGGCCCCGGCTTCGAGTTCTTCGTCGATGGCAGGAACTACGACCAGGACGGCCAGGCCCAGGCCGCCATCGCCAGGCTCGGCCACGGCCGCGCCGAACCCGGGGCCTGGCGCATCGAGCTGATGCCCCAGCGCGACGCGCGCGAGGACCAGTTCCTCGTCGTCATGTTCCCCACCGCCGCCACGGCCACGCCGGCCGCCAGCGTGCGCCGCATCGAAGCCGACGGCCGCGTCGGCGCCGAGATCACCGGCCCGCAGCGCACCACCCGCTGGTGGTTCACCCCCGGTCAGCTCGGTGCCACGGTCGAGGTCGTCGAGGGTCTCACCCAGCGCAGCCACACCATGGATGGAGTCTCGCCGCGTTGATCCCTACAATGGCGGTGTGCCAGCACGGCTCACCGGCCGAGACCCGCGAGAACCTCGAACCATGACCGCCACGCCCGACCCCGAAGCCATCCGCCACGCGCTGCGCCGCGTGATCGACCCCGAAGTCGGCATGAACATCGTCGATCTCGGCCTCATCTACCGCATCGACTGCGCGCCTGGCGAGGTCCACATCGACATGACGATGACCTCGCCCGCGTGCCCGCTCGCCGACGTCATCCTCGACGACATCGACGCCGTGCTCGATCCGCTGATCCCGCCGGAAGTGAACATCCGCGTCGAGCTGGTGTGGGACCCGCCCTGGAGCCCCGACATGATGGGCGCCGAGGCGCGTTCGCACTTCGGCTGGAAGAAATGACCGGGCTGCCGCCGCCCGCCCGCATCCCGCTCCTCGTTCTCGGCCTGGCGGCACTGCTGACCGGCGTGCTCGCCGGCCTCGCCCGCCTGGGCATAGCCGTGCCAGACTTCGGCGCCGCCCAGGCCGGCATCCACGCCGCGCTGATGATCTGCGCCTTCTTCGGCACCGTCATCACGCTCGAGCGCGCGGTGGCGCTGGAGGGCCTGTGGGGCTACCTCGGCCCGGCAGCGGCCGGCTTTGGCGGCCTCCTGCTGATCCTGGACGCGCCGCACTGGGTGGCGCAATCGCTCTTCGTCGGCGCTGCGCTGATCCTGCTGCTCGGCAGCTTCCAGGTCATGCAGCGCCAGTTCGCGCTGTTCACCGTCACGCTCGCGCTCGGCGCGGTGTGCTGGCTGCTCGGCAACCTGCTGTGGTTCGTCAGCGCCGACCTGCAGGGCGCCGTGCCCTTCTGGCTCGGCTTCCTGGTGCTCACCATCGCCGGCGAACGTCTCGAGCTCACCCGCTTCCTGCCCGCACGCGCGGCGGCGGCGCCCAGCTTCATCGCGGTCACGGTGCTCGCCCTGGCCGGCATGCTGTTCACCCCGATCGAGCCCGAACGCGGCCTGCAGATCTTCGGCGCCGGCCTGCTCGCGCTCGCGATCTGGCTGCTCGTCTTCGACATCGCCCGCCACAACGCACGCCAGCAAGGCCTCACCCGCTTCATCGCCGTCTGCCTGCTTTCCGGCTACCTGTGGCTGGCGCTGGGCGGGCTGGCCGGGCTGGCCGGCGGTTTTGCCGCGGGCGACGCGCTGCACGACACCGCGATGCACGCCATCGCGCTCGGCTTCGTGTTCGCCATGGTGTTCGGCCACGCGCCGATCATCTTCCCCGCGGTGGCCAAGGTGAACATCCCCTACCACCCCTTCTTCTACGTCCCGCTGGCGCTGCTGCACGCCTCGCTCGCGCTGCGCGTGGCCGGCGGCGTCGCCGACTCGCTAGCCCTGCGCCAATGGGGCGGCCTCGCCAACACCGCCACGCTGGCGGTGTTCATCGCCACGATGCTGGTCAGCGTCATCCGCGGCGGCCGTACGCCTGCGCGCCGGCGGCGCGGCAGCAACAGGGGACCCGGACTCGACTGAGCAACATGTCGAAAATTTTTACAGTGACACCCCCCTATCGGCTCGGGCAAGCGCGTAGCCGCAGAAGCCATTTTGCAAGCCCCTGATATTCATAAAGCTTTATTCGATACGCAAGACGGGTATGTTTATTGCTTCTGTACCGCAAGTACACTTCTGTGCGGCTTCATCCAGGCGCAGGCCCTCGAACACCACCTTGATCGGACGTCTTCATCATGCTCAACAACAAGAACATTGCAGCCCTCATCGCCACCGCGAGCCTGTGCGTTTCGGGTAGCGCGCTTGCGGCCCCCATCCAGCAGGTTCTGTTGAGTGAAGATTTCCAGGGTGTCAGCGGCGTCACCACCGCAAGCGCCGTCCGCACGATTGCGAACATCCTCGCCAACAACCCCACCGAGCTCAGCGGCAGTCCGCTGGCCACCTTCTCCAATACCGGCAATGGCAATGCGAGCCAGGCGGCGTTCAACGTTCGTGCCGGCAACAATGCCATCGACGGCGGCACTACGCCCAGCACGAACACGTTCGACGGCTACTTCGGTGCGGCCGCCAACCGGTTCCTCGTCATCGGCGACGAAGGCGGCAACCTCGGTGGCGCGCCCAATGGCGGCACGAACGCCGCAGCCTCGTCCACGATGTCGCTGCGTTTCACGCTGGACGCCGTCACGCTCGCCCTGCCCAAGCTGCTCACCATCAGCTTCGATTACGTCTTCGACGCCAACAACACGGCGAACAACGACACCTTCGTCGCCGAGCTGGTGCTGGCCGATAACAGCATCATCAACCTGCTCAGCTTCGCCGCGCCCTCGGTCACCACGCGTGGGACCTTCGATGTGAGCCTCGCCTACCCCACTTTTGACGCGGGATATATCAACTTCTATCTCGTCGAAGGCAGCGGCAACGGCAGCTCGGCAGTGGGCCTGGACAACATCCGGGTCACAGCGGTGCCCGAGCCCGGCGCCCTCGCCCTGCTCGGCATCGGCCTGTTCGGACTCGGCGTCCTGCGCCGCCGGGGATAAAAAAATAGGAAAAACAGTAATTGGAGTAACTGGGGTCTGACCCCACCTACGCTGTGCAGGAACAAGTACAGCGCCCTCAAAGGCGCTGACGCGCTCGCCGTCTGCAACGAATGGCAGCAATTCCGGGCGCCGGACTTCGACGAGCTGGAGACCCTACTGCGTGGCGGGGCCATCGTCGATGGCCGCAACCTCTGCAACCCCGAGCGCTGGCAGGGCGACGGCTGGCACTACTACGGTGTCGGCCGCACTCAGCAAATCGCTTGTTGCGTGCTGCGCAACGCGATACGATGCGCCATGATCAAATCCTTCCGGCACAAAGGCCTCCGCAGACTTTTTGAGACAGGCAGCACTTCCGGCATCCAGGCCAGTCACGCCAAGCGACTGCAAATGCAACTCGCAGCACTTGACACGGCGCAGTCGATCGACGACATGGACATCCCGGGCTTTCGCCTGCATCCGCTCAAAGGCAACCACGCGGGGCGCTGGTCGATCACCGTCAACGGCAACTGGCGGATGACCTTCGAGTTTGTCGACGGCAATGCTTACGTTCTGGACTACGAGGACTACCACTGATGGCCATGCATAACCCCCCCCACCCTGGTGAATTCATCACCGAGATTTATCTCGCGCCTCACGGCATCAGCGGTCGTGACCTGGCCAGCCGCCTGGACGTCGCAGCATCGACCCTGAGCCGCGTACTCAAGGGCAGCAGCCGCGTCACGCCCGACATGGCCTTGCGGCTGTCGAAAGCGCTGGGGCGCAGCCCCGAGAGCTGGCTGGCAATGCAGGATGCGCACGACCTCTGGCTTGCGCGCCAGACCGCCGACCTTGCCCGGGTGCGCAAGCTGGAGCTGGCCGCAGCCTGAAGCAAGAAGTCAAGAATTGGAAGAATGGCGGTCTGACCCCGATTACGCCTGCTGACGGCCCTCCCTCAACAGCAAGGCCAAAGCAGACAACCGTGACGCCTTCCCGTTGAAGGCGTCATCTTTACCGGCTAGGCTTGCGGCGTCGCATCATTGCCCC
>NZ_DAOMPS010000023.1:0-67378 GCF_035444905.1 Thauera sp.
TGCGGGCCGGTCACGCTCGAGCGGGCGGAGGGTTCAAAGCCGATGAGCATCCACTGGCGGCTGGGCGTGCCTTTGCCCGGGCGGCTGTTCAGGGAGTTCAGCATCTTGCGCGGGGCGTGAGCAGCAGGGGCGGGCGGTCTGATTGGGAAAGACTTGCGGCTGGGGACGCGCCTGCAGGTGCTCGCTGGTGAGGGATAATCGGTGAATGAACCCACGCCGCCTCCCCTCCCGCATCGTCTGCCTCACCACCGAAACCGTCGAAGTCCTCTACGCCCTGGGCGAGGAAGCCCGCATTGCGGGCATCACGGGCTACACCGTGATTCCGCCGCGCGCGAGAAAGGAGAAGCCCAAGGTGTTCGCCTTCTCCAGCGGCGACCTGGAGAAGATCCTCGCGGTCGAGCCCGACCTGGTGCTGGGCTTTTCCGACATGCAGGCCGATGTGGCGCGCGACCTGATCAAGGCGGGCGTGGCGGTGCATGTGTTCAACCAGCGCAGCGTCGACGGCATCCTGGCGATGATCGAGACGGTGGGCCGGCTGGTGGGGGCGGAGGAGCGCGCGCTGGCCCTGGTGGCAGAGCTCGAGGCGACAATGGCGGCGGTGCGTGCGCAGGCCGCTGAGCTGCCGCGGCGGCCGCGGGTGTATTTCGAGGAGTGGGACGAGCCGCCGATCAGCGCGGTGGGCTGGGTGTCGGAGTTGATCGGGATCGCCGGCGGCGAGGATGTGTTTGCCGAGCGCGCACGCCATCCGGGCGCGGCCCAGCGCATCCTGGCCGATCCGCTGGAGGCGGCAAGGCGGGCGCCGGACATCGTGGTGGGCTCGTGGTGTGGCAAGCGCTTCCGCCCCGAGCGCGTAGCCACGCGCACGGGCTGGGAGGAAGTACCGGCGGTGCGCGACGGCGAACTGCACGAGGTGAAGTCGGCGTTGATCCTGGCGCCGGGGCCGGTGGCGATCCGCGAGGGCCTGCCGGCGCTGGCGGAGATCATTGCGCGCTGGGCGGGGCGTGAGGCGGGACGTACGGGCAAGGTTTAGAATAAAAAAAGAATTCTGAAAAAGGAGTCAGCCATGAACACGATCTTGCCGGCGCAGTCTGCCCTCGCCAGCGGCGCCTTCCAGCCGGCCGAGGCTGGGCGCCAGAACAGCGCGGCCGCTTCGCGCGTGCAGCGCCAGGACGAGGTGTCGGAAGGCGCCTTGCGCAAGGACCTCAACGGCAAGATCCTGCAGGCCTCGCTGGAGGTGTCGATCCGGTCGGGTAACGAGTCGCAGGCCTTGCTGCTGCGCACGGCGATCGAGGGCATCAACGAGGCCCTGGCGCCGATGCTGGGGCCGGACGCGATCCAGAACGCGATGAGCCAGGACAACTCGGCCGAGGCCACGGCCGAGCGCATCGTGTCGATGTCGACCGCGTTCTTCGACGCCTATGCCGCGCGCCGCCCGGGCGACGACCCGGAGACGGTGCTGCGCGACTTCAAGGACGTCGTCCGCGGCGGCTTCGAGAAGGGCTTCGGCGAGGCGCGCGACATTCTCGATGGGCTCGGCGTCTTCAACGGCGCGGTCGAGGCCGACGTGATGAAGACGCGCGAGCTGGTGCTGCAGGGTTACGACCGCTTCATGCTGGCGCGGCTGCCGAGTTCTGATCAGCAGGCCTGATGGCGGGCAGTCCCCACGCCTCGGCCACCAGCGCGAAGGACTTGAGCCGCGCGGCGTGATCGAAGATCTGCGCGGTGAGGACGAGTTCGTCGGCGCCGGTCTGTTCGATCAGGCCTTCGAGTTGCTTGCGCACTTCAGCGGGCGAGCCGACGGCGGAGCAGGCGAGCGATTCGTCGGAGAAGGCGAGTTCTGCGGCTGACCAGTCACGCTCGACGAAGGCTTCGGGCGGCTGCAACTGACCCCGCACGCCACGCGCCATGGCAGCGAAGCGCAGGCGCAGCGAGCGCAGCAGGTGCTGCGCGGCCTCGTCGGTGTCGGCCGCGATGGCGTTGGCAGCGACCGCCACGTAAGGCTTGTCGAGCTGTTCCGAAGGCTGGAAGCGGCTGCGGTAGAGGTCGATGGCCTTGAACAGGAAGCGCGGCGCGAAGTGCGAGGCGAAGGCGAAGGGCAGGCCGAGGTGGGCGGCGAGTTCGGCGCTGTAGAGGCTGGAGCCGAGCAGCCAGATCGGCACCTTGAGCCCGGCGCCCGGGACGGCGCGCACAGCCTGGTTGGGCTGCACCGGCTGGAAGTAGGACTGCAGCTCGAGCACGTCCTGCGGGAAGTTGTCGTCGCTGCCGGCGAGGTGGCGGCGCAGGGCGCGGGCGGTGTTCTGGTCGGTGCCCGGCGCGCGGCCGAGGCCGAGGTCGATGCGCCCCGGGAACAGCGACTCGAGCGTGCCGAACTGCTCGGCGATCACCAGCGGCGCATGGTTGGGCAGCATGATGCCGCCGGCGCCGACGCGGATGCGCTCGGTGGCGCCGGCGATGTGGGCGATGACCACCGCGGTGGCGGCGCTGGCGATGCCGGTCATGTTGTGATGCTCGGCGAGCCAGTAGCGGGTGTAGCCGCAGCGGTCGGCAAGCTGTGCGAGCTCGCGGGTGTTGCGCAGCGCGTCGGCCGGCGTGCTGCCGGCAGTGACCGGCGCGAGGTCGAGGACCGAGAGCGGGATGGCGGCTTGGGGGAGGGCAGGGTTGGACATGGCAGTCTTGCTAGAATCACGGCCCCCGATTACGCCACAGGCGCGCGATGACTGCAAAGCCGATCGATGTGCTGATCCTCACCGAGGACCGCTACGTCCAGCTCGACCCCAAGGACTGGTACCAGGCGCAGATTGCACGTGAGGAAGATCTCGTGGCCACTGCGCTGGGCGACTTGGGCCTGCGCGTGGCGCGCCGCTCGTGGTCCGACCCGGACATCGACTGGACGCGCTGCGGCTGCGCGCTGTTCCGTTCGACCTGGGACTACTTCGACCGCTTTGTAGAATTCTCCCCCTGGCTGGACGCGGTGTCGGCGCAGACGCGGCTGTTCAACGACGCCAGCCTGATCCGCTGGAACGTGGACAAGCACTATCTCGCCGACCTGGCGGCGCGCGGCGTGGCGATCGTGCCGACGCGCTTCGTCGAGCGTGGTGAGGCGATCCCGCTGGCGGCGATCATGGCGGCAGAGGGCTGGAACGAGGTCGTGTTCAAGCCGGCGGTGTCGGGCGCGGCGCGGCTGACCTTCCGCGTGAGCACGGACTCCGTTGCCGAGCATGAGCCGGTGTTCGCGCGCTGTGTGGCGCAGGAGGCGATGATGGTGCAGGCCTTCGAGCCGGCCATCGTCGACGACGGCGAGCTGTCACTGATCGTCATCGACGGCCGCGCGACGCACGCGATCCGCAAGACGCCGCGCGCGGGCGACTTTCGCGTGCAGGACGATCACGGCGGCACGGTGCATGCGCACACGCCCGATGCCGCCGAGCGCGCCTTCGCCGAGGCGGCGGTGGCGGCCTGCCCGATGGGGCCGCTGTATGCGCGCGTGGACTTCGTGCGTACCGCGCCGGGGGCGTTTCGCCTGATGGAGCTCGAACTCGTCGAGCCGGAGCTGTTCTTCCGCTTCCATCCGCCGGCGGCGCAGGTGCTGGCGCAGGCGCTGGCCGAAAAGCTGCGCTGAATCAAGGGCTTTTGCGCACTGCAGCATTGCCCGTAGTGGTTGAATTCCGGCAACGCCCACCATTGCAGCGGTTAGAATGCCGCCGTTAACGTTCAATGAAGGACTGCTCATGATCCGACGCACGCTGATGCTTGCCGCGCTGGCGCTGGCCGCCCAGGGCGCAATGGCCAAGGACTGGGACACCATCCGCTTCGCCACCGAAGGCGCCTACCCGCCGTTCAACACCGTGGATACCAGCGGTGCGGTGCAAGGCCTGGACGTGGATGTCGCCAACGCGCTGTGCGAGGAACTCAAGGCGAAGTGCGTGTGGGTCAAGCAGGAGTGGGACGGCATGATCCCCGCGCTACTGAGCCGCAAGTTCGATGCCATCTCGGCCTCGATGTCGATCACCGAGGAGCGCAAGAAGCGCGTCGATTTCACCGACAAGTACTACGCCACCCCGCTCGCGCTGGTGGCGAAGAAGGACAGCGGCCTGCTGCCCGAGCTCGAGCTGCTCAAGGGCAAGCGCATCGGCGTGCAGCGTGGCACCGTGGCCGACAGCTTTGCGAGCCGCTTCTGGGCCAGCCAGGGCGTGACCGTGGTGCGCTATGCGCGCCAGGAAGAGGCTTACCTCGACCTGTCCGCCGGCCGCATCGACGCCGCCTGGGCCGACGCCCTGGTGGCCGACGGCGGTTTCCTGAAGCAGCCGGCCGGTGCCGGCTACGAGTTTGCCGGCGGCCTGTACCACGGCCGCAACGCCGACGAGAAGGGGGTGATCGGCGAGGGCGTGGGCATCGCGCTGCGCAAGCAGGACACCGAGCTCAAGGACAAGCTGAACCAGGCGCTGGCGGCCATTCGCGCCAATGGCAAGTACGACGAGATCCGCAAGAAGTACTTCGACTACGACATCTACGGCGAGTGAGTCGGCAGGGTGGGCGCGGGCGTGATGCACTGCCCGCCCCACTGCATGCCCCCGGCGGCGGCCTGATGGCCGCCTTCATGTTTCTGCTCCCGGCACGGGCCGCACGCGCGGCCGGGCAGGGGCCTTACCGATGCTCCACGGCTATCTACCTTCCCTTCTAGACGGCGCCTGGGTGACGCTGCGTGTGGCGGTTTTCTCGCTGCTGCTCGCGCTCGTGCTCGGGCTGATCGGCGCCTCGTCGCGGCTGTCGCCGAATCCGCTGCTGCGGCTGCCGGCCACGGTGTATACCACGGTCGTGCGCGGCATCCCCGACCTGGTGATGATGCTGCTGATCTTCTACGGCGGCCAGGTCGGCATCAACGCGCTCACCGATGCGCTCGGGTTTGGCTATGTCGACATCAACCCCTTCGTTGCTGGCGTGCTCACGCTGGGCTTCATCTTCGGTGCCTACTTCACCGAGACCTTCCGCGGCGCCTTCATGGCGGTGCCGGCAGGGCAGCTCGAGGCCGGGCGCGCCTACGGCATGAGCCGCTGGCAGGTGTTCCACCGCATCCTGTTTCCGCAGATGCTGCGCCATGCGCTGCCGGGCCTGGGCAACAACTGGCAGGTGATGCAGAAGAGCACCGCGCTGGTGTCGATCATCGGCCTGTCTGACATCACCTGGCTCGCCGACCAGGCCGGCCGCACGACGCACGAGCCCTTCCTGTTCTACGCGGTGGTGTGCGTGTTCTATCTCGGGCTGACGGCGGTGTCCGGGCTGCTGTTCCGCTGGCTCGAGCGGCGCTACTCGGTGGGCGTGCGGAGGGCGGCGGCATGATCGAATGGAGCCTGTTCGCCGAGAGCTGGCCGGCCTACCTGGACGGCCTGTGGTTGACGGTGAAGCTCACCGCGCTGTCGTTGGTGGCCGGCCTGGTGCTGGCGATTCCGCTCGCGGTGCTGCGGGTGTCGCCCAATCGCTGGGTGGCGGGGCCGGTGTGGGCCTACAGCTATTTCTTCCGCGGCACGCCGATGCTGGTGCAGCTGCTGCTGATGTATTACGGCCTCGGCCAGTTCGAGTGGATCCAGGCGCAGTGGGCCGAGGGTAACCGCTTCTGGCTGGTGTTCCGCGACCCCTATGGCTGTGCGCTGGTCACCTTTGCACTCAACACCGGCGCCTACACCACCGAGATCATCGCCGGCGCGCTGCGTGCGATGCCGCACCGCGAAATCGAGGCCGCGCGCGCCTGTGGCATGAGCCGCTTTACCATGCTGCGCCGCATCCTGCTGCCCGGCGCGCTGCGCCGCGCGCTGCCGGCCTACAGCAACGAGATCATCTTCATGCTGCACGGCACCTCGATTGCGTCCACCGTCACGCTGGTGGATCTGACCGGCGCCGCGCGCAATGCCTACTCGCAGTTCTTTGCGCCGTTCGAGGCCTTCATCTTCGCCGGCCTGATCTATCTCTGTCTCACCTTCGCGCTGGTCGGCCTGTTCCGGCTGGCCGAGCGGCGCTGGCTCGCCCATCTGCGTCCGCGCACCCCGGTGCGCAAGGCGGCCTGAGCCTGCTTCAAGGACATCTTTCAATGACCCAGCTTACCGTCGAAGACCTGCACAAGCGCTACGGCGACCACGAGGTGCTGAAGGGCGTGTCGCTGTCGGCCGAGGCCGGCGACGTGATCACCATCATCGGCTCGTCCGGCTCGGGCAAGAGCACCTTCCTGCGCTGCATCAACTTCCTCGAACAGCCCGACGCCGGCCGCATCAGCGTCGCCGGCGAGGAGATCCGCCTGGTGCCGGGCAAGGACGGGCACTTGCGGGTGGCCGATGCGAAGCAGTTGCAGCGCCTGCGCACGCGGCTGGCGATGGTGTTCCAGCACTTCAATCTGTGGGCCCACATGACGGTGCTGGAGAACGTCGTCGAGGCGCCGGTGCATGTGCTCGGCGTGCCGAAGAAGGAAGCGCTCGAGCGTGCGATGGCCTACCTCGACAAGGTGGGTATCAGCCGCTTCAAGGACAGCTACCCGGCCCACCTGTCGGGCGGCCAGCAGCAGCGCGTGGCGATTGCGCGCGCGCTGGCGATGGAGCCGGCGGTGCTGCTGTTCGACGAGCCGACCTCGGCGCTCGACCCCGAGCTGGTGGGCGAGGTGCTGAAGGTGATGCGCGGGCTGGCCGAGGAGGGTCGCACCATGGTGGTGGTGACCCACGAGATGGGCTTTGCACGGGAGGTGTCGAGCCAGGTGATGTTCCTGCACCAGGGCCTGGCCGAAGAGAGCGGGCCGCCGGCGCAGGTCTTCGGCCAGCCGAAGAGCGAGCGCCTGCGTCAGTTCCTGTCCGGCAACCTCAAGTAGGCAGGCGGCGCAGGTACAGGCCTACGCCAAGGGTGGCGAGCACGCAGGCGCCGAGCAGCGCCGACAGCCCGCCCCAGTGCCCGGCGGTCCACGCCGTGCCGGCCAGGCTGCCGATGACGCTGGCGCCGAGGTAGTAGCTCGACAGGTAGAGCGCCGACGCCAGCGCGCGCCGTTCGCCCGCCCGCCGCCCCACCCAGCCGCTGGCCAGCGCATGGGCGGCGAAGAAGCCGAAGGTGAACACGCCCACGCCGGCGATGATCAGCCACAGCGGCTGCGCCAGCGTCAGCGCCAGGCCGCTGCCCATCACCACCACCATCAGCCACAGCACGCGCGGCCGCCCCTGGCGTTCGGCCAGGCGGCCGCTCAGCGCCGAGGCCCAGGTGCCGACCAGGTAGAGCAGGAAGATCGCGCCGATGGCGCTCTGGCCGAGCGCATACGGCTGCTCGAGCAGGCGGAAGCCGAGGAAGTTGTACAGGCCGACGAAGGCGCCCATGGCGAGGAAGGCGACCAGGAACAGCCAGGGCAGCCCGGGGTCGCGGTAGATCGCCAGCGCATCGCGGAAGATGCGCGCCGGCGTGGCTGCGCGCGGCACGAAGTGGCGCGAGGCCGGCAGCCGGCGCCAGAACACCACCGCCGATACCAGCCCGAACACGCCGATCACGGCAAGCGCGGTGCGCCACGAGCTCCAGTCGGTGACGAGTGCGCCGACGAAGCGTCCGCTCATGCCGCCCAGGGCATTGCCGGCGATGTAGAGGCCCATCGCCCGCGCCTGCGCGTTGGGTGTGACCTCCTCGCCGATGTAGGCCATGGCCGCCGCGGGCAGGCCGGCGAGCACCGCGCCGAGCAGGGCGCGCAGCACCAGCAGCGAGAAGAAGTCGGGCGCGAAGGCGGTGGCGAGTGCGAGCACGGCGGCGATGGCGAGCGCGAACTTCATCAGCTGCTGGCGGCCGAGGCGGTCGGCAAGCACGCTGCCCGGGATCAGCATCAGCGCGAGCCCGGCAGTGGTCGCCGACACGCTCAGGCTGGCGCTCGCCGCGCTGACGCCGAACTCGGCCGCCAGTAGCGGCAGCAGGGGCTGGGTGCAGTAGACGAGCGCAAAGGTGGCGAAGCCGCCGATGAACATCGCGATGTTGGCGCGGCGGTACGCGACCGTTCCGGCTTCGAGGTGGGTCGAAGGCGCGTCGGCAGCGGCAGTGTCGGGCTGGGACATGGCTCGGAGGCGCTAGCGGCCGCTCGGCGCACCCGAGGCGCCGCTACAGCTCGCGGTGGCGACCGCCGCCGGGCTGGCGAGCTTCGTCGAGCACCTCATGCGGCGGCCTGGTGCGGTATGAAGAAGCGCTGGCGTGCCTCGTCGGGAATCTCCATGCCGGTGTTGCGCGCGCGCTGCAGCAGTTCCCAGTAGTAGCGGTAGGACGCGCGGTCGTGCAGGCGGCCCTTGTGCTGGATCGGGCCCCAGGCGGCGTCCTGCGCGGCGACGAGGATCTCGGCGGCCTCCTCGACTTCGGAGAAGTCGGGCTGCATGGCGGCGATGATCGGCAGGATCTGGTTGGGGTGGATGCTCCACATGCGCAGGTAGCCAAATTCGCGCCGGGCGCGCTCGGCGTCGTGGCGGATCACGGCGACGTCCTGCAGCTCGGTGGTGACGTTGTGCGAGGGCACGGCGCCGTTGGCGAGCGCGGCGGCGGCGATGTCGGCCTTGGCGCGCACGATCAGCGGATGCGCGAACTGGCCGGGGCTTTTCATCGCGCTGCCGGGGATGGCGCCGTGGTGGCCGGAGACGAAGTCCATCAGGCCGAAGTCGAGCGACTCGACGCCATCCAGGGCGGCAATGTCCCAGGCCTCGCGCAGGGCGCCGTGGGTCTCGATCAGGACGTGCACCGGCAGCGGGCGCGCAATGCTGCAGGCGGCTTCGACACGGCGCAGTTCGGCGATCTGGGCGGCAGCATCGGCGGCCGAGCGCACCTTGGGAAGGGTGACGAAGGCCAGCCGATGGCCGGCGCCACCGACCAGGATCTCGAGGTCGCGCTGCCAGTGTGCATGGGTGATGTCGTGGATGCGCGCACCGACGCGGCCGAAGTGGTTCTCGGCGCCATTGACGACCTCGACCACCATGCGTGCGTGCTCGGCTTCGGCGCCCGCACGGGCACCGTCCTCGCAGTCGCAGGTGATGTCGAACACCGGGCCGAGCTCCTGCTGCAGCTTCAGTGCCTTCAGCATCAGCTTCTCGGCGCCGGCGTAATGGTCGACGGCGGGCAGGGCGGGGAAGGGCTTTTCGCCCGAGAACAGGACTTCGGCAGGGTGAAGGTGCATGTCGGACTCCTCGTTGGCGGCAGCGGGTGCCTCGGGCTGCCGCGCCGGAACTGGATCGCCGCGGAGGGCGAGGAAACGGGCGGGAAACAAGACGGGCGGGACAACATGAAAAAAGCCACGGGATTCTACCCCCGTGGCTTCTGGCGAAGGCGGCCGGCGGCCGCGCTTGCGCGTCGATTACTTCAGCATGTCGGCGACGGCCGCGCGCTCTTCCTCGAGCTCCTTGAGCGTGAGGTTGATCTTGCCCTGGGAGTACTCGTCGATCTCCAGACCCTGGATGATCTTGAACTGGCCGTCCTTGCATTCGCAGGGGAAGCCGAACACGAGGCCTTCGGGGATGCCGTAGGAGCCGTCGGAGGGCACGCCCATGGTGACCCAGTCGTTCGAGCCGAGCACCCAGTCACGCACGTGGTCGATGGCGGCGTTGGCGGCCGAGGCGGCCGACGACAGGCCACGGGCCTCGATGATGGCGGCGCCGCGCTTACCGACCGTGGGCAGGAACACGTCGTTGTTCCAGGCGTGGTCGTTGATCAGCGCCTTGACGCTGTCGCCGTTCGACTCGCAGAAGCGGTAGTCGGCGTACATCGAGGGCGAGTGGTTGCCCCACACGACCATCTTCTTGAGCGAGGACACCTCACGGCCGGACTTGGCGGCGAGCTGCGACAGCGCGCGGTTGTGGTCCAGGCGCAGCATGCCGTGGTAGTTGTTCGGGTTGGTGCGGCCGACCTTGATGGCGGCGGCGCGGGCGATGTAGGCGTTGGTGTTGCAGGGGTTGCCCACGACCAGCACGCGCACGTCTTCCTTGGCGTTCTCGGCGATGGCCTTGCCCTGGACGGTGAAGATGGCGCCGTTGGCGGTCAGCAGGTCGGCCCGCTCCATGCCGGGGCCGCGCGGACGGGCACCGACCAGCAGGCAGACGTCGGCGTCCTTGAAGGCGACATTGGGGTCGTCGGTGGCGACCATGCCGGCCAGCAGCGGGAAGGCGCAGTCTTCCAGTTCCATCATGACGCCCTTGACGGCCTTCTGCGCCTGCGGCAGGTCGAGCAGTTGCAGGATGACGGGCTGGTCCTTGCCCAGCATTTCGCCGCTGGCGATGCGGAACAGCAGGCTGTAGCCGATCTGGCCGGCTGCGCCGGTGACAGCAACGCGCATGGGGGCTTTGCTCATGTGGATACTCCCTCAAGTAAGACGGTCTAGGTTGTCCAGAAATCCTGCCCGGTGCCTGCAGCGAAACCCGGGGCTCGCCGGCGGTCCTGGCGCCAAGGAATTGCGCCAGGAGCGAGCGCGGGGATACTAATGCGAAGCGCCTGCACTGTCAAATGTGGTCTTATGTCTTATATAAGACATAAGACAGGGTATGGACGAGTCAGAAATTTTGTGCTCAAATGCGCGCATGTCACACGAAGCGCCGACCTTCAGCCCGCTTTACCGCCAGATCAAGGCCCTGATTCTGCAGGCTCTTGAGGCTGGGGAATGGCGTCCCGGCCAGGCGATCCCGAGTGAGCAGGAGCTGGCCGCACGCTTCAGTGTGTCGCAGGGGACCGTGCGCAAGGCCATCGACGAGATGGCGGCCGAGAATCTGCTGGTGCGCAAGCAGGGCAAGGGGACTTTCGTCGCCTCCCATAACGACCCGCGTGCCTTGTTCCGTTTTCTTCGTCTCGCACCCATTGACGGTGACCTCGCGCCGCCGCAGAGCATACCGCTGGACTGCTGGCGGGCGAAGGCCGGTCAAGAGGCCTCGCGCATGCTCGGCATCGAGCCGGGGGCGCCGATCATCATCGTGCGCCGCCTGCTGAAGTTCGCGACCAAGCCGGTCGTGATCGACGAAATCTATCTTCCCGGCGAGATCTTCCAGGGGCTCACTGCCGAGGTGCTGCAGGGCTGGAACGGCTCGCTCTACAGCCTGTTCGAGACCCGTTTCGGCCTGCGCATGATCCGTGCGCAGGAGCGCATCCGCGCCGTGGCGGCCGATCGTGGCGCAAGCGAGGCGCTCAAGGTGCCCGAGGGCACGCCGCTGCTGTCGGTTGAGCGCGTCACCTATACCTACGGGGACAAGCCGGTCGAATGGCGGCGCGGCCTGTATTCGACGGCGGAGCATTTTTATCTGAATGAACTGAGTTGAGGTCGCCGAAGGCCGAATGTCGGCGTCCTGCAGCGCTATAATTACGTGCTTTTTTTTCGGAGTCAGCGACGGTCGTTCGTCGCACATGCAAGAGGGGAGTCTTCATGTCAGAAGTGACAGTGCGCAAGCCGAGGCCGAAGCATCTGGCCTTGAACCAGATCCGGCTGCCGTTGCCGGGTATCGTGTCGATCCTTCACCGGATCAGTGGGGCGGGCCTGTTCCTGCTGCTCCCCTTCCTGCTGTTCCTGCTCGATCGCAGCCTGGGTTCGCCGCAGACCTTCGAGACCTTCAGTGCCGTCGTCGGCAATCCGCTCGTCAAGTTGCTGCTGCTCGGTCTGCTGTGGGCCTACCTGCATCACTTCTGTGCCGGCATCCGTTTCCTGCTGCTCGACATGCACAAGGGCACCGAGCTCGCCGCGGCGCGCAAGTCCTCGCAAATCGTCCTGGCAGTCAGCATCGTGCTGACCCTCATCATCGGGGTGAAACTATGGTGAAACGTCAAGCCGTCGGCGCGCATTACGGTCTGAAGGACTGGATTGCCCAGCGTGCCACCGCCGTGTTCATGGCGATCTACACGATCATCTTCGCGATCTGTGCGCTGGCTCTGCCCGAACTCAGCTATGAGGCGTGGTCCGGCCTGTTCTCCAACGGCCTGTTCAAGTTCCTCAGCTTCCTGTTCTTCCTGTCGCTGTTCTATCACGCCTGGATCGGCATTCGCGACATCTGGATGGACTACGTCAAGCCGACCGGCGTGCGCCTTGCGCTGCACCTGGTCACCCTCTTCCTGCTCGTCGGCTACGCCGGCTGGGCTGCCCAGATCCTGTGGAGGCTCTAAGCGTGAATGTCGCGAAGCGTACCTTTGATGCTGTCATCGTCGGCGCGGGTGGCGCCGGCCTGCGTGCGGCACTGCAACTGTCCGAGGCCGGCCTCAAGACCGCCGTGTTGACCAAGGTCTTCCCGACCCGCTCGCACACGGTTGCTGCGCAGGGTGGGGTGGCGGCCTCGCTCGGCAACTCCACCGAGGACAACTGGCACTGGCACATGTACGACACCGTGAAGGGGTCGGACTGGCTGGGCGATCAGGATGCCATCGAGTTCATGTGCAAGAAGGCGAACGAAGTCGTCATCGAGCTCGAGCATTACGGCATGCCCTTCGACCGCACCGACAACGGCAAGATCTATCAGCGTCCGTTCGGCGGCCACTCGATGAACTACGGCCAGGCGCCGGTGATGCGCTCCTGTGCCGCTGCCGACCGTACCGGCCACGCCATGCTGCATGCGCTCTATCAGCGCAACGTGCGCGCCAACACCCAGTTCTTCGTCGAGTGGATGGCGCTCGATCTGATCCGCGACGCCGACGGCGACGTGCTGGGCGTGACCGCGATGGAGATGGAAACCGGCGAGGTCTCCATCTTCCACGCCAAGGCCACCGTGTTTGCCACCGGCGGCGCCGGCCGCATCTACTACTCCTCGACCAACGCCTTCATCAACACCGGCGACGGCGTAGGCATGGCGGCGCGTGCCGGCATCCCGCTGGAGGATATGGAGTTCTGGCAGTTCCATCCGACCGGCGTGGCCGGCGCGGGCGTGCTGATCACCGAAGGGGTGCGCGGCGAAGGCGGCATCCTGCGCAACGCCTCGGGCGAGCGCTTCATGGAGCGCTATGCGCCCAACCTGAAGGATCTGGCCTCGCGCGACGTGGTTTCCCGTGCGATGACCACCGAGATCAACGAGGGCCGTGGTTGCGGTCCCGACAAGGATCACGTGCTGCTCGACATCACGCACCTGTCGCCCGAGACGATCATGAAGCGCCTGCCCGGCATCCGCGAGATCGCGATCCAGTTCGCCGGCGTCGATCCGATCAAGGCGCCGATCCCGGTCGTGCCGACCTGCCACTACCAGATGGGCGGCATTCCGACCAACTACAAGGGCCAGGTCGTGGTGCCCAAGGACGGCAACCCGAACAGCCCGGTCGCCGGCTTCTACGCTGCGGGCGAATGCGCCTGCGCCTCGGTGCACGGCGCCAACCGCCTCGGCACCAATTCGCTGCTCGACCTGCTGGTGTTCGGCAAGTCGGCCGGCGAGACCGTGGTCGAGGACTTCCAGTCCGGCCAGCTCAAGCTGAAGCCGCTGCCGGCCGATGCCGCCGACGTGTCGCTGGCCCGCCTGGCCCGCCTCGACGGCCAGACCAAGGGCGAGAGCGTGTTCGATGTCGGCCTCGAGATGCGCCGTACGATGCAGAAGCACGCCGGTGTGTTCCGCTTCGACAGCCTGCTGCGCGAAGGCGTGCAGAAGATCGGCGAGGTCGCCGAGCGTGCCAAGCGCACCGAGATCGCGGACAAGTCCAAGGTCTGGAACGTGGCCCGCATGGAAGCCCTCGAGCTCGACAACCTGATCGAAGTCGCGCGCGCCACCATGGTGTCGGCCGAAGCCCGCAAGGAATCGCGTGGCGCCCACGTGCGTGATGACGCGCCGGATACGCCGGAGAATCCGAACGGCCGTGACGACGCCAACTGGCTGAAGCACACCCTGTGGTACAGCGAAGGCGACCGACTCGACTACAAGCCGGTCAACCTGAAGCCGCTGTCCGACGATGTCGAGCCGATCGCGCTCGCCAAGCGCACTTATTGATCAGCGTGATGAGCGCACGGGAGAAACACACATGACCAAGCGTACCGTTCAATTCAAGATCTACCGCTACGATCCGGACAAGGACGAGAAGCCCTACATGCAGGACATCTCGGTCGAACTCGAGCCGTCCGACAAGAAGCTGCTCGACGCGCTGGTCCGCCTGCGCGCCAAGGACGATTCGATGTCCTTCCGGCGTTCCTGCCGCGAAGGCGTGTGCGGTTCGGACGCGATGAACATCAACGGCAAGAACGGCCTGGCCTGCCTGACCGATGTCGACAGCCTGCAGCAGCCGATCACGCTGCGTCCGCTGCCCGGCCTGCCTGTCATTCGCGACCTGATCGTGGACATGACGCAGTTCTTCAAGCAGTACCACTCGATCAAGCCCTACCTGGTCAACAACGACCCGGCGCCCGAGCGCGAGCGCCTGCAGTCGCCGGAAGAGCGCGAGGAGCTCAACGGGCTCTACGAGTGCATCCTGTGCGCGTGCTGCTCGACCTCCTGCCCGTCGTTCTGGTGGAACCCGGACAAGTTCGTCGGCCCCGCGGGCCTGCTGGCGGCTTACCGCTTCCTTGCCGATACGCGCGACCAGGATACCAATGCCCGCCTCGACAACCTCGAGGACCCGTATCGGCTGTTCCGCTGCCACTCCATCATGAACTGCGTCGACGTCTGTCCGAAGGGTCTGAATCCGACCCGCGCGATCGGCAAGATCAAGGACATGATGGTGCGGCGTGCAGTATAGATCTGGACGAGGGGCGTGAGCATGAACAGAGGGCGTGTGCGCTGGCAGTGCCGGAGGGCGCTGCTGGAACTCGATCTGGTGTTCACGCGCTTTCTCGAGCGGCATTTCGATCGTCTCACCGACGATCAGGTGGCGGACCTGGACGATCTGCTGCGCTGCGACGACTACGACATCTGGGCGATGGTCAACGGCAGCAAGGCATGTGAAGTGGACCGCTGGAAGGAGATGATCGGTCTGTTGCGTCAGCCCTGAGGCGGCGGGCCCGATCACAACACGACAAGCAGTTAAACCGGCAAGTAGAAGGGACGATCTATGAGCACTGAACGCACTGCAACGCTAACCGTCGATGGCAAGACCGTCGAATTTCCGGTGATGGTCGGTACCCACGGGCAGGATGTCATCGACATCCGTACCCTGGGTGGCAAGACCGGTCTCTTCACGTACGACTCGGGTTTCCTGTCGACTGCGAGCTGCAAGTCGAAGATCACCTTCATCGACGGCGACAAGGGCGAGCTGCTGTATCGCGGCTATCCGATCGAGCAGCTTGCCGAGAAGTGCAACTTCCTCGAGGTCGCCTACCTGCTCAAGAACGGCGAGCTGCCGAACGCGCAGCAGCGCGTCGAGTTCGAGAACGTCATCAAGAACCACACCATGGTTCATGACCAGCTCACCCGCTTCTACAACGGCTTCCGCCGTGACGCCCATCCGATGGCGATCATGGTGGGTGTCGTCGGGGCGCTGTCGGCCTTCTACCACGACGCGATGGACTTCTCCGACGAGGCGCATCGCAACGTCTCGGTCAACCGTCTGATCGCGAAGCTGCCGACCATCGTGGCCATGGCCTACAAGTACAACACCGGCCAGCCCTTCATGTACCCGCGCAACGACCTCGGCTACACCGCCAACTTCATGCACATGATGTTCGGCACGCCGTGCGAGAAGTACGAGCCGAACCCGGTACTGGTGCGCGCCCTGGACGTCATCTTCACCCTGCATGCCGACCACGAGCAGAACGCCTCGACCTCGACTGTCCGTCTGGCCGGTTCGTCGGGCGCCAACCCGTTCGCCTGCATCTCGGCCGGCATCGCCTGCCTGTGGGGTCCGGCGCACGGCGGTGCGAACGAAGCCTGCCTGAACATGCTCGAAGAGATCGGCGACGTGTCGCGCGTCGGCGAGTACATCAAGCGCGCCAAGGACAAGAACGACAGCTTCAAGCTGATGGGCTTCGGCCACCGGGTGTACAAGAACTTCGATCCGCGCGCGAAGCTGATGGGCAAGGTCTGCGCCGAGGTGCTGGGCGAGCTCGGCCTCGAGAACGACCGCCTGTTCAAGCTGGCGAAGGAGCTCGAGCGCATCGCGCTGGAAGACGAGTACTTCGTCGAGAAGAAGCTCTATCCCAACGTCGACTTCTACTCGGGCATCGTGCAGAAGGCGCTGGGCATCCCGACGTCCATGTTCACCTGCATCTTCGCGCTCGCGCGCACGGTGGGCTGGATCACCCAGTGGGAAGAAATGATCACCGACCCGGAATACAAGATCGGCCGTCCGCGCCAGCTCTACATCGGCGCTGCGCGACGCGACGTTCCGGCAGTCGAACAGCGTCCCTAAGAGGCGATGGAGAGAGGGGGAGGCTTCGCCCACTCTGAGGATTACGGGGTGGCTGCGCGTGCGCGGTCATCCCGTTTTTCCATCCGGAGTAGGCGCGAGCCTTACCGAATACTGCAGTAGCTGAACGCATCACAACAGAACACAACAGGTGGCCTGCATCATGATGAAGCAACTCGAACAGACTTCGCATTTGTTCGGCTCCAACGCGCCGTTCATCGAAGAACAATACGAAAATTACCTTGCCGACCCGGGTTCGGTGTCCGAAGAATGGCGCGAGTATTTCGACAAGCTGCAGAACCAGGTCGGGGCCGCGTCGCGTGACGTCGCCCACGGCCCGATCATCGCGGCCTTCGAGCAGATGGCCAAGCGTGGCCCGGTGCGTACCGTGGTCGCCGCCGGTGGCGAAGACAAGCAGCAGGTATCGGTGCTGCAGCTGATCAACGCCTACCGCTTTCTCGGTAACCGCTGGGCGAACCTCGACCCGCTCAAGCGTACCGAACGGCCGCAGATCGCCGAGCTCGAGCCCTCCTACTATGGCTTCACCGAGGCCGACCTGTCGAAGAGCTTCAACGTCGGCTCCTTCCATGGCTTCTCGACCGAGCACGCCAGCCTGCGCGAGATCCTCGAGGCGCTGCGCCAGACCTACTGCGGCTCGATCGGCGCCGAGTACATGTACCTGACGGACATCGCGCAGAAGCGCTGGATCCAGAGCCGTCTGGAGAGCGTGCGCGGGACGCCGAAGTTCTCCGTCGAGATGAAGAAGCGCATCCTCGAGCGCACCACCGCGGCCGAGACGCTCGAGCGCTACCTCCACACCAAGTACGTCGGCCAGAAGCGCTTCTCGCTCGAAGGCGGCGAGACCGCGATCGTGGCCATGGACGAGATCATCCGCGTCGCCGGTGGCCTGGGCGTGGCCGAGACGGTGATCGGCATGGCCCACCGCGGTCGCCTCAACGTGCTCGTCAACACCCTGGGCAAGTCGCCCTCGATGCTGTTCTCGGAGTTCGAGGGCAAGGCTGCAGCCGACCTCACCGCGGGCGACGTCAAGTACCACATGGGCTTCTCCAGCGACGTCATGACCCCGGGCGGCCCGATGCACCTCACGCTCGCCTTCAACCCCTCGCACCTCGAGATCATCAACCCGGTGGTGGCGGGCTCGGTGTACGCGCGCCAGGTGCGCCGCGGCGACGTCGACAAGCGCGAGGTGTTGCCGGTGCTGATCCACGGTGACGCCGCCGTCGCCGGCCAGGGCGTCAACCAGGAGATGCTGAACTTCTCCCAGACCCGCGGCTACGGCACGGGCGGGACGATGCACATCGTCATCAACAACCAGATCGGCTTCACCACTTCCGATCCGCGCGACTACCGCTCCTCGCTGTACTGCACCGACATCTTCAAGATGGTCGAGGCGCCGATCTTCCATGTGAACGGCGACGATCCCGAGGCCGTGGCCTTCGTCACCGCGCTGGCGATCGAGTTCCGCCAGGAGTTCAAGAAGGACGTCGTCGTCGACATCATCTGCTTCCGCAAGCTCGGCCACAACGAGCAGGACGAGCCGATGGTGACCCAGCCTCTGATGTATCGCAGCATCCAGAAGCACCCGGGCACCCGCAAGCTCTACGCCGACCGCCTGGTCGCCGAGGGCAGCATCACCGCCGACGAGCCCGAGAAGATGATCGCCGAGTACCGCGAGCACCTCGATCGTGGCGAGCTGCTGTACAACCCGGTGCTGTCCGGGCACAACCGCCAGCATGCGGTAGACTGGACCCCCTACCTCAAGCAGCCCTACACCGACGAGGCCGAGACCGCCATCCCGGCGCAGGAAGTCAAGCGCCTGGGCGAGCGCCTGAGCACGGTGCCGGAGGGCTTCTCGCTGCACTCGCGCGTCAAGAAGATCATCGACGATCGTGCCGCGATGGCACGCGGCGAACTGCCGCTCGACTGGGGCATGGGCGAGAACCTTGCCTACGCGAGCCTGGTCGCTCAGGGCTATGGCGTGCGCATCTCGGGCGAGGACGTCAACCGGGGCACCTTCTTCCACCGCCACGCCGCGCTGCACGACCAGAAGCGCGAGCGCTGGGACGAGGGCACCTACAAGCCGCTCGAGCACATCCAGGACGGCCAGGCGCCGTTCCAGTGCTATGACTCGGTGCTGTCGGAAGAAGCGCTGCTCGCCTTCGAATACGGCTACTCCACCGCCGAGCCGAACGAGCTCGTGGTGTGGGAGGCGCAGTTCGGCGACTTCGTCAACGGCGCCCAGGTGGTGATCGACCAGTTCATCAGCTCGGGCGAGGCCAAGTGGGGCCGCCTGTCGGGCCTGGTGATGATGCTGCCGCACGGCTACGAAGGGCAGGGGCCGGAGCACTCCTCGGCCCGTCCCGAGCGCTTCATGAACATGGCGGCCGAGCACAACTGGCAGATCTGCGTGCCGACCACGCCGGCCCAGATCTTCCACCTGCTGCGCCGCCAGATGGTGCGCCGCCTGCGCAAGCCGTTGATCATCATCACGCCGAAGTCGCTGCTGCGCCACAAGGAGGCGATCTCCTCCATCGAGGAACTGGCCAATGGCCGCTTCCAGACGGTGATCCCCGAGGTCGAGAAGCTGGACCCGAAGAAGGTCAAGCGGGTGGTGTTGTGCCAGGGCAAGATCTACTACGAACTGCTGGCGCACCGGCGCGAGAACAAGATCACCGACACCGCCCTGGTGCGCGTGGAGCAGCTCTATCCCTTCCCGGCGGATGCGTTCGCGAAGGCGATCGAGCAGTTCCCCAACGCCAAGGAAGTGGTCTGGTGCCAGGAGGAGCCGCGCAACCAGGGTGCCTGGTACTGGCTCGCCTCGCGCCAGCACCTGGTCAACGTGCTCGGCACCAAGCGCAAGCTGCTGCTGGTCAGCCGCCCGGCGGCGGCCTCGCCGGCTGTCGGCTACTACGCCAAGCACAACCAGCAGCAGAAAGAAGTCATCGAAAACGCTTTCGGTCCGATCCAGGACACGACGCCGCAGTCCCCGAACTGAAAAGAACCTAGGGAGAAAGATTCATGCTGATCGAAGTCAAAGTACCGCAGCTTTCGGAGTCCGTGTCCGAAGCGACCCTCGTGTCCTGGCACAAGAAGGAGGGCGATGCCGTCTCGCGCGACGAGAACCTGATCGACATCGAGACCGACAAGGTCGTGCTCGAGACGCCGGCACCGGCCGATGGCGTGCTGGTGAAGATCATCAAGCAGAACGGTGACACCGTGACCTCGGGTGAGCTGATCGCCCAGATCGATACCGAGGCCAAGGCCGCGGGCGCCGCAGCGCCGGCCGCCGCGCCGGTGCAGGCGGTGACCCCGCCGCCGGCCTCCCCGGCGTCGGCCGGCGGTGCAGCCAGCCCGGCCGCGCGCAAGATCCTCGACGAGAAGGGCATCGCCGCCGCTGATGTCGCCGGCTCCGGCCGTGGTGGTCGCGTCACCAAGGAAGACGCCGTCGCCGCCCAGCCCAGGGCTGCCGCCGCTGCACCGGCCCCGGCCGTGATCGCCGCCGTTGGCGACCGTCCGGAAGAGCGCGTGCCGATGACCCGTCTGCGCGCCCGCATCGCCGAGCGCCTGATCCAGTCGAAGAACGAGAACGCCATCCTGACCACCTTCAACGAGGTCAACATGGCGCCGGTGATGGCCCTGCGCAAGCAGTACGGCGACAAGTTCGAGAAGGCCCACGGCGTGCGCCTTGGCTTCATGGGCTTCTTCGTCAAGGCCGCGGTGGCCGCGCTGAAGAAGTTCCCGATCCTGAACGCCTCGGTCGACGGCAACGACATCGTCTACCACGGCTACATCGACATCGGCATCGCGGTCGGTTCGCCGCGCGGCCTGGTGGTGCCGATCCTGCGCAACGCCGAATCGATGTCGATCGCCGAGATCGAACTGAAGATCGCCGAGTTCGGCCAGAAGGCCAAGGACGGCAAGCTGTCGCTCGACGACCTGTCGGGTGGCACCTTCTCGATCTCCAACGGTGGCGTGTTCGGCTCGATGATGTCGACCCCGATCATCAACCCGCCGCAGTCGGCCATCCTCGGCATCCATGCCACGAAGGATCGCGCCGTGGTCGAGAACGGCCAGATCGTGATCCGCCCGATCAACTACCTGGCCATGTCCTACGATCACCGCATCATCGATGGTCGCGAGGCGGTGCTCGGCCTGGTGACGATGAAGGAAGCGCTGGAAGATCCGGCCCGCCTGATCCTCGACGTCTGATCACAACACACAGGGGCGCGTCACGCCGCAGGGTCTCGAGGCCCGCGCGGTGGGACAGCGCCCCGTTTTTCGGTAGGGAGAGATGAATGTCCAAAGAATTTGACGTCCTCGTCATCGGCGGCGGCCCCGGCGGCTATGTCGCGGCCATCCGTGCGGCGCAACTCGGCTTCAAGACCGCGTGCTGCGAATCCAACCCCTATGCCGACCCCAAGGGCGAGCCGCGCCTCGGCGGCACCTGCCTGAACGTCGGCTGCATCCCCTCCAAGGCGCTGCTGCACACCTCGCACCTGTTCGAGGAGGCCGGCCACAGCTTCGAGAGCCAGGGCATCAGCGTCGGCACCCCGAAGATCGACGTGGCCAAGATGATTGCGCGCAAGAGCGGCATCGTCGACCAGCTCACCGGTGGCATCAAGGGCCTGTTCAAGAAGAACAAAGTCACCTTGCTCAATGGCCACGGCGCCTTCGTCGGCAAGGGTGACGCAGGCTGGCATGTGAATGTGGGTGACGAGCTTGTCATCGCCAAGCAGGTCATCGTCGCCACCGGTTCGTCGCCGCGCCACCTGCCGGGCATCCCGGTCGACAACAAGATCGTCTGCGACAACGTCGGCGCGCTCGATATCGACGCGGTGCCCAAGAAGCTTGCCGTGATCGGCGCCGGCGTCATCGGCCTCGAGATGGGGTCGGTGTGGCGCCGCGTGGGTTCGGAAGTGACCGTGCTCGAGGCCATGCCGGACTTTCTCGCTGCGGCCGACCAGGACGTGGCCAAGGAGGCGCTCAAGCTCTTCACCAAGCAGGGCCTCAAGATCAACCTCGGCGTGCAGATCGGCGAAGTCAAGGTCGGCAAGAAGGGCGTGACCGTCGCCTACAAGGACAAGGACGGCGCCGAGCAGAAGCTCGAAGCCGACCGCCTGATCGTGTCCGTCGGTCGTGTGCCCAACACCGAAGGGCTGAACCCGGATGCCGTCGGCCTCAAGATCACCGAGCGCGGCATGATCGAAGTCGATGAGCACTGCCGCACCAACCTGCCCGGCGTGTGGGCGGTGGGCGACGTGGTGCGCGGCCCGATGCTGGCGCACAAGGCGATGGAAGAGGCGGTGATGGTCGCCGAATTGATGGCGGGCCAGGCCGGTCACTGCAACTTCGACACCGTGCCCTGGGTCATCTACACCAGCCCGGAGATCGCCTGGGTCGGCAAGACCGAGCAGCAGCTGAAAGCAGCAGGCGTGGCCTACAAGGTCGGCAAGATCCCCTTCCTGGCCAACGGTCGCGCGCTCGGCATGGGCGACTCGAGCGGTTTCGTCAAGATGCTGGCCGATGCCGCGACCGATCGCATCCTCGGCGTGCACATCATCGGCGCCAATGCCTCGGAACTGATCTCCGAAGCGGTGGTGGCGATGGAGTTCGCCGGCTGCTCCGAAGACTTGGCGCGCATCTGCCATGCCCACCCGACGCTGTCGGAAGTGGTGCATGAAGCTGCACTGGCCTGCGACAAGCGCCCGCTGCACTTCTGATCGCTATCGACGCAGTGCCCGGGGTGAGGTGCGAGGGGCTTCCCTCGCCACTCACCCCTTTTCCGTCAACCTCGCCCGAACCATCCACCATGCCCCATCGCATCCTGAACGTGGCCGAGCACGGCATGCTCGAGGCCTACGAGGCCGAACTCAAGGCCCGCGGCTATTCGTCCGACCCCGCCCAGCGCGCCGCCGCGACCCGCCTGCAAAGGCTCTACACCGAGCTTCTGGGGTTCAAGGCCGCCCGTCGGACCAGACTGCGCAAGATGTTCGCGCGTCCGGCGATGCCACGCAGCGTCTATTTCTGGGGCGGGGTCGGGCGGGGCAAGAGCTTTCTGATGGACTGCTTCTTTGATGCCGTGCCCTACCAGCGCAAGCGTCGCGTCCATTTTCACGCCTTCATGCAGGAGGTGCAGAACGACCTCCGGCTGCACAACAATGAACCCGACCCACTGCAGAAGGTGGCCGATCGCATCGCCGCCGAGTCGCGGCTGCTGTGCTTCGACGAGTTCCATGTGTCGGACATCGCCGACGCGATGATCCTCGGCCGCCTGCTCGAGGCCTTGTTCGCGCGCGGGGTGATCTTCGTGATGACCTCGAACTACCCGCCCGACGGGCTCTATCCGAACGGCTTGATGCGGGTGAACTTCCTGCCCACGATCGAGTTCATGAAGAAGCGCTTCGACGTCATCGAGGTCGACGATGGCACGGATTATCGGCTGCGCACGCTGGAAACACTCGAGATCTACCTCGTGCCGCACGATGCCGTTGCCGAGCGCAAGCTGAAGGACGATTTCGTCCGTCTCGCCGGTGGCGAGGGCGAGGGGGGTGAGATCGTGGTGCTCGAGCGCCGCCTGCCGGTGATCCGCAAGGCGCTGGGCGTGATCTGGTTCGATTTCGACACCTTGTGCCGTGGTGCCCGCTCGCAGAACGATTACCTCGAGATCGCACGCGAGCACCACACGCTCATCCTGTCGAACGTGCCCAGGATGCTCGTCGGCAATGCGGCCGAGGCCAGGCGCTTCACCTGGCTGATCGACGTGCTCTACGACTTCCGGGTGAAGCTCATCATGAGCGCCGAAGTACCGGCCTATGAGCTCTACACCGAGGGGCAGAACGCCCACGAGTTCGTGCGCACGGTCAGCCGCCTCATCGAGATGCGCACGCGGGACTATCTGGCGGAGGCTCACCGCACCGACTAGCGAGGCTCCGGGCGGGGCGGAAGGGGGTTGCTGGAGGCATGTTACAATTGCGCAAATATAAATCCCGGCCTTCCTGCAGGTGCGCGACTGGACTGGCATGACTGAGGTACGGTTGCTCCATCCTGCCTGCGGGCGCAACTCCCCCGACCGACAACAAGGAGCCCTGTTTGAAGAACAAGATCACGGCCATTCTGTCTTGCGTCCTTGCCCTGACCCTCCTCGCGCTGGCGCCGACCGCGGCGCTCGCGACCCAGTCGAACCCCGATCGAGCCGGGCACCAGCGCCTGGCCGACCTCCTCGAGGATGATGCGGCGCGTGCCGCGCTGATCGAGCAACTGCGGCAGGTGGGGGACGAGCAGGCAGCCGCTGCGCTCGCCCCCGAGCCGCCTGCCGAGACCCTGGGCGGTCGCATCGCCACTTTCACGCAGAGCATCGCCCAGGGCACGGTGCATGAGACCTCGTCCGCCTTCAATGCACTCGGCGCGTCCTGGACGCGGCTGGCGACGGCCGATGCCGCCGACTTGCTGTGGGAGCTCGGCGAGTTCGCGGCGCTCATCGTCGCAACCCTCTTCATCTTCCGCATGCTGTCCCTGGGCGCGCGTTTCATCCATCGCACCCTCGATCGCCTTGCCACCGGTGGCGAAAGCTTGGCGCTGGCCTGGGGGCGTCGCCTCGTTGCCGTGCTGGCGGCCGGTGTCAGCGATCTGGCCACGATTGCGCTCACCTGGCTGGCCGGTTATGGCATTGCGCTGTTCGTGCTCGGCGAGTTCGGCACGATCCGCATGCAGGACTCCCTGTTCCTCAACGCCTTCCTGCTCGTCGAGTCGGTGCGTGCGCTGCTTCGCCTCGTGCTGGCGCGTCACGGCGAGCATCTGCGCCTGCTGCCGTTCGGGGGCGAGGAGGCGGCCTACTGGTTCCTGTGGGCGTCGCGCCTGGTGTTCTTCGTCGGCTACGGCTTGTTGCTGCTGGTGCCGGCGATCAACCACTACCTGACCCCCGAATTCGGTCGCGCGGTCGCGATCGTGATCCTGCTGACCGCCCTGCTCAAGGCAGGCGTGATCGTGATGCAGAACCGCAACCGGGTGCGCGCGGGCTTCGAGTCCCTTGCCGAGCGCATGCAGTCGCCCTTTGCGCGGGTCAGTCTCGGCATCGGCGGCCGCATCTGGCACTTCATTGCGATCGTCTACCTGGCCGCGATCCTGGTGACGGCGATCCTGTACCCGGAGCAGGCGCTACCCTTCATGGTCGCCGCCACGGTGCAGACGCTGGTGGCGGTGGTGATCGGCATTGCGCTCGCCGCGCTGCTGACCACGGTGATCCTGCGCCGGATCAAGGTCGGTGACGAACTGCGGGCAAA
Source organism: Thauera sp. (assembly GCF_035444905.1). Classification (GTDB taxonomy): domain Bacteria; phylum Pseudomonadota; class Gammaproteobacteria; order Burkholderiales; family Rhodocyclaceae; genus Thauera. The sequence continues at coordinate 24,558 of NZ_DAOMPS010000023.1, forward strand.
GTTTCCGCTGCTTGAGGAGCGGCTCAATGCCTACGTGCCGACGGCGCTCAAGATTGCCCGCTTCACCATCCTTGCCGTCGTCGTCGCTGTCATCGTGGATGCGTGGACGGTGTTCGATCTCGGTGCCTGGCTGACGTCCGACACCGGCACCCAGCTGCTCGGCCGTGCGCTGTCGGTGACCCTGATCATCATCCTTGCGCTGACGGTCTGGCTGGTGGTCGCGAGCTGGATCGAGTTCAGGCTGAGCCCGAATGGTGGCGGCGAGTCCAATGCGCGGGCGCGCACCTTGCTGACCATCTTCCGCAATGCGGTGGCGATCGCGCTGCTGGTGCTCACGGTGATGGTCGTGCTGGCCGAGATCGGCATCAACATTGCACCGCTGCTGGCCGGTGCTGGCGTACTTGGCCTGGCGATCGGTTTTGGCGCGCAGAAGCTGGTGCAGGACGTCATCACCGGTGTCTTCATCCAGCTGGAACGCGCGATCAACGTCGGCGACGTGGTGAGCGCGGGCGGCGTGACCGGTACGGTCGAACGCCTGACGATCCGTTCGCTGGGTTTGCGCGACCTGTCCGGCACCTACCACCTGATCCCTTTTTCCTCGGTCGATACGGTGGCGAACTTCAACCGCGATTTCGGCTATCACGTCGGCGAGTACGGCATTGGCTATCGTGAGGACACGGACGAGGCGATCGTGCACCTGCGCGCCGCATTCGACGATCTGCGGCAGGATCCGGCCTATCAGGGGCTCATCCTCAGCGAAGAGCTCGAGGTCCACGGCGTGACGGCGCTTGCCGACAGCTCGGTGAACATCCGGGTGCGCATCAAGGCCGTCGCCGGGTCGCAGTTCCCGATCGGTCGGGCCTACAACCGTCTGGTGAAGCGCCACTTCGATGCGGCCGGTATAGAGATTCCCTTCCCCCACATGACGCTCTACTTCGGCGAGGACAAGCAGGGCAAGGCGCCGCCGGCCAACCTGAGGCTGCTCGACGCCGGTGGCGGCAAGGTGGCGCAGGCGCTGGCGGTCGAGGCGCCGATGGACCTGAGCACCGCACGATGAAACCGAGCCTGCCGCGGCCGGGAGGCAGGGGCGGGCTCGGTGGTTTCACGGCCGGCGCGGCCTGCGCGGACCCCCAACGGGAACGCGCAGGCCGCGCTGCGTGTCGCCGGGCTCAGGTGCCGATCACGCCGCCGTCGTCCTTGGTGATGACGACGGTCGCCGAGCGCGGGCGGCCACCGGCGGCATCCGGCCAGCGGCTGAAAGCGAGCGGGTTGGCGGCGATGAAGTCATCCATCGATACCCCGGCCGGCGGCGTGGGGCGGTTGGGATGGCTGCCCACCTCGCCCGGGTGCTGGACGTTGATGAACATCGTCTTGCCGTCCGGGGTGAAGGTCAGGCCGGTGATTTCGCAGCCTGCCGGGCCGACCAGGAAGCGGCGGATCTCACCGGTTTCCGGGTTGGCGCACAGCATCTGGTTGTTGCCCTGGCCGGCATAGACCCCGGTGTCGCTGAAGTTGCCGTCGGTCTGGATCCACAGGCGGCCATCGGCGTCGAAGCCGATGCCATCGGGGCTGTTGAAGGTGTTAGCGCTGTTGATGGCCGACGAGCCGGCGTTGAGGTCGCCCGGCGCGTACACGTTCGGGTTGCCGGCGATCACGAACAGGTCCCACTCGAAGCGCATCGCGGCGGCGTCGTTGCCAGCCTCGCGCCAGCGCACGATCTGTCCGAAACGGTTCGCTGCACGCGGGTTGGCGTCGTCAACCTGGGCGGCGCTGCGGCCGCTGTTGTTGGTGAGCGCGCAATAGACCTCGTTGGTCGCCGGATGCACGGCGATCCATTCCGGGCGGTCCATCTTGGTCGCACCCACGGCGTCGGCGGCCTGGCGCGTCTTGATCAGCACCTCGGCCTGGTCGGCAAAGCTGGCGTCGGCGGCCAGCACCGGGTTCGCCTGCTTGTCGAGCAGTACCCACTCGCCGGTACCCATGAAGTCGCCCGCGGTCGCGCCGTTGCCGAACTTGGCCACATAGAGCTTGCCGCTATCGAGCAGGCGGCGATTGGCGGCGTCCTTGCCCGGCACGAAGCGGCCGTCGGAAACGAACTTGTAGATGTAGTCGTTGACCTGGTCGTCGCCCATGTACACCACGACGCGGCGATCGGGCGTGAAGGCGTAGGCACAGTTCTCGTGCTTGAAGCGACCGAGCGCGGTGCGCTTGACCGGCATCGAGGTCGGGTCGAAGGGGTCTATCTCCACCACCCAGCCGAAGCGGTTCGACTCGTTGGGCTCCTTCGCGTAGTCGAAGCGCTCGTCGAACTCTTCCCAGCGGTAGCCCGTGCCGCGCGCGCTGATGCCGTAGCGGCGCATCGACGCGTCGCGTCCATCCACCCCGCTGGTGGTGCCGAAGTAGCCGTTGAAGTTCTCTTCACAGGTGAGATAGGTGCCCCAGGGCGTGAAGCCGTTGGCGCAGTTGTTCAGGGTGCCGAGCACACGGGTGCCGGTGGGGTCGGCCTTGGTCCGCATCAGCGCATGGCCGGCGGCCGGGCCGCTGATCCGCATCGGCGTGTTGCCGGTGATGCGGCGGTTGTACTTCGAATTGAGGACGATCTCCCACCTGTTCCGGTGCTGGCGGATGTGGATGACCGCGGCGCCATGCGCGTTCTGCGCCTTCAACACCTTGTCGGCCGTCCACGGTTCCATGAACTCGGCACCGAACAGGTACTCGTAGTTGGTGTACTCGTGGTTCATCACCAGCAGGCCTTCCTTGCTCGACTTGCCGTGAATCGGGAAGAAGTGCATGCCGTCATGGTTGTCGCCGATCTGGCGGGCCTGATCGGCGCCGCTGTTGCTGCCATCCGGCTTCCACCGCGGCGAGTCGGCGAACAGCGCATCACCCCAGGCCGCGAAGATCTGCGCGCTGTAGCCTGGCGGAACGACGATGGCGTCGCCACGCGAGGCCGCCACCGGGGCAAAGCCGATCTTCGGCGTCTTGCGCGGCCCATTGTTGCCATAGCCGGCGCCCATGTGCTGATGCGCTTTCTGGGCGGCCTGCGCGGCGAGCGGCGCCGCGAGGAAGGCGGCGGCACCGAGACCGAGACCGCTCTTCAGGAAGCCGCGGCGCGACACCACGCGCTCCACGACGTTCTGGAAGTGCTCGTTGTCGGAAAGGTTGCTGGGCAGGTCGTCGAGGTCGAACTGACTCATTACGGGCTCCACGGATCGGGTTACTGAAAGGAAGCCGGATTCTCGCGAGTGCGTATGTCAGTCCCGTGACCGTGATATGAAGATGTCTCGCAGGCGCCTGAAAGTTCAGGACAAAGGAATGATCGCCGGTTGCGGCGGTCTGGGCGGCGGGCGCTATACTCCCGGGTTTCCAAGTGCCTTCAGTGTCGATGTCCGACCCCACCCCGATCTTCGCCGCCGACGGCCCGCTCGCCGCCGCGATCCCCGGTTTTCGCGCCCGTCCGCAGCAGATCGAGATGGCGCAGAAGATCGCCGAGGCTTTGCGCGACAACCGGGTGCTGGTGGCCGAGGCCGGCACCGGCACCGGCAAGACCTTCGCCTACCTGGTGCCGGCGCTGCTGGGCGGTGGCAAGGTCATCATCTCCACCGGCACCAAGACCTTGCAGGACCAGCTCTTCAACCGCGACCTGCCCACCGTGCGTGCAGCGCTCAAGGTGCCGGTGTCGATCGCGCTGCTCAAGGGGCGCGCCAACTACGTCTGCCACTACCACCTCGAGCGCAACGCCCGCGACGGCCGCTTCCTGACCGCGCAGGATGCCGCCGACCTGCGCGCCATCGGCCGCTTCGCCCAGCTCACGCAGACCGGCGACAAGGCCGAATGCACCGACGTGCGCGAGGACTCGCTGGCCTGGACCGCCGCCACGTCGACGCGCGACAACTGCCTCGGCCAGGACTGTCCGCACAAGGACGAATGCTTCGTGATGCAGGCACGGCGCAACGCGATGGAGGCCGACGTGGTGGTGGTCAATCACCACCTGTTCTTCGCCGACGTGATGCTGCGTGACGAGGGCATGGGCGAGCTGCTGCCGGCCTGCAACGCGGTGATCTTCGACGAGGCGCACCAGCTGCCGGAGACGGCGAGCCTGTTCTTCGGCGACAGCGTATCCACCGCCCAGGTGCTGGAGCTGGCGCGCGACACGCGCTCCGAGACCGTGGCCGCGGCGCGCGACTGCGTGGCGATGATCGATCAGACGCGCAACCTGGAAAAAGCCGCGCGCGACCTGCGCCTGGTGTTCGGCACCGAGTCGGCGCGCCTGTCCGCTGCTCAGGCGGCTGAGCGTGAGGGCTTCGATGCCATGGTCGACGCGCTCGAGAAGGCGCTGGCCGACTTCCAGGCCGTGCTCGACACCCAGGCCGAGCGCTCCGAAGGGCTTGCCAACTGCCTGCGTCGCACCGAGGAAATGACCGAACGGCTGGCGAACTGGCGCAACCCGGAAGCGAAGGAGCTGATTCGCTGGGTGGAGGTCTTTACCCAGTCGCTGGCACTGAATGCGACCCCGCTGCATGTGTCGGATGTGTTCAAGCGCCAGCTCGAGGGGCACCCGCGCGCGTGGGTGTTCACTTCCGCCACGCTGGCCGTGGGCAAGGCCGATTTCGGCCACTATTGCCGCGAGCTGGGCCTGGCGTGGATGGATCCGCCGCCGCTCACTGCGGTGTGGGGCAGTCCCTTCGATTACGCCGAGCAGGCGCTGCTGTACGCGCCTGCCGGCATGCCCGAGCCCAACGCGCCCGACTACACCGAGCGCGTCGCCCGCGTCGCGCTACCGTTGATCCGCGCCTCGCGCGGGCGTGCCTTCGTGCTATGCACCTCGCTACGCGCGATGCGCCGCATCCACGAGCTCATCGTCGACGGACTGCAGCAGGGCGGCGATACGCTGCCGGTGCTGCTGCAGGGCGAGGGCTCGCGGACCGAATTGCTCGAGCGCTTTCGGCGCCTGGGCAATGCGGTGCTGGTGGCGAGTCAGAGCTTCTGGGAGGGCGTGGACGTGCCGGGCGATGCGCTGTCGCTGGTGGTGATCGACAAGCTGCCCTTCGCGCCGCCGGACGACCCGGTGCTGGCCGCGCGCGTCGAACACATGCAGAAGCAGGGCCTGAGCCCCTTCGTGCACCACCAGCTGCCCAAGACCGTGATCAACATGAAGCAGGGCGCGGGGCGCCTGATCCGTACCGAGCGCGATCGTGGCGTGCTGTGCGTGTGCGATCCGCGCATGATCGAGAAGTCCTACGGCAAGGTGGTGTGGCGCAGCCTGCCGCCGATGCGGCGCACCCGGATGGAGGCCGACGCGGTGGCCTTCCTCGAGCGGCTGCCGCCGCCGCGACAGGGCGACTGAGGCCCGTCTGTTGTATCCTCTCGGGTCACGCAACCCGACCCCGACTGCGGCTTCTCGATGAACGTTTTCGGTTTCGCCGGCTGGTCCGGCTCCGGCAAGACCACCCTGGTGGAAAAGCTCATTCCCGAGTTCACCCGGCGCGGGCTGCGGGTGTCGGTGATCAAGCACGCCCACCACGGCTTCGACCTCGACAAGCCCGGCAAGGACTCCTGGCGCCACCGCGAGGCCGGTGCTACCCAGGTCCTGATGCTGTCCAACGAGCGCTGGGCGCTGATGCACGAGCTGCGTGGCGCGCCCGAGCCCACGCTGGACGCGCAGCTGCGCCTGCTCGAACCCTGCGACCTGGTGCTGATCGAAGGCTACAAGGCCGCGGCCGTGCCCAAGATCGAGATCCACCGCCCTGCACACGGCAAGTCGCCGCTGTGGCCGGAGAACCCGCACGTGGTTGCGGTCGCGACCGATGCCGCCGACCCAGCGGATCTCGACTGCCCGCTGCCGCGCCTGCCGCTCAACGAGCCGGCGCGCATCGCCGAGTTCATCCTCGACTACCTGAAGATTCAATGAACGCCAACATGCTCTCCTTCGATGAGGCCTACGAGAAGCTGCTGGGTTTCGTCCGCCCGGTGCGCGAGATCGAGCAGGTGGACGCGATGTTCGCCACCGGTCGCGTCCTCGCCGTCGCCCAGCACTCCTCGATCAACCAGCCGCCAATGGACAACTCCGGCATGGATGGCTACGCGCTGCGTGCCGCAGACGTGCCGGCGGCTGGCACCCGATTGCCGGTGAGCCAGCGCATCCCGGCCGGCAGCGTGGGGCACGACCTGGCCCCCGGCACCGCCGCGCGCATCTTCACCGGGGCAGCGCTGCCGCCGGGTGCCGACGCCGTGGTGATGCAGGAGCTGTGCGAGCACGATGGCGAACACGTCATCGTCAACACCATCCCCCAGGTCGGTGAAGCCGTGCGCCGCAGGGGCGAGGACATGGCGGTGGGCGAACTCGTGCTGCCGGCCGGCATGCGCCTGAGCCCGCAGGCGGTGGCGCTGGCAGCATCGATCGGTCTGGCGCAATTGCCGGTATTGAGAAGGGTGAAGGTGGCGATGTTCTCCACCGGGTCCGAACTCGTGATGCCGGGCGAGCCACTGCCGCCGGGCGCCATCTACAACTCCAACCGTTTCATGCTGCGCGGCCTGCTTGCCGAGCTGGGCTGCGAGATCGAGGACTTCGGCATCGTGCCCGACCGCCTGGACGCCACCCGCGAGGTGCTGCGCCGCGCCGCGCAGGGACACGACCTGATCCTCACCAGCGGCGGCGTGTCGGTGGGCGAGGAGGATCACGTCAAGCCCGCGGTCGAGGCCGAGGGCAGCCTCGACATGTGGAAGATCGCGATGAAGCCGGGCAAGCCGCTGGCCTACGGCAACGTGCATGGCGCGGCCTTCATCGGGCTGCCCGGCAATCCGGTGTCGAGCTTCGTGACCTTCCTCATGATGGTGCGTCCCTTCCTGCTCGCGACCCAGGGTGTGCGCGAGGTGGCGCCGACCGCGCTGATGCTGCGGGCCGATTTCGACTGGCCGAAACCGGACCGCCGCCGCGAATTCCTGCGCGCGCGCATGAATGCGCAGGGGGGCGTCGAGCTCTTCGCCAACCAGGGCTCGGCCGCCCTCAATTCCACGGTGTGGGCCAACGGCCTGGTCGATATTCCGGCCGCCACTGCGATCGCCCGCGGCGAGCCGGTCCGCTTCCTGCCCTACGGCGAACTGCTGCATTGAACGAGTCCCCACGGACGAGCGAGACGATGAACATGACGATGAAGGTGAAGGTTCTGTATTTTGCCAGCCTGCGCGAAGCCCTCGGCGCGTCTGGCGAGGAGCTGGCCCTGCCCGCCGGCGTCGATACGGTCGGTGCACTGCGCGCCCACCTGGCCGCCCGCGGCGAGGCCTGGCAGGCAATGGCGAGCGGCCGCAACCTGCGGGCGGCGGTGAATCAGCGCATGGCGGGCCTCGAGGCTGCGATTGCGGCCGGCGACGAAGTGGCATTCTTCCCACCGGTGACCGGAGGCTGAGTCATGAGTGCGCCCAGTGAAGTGAGCGTGCAGGAGGCAGACTTCGACGTCGGTGCCGAGATCGCGGGTCTTGGCGAGGAGCGGCGTGATGTCGGTGCCGTGGCCAGCTTCGTCGGTCTGGTGCGTGACATCAACGACGGCAGCGGCGTGTCGGCAATGACCCTGGAGCATTATCCGGGCATGACCGAGCGTGCCCTCGAGGACATCGTCGCCGACGCGCGCCGTCGCTGGTCGGTGCTGGGGGTGCGCGTCATTCATCGCTATGGGCGGCTCGAGCCGACCGATCGCATCGTGTTCGTCGGCATCGCGAGTGCTCACCGCGGTGATGCGTTCGCGGCCTGCGAATTCATCATGGACTACCTCAAGACGCGTGCGCCATTCTGGAAGCGGGAGGAGACGCCGCAGGGGGCGCGCTGGGTCGATGCACGCGAGGCCGATGACTCGGCCGCGGCGCGTTGGGAGGGGGCGGAGCAGGGCGCTCTCGGCACGGACAAGGGTATCGAGGAGAGCTGGGACGAGGTCGAGCAGCGACGCTGAGACGGTGCGCACTCGGTAACGAAAACGGCGCCTTGCGGCGCCGTTTCTACAGATCGGGTGTGGCCCGAGCCGGGCTGCTTACTTGCGGCCCTTGCCGCCCTGCTGGGTGAAGGCCTGGAAGGCTTCGGTCGAGGCGCGGGTCATCTGCTCGAAGGCGGCGCGAGTCGTGTCCATCGCCGTCTGCATCGCGCCGAGGGCGTTCTGGTCCGAGATCGGCATGCCCTTGAACATCTTCTGCATCGCTTCGAACATGTCGGTGCTGCCGCTGGTGAGCTGCTCGCCCACGAGCTTGCCGAACTCGGCCTGCGTGGTCGCGGAGATCTCGGCGATCTCACGGGCGCACGCGAGCATCTTCTCGGTCGTGCTCTGCGCGTACTGCGCGCGCAGTTCCATCATGCCCTTCGGGTCCTTCACGGTCGACAGCGCCTTGGCGTTCTCGACGCCTTCCTCGAACAGGCGCTTGGCGGTATTGACCTGGATTTCCATGATGCGCTGCGAGTTCTCGATCGACATCTGGGCCAGACGCATGGCGGCCTCGAGGTTCTTCTTTTGAAGTTCGTTGAACTGGTCTTGTTTGGTAGCCATAAGCAATCTCCACTCGCGCGATATTGGATTGATTCGAAGGTGGCGAGGCGTCCATTGCGCAAGCCCGTACCGATCCTGAATTCGACCAGCCGACTGCGCCGTATCCCTGCGCCTCAGCCGGCACAATAGCACAGGCGCGCGGCGGCATCGGTTGCGGGCAAAGACAAAGGGGCGAAACAGGGCGTCCGTGTTGCGTCGCGGGAACAATGCGCCGATGGCGGGCGGCGTCACCGGATACGGGCGCGGTTGTCGAGATCCCGGTCCGGGTCGCCGGGGGCATCGGCAGCGTGCCGCGGGAACCAGGTCTCGAGTTCGTGGCCCACGGCGTCGATCGCCGCCTCGAGGCCGGACTCCAGTCGCCCCGCGCGGCAGGCGGCGCCGAGCGGCTCGACGATCGCGCGCCAGTGCGCAGCATCGACGTGGCGCGCGAGGCCGCGGTCGGCGACGATCTCGATCAGGTGCTCGGCGAGCTGAACGTAGATCAGCACCCCATTGTTGTATTCGGTGTCCCACACGCGCTGCTTGCCAAAGACGGTGATGGCGCGGTCGCGGACGATGTCGGCGATGGGCTCGCCGTGACGCAGGTTGCGCCACAGGTAGCGCAGCGGCAGGCTCGCCTCGACGCACAGGCAGATCTGTCCGCTGTGGCTTCGCTCGCTCGCGCCCACACGTTGTTCGAGGCGGTCGAGGCCGTCCTCGCCGAGTGCGCGGAAGGCGTCGTCGGCGTCCAGCCAGAGGTGGCGGGCGAGGCGGCTGAGGGCTTCCAGGCTCAGGATGGTCATCTACCAGCCCCCCGAGGCGCCGCCACCACCGAAACTGCCGCCACCGCCCGAGCGAAAGCCTCCGCCGCTGCGCCCGCCGCCGCCCCGGCCACCGCCCCAGATCACCGGGCCGCTGCCGCGATGAAAGCCCCCGCTACCGCCGCCACGGCCACCGGCGCCGGTGGCGAGCACCAGCGCAAGCACCGCGGCAATGACGCCGGCGATGCCCGCCAGCACCAGACTGCCGGTGATGAGCTTGGCGACCACGCCGATGGCACCACCGGTGGCGATGGCGCCGAGCTTGCGCCCGAGCACGCCGATCAGGATGGAACCCAGCACCGGCACGGCGACGAAGAGGAAGGCGGCGAGATCCTCGAAGGCGAAGTCGCCGCCTGTGTCCTGGCGGGCAGGCAGTGGCAGATCCTCCCCCCGGATCAGGGCCATCAGGCCCTCGACACCGGCATCGAGCCCGCCGGCAAAATCGCCGGCGCGAAAAGCCGGGGTGATCAGGCGATCGATGATGCGGTAGGCCGCGAGGTCGGGAACGGCACCTTCGAGTGCCCGCGCGACCTCGATGCGCACCTTGCGGTCGTCCTTGGCAACGATGAGCACGATGCCGTCGCCGATCTCGCGGCGGCCGATCTTCCAGGCGTCGGCCACTCGCCATGCATAGGCTGCGATGTCCTCGGGCGCGGTGGTCGGCAGCAGCAGGACAACGATCTGGCTGCCGCGCTCGGCCTCGAAGGCGGCGAGTTTGGCCTCGAGTGCGCGCAGTTGGCTCGCATCCAGGGTCGCGCTGCGGTCGATCACCCGCGCCTGCAGTTCCGGCACCGGCTGCAGGTTCTGCGCCAGGGCCGCCGCCTGGACCAGCAGCGCCAGTGCGGGTAGCAGCAACAGCACCAGCAGCCGATACCAGCCGGCGCCGCGCCGCCGCGCCGCGGTCAAGGGTGCCGACACGCCGGCAGGGTGGGGCGCAGCAGGTGACGCGGGCAGCAGCGCCACCGTGAGGCCTGCGGACAACGCGTTCACCGCGGTCAGCGCGCGCCCGCGCCGCTGCCCTGGCCGCCGAAGTCCACGCGCGGCGGCGCAGAGATCTCGGCCTCGTTGGCCACCGTGAAGCCCGCCTTGGGCCTGTAGCCGAACACCATCGCGGTCAGGTTGGTGGGAAAGCTGCGCGCGAGGACGTTGTAGGCCTGCACCGATTCGATGTAACGGTTGCGGGCCACGGTGACCCGGTTCTCGGTGCCTTCGAGTTGCACGCGCAGGTCCTGAAAACCCTGGTTGGCGCGCAGGTTGGGGTAGTTCTCGGATACCGCAAGCAGCCGCGACAGCGCGCTGCCGAGCTGGCCCTGGGCCTGCTGGAAGCGCTCCATCGCCTGCGGATCATCGAGCATCTCCGGGGTGACCTGGATCGCGGTCGCGCGCGAGCGTGCCTCGATCACCCGGCTCAGGGTCTCCTGCTCGAAGTTCGCCTCGCCCTTGACCGTTTCCACCAGGTTCGGGATCAGGTCGGCGCGGCGCTGGTACTGGTTCAGGACCTCGGCCCAGCTGGACTTGGTCTGTTCGTCCAGACGCTGGAAGTCGTTGTAGCCGCAGCCGCCCAGCAGCAGGCTGGCGCTGAGCACGGCGGCGGCGCTGAAGTGGCGCGCGCCGGTGTTGCGCTTTGCGGGGGGCGTCGTTGAACGTGCGGGCGTGGTGGCGACAAGCATGGTGTGACTCCCTGATCTGTTGATGCTGGCGTCGTCGAACTGTACCAGTGCGCGACCGTCGCGGGGCCTGACGGCCAAGCCCGAATTCTTGTTTTTCCTCAAGGCGGGCGCACCCGCCCCCGCATAGGATTCGCTTCGCTGCGAGTCCGGCCGCAGGTCATGTCCGGATCCCAACCGATGGAAGAGATCACGATGTTCCAGAACGATGTTCACCCCTTCGATGCGCGTGGCGTCGCCAAGCGCTTCCGCCATGCGGCGATCTTCGGCGCCCTCGAGTCGCTCGAGGACGGCGAGGTCATGCGTTTCGTCAATGACCACGACCCCGTGCCCCTGCTGGGCCAGATCCAGCAGCGCTATGGCAACCAGGTCGGCATCAACTACGTCGCCCGCGAGCCGGGCAACATCGTCATCGATTTCACCATCCAGCTCGGCGCGCCCGCTGCAGCCGGCATCCCGGCCGCAGCGGCGGCAACGGGTAGCTGCGGCGGTGGCGGCCACGGCTGCGGCTGCTCGAGCAGCTAAGCCTTCCGGTACTTGCGGAAGATCGCGCGCGCATCGGCTTGCGCGCGCTCCAGTGTGCACATCGACGGATCGTCGTCGTGCCCGCTGAAGAAGTCGTCCGCCTGGGCGGCCATCACCAGCTTGATGGCCGCTTCCTCGCTCTGGTCGTAGCGCTCATAGAGCAGGGTGGCGACCTCGTCGAGGTGCTGTTCGTAGCTCATCGGCATCGCGCGTTCTCCCTCAGCGCATCGTGACGAATTCTTCCGCGCTGGTCGGATGGATCGCGATCGTGTCGTCGAAATCCGCCTTGCGCGCCCCCATCTTTACCGCCACCGCAAAGCCCTGCAGCATCTCGTCAGCGCCTTCACCGATGACGTGGGCGCCGACGATGCGCTCGTCAGGGCCGGCACACACCAGCTTCATCGCGGTCTTCGGCCGATGCTCGGTAAGGGCGTGATACATGCCGGTAAAGCGCGTCGTGTAGACCTTCACGTCGGTCAGCCGGCTGCGGGCCTCGTCCTCGGTCAGTCCCACGGTGCCAATCGGCGGATGGCTGAAGACCACCGTCGGAATGTGCTCGTAATCGAGCCGGCTGTCCCCTTGATTCAGAAACAGTCGGGCCGCCAGCCTACGCCCGGCGGCGATGGCCACCGGGGTCAGCTCGGCGCGCCCGGTGATGTCGCCGATGGCGTAGATGCCGGGGACGGCGGTGTTCTGAAAGGCATCGGTGGCGATCACGCCCTTGTCGTCGGCCGCGAGACCGGCCGCCTCCAGTCGGAGCGCGCCGGTGTTCGCCCGGCGGCCGGTCGCCCACACGAGTGCGTCCACCTCCAGCATGCCGCCATCGCCGCACTCGATGCGGAGCGTGCCGTCGGCCTGGCGGCTGACCCTGCGCACCTGGGTGCCGAAGTGCAGGCGCACACCGTCCTCCTGCATCTGCGCCATCAGCTCCTCGCGCAGCATGGCGTCGAAGGGCCGCAGCAGATGAGGGCCGCGCACGAGCATGCTGACCTCGCTGCCCAGGCCGTTGAACACGCCCGCCAGTTCGACCGCGATGTAGCCCGCACCGACCACGGCGACGCGGCGCGGCTGCCGCTCTAGCGCAAAGAAGCCGTCCGAGTCGATGCCCAGCTCGGCGCCCGGGATGTCGGGCACCAGCGGCCCGCCGCCGGTGGCAATGACGATGTGCGGGGCGCTGAAGCGCTCGCCCCCGACCTCGATCGTGCGTGCATCCACGAAGCGGGCAAAGCCGCGCGCGACATCGACGCCGGCCTTGTCGAGCATGCTGGCGTAGATGCCGTTCAGTCGCGCGACATAGGTGTCGCGGCGGGTCTTCAGGGTGTTCCAGTCGAACCGCGTCTCGCCGACGCTGAAACCGTAGCCGGGGGCGTCGCGCAGGGTCTGCGCGATGCCCGAGGCGTACCACATCACCTTCTTGGGCACGCAGCCCACATTGACACAGGTGCCGCCGAGCCTGCCCGCCTCCACCACCAGCGCGCGGGCGCCGTATTCCGCCGCACGCCGTGCCGTCGCCACGCCGCCGCTGCCGCCGCCGATGGCGATGTAGTCGTAGTTCTTCATTCCTCACTCCGATGCTGTTGAGCCCTTGAAGCAGATCCCGCTGCCGGGCAGGGATTCGCCAATGGCTGCATTTTCGCCCGGCTGCGCCGGTCTGGGGGCTTGATTCCATTGTGGTGGATGAGGACCTGGCAAGGCCTGGCCGCCATCCTCTACGCAGAGAATAAAAAGATAACTTTATATTCTTTTGCGATCTTAAAGGCCTCGGTTAAGGTGCTGCGATCTGAATTCTGCACCGCATCACCGAATCATGCCCCTTCCCGAAAGTGTTCATGCACTGATCGTCGGCGTCGTGTTGATCGGTCTGTTCGTCACTTTCGTGCGCGAATGGGTCAAGCCCGACGTCGCGGTCATTGCGGCGGTCGCGCTGCTGCTGGCGCTCGGCCTGCTCACGCCCGCGAAGGTGCTGAGCGTGTTCAGCAACAGCGCGCCGATCACCATCGTCTGCCTGTTCATCATCAGCGGTGCCCTCGGGCGCACCGGCTGCGTGGATCGGCTCGGAGAATGGATCGGCAATCTCGCCGGGCACAGCGAGCGCCGCCTTCTCATTGCAATGCTGCTGGTCGGGGTGACGGTGTCGCCCTTCATCAACAACACGCCGGTGGTGATGGTGATGATTCCGGCCGTGATCGCCATGGCCGGACGCTTCGCGGTGGCGCCCTCGCGCCTGCTGATTCCCCTGTCCTACGCCACCATCCTCGGCGGGCTGGTGACCATGGTCGGCACCTCGACCAACATCCTGGTCGATGGCGTGGCGCGTGACATGGGGCTGGCGCCCTTCTCGATGTTCGAGATCTCCGCGCCGGCGCTGGTGATGGCCTTGATCGGCTGCGCCTTCATGGCCGTCTTCGCGCAGCGCTTCCTGCCGGTGCGCGAGACCCTGACCCAGCAATTCAGCGGCAGCAGCGACCGTCTGTTCATGACCGAGCTGTTCGTACCCGAGAACTCGCGCCTGGCCGGCCGCACACTCAAGGAGGCCCGGCTGTCGAACGGCGTCATCAAGGTGCTGAAGCTGTTCCGTGGCGAGGACGAACTGTCGGCGCCGGCGCCGGAGACCCGCCTCGAGGTGGGCGACCGCCTGATCGTGCATACGCGCAGCAGTGCGATGGTTGACCTGCGCAGCACCGATCTCGTCGGCCTGCGCGTGCAGAGTCCGCCCGCGGCCGACCCGCATGACCTCGAGACCCTGCGCCGGCGCGACGTGGTGATCGTCGAAGCCCTGGTCGGGCAGACCTCGCGCTACGTGCAGCGCCCGATCCGCGACCTGGACCTCGCCGCGCGCTATGGCATCCACCTCATCGCCGTGCATCGCCGCAATGCCTCGATCCCGGATGTGGGCGACGACTTCCAGCTCCAGTTTGGCGACGTGTTGCTGGTCGAAGGCACGCCGACGCAGATCAAGCGTTTCTGCGACAACGGCGACCTGTTCGCGATCACCGACGGCAAGGTCAGCGCCACCCGCAGCACCAAGGCGCCGGTCGCGCTCGCCACCATCGCCGGGGTGATGCTGCTGGCGGCCTTCAACGTGATGCCGATCGAGGGGCTGGCCATCATCGGCGCCGCGGTGGTGCTGATCACCGGCTGCATTCGCGCCGATGAGGCCTACAAGGCAGTGGAATGGCCGATCATCGTGCTCATCTTCGGCATGCTCGCGATCAGCATCGCGATGCGAGATTCCGGCCTCGCGGCCCTGCTGGCGGGCAGCCTGGTGACGATCGGCGAGGGACTGTCGCCGTGGATGATGCTGTCGCTGGTGATCCTGATGACCTCAATCGCCACCGAGTTCATCAGCAACAACGCGGTGGCGGTGCTGTTCACGCCGGTGGTCATCGGCGTTGCCCAGCACCTGGGGGTGGATCCGCGCCCCTTCGTGGTGGGGGTGATGTTCGCCGCGAGCGCGAGCTTCGCCACCCCGATCGGCTACCAGACCAACACCCTGGTCTATAGCGCGGGCAATTACCGTTTCGCGGACTTCGCCCGCCTCGGCATCCCGATGAACCTCATCGTGTGGGCGGCGGCCAGCGTGCTGATTCCGCTGTTCTGGCCGCTGCGCGCGCTGTAAGCGCGAGCGCTCACAGCACCTGCTCGATGGCTTTCAGCACTTCCGGGGCGTCGGGCTTCACCCGGCTCGGGAAGGATGCGACGACGCGGCCATTGCGGTCGATCACGTACTTGTGGAAGTTCCAGCGCGGCGCCGACGACTGGCGCGCGATCTCGCGGAACAGCGGATGAGCCTTGTCGCCGGTCACCGAGATCGGCGCGAACATGTCGAAGCTGACGCCGAAGTTGGTGAAGCACACCTCGGCCGTCTTGGCCTCGTCGTCCGCCTCCTGGCGGAAGTCGTCGGACGGGAAGCCCGCCACCTTCAGGCCTCTGTCCTTGTATTTCTGATGCACCGCCTCGAGCTCGCGGAACTGGCCGGTGAAGCCGCAATGGCTGGCGGTATTGACCACGAGGACCGCCTGCCCGCCGAAGCGCGCGGCCAGATCGACCACCTCGTCCGAATGCAGGCGTCGCATTTCATGGCTGAACATCTGGCTGGCCGCAGCGCCCTGATCGGCGAGCGCGGGGGCGCACAGTGCCGCAACGGCGGCAGGCAGAAACAGGCGGCGGAAGGTCGCGTGCAGCATGGTTTCATCTCCGGTTGGGGTGCCGGATAGACCACGGGCTGCGCTGCCGGTTCGCTGTGCATCAGGCGATGCGGAAGCTGCCCACCGTCTGCGACAGTTCGCGGGCCGCGCGCTCCAGGGTGTCGACCTCTCCGGCGACGAAGCTTGCGGAGGCCTCCGTCTCGTCGGCGAGGCCGGCCACGGCGTCGACCGCTGCAGCAATGTGTCGCGCAGCCGCGCTCTGCTCACCGAGGCTGGCTGCAATCGATCCGAAGACTTGTTCGACGCGGCCTGCGTCGTCGGTGATGCGCCCGATCGAGGCCCCCGCCTCGGCAGCGAGCTCGGTGCCCTTGCCGACACGCTCGACCGCCGAGTCGATGTTGGCCAGCGCTTGCGCCTTGCTCGCCTGGATGTCGTCGATCATGCTGGCGATCTCCTCGGTCGCGGCCGAGGTGCGTTCGGCGAGCTTGCGCACTTCGTCGGCGACGACCGCGAAGCCACGGCCCTGTTCGCCGGCACGTGCAGCCTCGATGGCGGCGTTGAGGGCGAGCAGGTTCGTCTGGCCGGCAATGTCCTTGATCAGGCCGACGACTTCCGCCACGCGGTCAGACTGGTTGCCCAACTCCTCGACGCTGTGCGCCGAATGCTGGATCGTGCTGGCGATGCCCGTGATCTCGTCGATCGCCGCCTGGACGATGCCGGCGCCATTGCGTGCCGAGGCCCCCGAGTCGGCAGCCAGGGTCCGTGCCTGCTGCGCATCGCTTGCCAGGCGCGCCATCTCGTTGGTGAGCGCGTCGACCGAGGCCGAGATGTCCCCGGTGGCGCCGCGCTGCTGGCGCATGCGTTCGGCGGCGACGCTTGAATGGTGGTCCAGCGCCTGCGCACTGCTGGCAATTGCCTGCGCCTCGCGGTTGAAGCGCTCGAGCGTGCTTGCGAGCTTGCCCTGCATGTCGAGGACCGAGCGCAGCAGGCTGGAGGCACCATCGCCATGACCGAGCGGTCGCAGGTCGCCTTCACCGATGCGTGCAGCGAGCTCGCCGACCCGCGCCGACTCGATCGCCTCCTGTTCCAGCCGCAGCGCCATGTACATCAGCATTCCCGCCTGCACGACGACGTACGCGGCATGCCCGAGTACTCGCGCCAGCGACGGCCCACTCTCGAACACGTAGACGCCCCAGTTGAGGGCCTGCAGGGTGTTGAATGCAAGGTGATGGACTGCGATGAGCAGGGCAGCGAGCAGGATGGGGCGCCAGTCGCGGTAGTAGAGCAGGAAGGCGAGCAGCACGAAGATGCCGAAGTGGGCCTCGATCACGCCACCGAACTGCTGGATCGTCAGCCCCGAGAACACCATGAAGGCCGCGGCGATCGCGCACCGTGAAAGCAGTGAGCCGGGTACGAGCGAGACCAAAGCGCTTGGCACGAGCAATGCGGGCAAGCCGACGGCGATGCCGATCAGCCAGCTCTCAGTGTACGCGGCGATGCCGAGCGTCAGGACAAACAGCGCGCCAAGGAAGGCGAGCATCAGCCGGTCGGCAGCGGCACGAAAGCCGTGCAGGCTGTCGGGGGAGTCTGGGGGCCTGGACATGAGGTTTTCCTGGTTTCGGTCGTGTGCGGTTTCAGCGCACGATGCACGCATCGGCAGGCGGTAGGGTGAGGGCATGCCAGCCCAGCAGTGCTCCGCTGTAGGCAATCCAGAACACGAGTGCGACCCAGGCCAGGCGGCGTCGAAAGACACCACCTGGCGCCGCCTGCGGGGAGCCGGGCTGGTGTCGATCGGAGGCGTCCTGCGTTCCAGCGCTAAACATGCCTCGCTTGAACGGCAGGCCCTGGTGAAACTTTAGCCGCTGAACGGGGACGGACCCACCGGCGACTCAGCGCCCCCATCCTGATCCTCGATCGCATCGGTCACCATGGCCCTGCCGATGCTGGAGAGCGGGCCTAAAGCAGCGGAACCGCGTCCTTCTCGCCACGCTCGTAGACCACGTTCGCACGGCCCACCAGCAAGGGGTCGAGCGCGCCGATGCGGTCGAGGTCCTTGCTGGTGTAGGGTAGCCGGTGCAGCACGTAACGCAGGGCGTTGAGTCGCGCGCGCTTCTTGCAATCCGACTTCACCACCGTCCACGGCGAGTCGGCGGTGTCGGTGTAGAAGAACATGGCCTCCTTGGCCTTCGTGTAGTCGTCCCACTTGTCCAGCGATGCGAGGTCGATGGGCGACAGCTTCCACTGCTTGAGCGGGTGCGACTCGCGCTCCTGAAAGCGGCGCCGCTGCTCCTCGCGGCTCACCGAGAACCAGAACTTGATCAACTGGATGCCGCTGCGCACGAGGTTGCGCTCGAACTCCGGCACCTGGCGCATGAACTCGTTGTATTCGTCCGGCGAGCAGAAGCCCATCACGCGCTCGACGCCGGCGCGGTTGTACCAGGAGCGGTCGAACAGCACGATCTCGCCCGCGGTGGGCAGGTGCTGGATGTAGCGCTGGAAATACCACTGTCCGCGTTCGAGTTCGGAGGGCTTCTCGAGTGCGACCACGCGCGCGCCGCGCGGGTTGAGGTGTTCCATGAAGCGCTTGATGGTGCCGCCCTTGCCGGCCGCGTCGCGCCCTTCGAACAGGATCACCACGCGCTGGCCGGTTTCCTTCACCCAGGCCTGCAGCTTGAGCAGTTCGACCTGCAGGCGGTACTTCTGCTTCTCGTAGGCCTTGCGCGACATCAGATTGCGGTAGGGGTAGCCGCCCTGGCGCCAGTCTTCGGCGAGCTCGTCGTCGGGGTGGGCGTCGGCGGCGGGCGTGCCGCCTTCGGCACGCATCAGGGCGCGCCGCAAGGCATGGATGTCGTCCGGCGAGGCCCCGGCAAGGATCGCCTCAAGGGCGCGGGTGGCATGTCTCGGGTCGCGCTGCACCGCGGTCTTCAGGATGTCCGTCACCGCGGTGAGTTTGGAGTCTTCTGCGGCCTCGGTCGCCTGCTCGATCTCGAACGCTTCGATGGCGGCCGTGGTCAGCGCTGGCGCAGTGTCGCCCTGGCTGACCTTGCGCACCGAAGGCTTGCGCCTGGGCTTGGCCGGTGCGGAGGCGGCGGGCTTGTCCGAGGCAAAATCGGCGGGGTTGTGCACGGGGTCCTTCTGGTCCATGTGAATCCTCCTCTTACCATCCCGACATTCTATTCCTCACTGTCTGGTCACGGGTGTGGCGGGTTTGTCGGGCAATGAACGCTAGAATTGCGCCTCTTTCGCCATCCAGAGCCGCGGCTGCCGTGCCGCTCCTGCTTCCATGCCGCTGACCCCCCAAGCCCGTTCCCTGCTCGACATGGCCTACCGTGTCGGCGCGCCGCGTTTTCACGACCTGGGCGAGGCCCAGGCGCGGCACTCGTTTCACAAGCTCCAGTTCGCGTTTCGCCCCGAGCCGCCGCCGGTGGCGTCCACGCTGGAGGTGCCGATGGCGCGGCCCGATGGCAGCGCGCTGCTTGGCCGCCTGTATCGACCGCTGTCCAGCCATGCCGAGGACCGCCTGCCGCTGCTGATCTACCTTCATGGCGGTGGCTGGTGTGTGGGCGACGTGCCCAGTTATGACGTGCTGTGCCGGCAGCTGGCGAATGCGTCCGCCTGCGCGGTGCTGTCGGTCGAGTATCGGCTGGCGCCCGAGCATCCCTTTCCGGCGGCGGTGCACGATGCCGCGTTCGCCTTCCACTGGGCGGTCGAGCAAGCCGACCTGCTTGCGATCGACGCGGATGCCATCGCCCTTGGTGGTGACAGCGCAGGCGGCAACCTGTCCATCGTGACCGCGCTCGCGCTGCGCGGCCAGGCGGTCCAGCCCGGCATGCTGCTGCTGATCTACCCGAGCACCGAGATCATCAGCACGCGGGCCTCGCGCGAGCGCTATGCCGACGGCTTCTTCCTCGATCGCGGCACGCTCGAGTGGTTCTTCGCGCGTTACCTGCCGGAGGGCAACACCGAGGACTGGCGCGCTTCGCCGATGCGCGCGGCCTCACTGGCCGGCTTGCCGCCGATGCTGCTGGTGAGCGCCGAGTTCGATCCGCTCGTCGATGACTGCGCCGCCTTCGCCGAGCGTGTGCGCGCGGAGGGCGGGGTGGTCGACTACGTCGAGATTCCCGGCGTGGTGCATGGCTTCCTGACCCTCGGCAAGGTCTTCCCCGAGGCCGGCGAGGTGATCGAGATGGCGGCACGAACGCTGCGCCGCCATCTGCTGCCGGGCGTGGGCTGAGCCTCCGGGATTGCGGCGGGGCTTCAGCCGCACACGGCGGCGATCATCTCCTGGCGCATTTCACGCGCCGCGGCCATCAGCGCGCGAAAGGCTTCCGGGTCGAGGTCGCCGAGGCTGGCTTCAAGCAACTCGGGTCGCCGCTGCACGCCGAGCAGGGTGTCGAAGGGATTGAGGGTTTCCGCGGCGAGGGTGGCGACGAAGATGACGTCGCCGAGCGCGGCCGGCGGCCATTCGGTGTGCGCGGTCGGGTCGGCCGCGCAGGCGTCCACGACGAGCTCGGGCAGGTCGAAGGCCTCCATCACGGCATTGCGCACGGGCTCGTCCCACAGCGAGACCACCTCGGCGAAGCGGTTCATGTTGCCTTCGATCGCGGGATAGCGCGCGGCACGGGCGAGCAGGTAGAACTGGCCGACATTCAGCATCAGGCCGGCAAGCAGGGCCGCGTCCGGTGTGTCGCGCTTGAGGTGGCGGGCGAAGGCGTAGGCCCAGGCGGCGACGTCGATCGAGTGCATCCACAGGCCGGTGGCGACCAGGCGCATCTGGCGCGAGCGGTGGTCACGCGCGAGCTGTTCGGCGGCGACCGCGTAGGCCAGGCAGCGCAGGGTGGACAGTCCGATGCGGCCAATGGCGTCGTCGATGCTGTTGATCTCGCCACGGTAGGGGTTCAGCAGCAAGGTGTTGGCCATGCGGATGACCTTGGCCGCCAGCACCGGCTCGGTCTTGACCACGTGGGCAATGGCCGACAGCGAACTCTCGGGGTCGTCCGCGAGCTTCTTGATGCGCAGGGACAGGTCGAACACCGTTGGGAAGCTCAACACTCCGTCACGCAGTTCTTCTTCGATCTGCTGCGCGAAAGCCTCGGTCTGCGTTTCGAATTCTTCCATGTCGGTGCTGGTTCCTGCGAAGTTCGGTGGCGGTGTGCCCGGGCTGCAGCGGGCGAGGTCGGCGCCTAGTCTAGCGGGCCCGCCATCGGCCTGGGCGTGCATATCCCACGGTCGCGCTCCGGTTCAGGGCTGTGTCAGACGCGCGCGTCCGTTCTCCAGTCCCTCGACCTGGGCCAGGGTGGCGACCGGCACGCCGAGCGCTTCGATTGCCGCATGCCCCTGCTTGAAGCGCTTCTCGACGATGAAGCTCGCGCACAGCACCTCGGCGCCGGCTTCGCGCGCCATCTCGATCAGCGCCACGGCGGTGCGGCCATTGGACAGGAAGTCGTCCACGATGACGACGCGATCGCTGCCCATGATGTAGCGCTGCGACAGCACCAGCTTGGTCTCGCCCCCTTTGGTCGGCGACGGGATCACGCGCGCGAGGGCCGGTGATTCGACCTGGGGGGCGTACTTCTTCGCATACACCAGCGGCACGCCGAGCGCCTGGGCCACGACGAGCCCCGGCGCGATGCCGCTGGCTTCGGCGGTGAGGATGACGCTGGGCTTGAAGCGGGCGACCCGACGCGCGAGCTCCTGGCCCATCTCGGTGATGAAGCCCGGTTCGATGCGATGGTTGAGGAAGTGGTCGATCTTGAGGATCTGGTCGCCGATGACCGTCGCTTCGGCTTCGATGCGACGCACCAGCGGGGCGTAGGGACGGAGGAGGGCGAGGTCGGCGTCGTTCATGCGCAGGTCCGCAAACAAAAGCGCCCCCGGGGCTCGAGGGCAGAGAGCCGCCATTCTAGCGCAGCAAGCAGATTGCGCAGGCGCCCGATCCCGGGGCGCGGCGTCCGGTAGAATCGGCCCTCGATGAGGTCACCGGCAGCGGGCTCCGCGCCGGCGATCGAGGCCTCCAACCCAAGCGCCTTTACGACCGCCTTTACGACCAGTTGATGAACGAAGAAGACTACATGCGCGCCGCGCTCGAGCAGGCGCGCCAGGCCGGAGCCTGCGACGAAGTACCGGTGGGTGCGGTGGTCGTGCTCGATGGCGAGATCGTCGGTCGCGGTTTCAACCAGCCGATCCGGCGCCACGACCCCACCGCCCATGCCGAAGTGATGGCCTTGCGCGACGCTGCCGAGCGCCTGGGCAAC
Organism: Thauera sp.; assembly: GCF_035444905.1. GTDB lineage: Bacteria > Pseudomonadota > Gammaproteobacteria > Burkholderiales > Rhodocyclaceae > Thauera. The sequence goes on from NZ_DAOMPS010000023.1 coordinate 46,480, forward strand.
TACCGGCTGCCGGGCTGCGAGCTGTACGTCACGCTCGAGCCCTGCGTCATGTGCTCGGGGGCGATCATGCACGCGCGCATCGCCCGCGTCGTGTTCGGTGCCCGCGACCCCAAGACCGGCGTCGCCGGCAGCGTCCTCGACCTGTTTGCCGAGACGCGCCTCAATCACCATGCGCGCATCGAGGGCGGGGTGCTCGCCGACGAGTGCGGACGCGTCCTGTCGAACTTCTTTGCCGCGCGGCGCGGCCGGACCCTGGTGGCCTGAATGCGCATTCGTGTCGATCTTGCTGTGCAGTGCCTGTCGCTGTTCGGTGACGATGGCGCCTGCATCCGGCGCTACGTCGTGTCCACCGCCGCGAAGGGTGCGGGAGAACAGAACGGCAGCGAGTGCACCCCGCGCGGCCGCCATCGCATCCGCGCCAAGATCGGCGCGAATGCGCCACGGGGTGCGGTGTTCCGCGGCCGACGGCCCACCGGCGAGGTCTGGTCGATGCAGTTCGCCGCCGATCACCCGGGGCGCGACTGGGTCCTCAGCCGCATCCTCTGGCTATGCGGCGAGGAGCCCGGCCGCAACCGCGGTGGCAGCGTCGACTCGATGCGCCGCTACATCTACATCCACGGCACGGGCGACGACCAGCCGATGGGGGTGCCGCTGTCGCATGGCTGCATCCGCATGCGCAATCGCGAAGTGATGGAGCTCTTCGCGCTGGTCGCACCCGGCACACCGGTGGAGATCCACGAATGAGCACGACCGGCCTCCCTGCCATCGAGATCCACGACTGGGCGCGCGCGGCACCTTATGCCACGCCGCTGCGTACGCAGGTGTTCGTGCGCGAGCAGGGGGTGCCGCTCGAGATCGAACTGGACGCGTTCGACGCGGTGAGCCGCCATGCGCTCGCCTTCGGGCCCGATGGCCGGGTGGTGGGCACCGGCCGCCTGCTGCCCGACGGCCACATCGGTCGCATGGCGGTGGAGGTCGGCTGGCGCGGTCGCGGCGTGGGCGGCGCCGTGCTCGAGGCGCTGGTCGCCGAAGCGGCACGGCGCGGCTTCGAGCGGGTGGTGCTCAACGCCCAGGTCCCGGCGCTGGGCTTTTATCGCCGCCACGGCTTCGTCGAGGAGGGGGAGCCCTTCGTCGAGGCGGGCATCCTGCACCGCGCGATGTGGCGCGCGATTGGCCCGGTGGAGGGGGAGCATGGCTGAAGGCGAGGCGGGCAGCGGACTGTTCGTCGCCGAGCACGCCGGATTGCGCTCGCTGCAGTTCGACGGGCTCACCGTGCAGAGCGTGATGCTGCTGTCCGAGCCCGACCTGCTTGCCCTCGATTACACGCGGGCGATGATGGGGTTCCTGTTGTTCAGGCCTGCGCCGGAGCACATCGTCATGATCGGGCTTGGCGGCGGTTCGCTGGCCAAGTACTGCCTGCGCCACCTGCCGCAGACGCGCTTCACCGCGGTGGAGATCAACCCCGAGGTCATCGCCTTGCGCGATCGCTTCGGCGTGCCGCCGGACAGCGAACGCTTTCGTGTGGTGTGCGGCGATGGCGCGGATTTCGTGCGCGAGACCGCCGAGGCGGCCGACGTGTTGCTGGTCGACGGTTTCGTTGCCGAAGGCCTGCCCGAGGGCCTCGGCAGCGTCGCCTTCTACGCCGACTGCCGGCGCATGCTGGCCCCGGGCGGCGTGCTGGTGACCAACCACTGGGCGGGCGATGTGCGCTACTCGGTGTATGCGGCACGGTTGCGCGCGGCCTTTGACGATCGGGTGCTCGCGATCGGCGCCGAGGACGGCGACAACCGGGTCAGCTTCGCGAGCAAGGACGGGCACTTTCCGCCCACTCGCAGTGAAGTGCTCGACCGCGCCCGCGCGCTGGTCCCCGGCCAGGGCTTCGACCTCGCCGCGATCGCGCGCCGCGTCGACGAGCGTCTCGTGCGTCAGCGCCGCTTCATGCCCGGCGTGCGACGTGGAAGCGGTGGCTGACCTCGCTGTACAGCTCGCCGTGGCTGTCCCAGGTCCATTCGGTGAAGCGCACGCGGCCGTCCTGTCCGATCAGCACCACGCTGCTGCAGCGCGTGCCGTAACCGGGCGCACGGATGAAAGCCGGTGACAGCCAGCGCTCCCATTCCAGGCTGACGCCGGTCTCGGGCAGATGCGGGTCGGGCGCGGGGCGGGGGTCGCGCAGCAGGCTGAGCAGGCGCTCCCTGAGGGCGTCCTCCTGCTGCGGCGCTGTCGATGTGCCGGCCGGCAGCGCACGCAGCGCCTCGGCGAGGCCCTGGCGTGTCTTCAGCAGCTTGGGCCAGGGGCTGTCGAGCAGATGGTTGGACAGCCCGTACACCCCCGGGGTCAGCATGCGCACCTGGCCGGTGGTGCTCTCCAGCACGCCGAGGCTGTCTCCGTCACCGACGAGGAGATTGAACGCCGCGTAGCGCTCGCTGGTGCCGGCCAGTTGCTGCAGCACCTCGTGGGCGCCCGTTTCGGCGCTCAGCGCCTCGCGCACCAGTGCGCCACGCGAGGGCGCGCCCTCGATGCGGCGGCTGGGGTCGCGATAGTTGGTGAGGGCGGCAAAGCGGCCGGTGCGCGCCAGCCCCATCCAGCTGCCGCCTGCCTCGAGGTCGCGGCCGGCGAGCAGGTCGGGCGCATCGGTCCACCAGTGCGCCGGTACCGCGGGTCGCGCGAGGAATTCGTCGCGATTGGCGGCGACCACCAGCGGGTAGTCCGCGTGTGCGCGCCAGGCAAGGACGATCAGGCACATCGGCGCCGGTGCCGTCTTTCAGCCGAGCGCGTAGGGCAGGGGCAACAGCGCGAGTGCCGGACCGTCGGGGGCGCCGAGATGCAGTTTGCCGGTCTCTGCGCTGCTGCACTGGATCACCGCCAGGGCCTCGCTGCCGCCGTCGGCCGTGGGGGCCGTATTCACCAGCTTGCCGGCGGACTGCTCGCCGAAGTCGGGCGCATACACATCCATGCCGGGAGCGGCGGCGGCGCCGGCCGGCAGGGCGACGCGATACATGCGCTTCTTGAGCTTGCCGAGGTACTGCGTGCGGGCGACGATCTCCTGGCCCGGGTAGCAACCCTTGTGGAAGTTCACGCCGCCGATCAGCTCGTAGTTGAGCATCTGGGCGACGAACTCTTCCTGCGTGGGCGCGGTGATCAGCGGCAGCCCGGCGCGGATCATGCGCAACTGCCAGGCCGCGGTGCCCGCCTTCACGGCGCCCTTGGCGAGCAGGGCGTCGTACACCGCCGGCGCTGCCTCGGCCGGCACGGCCAGCACATGCGTCTGCGGGTCGAGGCGGATGCAGCGCACACCGGCAGCATTCACCGTCTGCCGCATGTCGGCGGCGGGCAGCTCGATCCCAGCGGCCTGCAGTGCGGCAGCGGCTTCGGCGCCGGCCACGCCGACCAGCGCCAGCGTCGCGCTCGCGTCGGACAGCTTGACCTTGCTGCGCAGGACGTACATCGAGAACTTCTTCAGGAAGGCCGGCAGGATGTCGGCCGACAGCGCCATCGCATGGCCTTCGGCCTCCGGCCACATCAGCAAGCTGGCGATCATGCGGCCCTTGGGCGAATTGAAGCTGTTCCATTCGGCGGCGTCGGCGGCGAGCTTCTTGACGTCGTTCGAGACCAGGTTGTGCAGGAAATCGGCCGAGTCCGGCCCCAACGAGCGGATTACGCCAAGGTGCAGCAGCGGAACGGCGATCGTGGCTTCATCGGCGGCGCGCGCCTCGCTCTCCGGGGTGGAGAAGTGCAGGCTGGCATCAGCCAGATTGGCGCCCAGGCGGGCGAGATGTTCGGTCCAGGCAGTCATAGGTCGGTTGTCGAGTGGGGTTGTAGCGGCAGGCGGGTCGGATCGGGAGGCGTCGGGGCGGGTTGTGGGTGGTGGGGACGTCGGGATCGGATAAGGGCAGGCGCAAGCCATGCGCGACGCTGCATGGCGGGGCCGGGCGAAGGGTTCCGCGCGCCGAGCTGATTGCGCGATGCAGTATTATAGGCGCCCGCCGCACGCCGGTCGCCCCTGCGGCCGACAGGGCCTTTCCATCCTGCAGACGTCGATGAAGCGCTTCATCCTCCGCCTTTTCCTGTTGCTGCTCGTGCTCGCCGCGCTCGGCGCCGGCAGCATCGCGTGGTACGCGCATCGTCCGCTCGCGCTGCAGGGAGAAACCGTCGATTTCACCGTGCCGCGCGGGGTCGGCATGCGCCAGGCGGCCAGCATCATCGAAGGTGCCGGGGTCGGCGTCGATGCCCGCCTGCTCACCCTGCTGGCGCGCATCACCGGGCGGGCGACCAGCATCAAGGCGGGCAGCTACGAAGTGCACGCCGGGCTCACGCCCTGGCAGCTGATCCTCAAGCTCTCCAGTGGCGACGTGACCATGGGCGAGTTGCTGCTGGTCGAGGGCTGGACCTTCAGTCAGGTCAGGCGGGCGCTCGAGTCGCACCCCGACCTCGAGCCCGACAGCGCCGGGCTGCCGGACGAGGAGATCCTCGCCCGCATCGGTGCGACGGAGAAGCACCTCGAAGGCCTGTTCTTCCCTGACACCTATCTGTTCGACAAGCGTTCGGGCTCGCTCGCCTTGTTGCAGCGCGCCTACGAGGCGATGCATGCCCGGCTCGAGCGCGCCTGGAATGAGCGCGATCCTGCGGTGCCGCTGGCCTCGCCCTACGAGGCGCTGATCCTCGCCTCGATCATCGAGAAGGAGACCGGTCGGCCGGAGGACCGTGGCCTGGTGGCTTCGGTGTTCGCCAATCGCCTGCGCATCGGCATGCGCCTGCAGACCGACCCGACCGTGATCTACGGCCTCGGCCCCGACTTCGACGGTCGCCTGCGCCGCATCCACCTCGACACCGACCATCCGTGGAATACCTATACGCGGGCGGGTCTGCCGCCGACGCCGATCGCGATGCCGGGCGAGGCCTCGCTGCGCGCGGCGCTGCAGCCGGAGCAGAGCGAATTCTTCTACTTCGTCTCGCGCGGCGACGGCAGCAGCGAGTTCTCGCGCGACCTGGCCGAGCACAACCGCGCGGTCAATCGCTTCATCCGCAACGGCGGCAGCCGATGAGCGCCATGCCGCCGGGCCTGTCCACCAATCTCCAGCCCATGACCGACACCCTGCTCGATCCCGCTGCGGTGCGTGCGCCGTCGCGCGCGCGCTTCATCACCTTCGAAGGCATCGACGGCGCCGGCAAGAGCAGCCAGATCGAGGCGCTTGTCGCGCTGCTGCGCGCCCGCGGCCTGGCCGTCGAGCAGTCGCGCGAGCCCGGCGGTACGCCGCTCGGCGAGCGCCTGCGCGAACTGCTGCTGCACGAGCCCATGCACCTGGAGACCGAGGCGATGCTGATGTTCGCGGCCCGGCGCGAGCACCTCGCCACCCGCATCGAGCCGGCGCTGGCTGCGGGACGCTGGGTCGTGTGCGACCGTTTCTCCGACGCCACTTTTGCCTATCAGGTCGGTGGACGCGGGCTGGCGCGGGCCAAGTTCGATGCGCTCGAGCGCTGGGTCCATCCGGGCCTGCAGCCGGACCTGACCCTGCTCTTCGATCTGCCGCCCGCGGTCGCGGCGGCGCGGGTGGCGTCCACCGGCGCCGAGCCCGACCGTTTCGAGCGCGAGCAGCGCGACTTCTTCGAGCGCGTGCGCGCCGCCTACCTCGAGCGCGCACAAGCGGCGCCGCAGCGCATCTGCGTCATCGACGCGGCGCGCCCGCCCGCGCTCATCCGCGCCGAGGTCGAGCGCATCGTGTGCGAGCGCTTCTTCCCATGATCCACCCGTGGCTGCAGCCGACCTGGGCGCGCCTGACCGAGCTCGGCGAGCGCCTGCCGCACGCGCTGCTCTTCGTCGGTCCGGCCGGCCTGGGCAAGCGCGAGCTGGCCGAGGCGCTGGCAGCGCGCCTGCTGTGCGATGCGCCGCGCGCCGACGGCCATGCCTGCGGCCAGTGCGAGCCCTGCGCCTGGCGCCTGGCCGGCAATCATCCCGACCTGTATCACGTGGTGCCGGCCGCCGAGGCGGCGGCTGCCGAACGCGCGGAAGGCGAGGGCGGCGAGGGCGGGGCGGGGCGCGAGACCGGCGGCAAGGCGGCGTCCGAGCAGATCGTGATCGAGCAGATCCGTGAGCTGCAGGCGGCCCTGAGCGTCACCGGCCACCACAGTGCACGCCGCGTGGTCGTGCTCGACCCCGCCGAAGCGATGAACGTGTTCACCGCCAATGCGCTGCTCAAGCTTCTCGAGGAGCCGCCGGCCGGTTGCGTCTTCCTGCTCGTGTCGTCGGCGCCGCGCCGGCTGCTGCCGACCATCCGCAGCCGCTGCCAGCAGTGGCCGTTCGGCCGTCCCGACGAGGGCGCGCTGGCGCACTGGAAGGCGCACAGCGATGCCGATGTGCAGGCGCTGCTCGCCCTCGGCGGCGGCATGCCGCTGGCGGCCGAACGCCTCGCCCTGGCTGGCGGCGGCGCCTTGCTGGCGCGCTTCGTGCGCGACCTCGGCGGCCTGCAGCCGGCCGAGGTGCTCAAGCTCGCGGCGCAGTGGGAGAGCTGGCTGAAGTCGAAGGAGGCGCTTGCGGCCGGTTTCGGCCTGCCAGAGTTGTGCGACTGGATGCAGCGCTGGGTCAGCGATCTCGCCGCCCTGCGCCTGGGGGGGCAAGTGCGCTTCTTCCCGGCGCAGGAGGGCGTGCTGTCGGCGCTGGCCAGCCGCATGAGCGTGGCCGCGGCGAGCGGCTGCTACAATGAACTCGCCCAGATTCGCAAGGTCTCCCGCCATCCGCTCAACCTGCGCCTGGTTCTCGAGGACATGTTGATGCGCTATGCCCGCGCCACTGCCGGAGCACGAGGATGAACGACACTGCCAGACCCGCGTCGGTGCGCCCCAGCGTGCTGTCGCTCAACATCAACTCGAAGTCCGCGCTCTATGCGGCCTACATGTCCTTCCTGAGCAACGGCGGCATCTTCGTGCCCACGCCCAAGAACTACAAGCTGGGCGACGAGGTCTTCATGCTGCTGCAGTTGATGGACGATGCCACCCGCCACCCGGTCGCCGGTACGGTGGTGTGGGTCACGCCCCACGGCGCGCAGGGCGGCAAGACGCAGGGGATCGGCGTGCATTTCTCGGCCGACGAATCGAGCAAGGTGCTGCGCGGGCGCATCGAGCAGATCCTCGCCGGCCACCTCGGCTCGAACCGGCCGACACATACCCTCTGAGCCATGGCCGCTGACCCACACGCCCTGACCACCCCCTCTGATCCCTTTTCATTCCGTCTGGCCTGTTGCGTCTGCTTGATTCCCGCAGCCGCCAGCAGGACTCACTTCAAGCGCAGCGATGTTCGTTGATTCCCACTGTCACCTCGATTTCCCCGACCTCGCCAGCCGCGAGGACGAAGTGCTCGCCAACATGGCGCGCAATGTCGTTGGCTGCGCGCTGTGCATCAGCGTCAAGCTCGAGGATTTCCCGCGCGTGCGCAGCCTGGCCGAACGCCATGCCCACCTGTGGGCCTCGGTCGGCGTGCACCCCGACAACGATGGCGTCGAGGAGCCCGACGTAGCCCGCCTGGTCGCGCTCGCCGATCATCCCAAGGTGGTCGCCATCGGCGAGACCGGGCTCGACTACTACTGGCAGAAGGACGCGCCCGAGTGGCAGCGCGAGCGCTTTCGCACCCATATCCGCGCCGCGCGCGAGACCGGCAAGCCGCTCATCATCCACACCCGCAGCGCCGCCGACGACACCTTGCGCCTGATGCGCGAGGAGCGGGCGGGCGAGGCCGGCGGCGTCATGCACTGCTTCACCGAGAGCTGGGAGGTGGCGCAAGGGGCGCTGGAGCAGGGCTTCCACATCTCGTTCTCGGGCATCGTCACCTTCCGCAATGCCAAGGAGCTCAAGGAGGTGGCGCGCCGCGTTCCGCTCGATCGCCTGCTGATCGAGACCGACTCACCCTATCTCGCCCCGGTGCCGCACCGTGGCAGGACCAACGAGCCCGCCTGGGTCGTGCATGTGGCCGAGGAGATCGCCCGCCTGCGCGACGAACCGCTGGAGCGCATCGCGCAGGCCAGCACCGACAACTTCTTCCGCCTCTTCCGCCATGCACAAAGACCTGCCTGACAACCGATTCGCGCCGCTTTCCCTGTCCGTTGCGCGCCGCGCCCTGCTGGCGGGCCTGGTCGCCGCCTGCGGCCTGTTCGCGAGCCCGGCGTTCGCCAACAGCTACGAGGACGCGCTGAGCTCGGCGCGCCTGGGTGACACGCGCCAGCTCGTCGGTCTGCTCAATCGCGGCATCGACCCCAATACCGTCGACGCCAACGGCAACACCTTGCTGATCCTGGCCGCGCGCGAAGGGCAGCTTGCCACCGTCGAAGCCCTGCTGCAGTACCGGGTGCGCCTCGACTATCGCAACCTCGCCGGCGACTCCGCGCTGATGCTCGCCGTGCTGCGTGGTCACGACGCGGTGGTCGAGGTCCTGCTCAAGGCCGGGGCAGCGGTGAATCATGACGGCTGGGCGCCGCTGCATTACGCGGCCTTCGAGGGGCGCGAGGCGGCGCTCGAGGCCTTGATCGCAAAGGGGGCCGACGTCAATGCGCCGGCGCCGAATCAGGCCACGGCGCTGATGCTGGCGGCGCGCAATGGTCACGTCGGGGTGGTGCGCCGCCTGCTCGCCCTGCCGCAGACCGATCTCAATGCGCTCAACGAGGCCGGCCTGTCGGCCGACGCCTGGGCCTCGCAGAACCGCAACACCGACATCGCCGACCTCATCGCCGCCGAACGCCAGCGCCGCGGCCTGCGCCCGCCAGCGATGAAGGTCACCATCGACTGAAAGCGCCTTGCGCCCGCGGCAGGCCGTGCCTGCCCGGGGCGAGGCCGCTGACTACAGCCGCGCGGCGAGCTCCGTGCCCTGCTTGATCGCGCGCTTGGCGTCGAGCTCGGCGGCGAGGTCGGCGCCGCCGATGAGGTGTACCCGCATGCCGGCTTCGATCAGCGCGGCCTGCAGTGCCCGCTGTGGCTCCTGGCCGGTGCACAGGATCACGTTGTCGACGGGCAACACCGCGTCCTTGCCGTCGATGGTGACGTGAAGGCCGGCGTCGTCGATGCGCCGGTAGCTGACGCCGGCAATCATCTTCACGCCGCGGTTCTTCAGTGCCGTACGGTGGATCCAGCCGGTGGTCTTGCCCAGCCCTTCGCCGACCTTGCTGGTCTTGCGCTGCAGCAGCACGATCTCGCGCGGCGCAATCTCCAGATGGGGCTTCATGAGGCCGCCGCGGCGCGCGTAGCGGGCGTCGATGCCCCATTCGGCATAGAACTTTTCCGGCGCCAGACTGGGGCTGACGCCCTCGTGGCTCAGGTATTCCGCGACGTCGAAGCCGATTCCGCCGGCGCCGAGGATCGCTACCCGCCGGCCGACCGGCTTCTTGTCGCGCAGCACGTCCAGGTAGCCGAGCACCTTGGGGTGGTCCACCCCGTCGATGTCGGGCACGCGCGGAACGATGCCGCTGGCGAGCACGACCTCGTCGAAGCGGCCGGCGAGCTCGGCGGCGGAGACGCGCGTGTTGAGCTTCAGCGCGACGCCGGTCTGCTCGATGCGGCGGCCGAAGTAGCGCAGGGTCTCGGCGAACTCCTCCTTGCCCGGGATCTGCATGGCGATGTTGAACTGCCCGCCGATGCGCGCGCCGGCCTCGAACAGCGTGACCTTATGGCCGCGTTCGGCGGCGGTGGTGGCAAAGGCCAGGCCCGCCGGGCCGGCACCGACCACCGCGATGCTGCGCGGCACCTGGGTGGGCTCGATCACCAGCTCGGTCTCGTGGCAGGCGCGCGGATTGACCAGGCAGGAGGTGATCCTGCCGGCGAAGGTGTGGTCCAGGCAGGCCTGGTTGCAGGCGATGCAGGTGTTGATGTCGGCGCCGCGGCCTTCTGCCGCCTTGTTGACGAAGTCGGGGTCGGCGAGGAAGGGCCGCGCCATCGACACCATGTCGGCCTTGCCCTCGGCCAGCAGCGCCTCGGCGATCTCGGGCGTGTTGATGCGGTTGGTGGCGATCAGCGGGATGCCGACGTGGTCCTTCAACTTCTGCGTCACCCAGGCAAAGCCGGCGCGCGGCACGCAGGTGGCGATGGTGGGGATGCGCGCCTCGTGCCAGCCGATGCCGCTGTTGATCAGCGTGGCGCCGGCGGCCTCGATCGCCTGTGCGAGCTGGACCACTTCCTCGAAGCTGGAGCCGTCCTCGATCAGGTCGAGCATCGACAGCCGGTAGATGATGATGAAGTCGCGGCCGACGCGCTCGCGCGTGCGGCGCACGATCTCGGTGGCGAAGCGGATGCGGTTGGCGTAGGCACCGCCCCATTCGTCCGCACGCTTGTTGGTGTGGGCGACGATGAACTCGTTGATCAGGTAGCCCTCGGAACCCATGATCTCGACACCGTCGTAGCCGCCTTCGCGGGCGAGTTCGGCGCAGCGCACGAAGTCTTCTATGGTGCGCTCGACGTCGGTGGGGGACAGCTCGCGCGGTGCGAAGGGCGCGATTGGCGCCTGGATCGGGCTGGGCGCGACCAGCTCGCGGTGATAGGCGTAGCGGCCGAAGTGCAGGATCTGCATCGCGATCCTGCCGCCTTCGCGATGCACCGCATCGGTGATCACGCGGTGGTGCGCGGCTTCTTCCCGCGTGGTCAGCGTGGCGCCGCCGCTCCACGGCCGCCCCTCGGCGTTGGGTGCGATGCCGCCGGTGACGATGAGCCCGACGCCGCCGCGCACGCGCTCGGCGTAGAAGGCGGCCATGCGCTCGAAGCCCCCTTCGGCCTCTTCCAGGCCGACGTGCATCGAGCCCATCAGGAAGCGGTTGGGCAGGGTGGTGAAACCGAGATCCAGGGGGCGGAACAGGTTCGGATAGGTGGGCATCGTCTCGCTCGCGTTCTTATTTGACTGGGCATGGGGCAGCGTGCGCCGGCCCCGCGGAGTGTACCCCGCAGGAGCCGGTCAAGCGCCTCGATCAGCGCGCCGAATAGCGCTCCAGCCAGTGCGCATAGGGCGCCGGCAGCACCCAGGTGGGACGCTCGATGCCGAGCGCGCGCGCGGCCTGCATCGGCCAGTGCGGGTTGGCCAGGTGGGCGCGGCCCACCATCACCAGGTCGAGCTGGCCGTCGCGCACGCAGGCGTCGGCGATCGCCGGGTTGTCGATGCCCCAGGCCGCGGCCACCGGCAATTCCGCCTCGCGGCGCACGCGCTCGGCGATCGGGGCGAGGAAGGCAGGGCCCCACGGCACCCTGGCCTCGAGGGTCGAGAAGCCGACGCTGACGCTGAGCAGGTCCAGCCCCTCGCGCTTGAAGTTGCGCGCGAGCTCGATCGACTCGGCCAGCGTCTGCTCGTCGCGGCCGTCGTATTCGATCACGCCGAAGCGCGCCGTCAGCGGCAGGTGCTCCGGCCACACCTTGCGCACCGCCTGCAGGGTCTCGAGCAGGAAGCGGCTGCGCTTGTCGAAGCTGCCGCCATAGGCGTCGTCGCGCTGGTTGGCGTGCACCGAGAAGAAGCTCTGGCCGAGGTAGCCGTGGGCGAAGTGCAGCTCCAGCCACTCGAAGCCGGCTTCGAGCGCGCGCCGCGCCGCGGCGACGAAGTCCGCGCGCACGCGGGCGATGTCTTCCACCGTCATCGCCCGCGGCACTCTGGGCAGGTTGGCGCCGAAGGCGGTCGCCGAAGGCGAGATGGTCTGCCAGCCGCGTGCGTCGTCGGCGGCGATGTGGTCGTCGCCGTCCCACGGTCGGTTGGCGCTGGCCTTGCGGCCGGCGTGGCCGATCTGGATGCCGGGCACCGCGCCCGCCGCCCTGATCGAGGCTGCGATCGGCGCCAGGGCTTCGGCCTGGGTGTTGTTCCACAGGCCGGTGCAGTTGGGCGTGATGCGGCCTTCGGGCGACACCGCGGTGGCCTCGACGATGACCAGGCCGGCGCCGCCGCGCGCGATCGCCGGGTAATGCACGCGGTGCCAGTCATTGACCACGCCGTCGGTGGCCATGTACTGGCACATCGGCGGCACGGCGATGCGGTTGCGCAGGGTGATGTCCTTGAGCTTGAGGGGCTCGAAAAGTGCGGTCATGTGGGGTTTCCTTGTGGGGTGTTCGGGAAGTGAGAGAGCTTCACAGGCAGGCTTCGAGGATGCGGCGGCTGGTGGTGAGGTCGAGGTCGCGGTGTTCGCCGAGCGCGGTCATGCCGTGGGCCTCGAGCTGGGCGACCAGCGCGTCGATGGCGTTGGCGCCGATGCCGTAGTCCGCGAGGCGTGTCTTTACCCCGAGCGACTCGAAGAATTCACGGGTGCGCGCGATCGCTGCATCGATGCGTGCGTCCTCGTCACCGTCGCGGATGTTCCACACCCGCTCGGCGTACTGCAGCAGCTTGGCGCGCTTGGGTGTGCGGCGCTCGTTCAGCAGGGTGGGCAGCACGATCGCCAGCGTCTGGGCGTGGTCCAGGCCATGCAGCGCGGTGAGCTCGTGCCCGATCATGTGGGTCGCCCAGTCCTGCGGCACGCCGGCGCCGACGGGGCCGCTGAGCGCCTGCGTGGCCGCCCACATGAGGTTGGCGCGCACGTCGTAGTCCTGCGGTGTGGCCAGCGCCTTGGGGCCGACCTCGATCAGGGTCTGCAGCAGGCTCTCGGCGTAACGGTCCTGCACGGCGGCGCTCACCGGGTAGGTGAGGTACTGCTCGGCGACGTGCACGAAGGCGTCGACCACGCCATTGGCGATCTGGCGCGGGGGCAGGGTGTAGGTCTTGACCGGGTCGAGCACCGAAAAGCGCGGGAACACCTGGCGGCTGAAGAAGCCGAGCTTGGCGTTGACGGACTTGCGCGTCACGACCGAGGCGCAGTTCATCTCGGAGCCGGTCGCGGGCAGGGTCAGCACGCAGCCGAAGGGCAGGGCGCTGGAGACGCTCTTGCCCCGGGTCTGCAGGATTTCCCACGGGTCGCCCGCGTGCTTGACCGCCGCGGCGACGAACTTGGTGCCATCGATCACCGAGCCGCCACCCACGGCGAGCAGGAAGTCGATGCCCTCGCGATGAATCAGCTCGACCGCCTTCATGAGCGTTTCGTAGCTCGGGTTGGGCTCGATGCCGCCGAAGCGCTGCACGCGGCGCGATCCGAGCGCAGCCTGGACCTCGGCCAGCGTGCCGTTGCGCTCGGCGCTGCCGCCGCCGTAGAGCACCAGCACACGCGCATCGGCGGGCACCAACTCGTCCAGGCGGGCGATCGTGCCTTCGCCGAAGACGACGCGGGTAGGGTTGTAGAAGTCGAAATTCAGCATGGGAAGGTCCTTGGTTCGTGGCGTCCGGCAACAGTGGCTGGACGGGGATGCGTTGAGATTGGACTGGTCGTCTAGCGGTTCGACATGGCGGAATGCGGCGCGGCGGTTCCTGCGGGTTTCGTTGTGGTGCGCTCGCTGCGGGATCAGGCCGCCAGCACGCGCAGGCTCGCCGTCCATGCGTGCTCGAGCGGTTCGGCGTTGCGGTGAAGCTTGGCCAGCAGGTTCGCGCCCAGCCATAGCGAGTAGAGGGTGCGCGCCGTCGGCAGCGGCTCGGCCGCCGCGAGCGAGCCGTCCTCGACTGCGTCCGCCACGCACTGCGCCAGCCGTGCGATGACACGCTCGGTGCCGTCGCGCAAGGTCAGCCGCATCGCCTCGGACAGGTCCGAGACCTCGGCGCTGAGCTTGACCACCAGGCATTTCTGCTCGCCGCAGTCGTCCGCCTGGGTCGTGCGCCACTGCCGGAAAAAGCGCAGCAGGCGGTCTCGGCCGGACAGCCCCGGTGTCTGCAGAAGGGTGTCGAGCTGGGCGAGGTAGTCGGTGAAGTAGTCCTCGAGCAGCGCCTGGCCGAAGTGCTCCTTGGACTTGAAGTAGTGATAGAACGAGCCTTTGGGCACTTCGGATGCCTGCAGCAATTCGGCGAGGCCGACGCAGGAGAAGCCCTTGGCCGCGATGATCTGCTTGCCGGTGCAGAGGATGTGCTGGCGGGTGTCGGTGTGGCGGGTGGGCATGTGGTGGTAGTGTAGGCAGGAATAGACTGGTCGTCTAGATGGCGGCCGAAGTCCTTCGTTGCCTGCGCTGGCGGACAGGCCCGGTGGGTACCGCAGGTCGTTCCTGGTCGGCGAGCCCAGGCCCGGACAGCGAGCTTCGGTGCCCGACAATTTTCGCTTGCGCGCAATCAGCCATCCGCTAGGGTGAAGTGAGGCGCTCGGGGTGCGAGGTCTGCGGCCGTCGAGCATCACGGTCGATCCTGCAGGGGCAGTGTTCCTGGCTTCATTACCGAGGCCGCCGACCTGATTGGTTCCGAGCATGTCTGCGCCGGAGGGGTTGGGAAGCATGGAAGCATCGACGCGCTACGGTATCGGCTCGGCAGTCTTCGACTCGGCGCGCGGCCTGCTCCTGGACGGGACGGGTCGAACGGTTCCCCTGCGTGCTCAGGCCCTGAAGGTGCTGGAAGTGCTGGTCGCCCACAATCACGAGGTCGTGACCCGGGAAACACTGCACCAGATGGTGTGGCCGAACGTGGTCGTCACCGACGACTCGCTCGTTCAGTGCATCAGCGAGATCCGGCGGGCCGTCGGCGACAGCGCGCACGAGGTGCTGCGCACACTTCCGCGGCGCGGTTATTCGATCGATGCCGAGCCCGTCGCCGAGGACATCGTCCAGCAGCGATCCGAGCTGCGGACGGCGTCGCTGACCGGCACGTTGGAGAGGGCGGAGAGGGGAGCGCGGACGGTGTCGGCGCGCGTTGGCTTCATCGGCAGAATCGCCGCTGCGGGTCTTGTCCTGGTCCTTCTGGCCGTGGCCGGCACGGTCTTCTGGCGTGCCTCGCCCCCCGCACAGACCGACGCCTTCGGTGCCAGGCCTGCGCTGGCGGTGCTGGCATTCCGTACCGAGCCAGTCGGTGACCCCAGCGGCCTGGGGACCAGCTTCGCAGAGGAATTGATTGGCGACCTGGCGCGCGACGTCGACCTGCCGGTGGTGTCCGGCCGGTCCAGCTTCACGCTTGATCCCGGCCAGATGACGATCCAGGAGATCGCCGCCAGGCTGGGCGTGCGCTACCTCGTGGACGGGGTCGTGCGCCGCGACGGCGACACGCTCGCGATCCGGGTCGAGCTGGTGGACGGTGCCGACGGGCGCATCGTGTGGACGAGCCACAGCACGGCCGACGTGTCCCAACTGTCGCTGCAGCGTCACGAACTGATCGAGCGCATCGTCGGCAGCCTGTCGGCGACGATGCGCTCGACGCAGCAGCGCAAGGCGCTGGCGCGCCCGGCGGCGAACCTCGATGTTTACTGGCTCACGCTGCGCGGCTACGCCGGCAAGCACCGCTTCACCGCGGACGCCTATCGCGCTGCACGCGCCGACCTGCACGAGGCCTTGCGCCTCGACCCGCAGCACGCCCCGGCGTGGGCGGTGCTGGGTTACCTGAACCTGATCGATATCGTGCTCCACATCACCGGCGAGCTGTCGCGCAATCAGCTCGACGAGGCGCTGGCCCAGGTCAACCGCGCCATCGAACTCGATCCGGTGCTGCCGATTGCCCACCAGGCGCGGTCCGTCGTACTGGGCGCAACCGGTCGACCGGCCGAGGCGCTCGTTGCGGCCGAGACTGCCGTGCGGCTCGCGCCCGGCGATGCGGACAATCGCGCCGTGCTCGCGAAGGCGCAGGTCGAAGCGGGCAGGCTGCACGAAGGGGCGGCGTCGATGGACCGGGCACTGCTCCTGTACCCGATCATGCCCACCTACATCAGTTACTGGAACTCGAACATCCGCTGGAGCGTCGGCGATCTCGATGCGGCCCTGGCGAGCGCCGACTACTGCCTGCAGCGGGCGCCGCGATACCTGCAATGCCGCATCACCCGAGCCGTGACCCTGCTCGAACTGGGCCGCAGCGAAGAAGCCTACGAGGAAGCGAAAACGCTGCGCAGCACGTATCCGGAGCTGCCCCAGGTCGCGTTCCTGAGCTCGCTCGGGGGCGTCGCCGAGCTGAGGGAACGCCGACTTCGCGCGGCCGCAGCGCTCGGATTTGCTTCGGACGACTGAGCCGAACGAACGACTCCCCAAACCCCGGCGATCGTTCGCCGAAGAAATCCCGATAAAGGTTGCCGGCGGTCCCGCCGCGCTGGCCTCACCCCTATATTGGAATCGCGCGCCGCATCGAGCGGGCCGCCTCCGGACAAGGTCTTCCGACCAGCTCGTCCGGCCGTCGACCCGCTGCGCACCATGCTCAGCCCTGCCGAGGTGGCGAACATGGGCGCTCCCTGGAG
The DNA here is from genome assembly GCF_035444905.1 of Thauera sp. Classification (GTDB taxonomy): domain Bacteria; phylum Pseudomonadota; class Gammaproteobacteria; order Burkholderiales; family Rhodocyclaceae; genus Thauera. The sequence goes on from NZ_DAOMPS010000023.1 coordinate 62,694, forward strand.
CGCGTGCCCGCCCATCGCGGACGTGTCATCAGTCAGTCAGGAGGTCACCATGAAATCGATCTTATTCGCCGCCCTCGCGGCCGCCTTGAGCCTGAGCTTCGGGCTGCCCGCACATGCCGGGGATGATTGTGCCGATGTGAGCATGGAGCGGATGCTGCAAGGCCAGTGGATCAATCCCTGGATGCCGGGTGCCACCGGCAACGAGCCTGCATCGACTGCGGTCTTGAGATCCGCAGCGTGTACGTGCTCGACGCCTTCGGACGCTGCATCGCAGTTGTCCATTCCGGTTCGGGGCCCGGACGGCAAGGCACTTCGCCTCGACCTGAGGCCCGGCAATGGCTGGCAATTCGCCGGGGCTCCGGGCGTCGGCGCCACCGCGCTCGATGTCGACACCGAGATAGCCGAGGCGCTCGAGGCGGAGCACCAAGTGCTCGTCGAGCACCCATTGAGCGTGACCGTGGACGGACCCACCGGCTTTGTGTTCGGATGGATGCACGAAACCGCCAGCTGGGAGTTCATCGGACGCGTGGGCGACCCCCCTGTGGCGGCCGGGCAGGACGCCAGGGCACGAGAGTAGCCATGTCTCGCGGGCCACCCCCGGCGGTCGATTGCGTTCAACGCGCGCTCCTGGTGCCCGGTACGCGGGCGTTCCCGGCCGTCGACGAGCGGTCGGGCGCGGCGTCCCGCGCCTGGCGAGGACGGCTCTTGCCGACGATCGCGCTGGCGCTATCCATCGCCGCGCACGCGGGGGACCGCCCTGACTGCGCCACGGCGCTGGCGGAAGACCCCGGACTCGCCACAGCCTGGCAAACCCTGCGTATCGTCGATTGCGCGCGTTGTCACGGCAAGCACTACACCGGGCTCGCCGCGCCCTCGATCATCGACTATGTCCGCGCCCAGGGTCGCGAGCAATTCGATCACATCGTGCTGGCGGGCGATGCGCCTCGCGGGATGCCGGGCTATCGGAGCAACGTGCTGATTGCGGAGATGATCGACGAGCTGTATCGCTACTTCCGCAGCCGTGCCGAGGGCAGCGTTTGCGCCGACGCGCGGCCGCCAGCGAGCACATGGAGCCTCGGAGACCGGGGCGCACCTGGGGGCGCGGGCTTGCCTGGCAGGTCCCGATCGGAGTCCGGCATTCCGTCGCCCTGACCGATGCTCCTGAAGTCCGGTGCGCACACCGAACACGTCGGGCTGATGGCCGCCGATCGGCCGTCCGGCCTGTTCGGGTTCGCATCATGAGGCAGTGACGTTGCGCTTGAGAATGCGAACGGCGCGGTAACGAGAGGTCGTGCAGCCAGCCGACGATAAGGCGAGTCGTCAGGTATTGAGCCCTCTCAGCAAAGTTGCTGGCGATGAACGTAGCTGTCGCATCAGGTACCGGGCCCCCAGGCCCAATGCGACGCTACTGACCACGACTGCCACCAGGCCGCCACTCCACCACGCGTTGCCGAGCTCAAGCTCCAGGCGGTATTGCAGGAGCAGGCTTGCCAGTGCGCCGCCCGTCCCGGCGGCGAATACCGTCGTCACCCCGGCCAGCAGCAGGTATTCGAGGCGCAAGGCATGCTCGATCGCAGAGACGCGCGCGCCCAGGGTGTGCAGCACGGTTGCGAGATAGATCTGCCGCACCCGGCTCGCCGTGACCACGCTGACCAGGACCAGAAGGCTTGCGAGCAGCGTGATTGCACCAACGGCGGCAAGTGCGGTCGCGGCGCGGCTGAGGATGGCACGGGCTTCATCGAGCAGCATCGAGGTGCGCACCGTGACCACGCTGGGCTGGACCGAAGCGATCCGGTTCTGGGTGGCGACGGCCTCGTCGGCGTCCATGTAGGCCAGGCCGACGTAGCGCGTGATGAAGGGGTCGAGCACGCCGTCCGAGAAAATGGCCTCGAGCCACAGGCGCGACTGCAGGCGCTTCTGCGCGTAGATCGCGACCAGCTCGGCGCTGATGCGCTGGCCCAGGATGTCGAACTCGAGCAGGTCGCCAACCCGCAGCCCGAGCTGCTCGGCCTCACGGTCTTCCATCGCGACCCGAGGTGGCCCCTGGTAGCCGGCAGGCCACCACTGGCCGCGCGTGACGACGACCTGGTCGAAGTTGTTCTGCAGGGTGCTCATCTTGTGCTCGTCGCGCGCTTCGATCCGCCGCCGGATATCGGCGCTGTCGTGCAGCGACTCCTGACCCACGCCCACCAGCCGGCCGAGCACCAGTGGCGCCAGGTCGAGCTGAGTCAGGCTCGGCGCGGCCCTGACCAAGGCTTCGAACTCGGCCTTCCGCGTCGCCTCGATGTCGTGGAACACCAGCGCCGGCGCGCGCTCGGGCACCGTCTCCTCGATGGTCTGCAGCAAGGCGTGGACGACCAGCGTGGAGGCGACCAGCAGGGTGAGCGCGGAGCCGAGCGACAGCAGGGTGGGCCGCAGCGCGGAGTCCGGCCGGTAGAGGCCGGACAGGGCGATCCGCAGTGCGAAGCGCCCGGCCAGGCGGGGATGCTCGGCAGCACGGCGTGCCGCCCTTCGCAACAGGCGCACCAGGCCCTCGAGCAGGCTCATCACCAGCAGCAGGGCGAGGATGAAGGCGAGCCCGAATGCCCGGTCGGGCATCACCGCCAGCATCAGCGTGGCGGCCATCGCCGCACACAGGGCTGTGAGCCGCCAGGCCTTGGCAGGGACCTTGCCCGTGGTGGCGAGCGCGCCCCGGAACAGGGCTGCCGGACTCACCGTGAGGGCACGCCCGAGGGCAGGTAGGGCGAACAGCAGTGCGATCGCCACGCCGCACGCCCAGGCCAGCAGCAGCGGGACGAGCAGGAGGCGGCCGTCGGCCGCCACCGGCAGCCGCTCGCCGGCCATGGCCGTGCCGACCAGCGCCAGACCGCCGCCGAGAACGGCACCTGCCAGGGCGGAGGAGGCGGCCAGCATCAGGATCTGCAGCAGATACATGCCTGCGAGTCGGCCGTCGCGCAGGCCGAGCGCGCGCAGCGTGGCCAGGGTGGCGAGCTTGCCCTGGAGGTAGGCCTGCACGCTGTTGAACACGCCCATGCCGCCGATGAAGAGCGCACTGAAGCCGATCAGCAGCACGCCCGAGCCAATCTGTTCCAGCACCTCGCCGAGCCGTGCGTTGCGCTCGACAAAGGTGCGGACCTCGGCCTCGTGATCCGGAAAGGCTGCCATGAAGGCCTCGCGCCAAGCCTGCGGCGCGAGCGCGGTGCGCACGCGATAGCGAAACGCCGGGCGGCTGCCGGGCTGCAGCAAGGCGGTCTCGGCCAGCGCCGCCGCCGAGATGAGGACCGGCGGCCCGCTCCAGTCGGCGCGCAGGCTGCGGTCTGGCTGGCGGACCGTGAGTGCGCGCACCTCCAGTGCGATTACCCCCAGTTCGACGAGGTCTCCAACCCTCAGCGCCAGCCGCTCGGCCAATACCGGATCGAGCGCCACGCCGTGCCGGCCGGCAACAGCCGCGGTCGCCTCGGCGATCGATTGCGGCGGGTCCAGCAGCAGTTCGCCGTACAAGGGGTAGCGCTCATCGACGCTCTGGAGTTCGACGAGGTGTGTGTCTCCGGCCGCATTCATCAACATGGTGCGGAACTCGACCAGCCGCGACACCGTGCCCCGTGACTCCACCCAGGCCCGCACCTCGTCGGCGAGCGGCGCACGCGTGCGCAACTCCACATCACCGCCGAACAAGGCCCGCGTGTCGGCCAGCAGGCTGGCGCTGACCTGACGGTAGAGGCCGCCGCTGGCTGCGATCAAGGCCACGCCCAGCATCAGGCAGGCGCAGAACACCCATAGCGTTCGCCCGCTGCCCCGCAGGTCCCGCCACGCCAGACTAAGCAGGCTGCGCATGGGAGCTGTCCTGTTCGAACTGTGTCTCGGCCAGACGGCCGCCGGACAGGCGCAGCACGCGGTCGCAGCGACGGGCGAAGGTCATGTCGTGGGTCACAAGGACGAGGCTGGTGTTCGACTCGGCATTCAGATGCAGCAGCAGCTCGCCGATGGCCGCGCCGGTGCGATCGTCGAGGTTCCCCGTCGGCTCATCGGCCAGGACCAGCTTGGGTTCGTGCACCAGCGCGCGGGCAATCGCCACCCGCTGCTGCTCGCCCCCGGACAGCTGACCCGGATAGTGATCCAGGCGGGCGCCGAGACCGACCTTGTCGAGGAGGGCACGTGCGCGCTCGCGGGCGTCGCGGCGGCCGGCGATCTCCAGCGGCAGCGCCGCGTTGTCGAGCGCAGTCAGGCTCGGCACCAGGTGAAAGGACTGGAACACGATGCCCATGTGGTCGCGGCGCAGGTCCGCGAGCTGGTCGCGGTCGAGTGTCTCCAGCGCGTGTCCGTCAAATACCACCGACCCGCTAACGGGCCGTTCGAGTCCGGCCAGCAACAGCAGCAGGGAGGTCTTGCCTGTCCCCGATGGGCCGGCGATCGCCACACGCTCGCCGGCGGCGATCTCCAGGTCGACTTCGCGCAGGACGTCGATGCGGCTGTCGCCCAGCGTGTAATGCATGCTGAGCTGATTCAAGCGGACCATGGCTGGGCTCGTGTCGTCATATAGTCGAGAGGACTACGGGGCGCGACTGGAGTTCTGCGCCCCCGGTCTGGGCCATCAACGGTCGTGGATGCGGTAAAAGATCTCCACCTGTCCGCGCGCGTCTAAAACTACCCAGCGGTGCGCGTTGAATTTTACCCAGGCACTTTAG
>NZ_DAOMPS010000024.1:0-66022 GCF_035444905.1 Thauera sp.
TTAGGGCGTGGACTACCAGGGTATCTAATCCTGTTTGCTCCCCACGCTTTCGTGCATGAGCGTCAGTACAGGCCCAGGGGATTGCCTTCGCCATCGGTGTTCCTCCGCATATCTACGCATTTCACTGCTACACGAGGAATTCCATCCCCCTCTGCCGCACTCCAGCGATGCAGTCACAAAGGCAGTTCCCAGGTTAAGCCCGGGGATTTCACCTCTGTCTTACAAAACCGCCTGCGCACGCTTTACGCCCAGTAATTCCGATTAACGCTCGCACCCTACGTATTACCGCGGCTGCTGGCACGTAGTTAGCCGGTGCTTCTTAGTCCGGTACCGTCATCCAGCGACTATGTTAGAGTCGCCGATTTCTTCCCGGCCGAAAGAGCTTTACAACCCGAAGGCCTTCTTCACTCACGCGGCATGGCTGGATCAGGCTTGCGCCCATTGTCCAAAATTCCCCACTGCTGCCTCCCGTAGGAGTCTGGGCCGTGTCTCAGTCCCAGTGTGGCGGATCATCCTCTCAGACCCGCTACAGATCGTCGCCTTGGTGAGCCTTTACCTCACCAACTAGCTAATCTGACATCGGCCGCTCCAATTGCGCGAGGTTCCGAAGAATCCCCCGCTTTCCCCCTCAGGGCGTATGCGGTATTAGCTACGCTTTCGCGTAGTTATCCCCCACAACATGGGCACGTTCCGATGCATTACTCACCCGTTCGCCACTCGCCGGCAGGCCGAAGCCCCCGCTGCCGTTCGACTTGCATGTGTAAAGCATGCCGCCAGCGTTCAATCTGAGCCAGGATCAAACTCTTAAGTTCAATCCAGCAAAGTACTCAAAATACTGACTTTAATCAGCATGAGCACCTAATCATTGCGAAACCAAAGCAACCGAAGTCACTTTCGACCACAACCACCAAGCACCCACACTTATCGGTTGTTCAATTTTTTAAAGAGCGCTGCAGTCGCTGCAGCAGAGAAACGAGATTATGATCAACTTCAAAATCACTGTCAAGCATCCGAAGCATCTTTTTTTACCGCCGCCCGACTCAACCGCCGAACAAAGTGCCCACAAACACCCGCCTCGCCCCCCCTCTCCACCACCGAATCGCCTTCCGAAGAAACCGCTGCAGCGCTGAAGAGGTGCGCATTATAGACCCCCAACAAACAACGTCAACACCCAGGAAGAATCGAAAAATCTATGCGCGGATAATCTGGAATGAAGCAAGCGCGAAGCCACGGCTGGGTGGCTCACAGGACCTGGAAGGCAGACAGCTGGTAATCGGACTCGACTCGCTTGGCTTCGAGAAAATGCAGCTTGTAAACAGCGCCATCCGCCTTCATGAATACCGTGTCATCCGCGCCGAGGGCTCCAGGCGGCAGGATGAGGCGCACGGCCTCTCCCTGCTGCGGCGCATCACAGAGCACCGCATCGATGGCGCGCTGCCCGTCATCCACCGTCACCAGCATCGGTTTGCGCGCGAGCAGTTCCAGCCCCAGGCCAGCGCAATCGGGCCACATGCGCAACCGCTGAACGACGGCGAGTTGCCAGCCGTCGCCATCGGTGAAGTGCACACCAAGCAGTTCTCCGATATCCGGCCAGGCGCCGCTCGGATCGCTGGAGGCGAGTACATAAAGGCCGTTGCGGCTGAAGTCGCGGGCCTTCCAGGCGCGAACAACGGCCGGCCGCGATCCCCCAAGGATGCCCCTGCACTGCTCAAGGCCGCGCGCAACCTCCAGACCGGCGTCCTGCGGGTAGCGACGCCGCAGGCGCAGCGGCGGCCGGGTCGACCATTGCCGGCGAAGATATCTGATCGCCGCGAGCACTGTGTCGGCAGGCAGCTTGCCAAGCACCGCCGGGACCTTGCCGACCAAGAGCTGGGCCTCGAAATCGGCGAGCAGTTCGTCCGCAGACCACGGCACGAAGTAGAGCGCCGCCGCATCGCGCCCGCCAGACTGCCGCACCGGCGGCTGGCCGGACTCGGGGCACACCACATATTGCGGGTGTGGCGCGGGCGTTCTACTCAAGGAAACGAAGGGCAGACAAAGGTCGATGAGGTGAATCAGCACGATCGCAGTCCTGAGATCGAACTGGTCGAGGTTCGCGCTGTGATAGGCTACCGCACGCACGTACTCACGCGCGACGCCGGGCACATCCCCTGCCACCAGTGCGGCGGCGCGGGCCTCGCGGTCGTCCGCGTAGAGCGCACCAAGGCGGTGCCAGAGCAACCCGTCCGGACTGAACCGATCACAGGCCGACCACTTGAGGGCCTCAACCACGCTGGTTGCCAACCTCAAGCGGACCACGCCGTTGCCTGCGGTGTTTCGGCTCGCCGACGGCACGCACCAATAGGCATCACACACGGCGAGGGAGGCATCACGGACCCCCGCAAGCCAGCGCACCCACCATGTCGCATCCCGAGCGCCGGCATCCTCGGCAAGCTGGGCCGGGCCGACAGGCGCGGAACGCTCGATGGCAACCCGCAGCGCATCGTCAAACGCCGAAGCGATGTAGAGCCCCGCAGCTTCGGCCTTCGGGCTCCCGGGCTTGTACAGGGCGCGCAGCGTCGCGGTGGCAGCCTCCAGACCGACCACGGCATTGCCCCCGCCCGCCAGCACGCCGGCGGGGGTAAAGTCGAGCGCTGTGCCTTTGTTGTCCACCACTGATTCTCCAGGACCCGCGGCGCACACGAGGGTCGCCGAGTCACGCCTGTCGCCACCTCCGGCCGCCCACTCGGGCACCAGCAAGGGACCAAGCATGTTGACGCGCGAGCTTAGCACAATGTCCAGATCATATGCGGAGCCTCACGATGACGCTCCATCGCACGCTCGTCCACCACGCACGATCGTGCGCGGCAGGCACCGCTTTGCACGTTAAAATCGGCACTTTTTCAGGATGCTTCGATGCGACAGTACCTCGACCTGATGCGTCACGTGCTTGAGCACGGCGACGCCAAGACCGATCGCACGGGAACGGGCACGCTGTCGGTTTTTGGCTGGCAGATGCGCTTTTCGCTGCGCGACGGCTTTCCGCTGGTGACCACCAAGAAGCTGCACACCCGCTCGATCATCCACGAACTGCTGTGGTTCCTGCAGGGCGACACGAACATTCGATATCTCAAGGAGAACGGGGTATCGATCTGGGACGAGTGGGCCGATGCCAACGGCGAGCTGGGCCCCGTGTATGGAAAGCAGTGGCGACGCTGGGAGACCGCCGACGGTCGCAGCATCGACCAGATCATCCGCCTGATCGACGGCCTCAAGCGCAACCCCGACTCGCGCCGCCACATCGTGTCCGCATGGAACCCGGGCGAAGTCGACAGCATGGCCCTGCCCCCTTGTCACGCGCTGTTTCAGCTCTATGTCGCCAACGGCCGGCTGTCCTGCCAGCTTTACCAGCGCAGCGCGGACATCTTTCTTGGCGTGCCTTTCAACATCGCCTCCTACGCGCTGCTCACGCACATGATTGCGCAGGTGTGCGACTTCGAAGTGGGCGATTTCATCTGGACCGGGGGCGACTGCCACCTCTACCTGAACCACCTCGACCAGGCGCGCGAGCAGCTTGGTCGCGCGCCGCGCGCCCTGCCGCGCTTGAAGCTGAATCCGGCGGTGAAGGACATCCTCGCCTTTAGCTTCGAGGATTTCAGCCTCGAGGGCTATGACCCACATCCTCACATCAAGGCTGCCGTTGCCGTATGAACAAGACACCTGAAATCGTCATCGTCGCTGCGCTGGCCCGCAATGGCGTGATCGGCCGCGACAATGGCCTGCCCTGGCGGCTGAAGGCCGACCTTCAGCATTTTCGCGCGCTCACCATGGGCCACCCCATCCTGATGGGCCGCAATACCTGGGAGTCACTCGGCCGCCCGCTGCCGGGGCGGCGCAACCTGGTGGTCACGCGCGACACCACATTCAAGGCGGATGGCGCCGAAGTCTTCACCGACCCCGAAGCCGCGATCGCCGCCGCTGCGGACGCCGAGCGCCTGTTCGTGATCGGTGGCGCGCAACTCTACAAGACGCTGTTTCCGCGGGCCGAGCGGTTGGTGTTGACCGAGGTCTGGGCCGACGTCGAAGGCGACGCGCACTTCCCGATGTTCGACCGCTCGGACTTCGTCGAGGAGCGCCGCGACGTGCGCACCGCGGACGCCGACAACGAGTACGACTACGACTTCGTGGAATACCGCCGCCGCTGAAGGGCGGCGCCGCACGCGCCTCCTTACGCACGAAGGGCCGCAAACTTGCGGCCCTTCGCTTTTCCGCCCCGGCGCAGGCGATCAGTCGGCAACGCAATCCACGTGGTAACGCCCGTCCTCGCCCTTCACCAGGCCGTGGATGTCAGTCTCGAAGCCGGGGAAACGTGCGTTGAAATCACGCGCGAACTTCAGGTAGCGCACGATCGTGGCATTGAAGCGCTCGCCCGGGATCAGCAGCGGGATGCCCGGCGGGTAGGGCGTGACCAGCATCGCCGTGACGCGCCCTTCGAGCTCGTCCAGTGCCACACGCTCGATCTCGCGGTGGGCCATCTTGGAGAAGGCATCGGCCGGCTTCATCGCCGGCACCATGTCCGACAGGTACATCTCGGTGGTCAGGCGGGCGATGTCGTGCGACTTGTAGAAGCTGTGGATCTGGTTGCACAGATCCTTCAGACCCACGCGCTCGTAGCGCGGGTGCTTGGCGATGAACTCGGGCATCACGCGCCATAGCGGCTGGTTGCGGTCGTAGTCGTCCTTGAACTGCTGCAACTCGGTCACCATGGTGTTCCAGCGGCCCTTGGTGATGCCGATGGTGAACATGATGAAGAAGGAGTAGAGGCCGGTCTTCTCGACGATGATGCCGTGCTCGGCCAGGTACTTGGTGACGATCGCCGCCGGAATGCCGGTGTGCTCGGCAAAGTCGCCGTCCATGTTCAGGCCCGGGGTGATGATCGTGGCCTTGATCGGGTCGAGGATGTTGAAGCCCTCGGCCAGATCGCCGAAGCCGTGCCAGCGCTCGCCCGCCTTCAGCGTCCAGTCCTCGCGACTGCCGATACCCTCTTCGGCCAGGAACTCCGGCCCCCACACCTTGAACCACCAGTCGTCGTCGCCGAATTCAGCATCGACCTTGCGCATCGCGCGGCGGAACTCGACCGCTTCCGACAGCGATTCGTTGACCAGCGCGGTGCCGCCCGGCGCCTCCATCATCGCCGCCGCCACGTCGCAGGACGCGATGATCGCGTACTGCGGCGAGGTCGAGGTGTGCATCAGGTAGGCCTCGTTGAAGATGTCGCGGTCGAGCTTGCGCGTCTGCGAGTCGTGCACCAGGATCTGCGACGCCTGGCTGAGGCCGGCCAGCAGCTTGTGGGTGGACTGGGTCGAGAACACCATCGACTCACGACAACGCGGACGGTCCTCGCCGATCGCGTGGTAATCGCCATAGAAGTCGTGGAAGGCCGCATGCGGCAGCCAGGCCTCGTCGAAGTGCAGGGTGTCGATCTCGCCGTCGAGCATGTCCTTGATCGTCTCGACGTTGTACACCACGCCGTCGTAGGTCGACTGGGTGATGGTCAGGATGCGCGGCTTCTTGCTCTTGGCCTCGCGCGCGAAGGGGTTGGCGTCGATCTTCTTCTGGATGTTCTCGATCGCGAACTCCTCGAGCGGGATCGGGCCGATGATGCCGTAGTGATTGCGCGTCGGCGTCAGGAACACCGGCACCGCCCCGGTCATGATGATCGAGTGGAGGATGGACTTGTGGCAGTTGCGGTCGACGACGACGATGTCGCCGGGCGCGACCGTGGTGTGCCACACCATCTTGTTCGAGGTCGAGGTGCCGTTGGTGACGAAGTAAAGATGGTCGCAGTTGAAGATGCGCGCCGCGTTGCGCTCAGAGGCCGCCACCGGGCCGGTGTGATCGAGCAGCTGGCCGAGTTCGTCGACCGCATTGCACACATCCGCGCGCAGCATGTTCTCGCCGAAGAACTGGTGGAACATCTGCCCCACCGGACTCTTCAGGAAGGCGACGCCACCCGAGTGCCCGGGGCAGTGCCACGAATACGAACTGTCGGCGGCATAGTGCACCAGGGCGCGGAAGAAAGGCGGTGCCAGCGAATCGAGATAGTTCTTCGCCTCGCGCACGACGTAGCGCGCGATGAACTCCGGCGTGTCCTCGAACATGTGGATGAAGCCGTGCATCTCGCGCAGCACGTCATTGGGGATGTGACGTGTGGTGCGCGTCTCGCCGTGCAGGAAGATCGGGATGTCCGCGTTGCGCAGGCGAATCTCCTGGACGAAGGCACGCAGGCCTGCGATGGCCTTGTCGGACGCCTCGGGTGAGGAAAACTCTTCATCGTCGATCGACAGGATGAAGGCAGAGCCGCGGCTCTGCTGTTGCGCGAAGGAGGTGAGGTCGCCGTAGCTGGTTACCCCCAGCACCTCGATGCCCTCCTCCTCGATCGCCTTGGCGAGCGCGCGGATCCCCAAGCCCGAGGTGTTCTCCGAGCGGAAGTCCTCGTCGATGATGATGATGGGGAAGTGGAATCTCATCCTGGTCGTCTCCAGCGGGGTCCTTGCGGGACGGACAAAGCACGCAGTTTACTCGTCGAGCGTTGCCTGCGCGTTACCGAAAGTGGTTCGAAAAAGCACAAGGGGCCGTCAGGCGGCCCCGTCGATGCAATGGTGGCGCACGCCGGCGATCAGATCTTGGGCAGGGTGACGCCGGTCTGGCCGAGGTACTTGCCGCCCCGGTCCCTGTAGGACGTCTCGCACACCTCGTCGGACTCGAAGAACAGCATCTGCGCCACGCCCTCATTGGCGTAGATCTTGGCCGGCAAGGGTGTGGTGTTGGAGAACTCGAGCGTCACATGCCCCTCCCACTCGGGCTCGAGCGGCGTGACGTTGACGATGATGCCGCAGCGCGCGTAGGTGCTCTTGCCCAGGCACACCGTCAGCACGCTGCGCGGGATGCGAAAGTACTCTACCGTGCGCGCCAGGGCGAAGGAATTGGGCGGGATGATGCAGACGTCGCCGGTGAAGTCGACGAAGTTGCGCGCGTCGAAATCCTTCGGGTCGACGATCGTCGAGTTGATGTTGGTGAAGATCTTGAATTCGTTCGCCACGCGTACGTCGTAGCCGTAGCTCGAGGTGCCGTAGGAGACGATGCGGCCGCTGTCGTTGCTGCGCACCAGTTCCGGCGCGAAAGGCTCGATCATGCCGGCCTCTTGGGCCATGCGGCGGATCCACTTGTCGGACTTGATGGACATCGGCGCGCTTCCAGTGCGGCCCGGGGGCCAGTTCAAAGAGGCGTGAGTTTAGGCCAAGCGCCGCGCGGGCGAAAGAGCGCCGCAATCGAGGCGTGCTGCAATGCAACAACCTGGACCCAGCCCACGCCGTCCGCGAACGGCTCCTGTCGTGCTCAGGTGCTCTTGATGACGATGTTGGGAAACTTGTGCGTCATGTCCTTCGACTTCTCGGCGATACGCACCGCCACCTTGCGCGCGATCTCCTTGTACAGCGCGGCGATGCGGCCATCGGGGTCGGCGACCACGGTCGGCGCGCCGCTGTCGGCCTCGGAGCGGATCTGGATGTCGAGCGGCAGCGCGCCCAGGAAGGGGATGCCGTACTCGGCGCACATCCTCTCGCCACCGCCATGGCCGAAGATGTGCTCCTCGTGGCCGCACTTCGAACAGATGTGGATGCTCATGTTCTCGACCACGCCGAGGATGGGCACGCCCACCTTCTCGAACATCTTCAGGCCCTTGCGCGCATCGAGCAGGGCGATGTCCTGTGGCGTGGTGACGATGACCGCGCCGGTCACCGGCACGCTCTGCGACAGCGTGAGCTGGATGTCGCCGGTGCCCGGCGGCATGTCGATGACGAGGTAGTCGAGGTCGTGCCAGGCGGTGTCCTTCAGCATCTGGTTGAGCGCCTGCGTCGCCATCGGGCCACGCCACACCATCGGCGTATCCTGCTCGATCAGGAAGCCGATCGACATCGCCTGCAGGCCATAGGCCTCGAGCGGAATCATGGTCTTGCCGTCGTCCGACATCGGGCGCTGGTCACCGATGCCCAGCATCTGCGGCTGCGACGGGCCGTAGATGTCGGCGTCCAGGATGCCCACGCGCGCGCCTTCCGCCGCCAGCGCCAGCGCCAGGTTGACCGCGGTCGTGCTCTTGCCGACGCCACCCTTGCCCGATGCCACGGCGATGATGTTGCGCACGCCCGGCAACAGCTTCACGCCCTGCTGCACCGCATGCGCCACTACCTTGCTGCTGACGCGCGCCTCGACCGCCGTCACGCCGGGCAGCTTGCCCAGCGCTGCGGTGAGCAGTGCGCGGATCGGCTCGTGCTGGCTCCTGGCCGGATAACCGAGCTCGACGTCGAAGCGCACGCTGCCGCCTTCCACGACCAGGTTGCGGATGCAGCGACCGCTGACGAAGTCCTTGCCCGTGTTCGGGTCGATGACCTGTCGGAGCGCTTCGGTTACGGTTTCCTGATCAAGACTCATCGCGTTTTCCTCGATAATCGCTAAACCCGCTGCCGGGCGAAAGTCGCAGAATCATACCGGAGCGCGGCGTTTGACTCACCCGCGCCGCGAACAGGGTTTCCCCGGCAGGCAAGGCCATCGACACCGGCCCCAGCCTCCTTTCCGACCAGCCAACCATTCATGAACCCGTTCCAAGTCACCTCCCGCCTGTTCGCCAGCCTCGCCGCACTCCTGCTCGCCGCCTGCGCCACCCCTGGTCCCGCCCCGGGCAGCGCAGTGGACGACCCGATCCATCGCCACGCCCTGGTGCGCACGACCAGCCCGGCGCCCGACTGGGCGGCGCTGCGCGCAGACCTGGTGGCCGTCGCCGCCACGCTGCCCGGCATCGAGATCAGCCCGGTCGAGCACCAAGGCATCAACCTGCAGATCCCGGTCGCCGACGGTTTCCCCTCTGCCAGCACCGAGATCCGGCCCTCGCTCGCGCGCGCGCTCGACGCCATCGCGCCCATCCTCGCGGACAGGCCAGGTGCCGCGGTTCAGGTGATCGGCCACACCGACAGCCAGGGCAGCGAAATGGTCAATCTGCGGCTGTCGATCGCCCGCGCCGAGGCCGTCGTCGAGCATCTGCGCCAGCGCGGCATCGCTCTCGAGCGCCTGAGCGCCGACGGCCGGGGCGAGGCCGACCCGCTCACCAGCAACGCCACCGAGGAGGGTCGAGCACGCAATCGCCGGGTCGAACTGCTGCTACGCAACATGCCCTGACCCGCGGCCGGGTTCGCGATCCGAGACCGCGCGCGCCAGACATCGCCCACGCACGGGCGCCGTCCGCCGTACGTCGAGGCCGGCGTTTGCTAAACTCGCGCTCTTTGATCCGCGCCAACCGACCATGCCCCGCAAGCTCCTCGTCACCAACGCTCTGCCCTACGCCAACGGCGACATCCACCTCGGCCACCTGGTGGGCTACATCCAGGCCGACATCTGGGTGCGCTACCAGCGCATGCGCGGCCATTCGGTGCATTACGTGTGTGCGGACGACACCCACGGCACGCCGGTCATGCTGCGCGCCGAGAAGGAAGGCCTCACCCCCGAGCAACTCATCGAGCGCGTGCACGGCGAGCACCTGCGCGACTTCACCGCCTTCGGCGTCGCCTTCGACAACTACCACTCCACGCACAGCAGCGAGAATCGGTTCTACGCCGAGGACATCTACGGCAAGCTCAAGGCCGGCGGCCTCATCGACACGCGCTCGATCGAGCAGTACTACGACCCGGTCAAGGAGATGTTCCTGCCCGACCGCTTCATCAAGGGCGAGTGCCCCAAGTGCGGCGCCCCTGACCAGTACGGCGACAACTGCGAGGCCTGCGGCGCGGCCTATGCCCCCACCGAGCTCAAGAATCCCTACTCGGCGGTGTCCGGCGCCAAGCCGGTGCTGAAGACCTCCGAGCACTACTTCTTCCGCCTCTCCGACGAGCGCGCGGTGGCCTTCCTGCGCGAGTGGACCCGCGGCACCAACGCTGCCGGCGAGCGCCGCCTGCAGATGGAGGCCGCCAACAAGATGAAGGAATGGCTCGGCGAGGAAGGCGAGAACACGCTCTCCGACTGGGACATCTCGCGCGACGCGCCCTACTTCGGCTTCGAGATTCCCGGCGCGCCGGGCAAGTACTTCTACGTCTGGCTGGACGCGCCGATCGGCTACCTCGCCAGCTTTCGCAACCTAGCCGCCAAGCGCGCCGCCGCGGGCGAGACGATTCCCCTCGAGGACTACACCGACGCTGCCCGCGCCGCCGCGGCCGGCACCGAGATGGTGCACTTCATCGGCAAGGACATCCTCTATTTCCACGCCCTGTTCTGGCCCGCGATGCTCAAGTTCGCCGGCTACGCCACGCCCAGCCAGTTGTGCGTCAACGGCTTCCTCACCGTCGATGGCGCCAAGATGAGCAAGAGCCGCGGCACCTTCATCACCGCGCACTCCTACATCAGCCAGAAGCTCAACCCCGAGTGGCTGCGCTACTACTTCGCCGGCAAGTCGAACGGCACCATGGAAGACGTCGACCTCAACCTCGACGACATGATCGCCAAGGTCAACGCCGACCTCGTCGGCAAGTTCGTGAACATCGCCAGCCGCTGTGCCGGCTTCATCGGCAAGCGTTTCGACGGCAGGCTGGGCGAGGTCGATGCCGCCGCCTGTGCCGACTTCGCCGCCGCCTGGGCCGATGGCCGCATCGCCGCCGCCTACGACGAGCGCGACTACAGCCGCGCGCTGCGCGAGATCATGCGCCTGGCCGATCTCGCCAACCAGTACGTGAATGACCACAAGCCCTGGGAGCTGGCCAGGCAGGAGGGCCAGGAAGCCCGCCTGCACGCGGTATGCAGCACCGCGCTGACCATGTTCCGCGACCTCACCCGCTACCTCAAGCCGGTGCTGCCGGCGCTCGCCGCGCAGGTCGAGACCTTCCTCGCCATCGCGGCGATGGACTGGCGTGGCGAGTGGGCGCCGTTGCCCGCCGGCCACGCCATCCAGGCCTACAGCCACCTGATGACCCGCGTCGAGCGCAAGCAGATCGATGCGCTCCTCGAAGCCAATCGCGAGTCGCTCGCGCCTGTCGCCGCCGCGCCGGTCAAGGACGCCGCGGTGGCCAAGACCGCCTCCTCGCAGCAGCGCCACGCCGAGAAGCAGCAGCACGCCGCACAGGCGGCCGAGACGCCCTCGGCCCACATCTCGATCGACGACTTCACCAAGGTCGACCTGCGCATCGCGAAGATCGTCAACGCCGAGCACGTCGAGGGTGCGGACAAGCTGATCCGCCTCTCGCTCGACATCGGCGAGACCGACGAGGCCGGCCAGCCGAAGCCGCGCCAGGTCTTTGCCGGCATCAAGTCGGCCTACGATCCGGCCACGCTGATCGGGCGCATGACGGTGATGATCGCCAACCTGGCGCCGCGCAAGATGAAGTTCGGCATGAGCGAGGGCATGGTGCTGGCCGCCTCGGATGCCGAGGGCAACACGCCCGGCCTCTTCATCCTGTCACCCGACGCCGGCGCCCTGCCCGGCATGAAGGTCAAGTAAGGCTCCGCCCTCATGCCGCTCACGCCCTCGAAACGCTGGATGGTGCTGCACCATGCGGGTCGAGGGCGGCTGTCTCCCTAGCGCCGCCCAGGCGGGCGGCCTTGCAAGCCTCGTCCAGATTTGCAACGGAGACAGCATGAAGATCCAGTTCCGCCCCAAGCTCCTCGACACCCTGCAGGGCTACGACCGCGCCAGCACTGCAGGGGACATCTCCGCCGGCATCACCGTCGGCGTGCTCGCCCTGCCACTGGCGATGGCCTTCGCCATCGCCAGTGGCATGTCGCCCACCGCCGGCATCTGGACGGCCATCGTCGCCGGCTTCCTGATCTCGCTGCTCGGCGGCTCGAGGGTGCAGATCGGCGGCCCCACCGGCGCCTTCATCCCCACCCTCTACGCCATCGTCGTCGACCATGGCGTGCAGAACCTGCTCATCGCCACCATGATGTCGGGCGTGCTCCTGTTCGCCATGGGCGCGCTGCGCCTGGGCAGCATGATCCGTTTCATCCCGCTGTCGGTGGTGATCGGCTTCACCAACGGCATCGCGGTGGTGATCTTCATCTCGCAGATCAAGGACTTCCTCGGGCTCAAGGTCGATAACCTGCCGGGCGAGTTCTTCGCCAAGATGGAAGCGCTGTGGGCGGCGCTGCCGAGCATCGAGGCCGCCACCGTCGCCGTCGCCACGGTGTCGCTCGCCATCCTGGTGGGCTGGAACCGGCAGGCGGCACGCACGGCCTGGATGCGCCGCCTGCCCGGCCCGCTGGCAGTGCTGATCATCATGACGGCGGTGAATGCCCTGTTCGCCCTGCCGGTCGACACCATCGGCAGCCGCTTCGGCGGCATCCCGCAGGAGATCCCGGCCTTCGGCCTGCCCGAGCTGAGCCTGGGCACGCTGGGCAAGCTGATCACGCCCGCACTGACCATTGCGCTGCTCGGCGCAATCGAGTCCCTGCTGTCGGCCCGCGTCGCCGACAGCCAGATCGACGACCGCCACGACCCCAACCAGGAGCTGATGGCCCAGGGCGTGGCCAACGTCGCCGCCCCGCTGTTCGGCGGCTTCGCCGCCACCGGCGCCATCGCGCGTACCGCCACCAACATCCGCAGCGGCGGTCGTACCCCGGTCGCCGGCATGATCCACGCCGCTGTGCTGCTGGCGATCGTGCTCGTGCTGGCGCCGCTGGCGAGCCACATTCCGCTCGCGACGCTGTCGGCCATCGTCGTCATCGTCGCCATCAACATGGGCGAGTGGCACGCCTTCGCCCCCAGGGAGCTGGCGCGCTACACGCTGCAGTACCGCACCATCCTGCTCGGCACCTTCTTCACCACGGTATTGTTCGATCTCACCCTGGCGGTCGAGATCGGCATGGTGCTGGCAAGCCTGTTCTTCATCTACCGCATGTCCGACCTCACCCGCATCGAGCGCGTGCCGCTCGAGGACTACTATGGCGCCGGCGCGGTCTCGCGCGCGGACGGCACGCCGCGCATCCTCGCCTACAAGATGTTCGGCAGCCTGTTCTTCGGCGCGGCCAACAAGCTCGAAAACCTGCTGCTGATGCAGCATGGCCACCCGGATGTGGTCATCCTCGACATGGACAAGGTCATCAGCATCGACACCACAGGCCTCGACATCCTGCAGACCCTGCACCGCAACCTCGGCAAGCGCGGCGCCTACCTGGTACTGTGCGGATTGAACTCGCAGCCCGGTTCGCTCGTCTTCCGTTCGGGTTTCCTCGACCAGCTCGGTGACCAGAACGTCGCCGAAAACCTCACCGCCGCGCTGATGCGCGCCCAGCACCTGAGCGGCAAGGACCCGGAGATCGCCTATGCCTGAACAATCCAGGCTTCAGCCAACCGAGATCAGCAGCCGCCGGCTCGACATCCATGGCCGGGTGCAGGGCGTGTGGTACCGCGCCAGCGCGCAGACCGAAGCGACACGTCTGGGCCTGCGCGGCTGGGTGCGCAACCGTCATGACGGCCGTGTCGAGGCACTGGTCATCGGCGAACTCGCCGCGATCGAAGCCTTCATCGACTGGGCGTACCAGGGGCCGCCCAAGGCCGAGGTCACCCGCATCGACATCAGCGCCGCCGAGGTGGAAGCCACCGACGGCTTCGAACAGCGCCCGACCGCCTGAGCGCCACGCGCCCGGGCGTAGCCGCGGCAGGCCCCCGCCGGGGCGAGACTTCAAGCCGGATAGACGACCTCGACCGCCTCGGGCGGCAGCCACTCGCGCAGGCTCTCGAGCAGGGCGTCGTCCAGGCGCACGCGCCAGCCATCGCCCAGCGGCAGGTCCGCCTCGGCGGCCTCGTTGCGGTAGCTGACGCGGATGGGGCAGCCGCCTTCACGGAAGGGCTCGAGCAGGGTCTGCAGCTTGCCGGCGGCGGCCACCGGCCCGCCGCTGCTGCCGACCTCGCCATTGATGCGCAATTGCAGCGCGCGCGCAAAGCGGCTACGCGCCTCGCCCAGCGTCAGCAGCCGATCGGCGATGATGCGCAGCCCGCCCGAGAAGTCGTCGTTGCTGACCTTGCCTTCCACCACCAGCACCTCGTCGGTGAGGATCTTGCCGCGGCTGGCGTCCAGCACCTCGGAATACACCATGACCTCGCGCGGCTGCGTGCCGTCATCGAGCGTCACGAAGGCCATCTTGCCGCGGTTGCCCATCTTGGTCCGCGTCTCCATGACCACGCCGGCCAGCATCGTAATGTCGCGCGAGGGCTCGATCTGGGCCAGCGTGCGGCGCACGAAGCGGCGCACCTCGGCCTTGAATGCGTTGAAAGGATGGCCGGAGAGGAAGAAGCCGATCGCGAGCTTCTCTTCCTTCAGCCGCTCGCGCTCGCCCCACGGGCGGATGCGGGCAAACTGCGGGGCGGCGCCGGCCGCCTCCGGCAGCAGGTCGAACAGCCCGCCCTGCATCGCATTGGCCGCGGCCTGCTCGGCCGCCTCCATCGCCAGCGCCACGGTCGCCATCAGTTGCGCGCGGTCCAGTCCTGCGTGCCCCGCCAGCGTGTCCATCGCCCCGGCGCGGATCAGGGCCTCGATCACGCGGCGGTTCACCATGCGGCGGTCGACACGCTCGCAGAAGTCGAACAGGTCGCGGAACTCGCCACCCTTGTCGCGCGCACCCAGGATCGCGCGCACCGCCGGCTCGCCCACGCCCTTCACCGCGCCCAGGCCGTAGCGGATGGTCTTGCGATCGACCGGCACGAAGCGGTAGTCGGAGGCGTTCACGTCCGGCGGTAGCACTGCGATGCCGTTGGCGACGGTGTCCTCGTAGAAGATCTTGACCGTGTCGGTGTTGTCGAGGTCGGACGACATCGTCGCCGCCATGAAGGCCGCGCAGTGATGCGCCTTGAGCCAGGCGGTGTGGTAGGTGACGACCGCGTAGGCCGCGGTGTGCGACTTGTTGAAGCCGTACTCCGCGAACTTGGTCATGAGGTCGAAGAGTTGCTCGGCCAGCGCCGGATCGTAGCCCTTGTGCTTGGCGCCCTCGGCGATGGTGGCGCGGTGCTTGGCCATCTCGTCGGCCTTCTTCTTGCCCATCGCGCGGCGCAGCATGTCGGCGCCGCCCAGGGTGTAGCCGCCGATGATCTGGCTGATCTGCATCACCTGTTCCTGGTACACGATGACGCCGTAGGTCGGTTCCAGGCAGGCTTTCAGATCCGGGTGGAAGTAGTCGATCTCCTGCTGGCCCTTCTTGCGCAGGATGAAGTCGTCCACCATGCCCGAGCCGAGCGGCCCCGGGCGGTAGAGCGCGAGCACCGCGATGATGTCCTCGAAGCGGTCGGGCGCGAGCTTCTTCAGGAGCTTCTTCATGCCGTCCGATTCGACCTGGAAGATCGCCGTGGTGTTGGCGTCCTTCAGGATCTGGTAGGCGGCGGGGTCCTCGAAGCCCAGGCTCATCAGGTCGGGGCGGCTGCCCGTCATGCGCGCGATGTACTCCAGCGCGAGCTCGATGATGGTGAGGTTGCGCAGCCCGAGGAAGTCGAACTTGACCAGGCCGACCGCTTCGACGTCGTCCTTGTCGAACTGCGACACCGGCGTGGCGTCGTCGCCGTCGGCGATGTAGAGCGGGCAGAAGTCGGTGAGCTTGCCGGGCGCGATCAGCACCCCGCCCGCGTGCATGCCGACGTTGCGACTCAGGCCCTCGAGCGGCTGCGCCAGCCCCCACAGGGTCTGGATGGCCTCGCCGTCGTTGCCGTCCTTCATCATCTCGCCGATCTGCGGCTCCATCTCGTAGGCCTTGTTCAGCGAGACGGGCTTGGCGCCCTCGATCGGGATCAGCTTGGAGAGGCGGTCGCACAGGCCATAGGGCAGGTCCAGCACGCGGCCGACGTCGCGCACCACCGCCTTCGAGGCCATGGTGCCGAAGGTGGCGATCTGGCTCACCGCGTCCTTGCCGTAGCGCTCGCGCACGTACTCGATGACGCGGTAGCGGTTGTCCTGGCAGAAGTCGATGTCGAAGTCGGGCATCGACACCCGCTCGGGGTTCAGGAAGCGCTCGAACAGCAGGGCGTATTCCAGCGGATCGAGGTCGGTGATGTCGAGCGAATAGGCCACCAGCGAGCCGGCGCCCGAGCCGCGGCCCGGGCCGACGGGGACGCCGTTCTTCTTGCCCCAGCGGATGAAGTCGGCAACGATCAGGAAGTAGCCTGGGAAGCCCATCTGGATGATGGTGTCGGTCTCGAACTTCAACCGCTCCTCGTAGCGCGGGCGCTGGCGCTCGCGCTCCTCGGGGTCGGGATAGAGCTGGGCGAGGCGGCGCTCGAGGCCGTCCTTCGCTTCCTGGACGAGGAAGTCGTCCAGCGTCATGCCGTCGGGCGTCGGGAACAGCGGCAGGAAGTTCTTGCCCAGCTGCACCGTCAGCGAGCAGCGGCGGGCGATCTCGACCGCGTTCTCGAGCGCCTCGGGGAGGTCGGCGAACAGCGCGCACATCTCGGCCTGGCTCTTGAGGTATTGCTCCTCGGTGAAGTCGCGCGGGCGGCGCTTGTCCGCCAGCACGTAGCCCTGCGCGATGCACACCCGTGCCTCATGGGCCTGGAAATCCTCGCGCTTCAGGAACTGCACCGGGTGGGTCGCCACCACCGGCAGCCCAAGGCGGCCGGCGATGTCCACCGCGTGGCGGATGTAGCCCTCGGTGCCGGGGTGGCCGGCACGCTGGACCTCGATGTAGAAGGCATCGGGGAACAGGCGCGCCCAGTCGGCGGCGAGTTGCTCGGCGAGCGCCAGGTTGCCGGCGGCGATCGCCGCGCCGACGTCGCCGCTCATCGCGCCGGACAGGCACAGCAGCTCGCTCGCGGCGCCCTCTTCGAACCAGGCGCGGCGCATCTCGGCGCGGCCGCGGTACTTGTTCTCCATGTAGGCACGCGTCAGCAGCTCGCACAACTGGCCGTAGCCCGCGCGGTTGCGGCAGATCAGCAGCACCCGGTGGGGCTTGTCGCGCTCGGCCTCGTTCTGGATCCAGGCGTCCACGCCGACGATGGGCTTGATGCCCTTGCCGCGCGCGCCCTTGTAGAACTTGACCATGCCGAACAGGTTGGCCAGGTCGGAGACGCCGAGCGCCGGCATGCCGTCGGCCGCGGCGGCGGCAATCGCCTGGTCGAGCTGGACGATGCCGTCGGTGATCGAGTATTCGGAGTGAAGACGGAGGTGGACGAAGCGGGGTTCGGCCGAAGTGCGGGCAAGGGCATTCATGGGCGGGATTTTACCCGAGGCGGCCGCCCCGCCCTCGCCCGATCAGCCTCGAATACGTCCCGGCACCAGACGGTCCGATCCTGACACCCGGCTCTTCACGGCAGCAGCACGGTCGAACCCGTGGTCCTGCGCGCTTCGAGATCCCGATGCGCCTGGGCCGCATCCTTGAGCGCGTAGCGCTGCAGGATCTCGACCTTCAGCTTGCCGCTGCTCACCACCTCGAACAGGGACGCGGCGCGCTCGACCAGTTCCTCGCGCGTGGCGATGTAGTCGGGCAGGCCGGGACGGGTCACATAGACCGAACCGGCCTTGTGCAGCAGTGCGCAATCGAAGGGCGCCACCGGCCCGGTCGCGTTGCCGTAACTCACCATCGTGCCGCGCCGACGCAGGCAGGCGACCGAGCCGAGGAAGGTGTCGCGACCGACCGAGTCGTACACCACCGCCACGCCCGCGCCGCCCGTCAGCGCCCGCACCCGCTCGGGGAAGTTCTCGCGCGAGTAGATGATGACGTCGTCGCAGCCCAGCGCACGCGCACGCTGCGCCTTGTCGTCGTTGCCGACGGTGCCGATCACGGTGGCGCCGAGCAGCTTCGCCCACTGCACCAGGATCGAGCCCACGCCGCCGGCCGCCGCATGTACCAGGATGGTCTCGCCCGCCTTCACCGGGTAGGTGGAATGCAGCAGGTACTGCGCGGTGATGCCCTGCAACATCATCGCCGCCCCCTGCTCGAAGGACAACGCGTCGGGCAGCAGCACCAGATGGCGAGCGGGGATGTTGCGCACCTCGGAATAGGCGTCGAGCGGGCCGTTGGTGTAGGCCACGCGGTCGCCCACGCGCACCTCGCTGACGCCCTCGCCCACCGCCTCGACCACGCCCGCGCCCTCCATGCCGAGACCGGACGGCAAAGGCAGCGGATAGAGTCCGCTGCGGTGATAGGTGTCGATGAAGTTGAGCCCCACGGCGTGGTGGCGCAGGCGCACCTCGCCGGGGCCGGGCGGCGGCAGCTCGACCGCCTCCCACTGCAGGACTTCGGGACCGCCGGTGCGGTAAAAACGGATCGCATGGCTCATGCGTGACCTCCTCGTCTCTCATTGCGCCGCCCCGCGGGCGGCCTTGTTCGGGGCGCTCAGCGTACCAGCGAAATCCCCAGCCGGTACTGGGTGTCCTTGTTCTGGTCGTATTCGAGCAGGGTCTCGCCGTAGCCCTTGAAGGCCTGCAGGTGGACGAAGGCACCCACGCCCGAGAACACGCTGCGCCGCAACGGATAGGACAGGTCGTACTGGGTGCCGATCTTGCCCTCCGTGCCGCGCCGGATCAGCGTCGACAACAGCAGCCCGTCGTCGCGCCCGAGGCGCAGGCCCAGCTCGGCATGGCCGCGGTAGCGGGCGATGTCCGGATTGTCCTCGCGGTCGAGGTAGGACCAGAACTTGGGGGCGATGCCCAGATAGGTCGCGGACTCGCCAAGCCTCAGGCGCGCATCGGCCCGCAGGAACAAGGTGTCGATGCTGCGCGAGGGCACGTCCTCCTTACCGTTCGATTCATGCTCGTAGCCGCCCGACAAGGCCAGCGCGCCGCGTCCTTGCGGATCGTCGAGGGTCCACCGGTAAAACAGCGAGGGCCGGAAGCTCGAATCGCGAAAGGGCTTCGACTCCGACTGCAAGTCCCATAGCGAGGTCTGGGTAAAGCCGAAGTACACGCCGCCCGCCACCGGAAGGGTTTCAGCGACAACGCCCTGCGTGTCGAAGATGCGATAGCGGAAGCTGAACTGGAAGCGTGCGCTCACCGGGTCCTTGCCGCCGACGAGGAAATACATCGGCTCATGAAAGCCGATTGCCGAAGGCTCCACCGCCGCCACATCGGCGATGAGCTCGCTCGCCTGTCCGGTCGGCACCCGCGCAGGCGCGGCCTCGGCTGCGGCCGTCGTCGGATCGGGCGTCACGGCAGTGGCCGCCACCCTGGAGGGGTCGGCATCGAGCAGCAGGCGTGCCGCGGGGTGGTCCGCCAGCGCGAGCGTCGCCACGCCCGCCACCTCGGCCGGCCAGCGCCCGAAGTAGCGGCGCTGGCGCGCATTCGCCTGCGGCCTGCCGATCGCCACCAGCTCGAGCGCGATGGCCGGGCCGCCCTCGCGCCGCTCGATGCGCGCCGCCAGGCGCGCGGGCCAGTCCGCCGCCCTGCCCTCGCCGATGAGGATCACCTCGAAGCGCTGGCCAGGCAGGACCTGCGGCGTGCTCGCCGCCAACAGCCAGTCGGCGGCGATCGCTTGCGGTGCAGCAACAAAGAGCGCGCAGGCAAGGAGCAGTGCGCGCATCGAGGACGAGCTCGGATTCATCATCGGACACTTCCTCCACGACACAAACGAAGCGGGGCAGCCCCTCGCAGGACTGCCCCGAACCTGCATCGCTGCCGCCATGCCTGGCAGCCGCGCAGGGGTGGCGCGCACCACGTGCCACCCCTGCCGCATCAGGCGCTGGCGTTGCGCGACTCCTTCGCATCCACCACCGCTAGCGCGGTCATGTTGACCAGGCGGCGCACGGTGGCCGAGGGGGTCACGATATGCACCGACTTGGCCGCGCCGAGCAGGATGGGCCCTACCGAGACGCCATCGCCGTTGGCCATCTTCATCAGGTTGAAGGAAATGTTGGCGGCATCGAGGTTGGGCATCACCAGCAGGTTGGCCTCGCCCTTCAGGCGCGAATCCGGATGCAGCTTGTCGCGGATCTCCTGCGACAGCGCGGCATCACCGTGCATCTCGCCGTCGACGTTGAGGTCGGGCGCGGTGGCATGCAGGATCTCGCAGGCGCGGCGCATCTTGCGCGCCGAGGCCGAGTTCGAGCTGCCGAAGTTCGAGTGCGACAGCAGCGCCAGGCTCGGCTCGATGCCGAATCGACGCAGCTCGTCTGCCGCCATGCGCGCGATCTCGGCGACTTCGTCGGCGCTCGGGCTCTCGTTCACATAGGTGTCGGTGATCGCCAGCATGCGTTTGGACAGCAGCAGCAGGTTCATCGCCGCAAACTGCTTGGCGCCCGGCGCCAGGCCGATGACGTCCCGCACCTGCTTGAGGTGGTAGTCGTAGGTGCCGACGGTGCCGCACACCATCGCGTCGGCGTCGCCGCGGCGCAGCAGCATGACGCCGATCAGCGTGGTGTCGCGACGGACTCGGGCCTTGGCCACGTCGGGGGTCACGCCGTCTCGGCTCATCAGCTTGTAGTACTCGGTCCACAGCTCACGGTAACGCGGATCGGACTCCGGATTGATGATCTCGAAATCGCGCTCGGGCACCAGGTTGAGACCGATCTTCTTGATCCGCATCTCGATGACTTCGGGACGACCGATCAGGATCGGACGTGCCAGGCCCTCGTCCAGCACCACGCGCACCGCGTGCAGCACACGCTCGTCCTCGCCCTCGCAGTAGATCACGCGCTTCTGCTCGGGCGGCACGGCCTTGGCTGCCGAGAACACCGGCTTCATGACGATGCCGGACTGGTACACGAAGCCGGTCAGGCTGGTGATGTAGGCGTCGAAGTCCTCGATGGGCTTGGTCGCCACGCCGGATTCCATCGCCGCCTTCGCCACCGCCGGCGCGATCTTGACGATCAGGCGCGGGTCGAAGGGCTTGGGGATGATGTACTCGGGGCCGAAGCTCAGCTCCTGGCCACCATAGGCGCTGGCGACGATGTCGCTCGCCTCGGCTTCGGCCAGCTCGGCGATCGCCTTCACGCAGGCGAGCTTCATCTCCTCGTTGATGGTGGTCGCGCCGACGTCGAGCGCACCCCGGAAGATGAAGGGGAAGCACAGCACGTTGTTGACCTGGTTCGGGAAGTCCGAACGGCCGGTGGCGATGATGCAGTCCGGGCGCACCGCCTTGGCGTCGGCCGGCAGGATCTCGGGGTTCGGATTGGCGAGCGCGAAGATCAGCGGCTTGTCGGCCATCTTCGCCACCATCTCGGGCTTGAGCACACCGGCCGTCGACAAACCGAGGAAGACGTCGGCGCCGACGATCGCGTCACCCAGGGTGCGCGCATCGGTCGTCTGCGCATAGCGCGCCTTGGTCGGCTCCATGTTCGGTTCGCGACCCTCGAAGATGACCCCCTTGGAGTCGCAGACGAAGATGTTCTCGCGCTTGACGCCAAGGCTGACCATCAGGTCGAGGCAGGCGATCGCCGCCGCGCCCGCCCCCGAGCACACCAGCCTGACCTTGTCGATGTCCTTGCCGATGACCTTGAGCCCGTTCAGCAGGCCGGCCGCGGAGATGATCGCGGTGCCGTGCTGGTCGTCGTGGAAGACCGGGATCTTCATGCGCTCGCGCAGCTTCTTCTCGATGTAGAAGCACTCGGGCGCCTTGATGTCCTCGAGGTTGATGCCGCCCAGCGTGGGCTCGAGGGCGGCGATGATGTCGATCAGCTTGTCGGGGTCGTTCTCTGCCAGTTCGATGTCGAAGACGTCGATGTTGGCGAACTTCTTGAACAGGCAGCCCTTCCCTTCCATGACCGGCTTCGAGGCCAGCGGGCCGATGTTGCCCAGGCCGAGCACCGCCGTGCCATTGGTGACCACCGCCACCAGGTTGCCGCGGCTGGTGAGCTCGAAGGCCTCAGCCGGGTCGGCGACGATCGCGTCGCAGGCCGCGGCGACGCCGGGCGAGTACGCGAGCGCGAGGTCGCGCTGGTTGGTGAGGCCCTTGGTGGGCACGACCGAAATCTTGCCGCGCGTGGGCGAGCGGTGATAGTCGAGTGCTGCGGCGATGAAATCCTGATCCATGTTCTCCCCTCTACAATTCGTGAGGTCTGTTTTTGGCAACGCGGGCGACAAGTCGCCCACAGGGCAGCGTCGGGCCGGGACGGCCGCGCGCCGTGTGCATCGTTCGGGATGTTCTCTGGAAAATGATGTTGTTGTTTTCTGCGCCTCGGGCGGCACAGGAACGACCTCGATTGACGTCGCGGCAGTTTAGCGCAGCCACCCCCGCTTTGGCATCGCGCGCCGCTGATCCGCCCCATCACGCCAAGGCATCATGGCCAGCCAGCGCGCCGCATCCGCCCCCGACAGGGGTGTCTTTTTGGCAGAATGCGGGCTCCGGACGCGCCGAACGCAGCGCGTTGCGCACACGAACAGGGGAGAAAGGCATGCGGCGAGTGGTGTTCAATCAGAAAGGCGGGGTCGGCAAATCGACCATCACCTGCAACCTGGCAGCAATCAGCGCCCAGCAGGGCAAGCGCACCCTCGTCGTCGACCTCGACCCGCAAGGCAACTCCACCCAATACCTGCTCGGCGCCGGCGGCGAGAACCTCGACGCCACCCTGGCGGACTTCTTCGACCAGACCCTCAACTTCAAGCTCAACCCGCGCGACACCGAGGAGTTCGTCGTCGCCAGCCCCTTCGCGGGGCTGCACGTGATGCCCTCTCACCCGCAACTCGAGGAGCTGCAGGGGAAGCTCGAGTCGCGCTACAAGATCTACAAGCTGCGCGACGCCCTCGAGGAGCTGGCGAAGGATTTCGACTGCGTGTACATCGATACCCCGCCGGCGCTCAACTTCTTCACCCGCTCGGCCCTGATCGCGGCCGATGCCTGCCTGATCCCCTTCGACTGCGACGAATTCTCGCGCAAGGCGCTGTATTCGCTGCTCGAGAACGTGCAGGAGATCAAGGCCGACCACAACCGTGGCCTGCAGGTCGAAGGCATCGTGGTCAACCAGTTCTTGCCGCGCGCCAGCCTGCCGCAGAAAGTGGTACAGGAGCTCATCGACGAGGGCCTGCCGGTGCTGCAGCCCTACCTGTCGGCCTCGGTGAAGATCAAGGAGTCGCACGAGCAGGCCAGGCCGATGATCCACCTCGACCCCAGGCACAAGCTGTCGCAGGAGTTCGTCGCCCTGCACGACACCCTGGTGCGCAAGTACGGGACCTGAGGGGACGCGCGCTCGGCCGCAGGGCGACGCCCGTGCGGAAAGGGCCGGAGTCAGCCCGAACGACCGCCAGCCGACCTCGCGCGCAACACCCTCAGCGCTTGACCTCGAGCAGCTCGATCACGAAGGTCAGCGTGCTGTCGGGCGGAATCTTGCCGGCCACGCCGCGGCTACCGTAGGCGGTCTCGGGCGGGCACACGATGCGCACCGCGCCGCCCGGCGACATCTGCTGCAGCACCTCCTGCCAGCACGGAATCAGCGCCTCCAGCGGCAGCTCCGCCGGCTGGCCGCGATCGTAAGAGCTGTCGAACGCCTTGCCGTCGGCGAGCGTGCCCTGGTAATGGACGCGCACCACGTCGGCCAAGGTCGGCGAGCGGGGGGAGCCATCGCCCTGGCGATAGGTCTGGACGGCGACACCCGAAGGCAGGGTCACGGACTCGGGACCGGCAGCCTGGGCCGCGGTGAGCGCAAGCAGGGCAAGCAGGACTAGGTGGCGCATCGATCACTCCAATTGAACCTCGCGGCGTGCGTTCCGCGGCAGGACATGGATCGCCTGCGACCGCCGCTCGCCGGGCGCAGGCACTTCAGTACGCTTCGGGCCCTGCGTGCGGCGCAGCCCTCACGCCACTCGCAGGGCCGGCGGGCGCTCACAGCTTGCCGGCGACCCACTCCTTGACCCCCGCCAGCGCCGCCGCCAGGTTCTCTGGCTGGGTGCCACCGGCCTGGGCCATGTCGGGGCGGCCACCGCCCTTGCCGCCGACCTGCTGGGCGACGAAGTTGACCAGCTCGCCGGCCTTGACCTTGGCCGTGTAGTCGGCGGTGACGCCGGCGATCAGGCTGACCTTGCCTTCGGCCACGCTCGCCAGCACGATCGCGGCCGACTTGAGCTTGTCCTTGAGCTTGTCCATGGTGTCGCGCAGGGTCGGCACGTCGGCGCCTTCGAGCACCGCGGCGAGCACCTTGAGGCCGCCCACCTCCACCGCCTGGTTCACGAGCTCGTCGCCCTGGCTGGCGGCGAGCTTGGCCTTGAGACGGGCGAGCTCCTTCTCGAGCATGCGCACGTTGTCGAGGATGCCGGCGACGCGCTCGGCGACCTCGTCGGGCTGAACCTTGAGCAGCGCCGACATGCCCCGCACGCGGCGCTCCTGCTCCTGCGCGTAACGCAGCGCGTTCTCGCCGGTGATCGCCTCGACGCGGCGGATGCCGGCGGCGACGCCGCCTTCGGACACGATCTTGAACAGGCCGATGTCGCCGGTGCGCGCGACATGGGTGCCACCGCACAGCTCCTGCGTGCTGCCAATCGACAGCACGCGCACCTCGTCGCCGTACTTCTCGCCGAACAGCATCATGGCGCCGGTCTTCTGCGCCGCCTCGAGGGCCATCAGCTCGGCCTTGGTGTCCGTATTGGCGAGGATCTCGCGGTTGACGAGCTCCTCGACCTCGCGGATCTCCTCGGCGCTCATCGGCCCGGTGTGGACGAAGTCGAAGCGGGTCTTGTCGGGATCGACCAGCGAGCCCTTCTGCTGCACGTGGGTGCCGAGCACCTCGCGCAGCGCCTTGTGCATCAGGTGGGTGACCGAGTGGTTGCGTGCGGTGGCGGCGCGCGCGGCGACGTCCACCCGGGCGGTCACGCCCTGCCCCACCGCCAGCTTGCCGGTGCGCACCACGCCGTGGTGGCCGAATACCGCGGCCTGGATCTTCTGCGTGTCTTCCACGCCGAAGATGCCGGCGGCGCCGCGCAGTTCGCCGCGGTCGCCAACCTGGCCGCCGGATTCTGCATAGAACGGGGTATGGTCGAGCACGACCACGCCCATCTCGCCCTCGAGCAGCTCATTGACCGGGGCGCCGTCCTTGTACAGCGCGAGGATGTTGCCCTTTTCCTCCAGCAGCTCGTAACCGTGGAAGGTGGTCTCGGGGCCTTCGTACTCGAGGTTGGCCGCCATCTTGAACTTGCCGGCGGCGCGCGCCTGCTCCTTCTGGCGCGCCATCGCGGCGTCGAAAGCGGCGGCATCGACGGTCACGCCACGTTCGCGGCAGATGTCGGCGGTGAGGTCGAGCGGGAAGCCGAAGGTGTCGTGCAGCTTGAAGGCAGTGTCGCCGTCGAAGACCTTCTTGCCGGCGGCTTCCATCGCGGCGAGCTCGGACTCGACGATCGCCATGCCGTTCTCGATGGTGGCGAAGAAGCGCTCTTCTTCCTGGCGCAGCACGTCCATGATGCGGCGCTCACCGTCCTTGAGTTCGGGATAGGCGCTGCCCATTTCGCCGACCAGGTCCGGCACCATCTTGTGGAAGAAGGCGGCGCGCGCGCCGAGCTTGTAACCGTGGCGGATGGCGCGGCGGATGATGCGGCGC
The DNA here is from genome assembly GCF_035444905.1 of Thauera sp. GTDB lineage: Bacteria > Pseudomonadota > Gammaproteobacteria > Burkholderiales > Rhodocyclaceae > Thauera. The sequence continues at coordinate 25,448 of NZ_DAOMPS010000024.1, forward strand.
AGCACGTAGCCGCGGCCCTCGTTACCCGGGATCACGCCATCGGCGATCAGGAAGGAGCAGGCACGGATGTGGTCGGCCAGCACCTTCAGCGAGGGCGAGTCCATGTCGGCACTGGAGGTCTCGCGCGCGGCCGCCTTGATCAGCGCCTGGAAGAGGTCGATCTCATAGTTGGCGTGCACGTGCTGCAGTACCGCCGAGATGCGCTCGAGGCCCATGCCGGTGTCGACCGAGGGCTTGGGCAGCGGATGCATCACGCCCTGCTCGTCGCGGTTGAACTGCATGAACACGTTGTTCCAGATCTCGATGTAGCGGTCGCCGTCTTCCTCGGGCGATCCCGGGGGGCCGCCCCAGATGTGCGGGCCGTGGTCATAGAAGATTTCGGTGCACGGGCCACAGGGGCCGGTGTCGCCCATCATCCAGAAGTTGTCGGACGCATAGCGCGCGCCCTTGTTGTCGCCGATGCGGATCACCCGCTCCGCCGGCACGCCGACTTCCTTGGTCCAGATGTCGTAGGCCTCGTCGTCCTCGGCATACACCGTGACCCACAGTTTCTCCTTGGGCAGCTTGAAGACCTCGGTGAGCAGCTCCCAAGCGTACGAAATCGCATCGCGCTTGAAGTAGTCGCCGAAGCTGAAGTTGCCCAGCATCTCGAAGAAGGTGTGATGGCGCGCGGTGTAGCCGACGTTCTCGAGGTCGTTGTGCTTGCCGCCGGCGCGCACGCACTTCTGCGAGGTGGTGGCGCGGGTATAGGGCCGCTTGTCGAAGCCGAGGAACACGTCCTTGAACTGGTTCATGCCGGCGTTGGTGAACAGCAGCGTCGGGTCCTCGTGCGGCACGAGCGAACTCGAGGCCACGATCTGGTGGCCCTTGGATTCGAAGAACTTGAGGAAGGCGTCGCGGATTTCGGCGGATTTCATGAAGGATCCAGAGGAGAGAGATGTTTTTTCGCGGTCGGCACGAGACTACTTCAGCATCGACCCGGATGAAAACCCGGTGCTGCGCTCAATGAGCCTTGTCGCGTAGCGGATTGTTGAGCCAGGCACCGTCCGGCAGGCGGTAGATGTCGAAATCGCTGTCGATCGACAGTACGTCACGGCAGCCGGTCTGAATGGAAAGCTGCACCACCGAGGCATCGGCAAGGTCCATCGGGCGGTCGCGATACTTGTCGATGAGGCCGGCGACTGCGCCGATGCAGCCCTGCTCCAGCTCGGCGATCGCCAGCCCCCCGCGATCGATCCAGCTCAGCAGGCGCAACTGCGCATCCACGCTGTAACGCAGCAGATGCATGACCTCGGTGAGCACCGGCCAGGTCGTCACCAGTGCCAGCTCGTTACCGCGCAGGAAAGACACGCACACCTGATGGTGCCGGTCGGCCGGATTGAACAGCGCCAGCAGAGGCCCCGCATCAACGATCATGCTTCGCACGCAGCGACTCCGTCAGGTAGTCCTTGCGGCGCTCGGCGAGATCCGTCGGTCCGGCGTCGGCGCCGCCGAAGAGATCCTTGCCGAGCTCGTAAGGCGTCTTGCGCGGTGCGATGCGGGCGAGATATTCGCGCAAGCTCGCTTTCACCAGCTCGCTCTTGCTGCGGCCTGTCTGCGCGGCGGCGCGCGCGAGTTCGGCCTCGAGTTCGGGGTCGAGCCGGATCGACAGGGTCATGGCGAGAGCCTCTTGTAATACAAAACGTATCGCATCGTATGCCGCACTCGAATCGAAGTCAATTTCAGCGCCGGCGCCTATAATTGACGCTCACGTCAACCAACGAACGGGACACGAGCACACCATGGGTAACCGCCTCTCAAAGATCTACACCCGCACCGGCGACGCCGGCACCACCGGCCTGGGCGACGGCAAGCGCGTCTCCAAGAACAGCCTGCGCATCCACGCCCTGGGCGAGGTGGACGAGACCAACGCCATCGTCGGCCTGCTGCTGTGCGAGGAACTGCCGGAGGAAGTGCGCGCGCTGCTGACCAACGTCCAGCATGACCTCTTCGACCTCGGCGGCGAGGTGTGCATCCCGGGCATGAGCATGATCACCGACAAGCAGGTGACGCATCTCGAGGAAGAACTCGACCGCTTCAACGAGCCGCTCGAGCCGCTCAAGGACTTCATCCTGCCCGGCGGCACCCGCGCCGCCGCCTACGCGCATCATGCCCGCACCGTGTGCCGGCGCGCCGAGCGCGCGCTGGTGGCACTGGCGCTGGAAGAGGCGGTCAATGACGCCCCGCGCCAATATCTGAACCGCCTCTCCGACCTGCTGTTCGTGCTCGGCCGTGTGCTCAACCGCGCCGGCGGCCGCGGCGACGTGCTGTGGCAGAAGCGCAAGAACGCCTGATCGCTCCCGTCGTCCGGCCCCACCCCGCCAGGGCCGGACGGCCTCAAGCCTGATCGGTGCCGCGGGCGCGGGTCATCGCGGAAGCCGTGTGCTCGAAGCGACCGCCCGCCTGGTGCGCTGACTGCCCCGCTTCCTGATCACCTTCCCGATCCCATTCGCGGCCGCCCTCCTCCCCGCTCACCGCCTGCGCCGCAAGCAGCTCGCGGAACAACGCGGACGTCTGCGCCAGCTCCCACGCCCGCCCCACCGCCTCGATACGCCCGCCGCGCATCAGGATGACCTCGTCGAAGCGATCCAGCAGGTGCAGCCGATGCACGGAGGACACCAGCGCGGCGTCGGCAAAGTGGGCGAACAGGCGCTGGTACACCCGCGCCTCCGTCTCGGGGTCGAGGCTGCTGGTGGGCTCGTCGAGCAGCAACAGGCTCGTGCCCTCTGCGGCGAGTGCGCCACGTGCAAGTGCCAGGCGCTGGCGCTGGCCGCCCGACCAGTTGGCGCCGCCTTCCACCACCCGCGTCTGCAACCGCTCGGGCAGGCCTTCGACCACGATGTCGGCGCAGGCTGCATGCACCGCCGCATCGATGCGCTCGGGCGAGACAGCGTCGCCGAGCAGCAGGTTCTCTGCCAGCGTACCGTCGAACATCTCGGCCTGCTGCGGGATCAGCGTCGCCAGCGCGCGCAGCCGGCCCGGCATGTCGTGGTCGGCTTGACCATCGAGCAGCAGGCGCCCGGCCGCGGGCGAATCCAGCCCGGCCAGCAGGCGCAGCAAGGTGGTCTTGCCACCACCGCTCGGGCCGACCAGCGCATAGCGCCGGCCGCGCATGAGTTCCAGGCGATCGAGTTCCAGCGCCGCCGCGCGCGCATCGCCATGCGCGAAGCGCACGCCCTCGAGCGTCAGGGCCTGCCAGCGCGGGGCGGCGGAGGCCTCGGCGGAGGCCGCTTCGGACGGTGAGGGCGCGACACTCGTCTGCGCAGCCGTAAACAGCGGCTCGGCCGCGGCATAGTTGGCGCGCTGGCGGGCGAGCGACTGGAAGTGGGCGGCGATCGCGGTGATCACGCCGCCGGCCTGCTGCGAGTACTCGTACACCATGAACACCTTGCCGAGCGCGATCGTGCCCGCCGCGGCCGCTGCACCGCCCGCCGCCGCGCCGAAGGCGAACACGCCGGCGGCCTCGGCCGCATACACGCCGACCAGCACGCACCACAGCGCGCTGGCGAGCAGGTCCACCGAGCACCACTTGGCCTCGTTCAGCACGATGCTCTTCTTCAGCGGCCCGAACACCGCCTGCAGGCGCTCGCCGATCAGCCGCGCCACCCCGGCTCCGCGGCGCAGTGCGAGCACCGACAGCACGTTGCCGAGCACGTCGACCAGCGTCGCCGAATACGCGCGCTCGGCACGGTTCTCGTCCACCGCGATACGCATCATCACGCGGTCGAAGCGGGTGATCAGCAGGCCGATCAGGCCGTAGCCCACTGTCGCCACCGCGCCCACCAGCGGCGAGATCAGCCACAGCGCGACGATCGGCCCGACCAGGCGCACCGTGTTCTGCAGGTAGATGAACTGGCTCTGTGCGAAGTCGTAGAGCGCGTTGGTGCTCTGCTGCACGCGGTGGGTGGTCTCGCCTGAATGATGGCGTTCGTGCCAGGAGAGCGGCGCTGCGAGCAGCCGCCCGACGAGCAGCGCCGACAGGCGCTCGCGCACCTTGAGCGCAACGTTGCGCTCGAGGATGCGGCCCGGCCCGTGCAGCACCCAGCTCGCGACGATGGCGGCGAACACCATCGCCAGCCAGCGCGCGGCCTCGTTCATCGCCTCCAGTCCGCCGGACTGGATCAGGTTGATCGCATTGCCCGCCAGCCAGGGCACCGCGAGCTTGAACAACTGCGACGCGAGCAGCAGCAGGAAGGCGAACAGCAGCAGATGGCGCGCGCCCGCGGCGTGCTGCCAGAGCGCGCCGTACAAGGCCCCCAGGCTGACCGGGCGTTCGGGTGCCGGCTGCGGCGGAGCTGCGCCCGTCGGGGCGCCGACGGCAGGCTGGGCGAAAGGGGCGTCGGACATGCAGGACTCGGTCTCAGAGGTGGTCGCCGTGCAGCGCGGGCAGCGGCGGCGAATCGAACAGGGAGATCTGGGCCGCCGCCGCGCCGGGGGCATCCTCGGCAAAGCGCACGCCGACGCCGAGCAGACGCACGGCCAGCGGCTTGCGCGCATGGGCCTCGTCGAGCAAGGCCAGCCAGACGGACTCGTCCGGCGCGCCGCTGACGCACTCGGCCGTGGTGCGGCTGAAGTCGGCGAAGCGCACCTTGACGAAGGCCTTGTGCACCGGCGGCCGGTCGCGGGCGCGCTCGAAGCGGCGGTGGAAATCCGCCAGCAGCGCACGCAGGGCGCTGCGGCAGGCGTCCAGATCGGCCAGATCGGGCGTGTACGTGGTCTCGACCGACAAGGACTTGCGGATGCGATCGGGCTGCACCGGGCGCTCGTCGATGCCGCGGCACAGGCGATACAGGCTGGCGCCGAAGCTGCCGAAGGCGTGGGTCAGGTCGGCCGCGCTCCAGGCACGCAGGTCGCCGCAGGTGTGCACGCCCAGCCGGTTGAGCTTCGCCGCGGTCACCTTGCCGACGCCGAAGATCTTCTTCACCGGCAGCGCGGCGACGAAGGCATCGACGTCCTGCGGACGCACGACGAACTGGCCGTCGGGCTTGTTCCAGTCGCTCGCCACCTTGGCGATGAACTTGTTCGGCGCGATGCCGGCCGAGGCGGTGATGCCCACCTCCTCGCGAATGCGCGCCCGAATCTCCTGCGCCATCAGCGAGGCCGAGCCGCGGCAGCGGTCCACGCCGCTGACGTCGAGGTAGGCCTCATCCAGCGACAGCGGCTCGACCAGCGGCGTGTAGTCGCGATAGATGGCGAGGATGGTGCGCGAGGCCTCGCGGTAGCGCTCGAAGTCGGGCGGCAGCAGGATCAGCTGCGGACACAGCTGCAGCGCGCGCGCGGTGGCCATTGCCGAGTGCACGCCGAAGGCGCGCGCCTCGTAGTTGCAGGTGGCGATCACGCCGCGCGTCTCGGCGCGTCCGCCGACGGCCAGCGGCCGGCCACGCAGCGCGGGGTCGTCACGCATCTCGACCGCGGCGTAGAAGCAGTCGCAATCACAGTGGATGATCTTGCGCGTGGGCTCGCTCATGCGCCCGCCTTCAATGCAGAAGGCCTGCACGCGGCAGGCCCTCTGCGATGCCAACCGGGCCGCGAATCAGAACTCGGCGGCGCGCTTGACCCGCCGCTGACGCACGCCCTCGGCGAGGATGTCGAGCACCTCGAGGCTGTCCTCCCAGCCGATGCAGGCGTCGGTGATGCTCTTGCCGTATTCGAGCTCCTTGCCGGGCACCAGGTCCTGGCGGCCTTCCTTGAGGTGGGACTCGACCATCACGCCCATGATGCGGTCGTCGCCGGCGGCGAGCTGCTCGGCAACGTCACGCGCCACCTCGATCTGCAGCCGGTGCTGCTTGCGGCTGTTGCCATGCGAGAAGTCGACCATGACCTTGTTGCACACGCCCGCTGCGGCCAGTTCGCGGCTGGCCGTGTCGACGCTGGCGGCGTCGTAGTTGGGCTCCTTGCCGCCGCGCAGGATGGCGTGGCAGTCCTCGTTGCCGCGGGTGGAGACGATCGCCGAGTGGCCGGCCTTGGTCACCGACAGGAAATGATGCGGTGCCTGTGCGGCCTTGATCGCGTCGGCGGCAATGCGCAGGTTGCCATCGGTGCCGTTCTTGAAACCAACCGGGCACGACAGCCCGGAGGCGAGCTCGCGGTGCACCTGGCTCTCGGTGGTGCGCGCGCCGATCGCGCCCCAGGCGATGAGATCGCCGATGTACTGCGGCGTGATCATGTCGAGGAACTCGGTGCCTGCGGGCAGGCCAAGCTCATTGACCTCCCACAGCAGCTTGCGCGCCAGGCGCACGCCGTCGTTGATACGGAAGCTGTTGTCGAGGCCGGGATCGTTGATCAGTCCCTTCCAGCCCACGGTGGTGCGCGGCTTCTCGAAGTAGACGCGCATGACGATCAGCAGGTCGTCCTTCAGCCGGTCTGCCTCGCTCTTGAGTTTCTTCGCGTATTCGATCGCCGCCGCCGGGTCGTGGATCGAGCACGGCCCGATCACCACCAGCAGGCGGTCGTCGGCACCGTACAGGATGCGGTGGATCGCCTGGCGCGCCTCGTAGGAGACCTCCGCCGCCTTCGGAGTGGCGGGAAACTCGCGCAGCACGTGCGCGGGCGGCACGAGCTCCTTGATTTCCTGGATGCGGACGTCGTCGATATGGATCTTCATGGAGGCAGACATGCGGCAACTCTGAGTCGGGGCTGGAATAAGCGTCCGATTCTAGCCCAAACCACCAACAGGCTGCAGGCGCCGCCCGCTATGCCACCGATGCACTGAACCGATCGCGGTTCCGCACGTCTGTTCGTACAGTCGCAAGCTTGAAGCCGCGACGCCAGAACCCACGCAGTCAAGATAAGAGAAAGCGACCTCCCCATGCTGATCAAGCGTCCCCCCGACATCCCCTCCTCCGAGATCACCTCACGCGACCTGTTCCATGACCGGCGCGCCTTTCTCGCCCGTGCCGGCGTCGGCCTGGCGGCCGGTGCGGCGCTCTGGCACGGCGTGCCCGAAGCGGCGCGGGCAACGAGCGCCAGCACCGCGCTCGCGACCACGCCCTCGGCCTTCAGCACCACCGAGGCGCTGACCGACTACAAGTCGGTCACCACCTACAACAATTTCTACGAGTTCGGCACCGACAAGGCGGATCCGGCGCGCAACGCCGGCCGCATGGCTGTACGCCCCTGGACCTTGCGCGTCGAAGGACTGGCGGGCAAGCCGCGGATCTTCGACATCGACGCGCTGCTCAGGCTCGCCCCGCTCGAGGAACGCATCTATCGCATGCGCTGCGTCGAGGGCTGGTCGATGGTGATCCCCTGGGTCGGCCTTCCGCTCGCCGCCCTGCTGAAGGAAGTGGAACCGCTCGGCAGCGCGAAGTACGTCGAATTCCTGACCCACTACGACCGCGAGATCATGACCCGCCGACCGGTGCTGGAATGGCCCTACGGCGAAGGCCTGCGCATGGACGAGGCCCTGCACCCGCTCACCCTGCTCGCAGTCGGGCTCTACGGCGAGACCCTGCCCAACCAGAACGGCGCTCCGGTGCGCCTGGTCGTGCCCTGGAAGTACGGCTTCAAGAGCGCGAAGTCCATCGTCACGATTCGACTCACCGAGAACCAGCCGGCCACCGCCTGGAACCGTGCGGCGCCGCAGGAATACGGCTTCTACTCCAACGTAAACCCCGAGGTGTCGCATCCGCGCTGGAGCCAGGCGACCGAGCGCCGCATCGGCGAACTGCGCCGACGGCCGACCCTGATGTTCAACGGCTACGCCGACCAGGTCGCCGGGCTGTACCAGGGCATGGACCTGAGGAAGCACTACTGATGCTGCGCACGCCCTCGCCAATCGCCCTTGGCGCCATCAAGATCCTGGTCTTCATGCTGTGCCTGATGCCTGCGGCCGACCTCGCCCTCGGCTGGCGCGCCGACGCCCTCGGGGCCAACCCGATCGAGACGCTCACCCGCGCCAGTGGCGAGTGGGCGCTTCGTCTCCTGCTGATCACGCTCGCCGTGACCCCGCTGCGCCGCTACACCGGCCTGCACTGGTTGATGCGGCTGCGGCGCATGCTGGGCCTGTTCGCCTTCGCCTATGCGCTCGGCCATTTCGCGATCTGGATCTGGCTCGACCTGTACTTCGACTGGCCGGCGATCGCGCGCGACATCCTCGAGCGCCCCTTCGTCACCGTGGGCTTCGCCGCCTTCGTGCTGATGATCCCGCTCGCTGCCACCTCCAGCCACTTCGCCATGCGCCGCCTCGGCGGCCGCAGGTGGCAGTCACTGCACCGCGCCACCTACGGTATCGCCATCCTCGGCGTGCTGCACTTCTGGTGGCTGGTGAAGGCCGACGTGCTCGAGCCGCTGATCTACGCGCTGATCCTGGCCGCGCTGCTGGGCGTGCGCGCCTGGTGGCGCGAGCTCGAGCGCCGGCGCCAGCTGTCGGTGCCGCCGCCGGCGAAGCATCTGCAGCGCCCGGTGATCCGCATCATGCCGAAATAGCGAGCCGCCACAGCGAGGTGATCTCCGCTGCGCGCGCCGCGTGCAGCGGGTCGTCCGCGTCGCGCGCCTTGGCATGGCGCGGGCGGATGTCCTCGCGACGGAGCACGCGCAAACCCGCCGCCGCGATCCAGCCCAGCAGTTGCTCGCGCGAGCGCAGGCCGAGGTGCTCGGCAAGGTCCGACAGGATCAGCCAGCCCTCGCCGTTGGCCGTCAGGTGTGCTGCCAGGCCGTCGAGGAAGCCGCGCAGCATGCGACTGTCGGGGTCGTACACCGCGCGCTCGATCGCCGCCGTCGGCTTGGCCGGCAGCCAGGGCGGGTTGCACACCACCAACGGTGCGCGGCCGGGCGGGAAGAGGTCGGCCGCGGCCACCTCCACCGCGCCATCGAGCCCGAGGCGGGAGAGGTTGTCGCGCGCACAAGCGAGCGCACGCGGATCCTGGTCGGTGGCGATCACGCGCTCGACGCCGCGCCGCGCCAACAGGGCGGCAATCACCCCGGTGCCGGTGCCGATGTCAAAGGCAAGTGTGCGCGCCGGCAGCGGCACGCGCGCGACGAGATCGAGGTATTCGCCGCGGATCGGCGAGAACACGCCGTACCAGGGGTGGATGCGCGCGCCCAGCGCCGGCACCAGCACGCCCTTGCGCCGCCATTCATGCGCGCCGATCAGGCCGAGCAGCTCGCGCAGCGACAGCACGCAGGGGGCATCGAGCAGATCGGCATCCGCCGTGCCGTCGATGGCCTCGGCCAGCGCCTCGACGACGTCCGGCGCCCGTCGCAGCGCAATGCGGCCACCCGCCTCGACCGGGATCAGCAGCATGCCGAGCGTGCGTGCGCGCTGCGCCTGGGCCATGCGGTGCAGGTGAAAGGCCTCGGCGGGCGAAGCCGGCTCGCGGCTGCGCTTGCGCGGACGGGCGTCGGCGCGTCGCGCCATCGCCTGCAGCAACTGGCGGGCGTTGTGATAATCGCCGCGCCACAGCAGGCCCGTGCCCTCGCAGGCCAGCCGCCACGCAGTGTCCGCCTTCATCGTGTCATCGGCAACGACGACCCGACGGGGTGGCGGCACGCCGTTCTCCGAGCGCCAGCGCGCCCGGCAGGGTACGGCCGCGTCCGGCTCCGCAGCGCCCTCCTCCTCCCAGCACAGCTCGGCGGCCGCTTCCACGTCGGCTTCAGCCCTGCTTCGGACGAATCGCGGTCTTCGGCCGGAAGGTCTTGATCACCGCCTCGTCGGTCTCGATGTAGGGCCCGCCGATGAGGTCGATGCAATAGGGCACGGCGGCGAAGATGCCGACGTGGCGCACGGCACCGTCGGCGTCGCGCACGCCCTCGAGCGTCTCGCGGATCGACTTGGGCTGCCCCGGCAGGTTGATGATCAGGCAGTTGCCACGGATCACCGCCACCTGGCGCGACAGGATCGCGGTCGGCACGAAGTTGAGACTGATGCGGCGCATCTCCTCGCCGAAGCCGGGCATCTCCTTGTCACCGACCGCCAGCGTCGCCTCGGGCGTCACGTCGCGCGGCGCCGGACCGGTGCCGCCGGTGGTGAGGACGAGCTTGCAGCCGGCAGCGTCGGCGAGTTCGATCAGGGTGCGCTCGATCGTCGCGCGCTCGTCCGGGATCAGGCGTGTCTCGGCGGTCCACGGCGAGCTCAACGCCTTGCCCAGCCAATCCTTCAGCGCCGGGATGCCCTGGTCTTCGTAGGTGCCTTCGGAGGCGCGGTCGCTGATCGACACGAGGCCGATCCGGATCTGTTCGCTCATGAGTCTGGTTGTCCTGGTTCTTCAGTGCTTGGGGTCGGCGGCCTGACCGTCGCCGTCCGTGCCATCAGCGGACCCCGTGTCGATGTCCGTTGCCTCCTCGGCGGCCACGCCTTCGTCGTCCGCCGCCTCCGCCGCCTGCAGCATGCGCAGGGTCTGGAAGATCTCGCGGAAGGCCTTCGGCGGCTTGCCCGCCTCGCGCTCCTTGAGCGCATTGCGGCGCAGGGTGCGCAGGTATTGCAAGTCAGCGCCCGGCCAGGTCTCGGCGATGACGCCGATCACCTTCTCGTCCTCGAGCAGTTGTTCGCGCAGGCGCTCGAGGCGGTGCATCTTCGCCACCTCGGCGGCCGAGTTGCCGGCGAAGACCGCGAGCTGGGCCTGGATCGGCGCGGGGTCGATCTTGCGCATCAGCTTGCCGATGTACTGCAACTGGCGGCGGCGCGCTTCCATCTTGAAGCCCTGGGCGGCGCGGATGGCGTCGAACAGGGATTCGGGCAGCGGCACCTTCTTGAGCTGGTCGACCGACAAGGCCACGAGCTGCTCGCCGAGATCCTGCAGCGCCTGCATCTCGCGCTTGCGGCTGCTCTTGCTGGGCGGCTCGACGTAGTCGTCATCGGCGTCGTCGTGGGTGGATTGGCGCGAATCTGGGCGCATTGCGGGCATGGGGGCTGGCTTGATCGGGTTAAGATTATAGCCTTTGCACGCACCCGGCCCGCTCCATGTCCGCTCAAGGCTTCTCCTTCTCCCAGGCGCACCTCGCCGAAATCGCCACCGACATCCTCAAGCACGCGAAAAAGCACGGCGCCTCGGCCTGCGAGACCGACGTCTCGGAAGGCTTCGGCCAGTCGGTCGCGGTGCGCAAGGGCGAGGTCGACACGATCGAGTACAACCGCGACAAGGGCGTGGGCGTCACCGTCTACGTCGGCCAGCAGCGTGGCTATGCCAGCACTTCGGACTTCTCCAAGAAGGCGCTCAAGGCCACGGTCGAGGCCGCGATCTCGATCGCCCGCTTCACCGCGCCCGACCCCTGCGCTGGCCTCGCCGACGCGGCGCTGATGGCGCACGCGAAGGACATGCCCGAGCTCGACCTCTTCCACCCCTGGGCGATCGACGTCAACGCGGCAATCGCGCTCGCGCGCCGCTGCGAGGAGGCGGCCTTCGCGGTGAGTCCGAAGATCAGCAACTCGGAAGGCGCCAACACCTCGATCCAGCAGTCGCATTTCGTGTCGGCCAACAGCCACGGCTTCATCGGTGGCTATGCGACCACCCGCCATGGCCTGTCGTGCTCGGTGATCGCCGGCGAGGGCGACGCCATGCAGCGCGAATACTGGTACGACTCGCGCCGCGATGCGCCCGAGCTGATGTCGCCGGAGGAGATCGGCCGCCGCGCCGGCGAACGCGCGCTGGCCCGCCTCGGCGCGAAGAAGATCCGCACCTGCGAGGTGCCGGTGCTGTTCGAGGCGCCGCTCGCGGTGGCGCTGATCGGCAATTTCGTGCAGGCGGTGAGTGGCGGCTCGCTGTACCGCAAGTCCAGCTTCCTGCTCGACAGCCTCGGCCAGCCGGTGTTCTCGCCGGTGGTGAGCATCGCCGAACGCCCGCACCTGAAGAAGGCTTTCGGCTCCAGCCCCTTCGACAGCGATGGCGTCGCCACCCGCGACCGCGAGGTGGTGAGCGAGGGCGTGCTGCAGGGCTACTTCCTGTCGACCTACTCGGCGCGCAAGCTCGGCATGCAGACCACGGGCAACGCTGGCGGCTCGCACAACCTGATCGTCAAGCCGGGCGAGCACGACCTCGCCGGCCTCATCAAGCAGATGGACAGGGGCCTGCTCGTCACCGAACTGCTGGGCCATGGCGTGAATTACGTCACGGGCGATTACTCGCGCGGTGCGGCAGGCTTCTGGATCGAGAAGGGCCGCATCAAGCATGCGGTCGAGGAGATCACCATCGCCGGCAACCTGCGCGACATGTTCCGCAGCATCGTCGCCATCGGCAACGATGCGCTGCCGCGGGGTGCAAAACTGTGCGGCTCGGTCCTGATCGAGCGCATGAAGGTGGCCGGGCGCTGATCCGCCTATATAATCGGCCACCGATATTCGGTGCCACTCAAGAAAAGGAGCAATCGTGGAACGTCGTTCATTCCTCAAGAAGGCAGGCGTGGGTCTCGCCGCAGGCGCCGCAGCCGGTGTCGCATCCAGCCCCGTCGCGGCCGCCCCGGCGGTCCATACCGGCCTGCCCGAGATCAAGTGGCGCATGACCTCGAGCTTTCCGCGCGGTGTCGACACACTGTTCGGCAGCGCCGAGTTGCTGTCGACCCGCGTCAGCGAGATCACCGGCGGCAAGTTCGACATCCGCGTCTATCCGGCCGGTGAACTGCTGCCCGCGCTGCAGGCACTCGACGCCGTCCAGCAGGGCACGGTCGAGATGAGCCACACCTGCTCCTACTACTACACCGGCAAGGACAAGGCCTTCGGCTTCGGCACGGCGATCCCCTTCGGCCTCAACGCGCGCCAGATGGACGCCTGGATCATCGCCGGCGGCGGCCAGGAGCTGCTCGACGAGTTCTACAGCAACTACAACATCCGCTCCTTCCTCGGCGACAACACCGGCGTGCAGATGGGCGGCTGGTACCGCAAGGAGATCAACACCGTCGCCGACATGAACGGCCTCAAGATCCGCATCGCGGGTCTGGGCGGCGAGCTGCTCGCGCGCATGGGCGCCGTACCGCAGCAGCTCGGCGCGGGCGACATCTACACCGCGCTGGAGAAGGGCACCATCGATGCCGCCGAATTCGTCGCCCCCTACGACGACGAAAAGCTCGGCCTGCACAAGGTCGCACCCAACTACTACGCCCCCGGCTTCTGGGAGCCCGGCCCCGCGGTGCACTTCTTCGTGAACAAGCTGGAATGGGACAAGCTGCCGAAGGAGTACCAGGCCGCCTTCCAGGCCGCTTCGCGCGAGGCTCACATCCTCATGACCGCAAGCTACGACCACAAGAATCCGCAGGCGCTGGCCCGCCTGCTGAGCCAGGGCGTGAAGCTGCAGCGCTTCTCCAACGAGATCATGAAGAAGGCCTACGACCTCAGCCAGGAAATGTACGCCGAGGAATCGGCCAAGAACCCGGCGTGGAAGAAGATCTACACCGAGTTCGTGAAGTACCGCCAGTCGCAGAACGCCTGGTTCGGCGTTGCCGAAGCGAGCTACGACCGCTTCATGCAGTCGATCCGCTAAGCACGGCGCCCGCCCGCGTTGCGCAAGGGGAGAGCCCGCCCGGGCTCTTCCCTTTTTCGGACCCCGCACAGACCCCATGACGACCCTGCCCCCCTCCCCCGCCGATGCCGGCACCGCGTGCACGCTCTGCCTGGTCCGCCACGGCGAGACGGACTGGAACGTGGAACGGCGCCTGCAGGGGCACATCGACATCCCGCTCAATGAGCGCGGCCAGGCCCAGGCCGAAGCCACCGCCCGCAGCCTGGCGGGGACGCGCTTTTCCGCGCTGTACTGCAGCGACCTCGCACGCGCGCGCCAGACCGCGGCTGCGATCAGGCGCCGCCACCCGATGCCCGAAACCACCGACGCCCGCCTGCGCGAGCGCCACTACGGCATGTTCCAGGGCCTCACCTACGACGAGGCGGCGCGCCGCCACCCCGAGTTCTATCATCGCTTCAAGGCGCGCGAACTCGATTTTGCGCTTGCCGATCGGGGCGAGAGCCTGCACGAGTTCGCCGAGCGCATTCGCGCCGCACTGCACGATATCGCGCTGCGCCATCGCGGCGAGCGTGTGCTCGTCGTGACCCACGGCGGCGTGCTCGACATCGCCTACCGCATCGCCGCGGGCCGCGAGCTGGAGTCGGCACGCGACTTTCCGATTCCCAACGCGGCACTGAACTGGATCGAGCATCAGCCGGCAGGATGGCGGCTGCTGGCGTGGGCGGACGAGCGCCACCTGGACCACAGCCTGGACGAACTCCCCAACGGCTGATTTCACGACCGTGTCATTTTTCACGAAAAATTCGGCAAATCAGGGTTTTCCTCGGCTCCCGTTGCGCCCCGGCCCCTTCCTATAATTCGGCTGGTTTTCGCCGTTCAGGCCCACTCGCTGAACGCCCCCACCCCGGAACAAGGAGAAACCGTGGAACGTCGCAAATTTCTGCAGGGCACCGGCATCGCCGGCATTCTGGCGGCAGGCGCCGCCCCCGCCATCGTGCACGCACAGGAGCAGATCCGCTGGCGCCTGGCCTCGAGCTTCCCGAAGTCGCTCGATACCGTGTTCGGCGCATCGGAGGTGTTCGCCAAGAATGTGGCCGACGCGACCGGCGGCAAGTTCAACATCACTGTCTATCCGGCCGGCGAGCTGGTGCCCGCGTTCGGCGTCGTCGATGCCGTCCAGCAGGGCACGGTGGAGGTCGCCCACACCGCGCCCTACTATTTCTTCGGCAAGGACGAGACCTTCGCCCTCGACTGCGCCGTGCCCTTCGGCATGACCTCACGCGCGATGACGGCGTGGATGTTCGAAGGCAACGGCCTCAAGCTGTTCCGCGAGTTCTACGCCCAGTTCAACATCGTGAACATCCCCTGCGGCAACACCGGCGCACAGATGGGTGGCTGGTACCGCAAGGAGATCAAGTCGGTCGCCGACCTCAACGGCCTCAAGTTCCGCGTCGGTGGTTTCGGTGGGCGCGTGCTGAGCAAGCTCGGCGTGGTGCCGCAGAACATCCCCGCCGGCGAGATCTACCAGTCCCTGGAAAAGGGCACGATCGATGCCGCCGAATGGATCGGCCCCTATGACGACCTCAAGCTCGGCCTGCACAAGGTTGCCTCCAACTACTACTTCCCGGCGTGGTGGGAAGGCAGTACCCAGTTCTCGCTCTATATCAACGACAAGCAGTGGAACGGCCTGTCGAAAGAGTACCAGGCGATCGTGCTGCAGGCGGCCTCCAACGCACACATCCACTGCCAGGCGCGTTACGACGCCCGCAATCCGACTGCGCTCAAGCAACTCGTCGCCGAGGGCGCAAAGTTGAGTCGCTTCCCGCGCGACGTGATGGACGCCGCATTCAAGGCGTCGCGCGAGGTCTATGACGAACTCAACGACAAGAACGCGAACTGGAAGAAGATCTTCCCCGACTACTCTCGCTTCCTGGCCGATCAGGTGCAGTGGGAGTCGGTCGCCGAGGGCAACTACTCGCAGTACATGGCCGCACAGAAGCTGTAACATGGCGCGGCGCTCCCTGGCCCCCGCTCGCGGCGCGCCCCGCTGCCTCACCCCCGCAGCAATGCCTCACCCCTGCTCACCGAGCCTGCTACCCGCAGCGCTCGGTGTCCTTGTCCCTTCACGCTTCCAGGCTACCCCATGGGAACGCTCCTCCGCCTCTCCCGGCTGATCGACGGCTTGAGCCGTCTGGTCGGCAAGACGACGCTCTGGCTCGTACTTGCCGCCTCGCTCATCAGCGCGGCCAATGCCATCATGCGCAAGGCCTTCAACGTCAGCTCGAACGCCTACCTCGAGATCCAGTGGTATCTGTTCGCCGCCGTGTTCCTGCTCGGTGCCGGCTACGTCCTGATGCAGAACGCCCATGTCCGCATCGACGTGGTCGCGAACAAGCTGAAGATGCGCACGCGCATCCTGATCGACATCATCGGCATCGTCGTATTCCTGCTGCCGATGTGCTGGTTCATGATCGAATTCTCCTGGCCCCTGGTGCGCAACGCCTTCGTGTCAGGCGAGGTCTCGTCCAACGCGGGCGGCCTCATTCGCTGGCCGGTCTACGCCATGGTGCCGGCCGGCTTTGCGCTGCTCGCGCTGCAGGCGGTCTCCGAGCTGATCAAGCGTATCGCCTTCCTGCAAGGCCTTGCACCCAACCCGCTGCTGCGCGGCGGCCACGACACCGGCGCGGCGGAGCATGCCGCTCAAGGCGAGGCCCACAAATGATCGAGCTGCTCTCCTCCAGCCTGCCGCAGCTGATGTTCGTGGCCCTGGTCATCTTCCTGCTCACCGGTTTCCCGGTGGCGTTCTCGCTGGCCGCCACCGGCCTCATGTTCGGCTTCATCGGCATCGAACTGGGCCTGCTACCAATCAGCCTGTTCCAGGCCCTGCCCCTGCGGGTCTTCGGCATCATCCAGAACGACACCCTGCTCGCGATCCCCTTCTTCACGCTGATGGGCCTCATCCTCGAGCGCAGCGGCATGGCCGAGGATCTGCTCGACACGGTCGGCCAGGTCTTCGGGCCGGTGCGCGGGGGCCTGGCGCTGGCGGTCGTCCTGGTCGGCGCCCTGCTTGCCGCGACCACCGGCGTGGTGGCGGCCTCGGTGATCTCGATGGGCCTGATCTCGCTGCCGATCATGCTGCGCTATGGCTACAGCCGCGCGATCGCCAGCGGCGCGATCACGGCCTCAGGCGCGCTTGCGCAAGCCGTACCGCCCTCGCTGGTGCTGATCGTGATGGCCGACCAGCTCGGCCGCAGCGTCGGTGACCTCTACCGCGGCGCCTTCGTCCCCGCCTTCATGCTGATCGGCATGTATGTCCTGTTCATCATCGCGCTGGCGATGTTCAAGCCGAAGATGCTGCCTGCCCTGCCCCCCGAGGCACTGCGCTACCGCGAGCCGGATGGCAGCTCGGGGATGCGCTCGCTCGGCGTGTTCTTCGCCGTGGTGGCGAGCCTGACGACCGCATTCGGCCTGTTCTACGCGGAGATCATGACCGCCTTCACCGGCAGCGAGGTGACGCCGGCGCTGGACGAGACCATCGTCGTGGCACTGAGCGTGGGCACCCTGATCGCCTTCTTCGCCGCGCTCATCAACAAGGCGCTGCGCTTCGGACTGCTGTCGCAGATCACCGAGCGCGTGACCTTCGTGCTGATCCCGCCGCTGGCGCTGATCTTCCTCGTGCTCGGCACCATCTTCCTGGGCGTGGCGACGCCCACCGAGGGCGGGGCGATGGGTGCCGTCGGCGCCCTGCTGATGGCCGTCGTGCGCCGCCGCCTGGATTTCGCAACGCTCAAGCGCGCGCTCGAATCCACCGCACAGCTGTCGACCTTCGTGCTCTTCATCCTGATTGGCTCCACGCTGTTCAGCTTCACCTTCATCGCGGTCGACGGCCAGATCTGGGTCGAGCACCTGTTTGACAAGCTGCCCGGCGGCGAGATCGGCTTCCTGCTGTTCGTAAACCTGATGGTGTTCGTGCTGGGCTTCTTCCTCGACTTCTTCGAGATCGCCTTCATCCTGGTCCCGCTGCTGGCGCCGGTGGCGGAGAAGCTCGACATCAACCTGATCTGGTTCGGCGTGATGCTGGCGATGAACCTGCAGACCTCATTCCTGACGCCACCCTTCGGCTTCGCGCTGTTCTACCTGCGCAGCGTCGCACCGGTCAGCAGCTTCCTCGATCGCGTGACCGGCAAGCGGGTCGAGGGCGTGAAGACGATGGACATCTATCGCGGCTCGATTCCCTTCGTGATCATCCAGCTCATCATGCTCGGCCTGCTGCTCGCCTTCCCGCAGCTGGTGACCTTCAGCCTGGACAAGCCGGTCCAGTTCGACCCCGACACGATGCAGCTCGAGATACCGGGCAACTTTGGCGGCGGGGGCTGGGACGACGACAAGAAGGACGGCTGGTAAGCCGCGTCCAACCCGGCACGGAGCGCGCATCTCGAGGGATGCGCGCTTTTTTTTGTGCACCGCCGCCGTGATAAACTCCGCGTTCGAAATCAACCCTTTCAGAGTCCGCACCATGTTCTCCGCGCAAGACACCCTCGCCAAGGTCGATCCTGAACTCTGGGCCGCCGTGCAGGCAGAAAACCGCCGCCAGGAAGACCATATCGAGCTCATCGCCTCCGAAAACTACGTCTCCCATGCGGTGATGGAGGCCCAGGGCTCCCAGCTCACCAACAAGTACGCCGAGGGCTATCCCGGCAAGCGCTACTACGGTGGTTGCGAGCACGTTGATGTGGCCGAGCAGCTGGCGATCGACCGTCTCAAGGCGCTGTTCGGCGCCGAAGCCGCCAACGTGCAGGCGAACTCGGGCTCGCAGGCCAACCAGGCGGTGCTGATGGCTTTCGCCAAGCCGGGCGACACCATCATGGGCATGAGCCTGGCCGAAGGCGGCCACCTCACCCACGGCATGCCGCTGAACATGTCGGGCAAGTGGTTCAACGTCGTCGCCTATGGTCTCAACGACAAGGAAGAGATCGACTACGAGGCCATGGAGCGCCTGGCGCGCGAGCACAAGCCGAAGATCATCATCGCCGGCGCCTCAGCCTACGCGCTGCGCATCGACTTCGAGCGCTTCGCGAAGATCGCCAAGGAGATCGGCGCCATCTTCTGGGTCGACATGGCGCACTACGCCGGCCTCATCGCCGCGGGCTTCTACCCCAACCCGGTACCGCACGCCGACGTCGTCACCTCGACCACCCACAAGACCCTGCGCGGCCCGCGCGGCGGCATCATCCTGATGAAGGCCGAACACGAGAAGGCGCTGAACTCGGCGATCTTCCCCGGCCTGCAGGGCGGCCCGCTGATGCACGTGATCGCCGCCAAGGCGGTCGCCTTCAAGGAGGCGGCCACGCCCGAGTTCCGCAACTATCAGGAACAAGTCATCGCCAATGCGCGCGTGATGGCGCGCGTGCTGTCGGAAGAGCGCGGTCTTCGCATCGTCTCCGGTCGCACCGAGAGCCACGTCTTCCTGGTCGACCTCCGCAACAAGAAGATCACCGGCAAGGCCGCCGAAGCGGTGCTCGGCAGCGCCCACATCACGGTGAACAAGAACTCGATCCCGAACGACCCCGAGAAGCCCTTCACCACCTCGGGCATCCGCATCGGCTCGCCGGCGATGACCACACGCGGCTTCACCGAGATCGAGGCGGAGAAGATCGCCCACCTGATCGCCGACGTGCTCGACGCACCCGAAGATGCGGCGGTGATCGAGCGCGTGCGCGGCCAGGTGGCCGACCTGTGCGCCAAGTTCCCGGTCTACGGCAAGTAAGCCGCGGCGGGGTGGGCATCGAGACGAAGCCTGCCCCGCCCGCCAACGCCTTCCGGCCATGAAATGCCCTTTCTGCGCTGACCCCAACACCCAGGTCACCGACACGCGCGAGAACGAGGACGGCGACGTCGTCAGGCGTCGCCGTCGCTGCGTGAAATGCGACAAGCGCTTCACGACGTATGAACGCATCGACCTGAAGATGCCGCACATCGTCAAGCGCAACGGCAATCGCACCGAATTCGACCACGCCAAGCTCGCGGGCAGCATGAAGCTCGCGCTGCGCAAGCGCCCGGTGACGATCGAGGACATCGACGCTGCTGTGGACCGCATCGAGGCGCGCCTGCTGTCGATGGGCGAGCAGGAGGTGCCGAGCGAGAAGATCGGCGAACTGGTCATGAAGGAGCTCAAGAAGCTCGACAAGGTCGCCTACATCCGCTTTGCCTCGGTGTATCGCAATTTTGCCGATGTGGACGAGTTCTCCGAATTGATCCGCGAAGTGCAGAGCCGCCCGCGGCGCAGCCGCAGCAACCCGAGCGCGGCGCCCGCGACCGGCGAAGATGACCTTTTCGGCAACTGACCACGCGGCCATGGCGCGGGCGCTCGCGCTTGCCGCGTGCGGGCTCGACACCACCCCGCCCAATCCGCGTGTGGGCTGTGTCCTGATCAAGGACGGCGAGATCGTCGGCGAGGGCTGGCACCGGCGCGCCGGCGAGGCCCATGCCGAGATCCACGCCCTGCGCATGGCGGGGGAGCGGGCGCAGGGCGCCACCGCCTATGTGAGCCTCGAACCCTGCTCCCACTTCGGTCGCACGCCGCCCTGCGCGGACGCCCTCATCGAGGCCGGCATCGCCCGCGTCGTTGCCGCCATGGAAGATCCCAATCCGCTTGTGGCTGGCCGCGGCATGGCGCGCCTGCGCGCCGCCGGCATCGTCACCGAGCACGGCCTGCTCGAGGTCGCGGCGCGCGAGCTGAACATCGGTTTCGTGTCGCGCATGGCGCGCGGACGGCCCTGGCTGCGCCTCAAGGCGGCCGCCACGCTGGACGGCAAGACCGCACTCAACAACGGCGTCAGCCAATGGATTACCGGCGCTGCCGCGCGCCGCGACGGCCATCGCTGGCGCGCACGTGCCTGTGCCATCCTCACCGGCATCGGCACCGTGCGTGAGGACGACCCGCAACTGACGGTGCGCGACGTTCCCTGCGAACGCCAGCCGCTGCGCATCCTGATCGACGCCCGGCTCGACGTCTCGCCCCAGGCTCGCATCCTGCAGGGCGCGCCGGTGCTGATCGCCACCGCGGTCGAGGACGCTGCACGCATGGCGCCGCTGCTCGATCGCGGCCATCAGTTCGTGGTGACGGCGAACCAGGCAGGAAAGGTGGACCTGCCCGCCCTGCTGCAGGAACTCGGTCGCCGCGACATCAACGAGGTGCATGCCGAGGCGGGGCTCAAGCTCAACGGCTCGCTGCTGCGCGAAGGCTGCGTGGACGAACTGCTGCTCTACCTGGCACCGATGCTGGCGGGCGACCTGGCTCAGGGGCTGTTCAATCTGCCCGAACTGGCCAGCCTGCAGGCGGCCACCCGCTTGAAGATCCACGACCTGCGCATGGTCGGCGAGGACCTGCGCCTGATCGCCAGGCCGCTCGCTGCGGCCTGAAGCCTGCGCCGCCGCCGGTGATCAGGCCGCGGCGCACACCGCGCAGCCCGGATCCCTGCCCAGGCTGATGCTGCGCCACTCCATGCCGAGCCCGTCGAGCAGCAGCAGGCGGCCATCGAGCGAGGTGCCGCATCCGATGATCAGCTTCAAGGCCTCGGCGGCCTGGGTCGTGCCGATCATGCCGACGATGGGCGCGAACACGCCCATCACCGCGCAGCGCACCTCCTCCAGGTCCTCGCCCTCGGGGAACAGGCAGTGATAGCAGGCGCTGTCCGGCTTGCGCAGGTCGAACACCGAGACCTGGCCATCGAAGCGGATTGCAGCACCGGAGACGAGCGGCTTGCGGTGTTTCACGCAGGCCCGGTTCACCGCATGACGGGTGGCAAAATTGTCGCAGCAGTCGAGCACCACGTCGGCGCGTGACACCTGCTCCTCGAGCGCTGAGCCTTCCAGGCGCTGCTGCAGGGCCTCGACACGGGTCAGCGGGTTGAGCCGGCCCAGCGCCAGGCGCGCCGACTCCACCTTGGGCGCACCGATCATCTCCGCCGAATGCATGATCTGGCGCTGCAGGTTGGTCAGGTCAACCGTGTCGTCGTCGGCGATCGCAATCGTCCCGACCCCCGCGGCGGCCACGTACAGCGCCGCCGGCGAGCCCAGCCCGCCGGCGCCGACGATCAGCACGCGGGCATCGAGCAGCGCCTGCTGCCCCTCCACGCCGATCTCGGGCAGCAGGATATGGCGGCTGTAACGCAGCAGCTGCTCGTCATTCATCGGTGAAGCTCACTTGTACTCCCGCAGCTCGGGCGGGGTGTCGTCGTGATCGCCATGCTCATGGTGGTCCCAGGCCTGGATGTAGACCTCGTGCGACTGCTTGATCAGACGCTCCGGCGACAACAGGTTGTGGCGCTGGGTTTCTTCGCTGAAATAGATGATTGCGCGCACCAGCTTGACAAAGAGCGAGTTCTCGAGCGCAAAGCCGGCATCGCGCAGCGCGTCTTCGAGGGTCTCGAGCGAGTAGTCGAGCACCGAGTAGCGCACGACGATGCTCAAGGGCTCATCGGTGCGCTCGATGTGAAGCCCCTTGAGCATGCGCAGGGCAAGCCAGGCGCGTTCGACCTGCCCGGGCGGCAGTGGCTTGAAACGGATCTCGCGCTGCTTGTGAATGTCGGCCCCGGGCACGGGACGGTCATGATGCCGGCCGGCCAGCTTGTAGGCGGTCTCCCTGCGCATCATGCCCCTCCCGAGCTCATGGATTATTTTTCATTCTGGACGATCTGCTCACCCTTGAGAAGGCGGATGGCCTGCTGGAGCTGGAAATCGTTCTCGCCCGCGAGCTCGAAGCGCACCGGCTCTGCTTCGTCTGCCCCATCGGCCGCTGTGCGTGCGCCTTCGGCCTTCTGACGCGCCTCGGCCTCGGGATCCTTGTCGTTGCCCAGATGCCCCTGCAGGTCGGCTTCGCGCATGCGCCGGCTCGAGCCATTGGCGGTTTCCTCGACCACGATGTCGGGCTCGATGCCCTTGGCCTGGATCGAACGCCCGTTCGGCGTGTAGTAGCGCGCGGTGGTGAGCTTGATCGCGGTGTTGTTGTTGAGCGGCAGGATGGTCTGCACCGAACCCTTGCCGAAGGTCTGGGTCCCCATCACGGTCGCCCGCTTGTGGTCCTGCAGGGCGCCGGCGACGATCTCCGAGGCCGACGCCGATCCGGCATTGACCAGCACCACCATCGGCACATCCTTGGCTGCGGCCGGCAGGCCGCGCAGGAAGTCATTGCGCGTGCCGCGCAGGTAGTCGGCCGGAATCGCGCGGTATTCGCGTTTGGCATCCTCGGTGCGGCCATCGGTCGACACCACCAGCGTATTGGCCGGCAGGAAGGCCGCAGACACCCCGACCGCCCCGTGCAGCAGGCCACCCGGATCGTTGCGCAGGTCGAGCACCAGCCCTCGCATCTCGCCCTCGGCGGCGAGCTTGTTGAGGTGATCGACCACCGCAGCCGCGGTGTTCTCCTGGAACTGGGCCACGCGCAGATAGCCGAAGCCTGGCTCGATCACCTTCGAACGCACGCTCTGCACCTTGATGACCTCGCGCGTGAGGGTGAGCACGATCGGACGCGACTCGCCCTTGCGCATGATCGTCAGCGTGATGTCGGTGCGCGGCTTGCCACGCATGCGCTTGACCGCATCGTTCAGGCTCATGCCCTTGACCGGTGTATCGTCGAGCTTGACGATCAGGTCGCCCGCCATCACGCCGGCGCGAAAGGCCGGCGTGTCTTCGATCGGCGAGATGACCTTGACGAAACCATCTTCCATGCCGACCTCGATGCCGAGCCCACCGAACTCGCCCTGCGTGCCCACCTGCAGGTCCTTGAAGGCCTCCGCATCGAGATAGGCCGAGTGCGGATCCAGGCCCGACAACATGCCGCTGATCGAGTCGGTGATGAGCTTCTTGTCCTCGACCGGCTCGACATAGCCCTGCTTGATCGCATTGAAGACGTCGGCGTAGGCGCGCAATTCGTCCACCGGCAGCGGCACCTGGGTACTGCGATCGGCGTTGGCGGAAAAATTGAGGCTGATCATGACCCCGGCCACCATGCCGGTCATCACCAGGCCAAACTGCTTCAGCTTGCTGCGCATGAAAACTCCATTGGTTCGCCGACGCTTGCCGCCAGCCCTACCGTCAGAACTAGTTGAGTCGCACCCACTGCAGCGGATCCAGGGCCTGCCCCTGGTGACGGATCTCGAAGTATAAACCCGAATCCCCGCCCACCCCGCTGCTGCCCACGCTGGCCACGGCATCCCCTCCCGCGACCCGGTCGCCGACCTCTTTCAGCAAGGCATCGTTGTTGCCATAGATCGAAAGATAGTCGCCGCCGTGATCGATGATGAGCAGGTTTCCATAGCCCCGCAGCCAGTCCGAAAACACCACCTCGCCCCCAGCCACGGCGCGCACGTCAGCCCCGACCCCGGTGCGGATGAAGACACCCTTCCAGGTCGTGCCACCGTCTGCCCTTGGAGCACCGAAGCGGCCAACGAGTTCGCCGCGCACCGGAAGCCGCAACTGGCCACGCAACTGGGCGAAGCGCACGCCGGTGGGGGTGGGACCCGGGGTGGCGCGCACCTCACCCACCACGGGCTCGGCCCGCCGCGCGACCGCCGCCGCAGGGGGCGTGGCGGGCTGGCTGCGCGCGCGCGCAGCACGGTCGGCCGCCGCGCGCTCCTCGGCGGCGCGGCGTTCGGCAGCGCGCTGCTCCGCCAGGCGGCGGGCCGCCTCCCGTGCAGCGGCCTCGCGCGCGCGCCTGACCAGGGTATCGATGACCTTGGCCAGGCGCTGCTCGTCCTGCTGCAGGCTGCTGACCTCCTTCTTCTGTGTCTGCAACTGGCGCGAGATCTCGGCCAGCGCCTGCTTGCGCCGCGCCTGCACCGACTCGAGTTCGGCGCGGCGGCTGCGCTGCTCGGACTCGAGCGCAACGAGGCCATCGCGGCGCGCCTGGATGTCCGCGGCACGCGCGGCGGTCTCGCGCAGGTCGGCGCGCAGACCCTCGATGAGGGCAAGGCGGGCACGCCCGAGGTGTTCCAGATAGCGTGCGTCGCGCGCGAGCTGATTGGGATCCTGCGCCGACAGCAGCGGTGCCACGCCGTCGGCCGCGCCATGCACGTAATGACGGCGCAGCCATTCGCCGAGCTCGTCGCGGCGCGACGCGATGCGCGCCTCGGTTGCGCGCTGCTCGGCCTCGAGCAGGTTCAGCTGCTTTTCGGTGCCCTTGCGCTCTGATTCAAGGCGAGCGAGCTCGCGCCGCACGCGCGACACACTGCGCTCCGCCTCTGCCACCGCGTTCGCCGCACCTGAGCGGCTGACCTCGGTGCGCGCCATCTCCTGCTGCAGGTCACGGATGCGCTTCTTGAGGTCATCGAGGTCGGAGCGCCGCTCGACGATCTCGCCGCTGGCCTGGGCAAAGGCATCCCCGGCCAGACCACCACCCAGCCAGGCCGCCAGCCCCGCGAGCACGACCAGCAACCGCCACCCAGCCATCACCGGCGACACGGAGCGCACTCCCGGCTCAAGGCCGCAAGCCCGCTGCTGCCGGCACGGCGGCGAGCGCAAGACTCCGAGCGCAGTGAGGGAGCGCGCCGGAGTGGAATGAGGCGGATGTGAACATGGACGGCACTTCCCGTTCTGCGGCATTGATGGTTGCGCGCGCAGCGCGTCTTCCCTGCATCAGGGCAACGCAATATTTTATACTATCGCTTTGCCCGAGCTGGCCCATCGTGACCAAAGACGACATATTCGCCCTCATCGACAAGCATGAGCACATCGAAACCGCAGCGCGCGCGCTGAAGGCGATCGCTCATCCGCTTCGTCTCAAGATCCTGTGCGTGCTGGGTGACGGCGAGGAGTGCGTGCAGGACATCGTCGAAGCCGTCGGGACCTCGCAAAGCAACATCTCCCAGCATCTCGCCATCCTGCGCGACAAGGGCGTGCTGCAGACCCGCAAGGACGCCAATCGCGTCTATTACCGTGTCGGCGACCAGCGCACGCTGCAGCTCATCGTGCTCATGCGCGAAGTGTTCTGCGGCGTCGAGCCGGACGGGCATTGAGCCCCACAGCCGACCCACTCACCCCAACCGGAGCCTGACCTTTCGTGGAATTCCTGCAACAAAACTGGTACTGGGCCGCGCTGGCCGCCGTCTCGGGTGCCTGGCTGATGGCCGACCTCATCCGCAACCATGGGGACAAGAGCCAGCTTTCGCCCGTCGAGGCGACACTGCTGGTCAACCGCGAGGACGCGGTCATCATCGATGTGCGCGAGCAGGGCGAATACGCCCAGGGTCACATTCCCAACGCCCGCCACATCCCGCTGGGCGAACTCGAACGCCGCAGCAAGGAACTGGAGAAGTGGAAGAGTCATCCGGTGATCCTGTGCTGCGCGACCGGCGCACGCGCCAGCACGGCGCTCAAGCAGCTCAAGCAGGCGGGCTTCGAGAAGCTCTTCAATCTGCGCGGCGGCATGATGGAATGGCAGAAGGCCGGGCAGCCCGTCAGCCGCAAGAGGAAATGAGCATGCAGCCCGTCGTGCGCATGTACGCCACTGCCACCTGCCCCTACTGCATCCGCGCCGAGCAGCTGCTGCAGCACAAGGGCGTGAGCGCGCTGGACAAGATCCGTGTCGATCTCGAGCCGGCGCGCCGCGAAGAAATGATGAAGGCAAGCGGACGGCGGACGGTTCCACAGATCTTCATTGGCGACTACCATGTCGGTGGCTGCGACGACCTGTTCGAGCTCGACCGCGCCGGCCGGCTCGACGGTCTGCTCCGCGGCGAGCCAGCCTGACTGCCGCGCACGGCAGCCGACCACGGACGCAAGGCCGTCAGCCGATCGCCCACTGTGCGACTGCCCCGCCCGGGGCAGCCGCCTCAACCTCCCACCGAACCTTCAGCGGACCCTCATTCATGTCGGAAAATACCCAACCCGTCTTCTCGATCGAAAAGCTCTACGTCAAGGACCTGTCGCTGGAGGTGCCGGGCGCGCCCAAGATCTTCCTCGAGCGCGAGAACCCGCAGATCAACGTGCAACTGCGCACTTCCGGACAGGCCGTCGACGACGGCGTGTATGAAGTGACCCTGACCGTCACGGTCGATGCCAAGATCGGCGAAGATCGCAGCCTGTTCATGGTCGAAGTCGCCCAGTGTGGCATCTTCCAGATCCGCAACGTACCCGAATCCGATCTCGAGCCGGTGATGATGATCGGCTGCCCGAACATCCTCTTCCCCTACGCCCGCGAGGCCGTATCGGATGCGGTGACGCGCGCGGGCTTCCAGCCGGTGCTGCTGTCCCCGGTCAATTTCGAGGCGCTCTACCAGTCCCAGCGTCAGCAGGCGGCACAAAGCCCCGCTGGCGAGATCCCGATCCAGTGAGGCCCTGACCATGAGCCGCGAGCGTCGCACCCCCACAGGCTGGCCGGCAGGGCTGCAGGGCCTCGCCTTCCTCTTCCTGAGTGCGGCCTCCGGCCTGGCCACTGCGCAGGGCATTCAGTTCCGCTCCGCCGGGGAAGGGGTCGTCGTGCGCGATGCGCCCTCGCCGCAGGGCCGCCAGCTGTTCGCATTGCGCGCCGGCACCCCACTCGAGGTCATCGTCATCCAGGATGGCTGGGTCCGCGTGCGCGAGCCGGGCGGCACCCTGAACTGGGTCGAGGAGCACACGCTGGTGCCGCGCCGCACCGTCATGGTGTCCGTCGACCGGGCGACCATCCGGCGCGAGGCGCGCGATGACGCTGCGCCCAGCTTCGAGGCGGCGCGCAACGTCGTCCTCGACCTGATTGAACCTGCCGCCTTCGGCTGGGCCAGGGTCCGCCACCGCGGCGGGCTCGAAGGCTATGTGCGCGTCAACGAGGTCTGGGGCCTGTGAGCGGCATCCGCATCGCCGTCTTCGGGGCCGGCGCATGGGGCACGGCGCTCGCGCAGGCCTTCAGCGCGAGCCATCAGGTGAGCCTGTGGGGCCGCGACCGGCTGCACCTGGGCGAGCTCGCTCGCACGCGCGAGAACCACCGCTATCTTCCCGGCGTCGCGCTGCATGAGGCGCTCGCCTTCGAGCCCGATTTCGACACCGCGGCACGCGACGCCGACCTCCACCTCGTGGTCACGCCCCTGTCCGGCCTGCGCGACACCGTCCGCCGCCTTCATCGCCTGCAGCCCGGCACGCCACTGCTGTGGGCGTGCAAGGGCTTCGAGGCCGGCAGCGGCCGCCTACCCCACGAGATCATCGCCGAGGAGCGCGGCGATGCGGCCACCTGCGGCGTGCTCACCGGGCCCAGCTTCGCCGCCGAGGTCGCGCGCGGCCTGCCTGCCGCGGTGACGCTGGCAGCGCACGATGCAGGCTTCGCCCGCCACTGGGTCGGCGTGCTGCACCAGCCGCGCCTGCGCATCTACGCCAACACCGACCTGGTCGGATGCGAGACCGGCGGCGCGGTCAAGAACGTGATGGCGATTGCCGCCGGCGTCGCCGACGGCATGGGCTTCGGCCTCAACGCCCGCGCCGCCCTGATCACCCGCGGCTTGGCCGAGATCGCCCGCCTCGCCCAGGCGCTCGGCGGCCGCAGCGAGACCTTGATGGGCCTCGCCGGCATGGGCGACCTGATCCTCACCTGCACGGGCGACCTGTCGCGCAACCGGCGCGTCGGCCTGGCGCTGGCCGCAGGCAAGACCCTGGACGACATCCTGCGCGAACTCGGCCACGTCGCCGAGGGCGTATCGACGGCACGCGAAGTCGTGCGCCTGGCCCATCGCCACGGTGTCGAGATGCCGATCTGCGAGGCGATCGACGCCCTGCTCCACCACGGCCTCAACGCCCGCAGCGCGGTCGAGCGCCTGCTCGCCCGCGACCCGCGCGAGGAATGAGCACATCGCGGGTCGCGGCAGAAGCGCGCTCGACCTACTGTGCCACTGCGCCGGAAAACTCGTGCTGGCGCCAGGCCTCATACACCACAACGGCCACCGCGTTCGAGAGGTTGACACTGCGATTGGTCGGGCGCATCGGAATGCGGATGCGACACTCGGGCGCGAAGGTCTGCAGCAGCTCATCGGGCAGGCCGCGACTCTCGGGACCGAACAGCAAGGCGTCGCCCTCGCGATATTCGATCAGGTCATGACGGCGGCTGCCGCGGGTGCTGAGCGCAAACATGCGGCGCCCGTGCAGGGCAGCCGCGCACTGCGGCCAGTCCGCATGCACGCTGACGCAGGTGAGGTCGTGATAGTCGAGCCCTGCCCGCGCGAGCTGCTTGTCGGAGAGGTCGAAGCCTAACGGGGCCACGAGATGCAGGCGCGAACCGGTATTCGCGGCCAGCCGGATGATATTGCCGGTATTGGGCGGGATCTCGGGTTGATAGAGGACGATTTCAAACATCGGCGTGGAGTCGGCAGGAGGGAGCGACGGCCTGCCAGCGCAGGAGCCGGGCGGCGATCGGGACGCCACTGTAAACCAGCTCGACCCGCTCAGTAAGGGGCGGGCGTGCGCGCCACGACCAGATTGCCCACCCAGATCGCACCGCTGCGCTTCAGGCAGCGCGCCAGTTCGTCGAGCGTCGCGCCGGTGGTCATGACGTCATCGACGACGATCACGCGCTGCCCATGCAGATCCATGTCGCAGACAAAGGCGCCGCGCGGGTTGCGCTGGCGTTCTTCGCGCCCCAGGCCGGCCTGGGCGGGAATGTCGCGGACCTTGCTCACCAGCGCGAGCGCCAGGGGCAGCGCCCTTCTGCGCGCCAGCGGCCGCGCGAGCTCGACGGCCTGGTTGAAGCCACGCTCGGCCAGACGCCGCGGATGCAGCGGCATCGGCAGCAGCAGATCCGCATCGGCGCCGAAGTCGCTCCCGAGTTCGCGCAGTTCGGCGGCGAAGCAGGCCGCCAGTGCGAGCTGGTGCCGGTACTTCAGGGCATGCACCATGGCATCGACCGGAAAGGCAAAATCGTACAATGCCCGCGTCGCATCATAGGCGGGTGGCCTGCGCGCACAGGCGGCGCAGAGCCCGCCGCCGAGACCGGGCAAGGCACAACGCGGACAGGCGGTGGAGGGACGCCGCGGCAAGGCCTGCCTGCACGGCGCGCATAGGGCATGGCCGCCCGAACTCGAACCGCAGGCGAAGCAGCTCTGAGGCGCGACGAAATCGGCAACACGTTGCCACAGCGCAAGCAGGGCGGGAGTTGGGTTTGACAAGATTTCGGCCGATGAAAGAACATGCGGGCCTCGCAATTACAGCCCGGAACGCACGCAATGACAATGGTCTCAGCTCCGAGCGACCGCGGCAGGCCGACGACACCGACTGCCTTGCAGGCCCCACGGCAATGAGCGCGCGCGCCATTGACAGCGCGAGCGAGTTCGCCCTCGATCGCAAGCTGCTGCGCCGTCGCTTCGAACGCGCTGCCGCAACCTGCGACGGCGCCGATGTGCTGGCACGCGAGGTGGCCCGGCGCATGGACGAGCGGCTGGACTACATCCGCCTCACGCCCCGCCGCATCCTCGATCTCGGCTGCGGCACGGGCGCTGACCTGCCGCGGCTTGGCACACGCTTTCCCGACGCCACCGTGCTGGCCGCCGACTACGCGCCCGCCATGGTCGCACGTGCCGGCGCGCGCATCGCGCCGCCGGCTGCACGCGCCGGCCTGCTCAAGCGCCTGCTCGGCAAACCCGCGGCCACGCCACCGCACGTCGTCGCCGACGCCCGCAGCCTGCCCTTCGCTCGCGCCAGCCTCGGCCTGGTGTGGTCCAACCTGATGCTGCCGGCCGAGGATGACCCGCTCCCCGTTCTCCAGGAGATCCACCGCACGCTCGAAGTGGGCGGCCTGCTGATGTTCTCCACCCTGGGGCCGGACTCGCTGCGTGAGTTGCGCGCGGCGCTGCCGCAGGGCGCGGGCGAGCGCGTGCACCGCTTCATCGACATGCACGACCTCGGCGACGCGCTGATCAAGGCCGGCTTCACCGATCCGGTGATGGACATGGAAATGCTCACCCTCACCTATACCGAACTCGACGACCTGCTGCGCGACCTGCGCGCCACGGGTGCCAGCAACGCGGCCCGCGGCCGGCCGCGCGGGCTGTCGGGACGCGGCGGCTGGACGGCGGCACGCGCCGCCTACGAGGCGATGCGCCTGGACGGGCGCCTGCCCGCGACCTTCGAAATCATCCAGGGCCACGCCTGGAAGGCCGCCCCCAGGACCACCGAGGACGGCCGCAGCATCGTCCGCTTCCAGCCCCGCCCGCCGGCGCGCTGATCACGCCACGCCAACTGCGCTCCCCCCCGATGACCCTGCCCCCCGTCTGGCTGTTCGACCTCGACAACACGCTGCACAACGCCAGTCCGCACATCTTTCCGCATATCAACCGCAGCATGACCGCCTACCTCGAGCGCCACCTGTCGCTGTCACGCGAGGAGGCCAACGCGCTGCGCATGCACTACTGGCGGCGCTACGGCGCCACCCTGCTCGGCCTGATGCGCCATCACGGCACCGACCCGCGACACTTCCTGCGCGAGACCCACCGCTTCGACCGCCTGCACGAGATGATGGTGTTCGATCGTGCCCTGCGCGGAATGCTGCGCCAGCTGCCGGGGCGCCGCTTCGTGTTCTCGAACGCGCCGCGCCAGTACGCGCTGGCCGCGCTCGACATCATGGGCGTGCACGACCTGTTCGAGGACGTCATCGGCATCGAGGATCTGGACTACCACCCGAAGCCCGGCATCCGTGCCTATCGCAGGCTGCTGTCGTCGCGCCGACTCAATCCGGCGCGCTGCATCATGCTGGAGGATTCGGCCGTGAATCTGCGCACCGCCAAGCGCCTGGGCATGCGCACGGTGCTGGTCGGCCGCGGCCTGCGCACGCCGGCCTATGTCGATCTCAAGCTGGCCTCGATCCTCGACCTGCGCCGCCGCCTCGGCAGCCTGCTCGCCTGAAGCGCTCAGGCGGCAGGGCGCCGCACGTACAAGGCCCCCGCACCATAACCGCAAGACCGTTCAGACGCGTCGGCGACGAAGCCGAGCCGGCGCCAGACGTCGACCGCATCGGCCGCAGGCTCACGGCCCTGCCGGCCTCATCCATCGCGATGCGCCCGCTCACGCCCCGGCTTTCATCCAGCGCGCGGCGTCGAGCGCGTAGTAGGTCAGGATGCCGTCCGCGCCCGCGCGCTTGAAGGCGAGCAAGGCCTCGAGCGCGCACGCCTGCTCGTCGAGCCAGCCGTTGGCTGCCGCAGCCTTGAGCATCGCGTACTCGCCACTGACCTGGTACACGTAGGTCGGCACCTCGAGCTCGTGCTTCACCCTGCGGACGATGTCGAGATAAGGCATGCCAGGCTTGACCATGAACATGTCCGCCCCCTCGGCGATGTCGAGCGCGACCTCGCGCAGGGCCTCGTCGCTGTTGGCCGGGTCCATCTGGTAGGTGTACTTGTTGCCCTTGCCGAGATTACCCGCCGAGCCGACGGCGTCGCGGAAAGGGCCGTAGAAGCTCGACGCATACTTGGCCGAGTAGGCCAGGATGCGGGTATGGATGTGACCCGCGGCGTCGAGTTCGGCGCGGATGCGCCCGACGCGGCCATCCATCATGTCCGAAGGGGCCACCACGTCCGCCCCCGCCTGCGCGTGGCACAGCGCCTGCTTGGCGAGCGCCTCGAGGGTTTCGTCGTTCATCACGTAGCCCAGCGGATCGGCGGCATCGATGAGGCCATCCTGACCGTGGCTGGTATAGGGGTCGAGTGCGACGTCGGTGATCACGCCCAACTCCGGGAAGCGCGCCTTGAGCGCCTGGAGCGTTCGCGGCACCAGCCCATCGGGGTTCCAGGCCTCTTCCGCCCCCTCGGTCTTGCCCGCCGCGTCGATGACGGGGAACAGCGCCAGCGCCGGCACGCCGAGCTCGAGTGCCTGCTCGGCCACCGGCAACAGCCTGTCGATGCTCACACGCTCGACACCGGGCATCGACGGCACTGCCTCGGTACGGCCATTGCCATCGAGGACGAACACCGGATAGATCAGGTCGTCCGCGGTGAGCACATGTTCACGCATCAGGCGACGCGAAAACTCGTCGCGGCGCATGCGGCGCATGCGGGTAAGGGGAAAGGCTCCAGTGGGTCGCATGGTCTACTCTCGCAAAGTCGAATTCTCGGATTATCGATCAGAACAAGGATCGGGGCGCAGGCTCAGCGGCGTCGACACAGCCGGTAACGAGAACGCAGCGGAACTTCCTGGCGGCTGAAACCTCATAGCAGGCAGATGGCGTCCGGCCGCTTGCCGGCCATCTCCCGCTTCACCTCCCTGAGCGGGTGCCTCACGCCCGGTGAGGCATTTTGGCCCCCGACTAAGTCCCCTGGTCGGGGGCTTTTGTTTTTGCCGCGCTCGCCCCTGCCGGCACTGCGCCAGCCACCGTCGGCAAGTCAGAGGAAGCCTCCAGCTCGACCGCTGGCAGCTCGCCACTGAGCCAGGCAGCAATCACCTGCTCGGCCTCCTCGACGCCCGTCTTCTTGAGGCTTGAGAACAATTGCACCGTGACCTGCGGACCGAGCGGCCGCAACTGGCTGCGCACGTCCTGCAGCGTGGCCGCGGCTGCGCCGCGCGACAGCTTGTCGGATTTGGTCAACAGCACGTGAATCGGACGCCCAGAGTGCACATACCAGTCGATCATCTGCCGATCGAGCGGGGTGAGCGGATGACGCGAGTCCATGATCAGCACCAGGCCAATGAGACTTTCGCGCTTCTTCAGGTAAGTCTCGATCAGGCCCTGCCACTGCCGCCGGATCTTCTCCGGCACCGCCGCGTAGCCGTAGCCGGGCAGATCGACCAGCAAGGCGCCGCTGTTGAGCCGGAAAAAATTGATGAGCTGGGTACGGCCCGGCGTCTTCGACACGTAGGCCAGCCGCACATGACCGGCGAGCGTGTTGATCGCACTCGACTTGCCCGCATTCGAGCGGCCCGCAAAGGCGATCTCGGGGCCGGAGGGAGGCGGCAGGCCCGAGGGCTTGGCGATCGAAATCTCGAATTGTGCGTTGCGGAAAAGAGGCATGAAAAAAAGGCTGAAAAGCCGACTGGCTGCGGGATAAACCCCACTCCGCATCGCGCAAGCGGGGTTTCGTGTTATAGAATACCGCGTTTGAAACAATCACTCACGGCTTTCCGAGGACATCATGATCAAGCGTTCCCTGCTGCTCTCGTCGTTGTTGCTGGTCGCCGGCGGCCTGCATGCTCAGGACCAGGCTCCGGACCTCGCCAAGGCGAAACAGACCGCCGAGACGATATGCGCCGCCTGTCACGGTGCCGATGGCAACAGCCAGCTTTCGGCCAACCCGAAGCTCGCTGGACAGCATGAAGACTACCTCTTCAAGCAACTGCGTGAATTCAAGGGCTGGAACGGCAACGCGCCCGTGCGCGAGAACGCGGTCATGACGGCGATGGTCGCCGGCCTCGAGGAAAGCGACATGCGCGCGCTGGCCAAGTACTACGCGTCGTTCGAACTGCAACCCGAGCCGGCGAAGAATCTCGACACGATCGAACTCGGCCGCCACATCTGGCGCGCAGGCATCGCGTCCAAGGGCGTGCCCGCCTGTGCTGCCTGCCACGGCCCTGCCGGCGCCGGCATGCCGGCTCAGTATCCCCGCCTGTCGGGCCAGTTCGCCGAATACACCGAAGCGCAGATGAAGTCCTTCCGTGACGGCGTCCGCCACAACGACCCGAACAGCATGATGCGCATGATCGCCATCAAGATGACCGATCCGGAAATCAAGGCGGTGGCTGACTACGCTGCCGGCCTGCGCTAAGCGCACGCGACGGCATGTATCCCGGGGTGGCGAACACCGCCCCGCGCAGGCTGGCCGGATGGGCCGACGCCCGCCTCGAACGTCCGGCCAGCCCCGCTTCCTGACCTGCCCGTTCTCCCGCGGAGATCGCCAATGACCCAGCCTTCTGCCGTCGCCACCGAACTCGGGCGCAACTTCCTCGCTGTTGCCGAGGCCCGCGCGGCCATCCTCGATGGCCTGTCGCCCGTCAGCGGCTGGGAGCGGGCGGCGGTGCGTGCCGCGCTCGGTCGCGTGCTCAGCGCCGACGTCATCGCGCCCTACAACGTCCCCGCGCACGACAACTCGGCGATGGACGGCTACGCGGTGCGCGCCACCGACCTCGCCGCGGACACCGAGACCGCAGTCGCGGTGGTCGGTACCGCGTTTGCAGGCCGGCCGTTCTCGGGCATCGTCGGCGCTGGACAGGCTGTGCGCATCATGACCGGCGCCTCGATCCCCGCGGGTGCGGACACCATCGTGGTGCAGGAAGTCACCCGCCGCGAAGGCGAGCGCGTGTTCGTGCCGCCCGGCCAGAAGAAAGGCCAGAACCTGCGCCGCGCTGGCGAGGACCTGGCCGAAGGCAGCGTTGCCCTGGCGGCCGGCACGCGCTGCGGGCCCGCCGAGCTGGGCCTGATCGCCTCGCTCGGCATCGCCGAAGTCAGCGTTCACCGACCGCTGCGCGTGGCCTTCTTCTCCACCGGTGACGAGATCGCCTCGATCGGACGCCCGCTCGGGCCGGGCGAGGTCTATGACAGCAACCGCTACACGCTTTTCGGCGCGCTGGCACGCCTGGGCTGCGAACTGCTCGATATGGGCGTCGTACCGGACCGCCCCGAAGCGCTCGAGGCCGCTTTCCGCGAGGCGTCGGAGGCGGCCGACGTGATCATCACCAGCGGCGGCGTGTCGGTCGGCGAAGCCGACTTCATCCGCGACATGATGGCGCGCATGGGCGAGGTGGCGTTCTGGAAGCTGGCGATCAAGCCGGGCCGGCCGATGGCCTTCGGCCGCATCGGCAAGGCCGTGCTGTTCGGCCTGCCGGGGAATCCGGTGGCCGTCATGGTCACTTTCTACCAGTTCGTACAGGACGCCCTGCTCACGCTGATGGGCGTGTCGCCGCTGCCGCCGGCCGCGCATTTTTCGGCCGGCGCGCGCTTTTCCCTGCGCAAGCAGCCCGGCCGCGTCGAATACCTGCGCGGCCGCCTGCAGCGCGATGGCAGCACGCTCTCGGTCGCCCTCGCTGGCGCCCAGGGCTCGGGCGTGCTGCGCTCGATGGCCGAGGCGGACTGCTTCGTCGTACTGGGCGAGGACTGCACCCAGGTCCAGCCCGGCGACACGGTCTACGTCCAACCCTTCCACGGCCTGCTTTGAGCGGCCACCTACATTGCCTACCGCCATGACCCAGGACGAACTCAAGCAGGCTGCGGCGCGTGCCGCACTCGACTACATCACGGATGGCGACGTCGTCGGCGTCGGTACGGGCTCGACGGTGAATCACTTCATCGACGCCCTCGCCGGCATGCGCGCGCGCATTCGCGGCGCCGTCTCCAGTTCGGAGGCCAGTTCCGCCCGCCTGCGCGCGCACGGCATCGAGGTCTTCGACCTCAACGGCATCGCATCGCTGCCCGTCTATGTCGACGGCGCCGACGAGATCGACGCCAGCTTCGCGATGATCAAGGGCGGAGGCGGCGCCTTGACGCGCGAAAAGATCGTCGCCGCGGTGTCCGAACGCTTCGTGTGCATCTGCGACGCCAGCAAGCGCGTGTCGGTGCTGGGCCGCTTCCCCCTGCCGGTCGAGGTGATCCCGATGGCCGCGCGCCACGTGGCGCGCGAATTGCGCCGCCTGGGCGGCGAACCCAAGACGCGCGAAGGCTTCATCACCGACAACGGCAACCTGATCCTCGACGTGCACGGACTGGAGATCACCGACCCGGTGGGCATGGAGACCCGCATCAACCAGATCGTCGGCGTGGTCACCAACGGCCTGTTCGCCGAGCGCGGCGCCGACGTGCTGCTGCTGGCCACGGCTGCCGGCGTCGAACGCCATACGGCAAAGCCGGTCTGAACTCCTACGCTCCGGGATGCAACAAAAGCTTAACAATCGCCTGTTAGCCTGCCTGCTTCCTGGATCGGACCATGGCAAAAATGACTGAACACACTTTCAAGCAGTTCGACGTCGAACTGGAAGAAATCCGTCGCGGCGTACTGCAGATGGGCGGACTCGTCGAGGCTCAGGTCGCGAAGGCGCTCGAGGGCCTGCGCAACGGCGATATGGTGTTGCTTGACGCGGTGGTCGAAGGCGACAAGTCGGTCAACATGGCACAGATCAAGCTTGATGACGACTGCAGCCACATCATCGCCAAGCGCCAGCCGGCTGCCCGCGACCTGCGCATGGTGCTGACGGTGATCAAGACGATCGCCGATCTCGAGCGCATCGGCGACGAGGCCAAGAAGATCGCCAAGGCCGGCCGCCGCCTGCACTCGTCGGAGATCCCGTTTGCGCCGCGCGTCGGCCTCAGCCAGTCGGCCGAGATCGCGCTCGAGATGCTACGCGCCGCGCTCGACGGCTTCGCCCGCGCCGACGCCAGCCGCTCGGAGGAGATCAAGCGCAAGGATGCCGAGGTGGACGCGGGCTTCAAGGGCATCATGCGTCAGCTCATCACCTACATGATGGAAGACCCGCGGACCATCACGAACAGCCTGGAAATGCTCTTCATCGCCAAGTCGATCGAGCGCGTCGGCGATCACGCGATGAACATCGCCGAACATGTGGTCTTCATGGTGAGCGGCGAAGACGTCCGCTTCGAGAAAGCCCAGGCGAGCCTCGGCTCGCAGAGCTGAACGCCCGGCTCATAGCCGCGCGCACCCATTGAAAAGGGGATGTCCTGCGACATCCCCTTTTTCGTGCCTCCTGCGGCCTGCGCTCAGGACTGCGGCGGCACGTAGCCAGCCACCTGATCGGCGCCGCCCTCGAAGAAATGCTTCTCCATCTGCTCGGCCAGGTATTTGCGCGCGCGCGCGTCCATCAGGTTGAGCCGGTTCTCGTTGATCAGCATGGTCTGGTACTTGACCCACTGCTGCCAGGCCTCCTTCGACACGTTTTCGAAGATGCGCTTGCCGAGCGCGCCCGGCACGGGCGGCAGGTCCAGACCTTCGGCCTCGCGGCCGAGTTTCACGCAGTTAACCATCCGGGCCATGTTTCAATCCTCTCTGCTATCTGGTTCATCGGAGCTGTAACCCGGCATTCTAGCCGATTCGCCCTGTCGCGCCGCCCTGTGGCGGCCGCGCCGATACGGTCGCGCGGTTGCGCCCGTCCCCCTTGGAGCGGTACAAGGCCTCGTCGGCCGCGGCCACCAGCGCCTCGCCACCGAGGGCATTGTCGGGAAAACGGGCGATCCCCACGCTGGCCGTGACGCCCACCTCCTGCCCCTCGAAGCAGAAGCGCAGCGCCGCAACGCCTTCGACGAGGCGGTGCGCAAGCTCGAGCAAGCCCTCGGCTTCCGCGTCGGGCACGAGCAGTGCGAACTCGTCGCCGCCGACCCGGAACAGCATCTCGTTGCGCCGCACGATACGACCGACGCCCTGCGCGAGACCGACCAGCACCTCATCGCCGGCCTGGTGGCCGAAGGCGTCGTTGATCGGCTTGAAACCGTCAAGGTCGAAGGCGAGCAAGCCAACGGCCGAGCCGCGGCGGGCCGCATCGGCGAGCATGCGCTCGAGCTCCTCATGGAAGCGACGGCGGTTGTACAGGCCGGTCAGCTCGTCGCGCTCGGCGAGCTCGACCAGGCGCCGCGAGATCCGTCTCGCCTCGGTCACGTCCTCGTAGATCCAAACACGGCCGATGCCCTGCCCTTGATCACCGCCATGCACCACCGCCGAGCGATCGGTGACGATCCGGCCATCGGCAAAGGCAAACTCGTACTCCTCGCTCACCGCGTCGCGGGCACGCACGACGGCATCGATGTGGTCGAAGTAGGCATCGGCGTCGGCCAGCACGCGTGCGGCCTGGTCCTTCAGCACCGCCTCCCGACTGCCGACCAGCTGGCTGTCGGGCGCATAGCCCCAGATCTCGAGCATCGCCCGGTTGTGATACAGCACGCGCCGATCCTGGTCGATGAACAGGATGCCGAGGCGGATCAGGTTGAGCAGGGCCGCCAGGCGCTGGCGTTCGTCATTGCTGCGCAGCAGATAGTGTTCGCGCAAGGCCTGGGCACGGCGCAGTTCGGCCACGGTCTCGAGCAGGGTGTACTCGGTTTCCTTGCGCGCCTGGATGTCCTCCGCCGACAGGCGCAGGCCGGCTCGGCTGCCCTTGTGCGGCCGCCGCCGGCGCCAGTGCATCGCGACCCACAGTACGCGTCCATCGCGCGCGACGAGGCGCAGTTCGAAATCCTGCGGCAGACCGTTTTCCAGCACCTGTGCCGCCATGCGCCGACAGTAGTCGCGATCGGACTCATGCACGAGCAGCGCGATGACGTCGGCCGCAGCAAGGCATTCGGCCGGCGTGCAGCCGGTCAGGCGCTCGATGGACGGACTGATCCAGGACAGGCGCTGATCGGCGTCGAAGCTTGCCTCGATACCGTGCACGCCGTCCATGAGCTCGCGCAGGAAGCCAAGCTCGTCAGGCTGAGAGACCTTTCGCCCCCACTTCATAGGGTCTTGACGAAGACCTTGGAGCGCCGCTGCAGGTTGTAGAGTTCGCGCTTCTGGCGCGGCAGCGCCTCGGGGCCGATCTCGCTGAAACCGCGCTCGCGGAACCAGTGCGCGGTACGGGTGGTGAGCACGAACAATCGCTCCATCCGCTGCAGCCGCGCGCGGCGCTCGATGCGCCTGAGCAACTGGTCGCCCAGACCGGCGCGGCGGTATTCGGGCATCACCGCCAGGCAGGCGAGCTCGGCGGCGTTGTCCTCGCTGAAGGGATACAGCGCCGCGCAGCCGACCAGCACGCCGTCGTGCTCGACCACGGTGAAGCGCTCGATCTCCTGCTCGAGCAGCTCGCGCCCCCGCCGCACCAGCGTGCCATCGGCCTCCATCGGCGAGATCAGCGACACCAGCGCCGCGACGTCGTCCACCGAGGCCTCGCGCAGGCGGAACAGCGGATCACGCGACACCACCGTGCCGACGCCGGCATGGGTGAAGAACTCCAGCAGCAGGCCACCGTCGAGGTCACGGTCGATCAGGTGGCAGCGCGCCACGCCCTTGCGCACGGCACGGATCGCACTCGGCAGGAAGAAGTGCAGATCCTCGGTCAGTCCCTCGCCGGCATCGAGCTTGCGCTGCGCCTCGTCGGCGGTCACCGACTCGACGAGCAGCCCTTGCTCGTCGAGCAGGCCGGGCGCATCGCACAGGTAGATGAGTTTCTCCGCCTTCAGCGCCACGGCCACGGCCTCGGCCACCTCTTCCATCGCCAGGTTGAAAATCTCGCCCGCGGGCGACACGCCCAAGGGCGTGATCAGGACCACGTTCTGCTGGTCGAGGTCGGCGTTGATCTCCTCGGCAATGATCTTGCGCACCGCGCCGGTGTATTGGTAGTCGATCCCTTCCACCACACCCACCGGCCGCGCAGTGATGAAGTTGCCACCGGTGACGCGGATGTAACTGCCCGCCATCGGCGTGTTGGGCAGCCCCTGAGAGAGCAGCGCCTCGACCTCGAAGCGCGTCACCGCCATGGCGGACTTCACGCACTCCAGGGCGTCCGCATCGGTGACGCGCAAGCCATGATGGAAACGCGACTCGAGGCCGCGGCGCGCCAGTTCGGCGTCGATCTGCGGCCGTGCACCGTGCACCAGCACCAGGCGGATGCCGAGTGCTGCGAGCAGGTTGCAGTCATAGGCCAGGCTCTGTGCCCGCGTACCGGCCGCCACCTCGCCGCCGAAACCGACGACGAAGGTACGGCCGCGGAAGGCATGGATGTAGGGCGCGGCGCCGCGCACCCAGGCGACGAATTGTGCCGTGGTGTCATCCACTCGCGGCACGGTCGAGGCAGGAGGAGAGGTCTCGGGGCTGGAACTGTTCTTGTCGGCGCTCACGCGTTCACCGCTGCTGGGGCCGGGCACGACTGAAGGCGGCCCGGCAAACTGGAATCAATGGCCGATTCTAGCCCGGATCCTCCGCCAGAGTGCGCGCGGCAGCACCTCGAAACCCGCATGAAAGCGTGCCTGCAGGGCAGCTCGGCAGGCGTCGGTGGCGTGACGCTGGGGCGCTGGCACGCACGACAGCGAAGACCGAAGTGCCGCGCGCCCCCTTCCCCGTACTGGGGAGGCTCAGCCTTCCTTGTACGGCCCGGCGCCGAGCCCGATCGGCGCCGGCGCGGCAGCGACCAGCTTAGAGAAGAGCTGCGCGAAGTCCTCCTCGCCCGCCCGGGCGCTGGCGCGCCTGCCGCTCAGCGGGTCGTCGGCGATGAAGCCGGCATTCGCCCGCTCCCAGTCCTC
>NZ_DAOMPS010000025.1:0-65630 GCF_035444905.1 Thauera sp.
GGCTTCTTCCGGCGCCAACTCCTCAAGCAGGGCTATGTCTGCGTTTTCCGCTTAGGTCACCGGCTGGCCGGGCGGCCGATGTCGCTTGAGGACTACCTCGAGGCGGAGCATGCCGTCGTCAGCGCCGAGGGGACGGGGCACGCGCGTATCGACGAGATCATCGAGAAGCGGGGCTTGAAGCGGAAAGTGAGGCTCAGGGTACCCAGCTATGCGAGCCTGGAGCACCTGCTGCAGAGCACCGATCTGGTCGCGACCGTCCCTGAAGTGCTCGTCCACCCCAAGGTTTATCCCTTGGCCCGCGCATATTCGAAGCATCCGGTCGAGCTACCGCGGCTGTCGATCAACCAGTTCTGGCATGCACGCTTTCATCGTGATCCGGCGAACAAGTGGTTGCGCAACCTGATCGCCGACCAGTGTGAGCTGCCCGAGATCGACAGCATCGCCTGAGCACTCCGCCCGGCCATTGACAGGCCGAGCTGGCCCGCGCAGACGGCGCGGGCGGAGCGTCACGTGCGCCGCGGCCCGGCCGGGCGCAAACGCCGTGTCGCGGGCCCTACTATTACTTCCAGTCATACCCAGTATCTCAATCAGTCCATTGAGTCATGTTTGTCGGCTCACTAAGCTGCGTTTGTCGGTTTTGTGCGCGAATCTCGAGAGTTTATCTGCCTTAAGGCTCCAGGAACTGGGCGGTGAAGGCGTCGAGTTCGACTCAATTCTTGCGATGACGAACTGCTGCGCGCAACGGGCCGCCGAATTCCGGATGCCCGTTGCGCACGGTGACCCACCACAGGAAGGAGAACTGGAATGACTACAAGAGACTGGAAGATTGCGATCGTCGGTGCAGGTATCGGTGGCCTGACCCTCGCCCTTGCCCTGCGCCAGCATGGCATCGACGTTGAACTCCATGAACAGGCGCCGGAGTTGAGGGAGGTCGGTGCGGCCGTGGCGCTGTCGGCAAATGCGACACGCTTCTATGACCGGATCGGCCTGCGCAGCCAGTTCGACGAGGTGTGCTTCTCCATCTCGACCCTGATCTACCGCGATGGACGCGACGGCCGTGTCATCGGCCGCCACAGTGGCGAGCCGGACTACGAGGGCCAGTTCGGCGCCTGCTACTGGGGCATTCATCGTGCCGACCTGCAGGCCATCCTATCGCGCGCCGTCGGCATGGAGCACATTCACCTCGGCAAGCGCGTCAGCGACCTCAAGGACAACGGCAACGAGGTCGTGCTCGAGTTCGATGACGGCAGCACCGCGCGCGCCGACCTGGTGATCGGCGGCGACGGTGCGCGTTCCGTCGTGCGCCGCTGGATGCTCGGTTATGACGATGCGCTCTACTCGGGCTGCTCGGGCTTCCGTGGCATCGTCCCGCCCGAGATGCTCGACCTGCTGCCCGACCCCGAAGCCATCCAGTTCTGGATCGGCCCGGGCGCCCACCTGCTGCATTACCCGATCGGCAACGGCGACCAGAACTTCCTGCTGGTCGAGCGCAGTCCCTCGCCGTGGCCGGTGCGCGAGTGGGTGACCGGTGCCGAGCAGGGCGAACAGCTGCAGCGCTTCGCCGACTGGCATCCGGCGGTAGTACAGATGATCAGCGCCGTGCCCACCAGCCAGCGCTGGGCGCTGTTCCATCGGCCGCCGCTGGGGCGCTGGACGCGCGGCCGGGTGACCCTGCTCGGCGACGCCGCGCACGCGCTGGTGCCGCACCATGGCCAGGGCGCCAACCAGTCCATCGAGGACGCGGTGGTGCTG
Source organism: Thauera sp. (assembly GCF_035444905.1). Taxonomy (GTDB): domain Bacteria; phylum Pseudomonadota; class Gammaproteobacteria; order Burkholderiales; family Rhodocyclaceae; genus Thauera. The sequence goes on from NZ_DAOMPS010000025.1 coordinate 1,753, forward strand.
GCGGCGCAACTCGCCGAAAAGGGCCCGGCACGCTTCGCGCAGGCGCTGGAGGATTACGAGCACCTGCGCCGCGGCCGTACCCGCAAGGTCCAGTTCGCCTCGATCTCGACCGCCGATGTCCTGCACCTGCCCGACGGCCCCGCCGCCGACCTGCGCAATGCCCGCTTCGCGGATCGCGAGGAGATGATGAACCACCTCGGCTGGATCCACGACTTCGATCCGGCCACCCAGATTCCGAGCGAGCGCCAGGGCGGTACCTGGCTCTAAGCGATAGGTCGCGTTCGCGCGCCCGCCAGGGGCCGGCGCGTGGACGCGATGCATGCGCGACCACGGGCGTCGTCCACCGTGACGTCGCGCCCGGCCCGACAGACGAGTGGCCCACGAGGGATCGACAAAATGCGTCAGTTAGATGTTCACAAGATCGCCGACGAGGCGAAGTTCAATGGTTTTCATGGCGTCATCCTGGCGTGGTGCGCCCTGATCATCATCTTTGACGGCTACGACCTTGCCGTCGCAGGCATTGCGATGCCGGCAATCATGCAGGAGATGGGCGTCAGCGCCACCCAGGCCGGATTCATGGCGAGCTCGGCGTTGTTCGGCATGATGTTCGGCGCCATCTTCCTGGGCACGCTTGCCGACCGCATCAGGATCAAGCGGGTGCTGATCGGCATGTACCTGCTCGCCGCAGCCTCGATCAGCCTGCTCGGCCAGCCGATGCCGACCCCACTGCTGTTCATCGTCGTCGGCCTGGCAGGGGCCAGCACCATCGGCACCCAGATCGTGACCAATGCCTATGCGGCGCAGTTCTACCCGCTGGCGATCCGCTCCACCGGCCTGGGCTGGGCGCTCGGCATCGGTCGCACCGGTGCCATCCTCGCGCCGATCCTGATTGGCGTCCTCGTCGGCATGTCCCTGCCTCTGGAGCTGAACTTCGTGGCGATCGCGCTGCCTGCGCTGTTTGCGGCACTGGCTATCGCACTGGTCGATAACAGGGTGTCCGCCTACGAGCACCGCGAAGACGTCTCTGCCATTCTTCCGGATAACCAGGAAGCGCTCAGGAAGGCCTGACGGCGATCGAGCGGGGTGCGTCAGGCCCGCGTCCCGCGCGCAGGCCGCGGGGTCGAGCGATCGTGCCCTTGCTTGCTCAGGCGTCTGCCGCGGACGGGGATCCAGGATTGATCACCCGCGGCCGCCCGCCCTGGTCGAGGGCGACGAAGACGAAGCTGGCGTCGGTGACCTTGACCTGTTCCTCGCCGTCGCGCGAGCGGCGCCAGGCCTCGACCTCGATCGTCATCGAGCTGCGGCCGACGCGCACGATCTCGGCGTGGAGGCTGACCTCGTCGCCGATGAACACCGGGCGCAGGAAGGTGATGCGGTCCACCGAGACGGTGGCGCAGCGGCTGCGCGCGCGGCGCGCGGCGACGTTGCCGGCGGCGAGGTCCATCTGCGCCATCAGCCAGCCGCCGAAGATGTCGCCGGCGGGGTTGGCGTCGGCGGGCATGGCGATGGTGCGGATCGCGGGTTCGCCGCGCGGCGTGGCGGTCGAATCGTTCATGGTGAGGTTCCGGTGGGGGTGGGGGAAGCGCTGCCCGCGGCCCGCCGGGGGCGGCGACCTGCCCGCCCCCGGGTGAACCGCGTCAGCTGACGTGACGGCATTTCGACGCCGGCGTGCGCGTATCCATGTTGCGCCCGCGGTTCAGGTGGTCGTCGATCTCGGCCGCGCAGCCCAGCATGCGGGCGTGCAGGAACAAGGTGAACGCGGCGTCTTCCAGGCGCGCTTCGTCGATGCGGCCCTCGCGCCACGGCTGCCAGGTCAGGCGCAGCAGCAGGGCGGCGATCACCGCGTCGATGTTCACGCAATACACCGTGCGCGACACCCCGGCCTCGTGCAGCGCCTGCACCAGGGCGTGGTAGAAGTCGTGGAACACGTTGGCCTCGCCGCGCGTGGCCATCAGCTCGCGGATAAAGGCTTCGCGCGGGTCGATGTTCACGGGCCGGTCCTTGAACACCGGGTGGTTCACGCCCGGGATCTTGCGGATGTCCTCGCTGCCGGTCTGCTTGCGTTCGGCCTTGTAGCGCGCGTAGTCCTCGGCGCAGCGGCGCGCCAGCGCGGCGACGTCGAGGCCGTGGGCAGCCGCCGGGTCGTCGAGGCCGCTGTCGCGGAACTGCTCGATGAGGAATTGCACGCCCTCGAAACCGTTGCCGCCGTGGGCGTAGCCGGTGTGGGTGAGGAAGCCGATGACCGCCTTGTTGAGCTGCACGCGCTGCGGCGTTTCCGGGCCGTCGGCCGAGACCGCGCCCTTGGCGCCCTGGGCGGAGATGGTGCCGGGGCCGTTGGTGAGCAGGATGCCGACCAGGGTCTGGTAGGCGAACAGGTCGGCCGGCTGCGGCGCGCGGCCGAGCAGGGCCTGGCAGGCGAGCGCGGTGAGCGAACCGCCACCGAGCATCTCGGCCTCGTCGATGCCGCAGAAGCGGCCGGCCTCGTGCTGCGCGGCCGGGGCCGAGGCGCCGATCAGGGTGCCGACCAGCTGCATCCACCATGGCAGGCTTTCGGCGGTCAGGCGCGACACGCGCTTGCGCATCAGCGGCCCCCAGGCGAGTGTGGTGGTGATCGCGGCGAGCACCGCATCGGCACTCAGGGGCACGCCGGTGTGCTGCAGCAGGCGCACCGCTACCGAGCGCGCATTGCGCGCCGCCAGGCCGGCGAGCATCGCCTCGGCGCGGGCGTCGGGCGCCGGCGCGCGCACCAGCGCGACCAGCTCGGCGTCGTCGGCCAGGGTGCGGCAGTCGAAGTCCTCGTCGAGCGCGTCGCGCAGGCCGGCGGCGTGCAGGCGCTCGATCAGTGCGGCGGCGATCGTGCGTGCGCGCTCGGCGCGGCGCGGGCCGACGATTGCCATGGCGGCGGCGAGCACTGCGTTGGGCGCATTGCCGGCGGCGCGCGCGGCCTCGGCCGCAGCGAGCGCGGGGTCGCCATGCAGGTTGAGGTGGGCGCCGACCGCCACCGCGATCAGCTTGCGGTCGTTGTCGCCACCGGCCTCACGCAGCAGGGCCAGGCCGAGGTTGGCCTCGAGCGGGCGGCGCGCGGCCTCGAGCACGCTCACGCCGTGCAGGCTGGAGACCTGGGTCGCGGGGTCCATCTGCGAGGCGCCCGAGGCGTCCTTCATGGACTCGCGTGGGAATACCGCGCCGACCTGTTCGGCCAGCCGCGCGATCTGGCTGCGATAGGGCTCGATCGCCGGCACCACCGGCAGGTCGAGCTGCGGCGGCAGGGCAATGCCGAGGTTGGCGCCGAACCAGGGCTTGAGCTCCATCGTGCCTTCGGGCTCGAAGTCGGGCAGGGTGGCGTTGGCGCGCATCACCGCAGTGAGGGCGGCGGGGATATGGGCGATGTTGGTGACCACCGCGCCCTTCGCCGAGAACACCGGCTTGTCCGGCGTGTACAGGCCGTCAACGCCGAACTTGTCCATGAACCAGCGTTCCTTGGCGGCGGCATCGTCCTCGCCACCGGCCATCGCACCGGCATGGCCCACGGCGCGCGTCAGTCGCGACTTCCAGCGTCCGACCACGCAGGCCACCACCGGCTTGGTGAACTCGGCGTCGCGCTCGTAGTAGCCACCGGGCTCGCAATACAGCACTGCGGCCTTGCTGCGCGCGTCGTTGGCCAGCGCGAAGGCGAACTCTGGCGCGGCGTAGTGGATGTAGACGTCCTTGCCGCTGGAGACCAGCGTGGTCGTACCCCAGCCCGCCATGCGCAGGTACTGGGCGATGGTGGTGGTGAAGCCGCCCGAGTTCGACAGCACCGCGATCGAGCCACGGCGCAGCGTGTCCGACGGGTTGTCACCGCCCAGCGCGCCGCCGATGCGCACCTGGTTCCACGAATCGGCCACCCCCAGGCAGTTGGCGCCGAAGATGTCGATGCCGTGCTGCTGGCCCATGGCGCGGATCTCGCGCGCGTCATGCACCGAGATCTTCTCGGTGATGATGAAGACCTTCTTCAGCTCCGGATTGACCCGGATCAGCTCGGCCACGCCGTCGCGTGCCGCCGACGGCGGTAGATAGACCACGCCGCAGTTGAAGCGATGGCCATCGTCGAGGCCCTCGCGCACGCTGTTGTACACCGGGATGTTGCCGAGTGCGGTCTCCAGCACCTGGCCGCGGCGGCCGGGCGAGGTGCCGAACACCACGTTGCCGCCCGACCAGGCGTGGCCGACCGGGGTGACCTCGCTCGACTCGCCGCCGAGGATGTTGAGCACGCACACCCGGTCGTGCCGGGTCGCGATCTGGGCCAGCGAACTGATGCCCACGTAATACTTGAAATCACCAACGCCTTGTTGGTACATGGCTGTCTCCTTGGAATCGGGGGTGTCGGGGCTCAGGCTGCGGTGGCTGCGGGGGCGAGCCCGAGGCGCGTGGCGACGGCGTCGCGGCCGCCGGCCTTCATCCATTCATTGGCCTCGCGGGCGTAGTCCACCACCTCGCTCATCGCCGAATCGAAGCCGAACAGGCGGTAGGGCAGGCCGAGCGCCTCGCAGGTGTCGCGCAGCACGCCCATGCCGCGCACCAGGTTCGGCCCGCCACGGCCGGCGACGACATAGAGCGGCGTCGGCCCATGGCTGCCGAAGTGCTCGCGCAAGGCGTCGGCCATGGCGCGGAAGGTCTCGTGGATGTCGGTGTTGTTGGACTTGCCGCCGATGATGAAGAGCACGTTGGACTGGCGCAGCCAGTGCTTGAAGCAGATCGAGGCGACCGACTTCATCTTCTCGTAGGGTGGGTTGCCGCCGAAGTCGGACGAGATGATGGCGTCGTCGCCGAGCATCTCGGTGACCAGCGAGTTGGCGCCGCCGCCGAAGGTGGGGGCGAGGATGGTGCCGCCGGCGTTGATCACGTAGACGTCGCTCTGGCCCTGGTGGGTGCGCAGCTGGTTGATCTCCTGCTCGAAGTCCGAGTAATCCACCGCGAACAGGTGGGCGGGCAGGTTCAGCCGGTGCCAGCGCGGGTCGTCGCGGTCGAAGCCGCACTTGAAGTCGCAGGCCACCGGCGTGAGCCGCCCGCGGCGGTCGGGGCGCATGCGGATCGGGTTGAGCTCGAGGGTGGTCATGCCGAAGTCGTGGTACAGCTCCCACAGTCGCGGCAGGTGCTGCACCAGCGGCGAGATGATCTGCTTGGGCGCGCCGATGTCGGCGAGGGCGTTGGCAACGACGAAGGCCTTCAGGCCGGTGAGCGGGTCGAAGGGCACGCGTGCGACCTGCGACTTGTCCAGTTCCTCGATGTCGACACCGCCGCGGTGGGTCAGGGTCATGGTCGGGGCGCGGAACTCGGTCGAGTCGGTGATCGAGAAATAGACCTCGTGCTCGGCCGGCACCGCGCCCTCGAAGGTGACGCCGTTGGCTTTCGCCACCTGGTGGCCGTGGCGGTGCTCGACAAAGTACAGGCGCTCCTTCTCGGCCAGCGCGGTGCGCAGGTCCTTGGCGCGGCCGATGAGGCCGGCCTTGCCCTTCTTGCCGACGCCGCCCTTGAACAGCGGCTTGACGAAGACCGAGCCGTGACGCTCGATCAGCGTCTTGATCTGCTCCTCGCTGGCGTCCGGGCCCAGGACTTCCGCGGTGGGGAAGTCGGCGAACTGCAGCAGGCGGGCGCCGTACAGCATTCCCGTGATGTTCATGTGGGGTTCTCCCGTGTGCGGTGGTTGAAGGTCAGAAGCGGTGGCGCATGCCGGCCATCATCACCCGGTGCTTGTCGCCGGCAGCCGGCGTGATGTTGCCGATCGAATAGTTGGCGCCGTCCTCGTTGGAGAGCTGCGAGTAGCCGGCGTACAGCGTGGTGCGCTTGGACAGCGCATGCAGGTAGTAGGCCGACCAGCCGCTGGCGTCCTCGCCGGCGACGCCGTCCGATTCGTCGCGATCGGCGTAGCTGAGCGCGACCGTGTTCGCAGGGTTCACGCGGATCGCGGCGCTCACCGACCAGGTGCGGGCCTTGCCATTGCCGACGGTGCCGCTTTCCTTGTCCTGCGACCAGGCGAAATAGGGCTTCACGATGCCGAAGTCGTAGGCCAGGCCGACGCCGCTGGTGCGCACCTTGCCGCCGCTGGCGTCGCGCTGCACGCTCTGCGTGGTGAGCGCGCCGGAGAAGGCGCCGTTGCCGTAGAGCAGGCTGAGGCCGTGGCCGTCGCCCTCCTTGCGCGCGGTGGACGTGGTGGCGACCTTCTCGCCGAACCAGTAGCCGGCATCGAGTTCGAAGCCGGCGAGCTTGGGCGAGCGGTACTTCACCATGTTGTCGAAGCGCACCTCGTAGGCCGGCCTCACGGCGCCGGTCTTGCGCAGCAGCAGGCCGGCGCTGCGGTCGGCGTTGCCGGTGGCGTCGAAGGGGTCGAGGGCGACGAAGGCGGGCGAATACTGGCGGCCCAGGGTCAGGCGGCCGAGGCTGCTCTCGAGGCCGACGAAGGACTGGCGGCCGAACAGGCGCCCGCCCTGCTCGGCGAGGCCGGTCGAGGGGTCGAAGCCGCTCTCGAGCACGAACAAGGCTTTTATGCCGTGGCCGAGTTCTTCGGTGCCACGAAAGCCGAGGCGCGAGCCGTTGAGCTCGCCGTGGTGGACGCCCTGGTAGCGCTGGTCGCCCGAGCGCTCATAGCTGAGGTTGAGGTCGATGAGGCCGTAGATGGTAACGTTGGACTGGGCGAGCGCGAGCGACGGGGCGGCGACGGCGGCGGCCAGCAGGACCGACTTGGAAAGGCGTTGCATGGAAGTCTCCTCGATCTTGTGGATGGGCGCGCCAAACACGTCGGCGCGGCCTGCATTGCAGCGCCGTCGCCTTTCGATCGCCTTTCAGTGCTGTCGGTCCGCGAGGAGGAGGGACCGATGAAGGTGCCGGTGGCGGGGTGCCCGCCTCCGCCTCAGGGTGCCGGGGTGCCGCCCAGCGGCAGCTCGACTTCCACGCACAGGCCGCGTCCGCGTTCGCCGTCGCGCAGCGTGACGCGGCCATCGTGCGCGAGCGCGATCTCGCGCACGATGGCCAGCCCGAGGCCGCTGCCATCGCTGTCGCCGTGGCCGAGGATGCGGTAGAAGCGCTGGAACACGCGTTCGCGCTCGGCCTCGGGAATGCCCGGCCCCTGGTCGCACACGCTGACCACCGCCTCGCCGTCGAAGGCGGCGACGGCGACGGTGACCGCGGAGTCGGGCGGGCTGTAGCGGATCGCGTTGTCGACCAGGTTGGAGACCATCTCGCGCAGCATCGGCGCGTTGCCCTCGATCATCAGCGCGTGGCCGATGCCTTCGTAGGCGAGGTCGATGTTGCGCTTGAGGGCGAGCGGAGCAAGCTCCATCGCCACGTCCTTGACCAGGCCGGCGAGGTCGAGCGGCGCGCGCTCGTCGATGAGGCCGTTCACCGCCTCGGCGCGCGACAGGGTGAGCATCTGGTTGGCCAGCCGGCGTGCAGCGCGGGTGCTGCGCAGCAGGCTGGCGAAAGTGTTGAGCATCTCTTCCGGGTCGGTCTGGCGCAGGCCGTACTCGGCCTGGGTGGTGAGGACCGCGAGCGGGGTGCGGATCTGGTGCGCGGCGTCGGCGAGGAAGCGCCGGCGCGCGGCCAGCATGGCCGACAGGCGCTGCATGTGGTGGTTGATGGCGTCGATCAGTGGCGCGACTTCGCTCGGCACGTGGTCGGCCCGCACCGGGGTGAGGTCTTCCTCGTCGCGGTCGCGGATGTGGTCGCGCAGCGCCACCAGCGGACGGAAGGCGGTGCCCAGTGCGAGCAGCAGCAGCACCGCGCCGACGGCGACCAGGGCCGACTGCCGTTGCAGGCTGGCGAGGAAGAGCTCGCGGGCGAGCGTCTCGCGCGCGCCGGTGGTCTCGGCGAACACGATCAGCACGGCGTCGCCGCCTTCCAGTGCGGGGTCGTACAGGCGCTTGTACATGGCGGCCATGCGCACCGTCTCGCCGCGATAGGCGAGATCAAAGATCCTCACCATGCCCTCGCCGGCGGGCAACGTGGGCGGGCGCAGGTCGGCATAGCCGGTGACGAGCACGCCCGCGGGGTCGAACACGGCATGGAAGATGCGCTCGGCGGCGCTGTCCTCGAAGCCTTCGAAGGCGGCGTAGGGAATGTCGACCTGGATCTCGCCCTCGAGCGAGTGGGTGCGCTCGCCGATCGCCCGCACCGAGGCGGTCAGCGTGCGGTCGTAGGCCTGGTTCACCGCGTCCAGTGCGCCGCGGTAGCTGAACCAGGCATTGACGACCAGCATGATCGCGAGCGGTGGCAGCAGCCAGCCGAGGACGCGACGGCGCAGGCTGCCACCGTGGCGGCGCAGCGCGGCGGGTTCGACGTCCGCGGCCGGTGCCGCGGCGGCTGCCCCAGCCTCGCCGTCGCCTTGGGCGGCGGCGCCATCCGCGCGTCCGCCCTGCTCGGCCCCGGGGGCTGCGCGCATGTCAGGGCGCCGGCCGTTCGGCGAGCAGGTAGCCGAGCCCGCGCAGGGTGTTGATGACGACGTCGGCACCTTCGAGCTTCTTGCGCAGGCGCGAGACGTAGATCTCGATGGCCTCCACGCGGGCGTCGGCGTCGAACTCGAACACTTTCTGGAACAGGGCCTCGCGCGCCACCGGGCGGCCGACGCGCGACAGCAGCACCTCGAGCACCGCCAGCTCGCGCGGGGTCAGCGCCAGCACCTGGCCGTCCACCGTCGCCATGCGGCTGGTGGTGTCGAACTCGAGCCGGCCCAGCCGCACCCGCGGCACCTGGTTGCCGGCGCGGCGCAGCAAGGCCTTGATGCGGGCCTCGAGTTCGGCGAGCTCGAAGGGTTTCGTCAGATAATCGTCGGCGCCGAGGTTGAGGCCCTCGACGCGTTCCCCGGTGCTGCCGCGTGCGGTCAGTACCAGTACGGGCGTGGGGGCGCCGTGGTCCGGGTTGCTCTCGCGCTTGCGCAGCCGGCGCAGCACTTCGAGGCCGTCCAGGCCGGGCAGCGACAGGTCGAGGATGACCACATCGTAGTGCTCGGTGCGCAGCGCCTGGTCGGCATGGTCGCCGCGGCCGAGCACGTCGAGCACGAAACCGGCCTGGCGCAGCGCGCGCGCGACCCACTCGGCGAGTTCGGCATGGTCTTCGACCAGCAACAGGCGCATGGGCAGTCCCGGTGAAAGTGAATCGAAAGGCTTGTGGGCGATTATCGGCGCAAAGCCGGGTGGCGTCCAAGTGGCCGACCGGTGTGCAATGGGAGCGGAATGTGAGAACGGACGGGGCCAGGATCGACGACGACCGTGTGCCGGCGCACGGCGGGGGCGTGCGCCGGCCGCTGCGCGGGCTGCGGGCGCTGGCCACTGCGGCGGCGATGCTGTTCGCCGCAGTGGCTGGCGCCGAGCCCGCCGTGGACCGGTTCGAGCAGGCACGCCGCGAGGGTCGGGTGGTGGTGTATGCGGCGACCGACCAGGACGTCATCCAGCCCATCCTCGATGACTTCGAGGCCTTGCACCCGGGGATTCGTGTCGAGTATCGCGACATGAACTCGAGCGAGCTTTACGAGCTGGTTGTCAACGAGCGCGCCGCCGGCCGGCCGGGGCCGGACGTGGTGTGGAGTTCGGCAATGGACCTGCAGGTGAAGCTGGTCAACGACGGCTATGCCCAGCCTCACCGCTCGCCCGAGACGGCGGCACTGCCGCGCTGGGCGGTGTGGAAGGACGAGGCCTTCGGCACCACCTACGAGCCGGCCGCCATCGTCTACAACAAGCGCCTGCTCGCCGAGGCCGATGTGCCCGCCACCCACGCGGCGCTGATCCGCCTGCTCAATGAGCAGCCCGAGCGCCTGCGCGGGCGTATCGGCAGCTACGACCCGGCGCGCTCCGGCCTCGGGTTGCTGCTGCATACCCAGGATGCGCAGGCCAACCCGATCGTGTTCTGGCAGCTCGTCGAGCGCATGGGTGAGCTCGGCCTCGAGCAGCACGAAACCAGCGCCGCCATGCTCGACCGCGTCGCTGCCGACAAGCTGGTGCTGGCCTACAACGTGCTTGGCTCGTATGCGCACAAGCGCGCGCGCAGCGAAGCGGTGCTCGGCGTGGTGTGGCCGCAGGACTACACCCTGGTGCTGAGCCGCGTCGCCTTCATCGCGCGCGATGCGCGTCATCCGGCGGCGGCCCGTCTGTGGCTGGACCACCTGCTGTCGCCGCGCGGCCAGGCGCTGCTGGCCGAGCACCTCGGCCTGCTGCCGGTACGCAGCGATGCCGGCACCGCCGGCGCCGACAGCGCCGCCGTCCTGCTGCACCGGAACCTGCGTCATGCCTTCCGTCCGATCCGCATCGGCTCGGGGCTTCTGACCTATCAGGATCAGGCCAAGAAGCAGGCCTTCCTGCGTCAGTGGGACGCCAGCACCCGTCCGGTCACCGAGTAAGTGTCGTTTCCGATGAGCATCCTTGACGCGCCCTGGCGGCGCATTCTCCCCACGCTCGTGCTTGCGGCCGCAGCCGGCTGGCTCGCCGAGCGCCTGCATCTGCCCTTGCCGTGGATGATCGGCCCGCTGTTTGCGGTGGCCGGTGCGCGCATGACCGACATCGACCTGCGCCCGCTGCCCGGGGGGCGGCAGACCGGGCAATGGGCGATCGGCGCCGCGCTCGGCCTGTACTTCAGCCCCGAGGTGGTGGCGCAGCTGAGCCTGCATGCGCCGCTGGTGGTGGCGGCGGCGGTGGGGTCACTGCTGCTCGGCGTGCTGTGTGCGCTGATCATGCGCCGCCTGGGCGGGGTGGATGCGCCGACCGCCTTCTTTGCCGCTTTGCCGGGCGGGGCGTCGGAGATGGCCAACCTCGCCGACCGCCATGGCGGCGCGGTGGATCGGATCGCTGCCGCGCACGCGATCCGGGTGCTGTTGGTGGTGTCGCTGCTGCCCTTCGCCCTCACCTTCGCCGGGGTGCAGGGCAGCGACCTCTATGTGCCGCTGGTGCTGGAAGTGGACGCGCAGCACTTTCCGCTGCTGGTGGGCGCGAGCCTGCTCGGCGTGGCCACTTTCAAGCTGCTGCGCATCGCCAACGCCTGGGTGCTCGGTCCGCTGCTCGGCGTGGCGGCGGCGACGCTCGCCGGCGTGCCGCTGTCGGCGCTGCCGGTGTGGGTGGTCAACGGCGGCCAGCTGCTGATCGGCTGCGCGCTGGGCTGCCGCTTCTCGCGCGCCTTCTTTCGCGCCGCACCGCGCTTCATGGGCGCCGCCGCACTGACGGCGGTGCTGTCGATCGTTTTCTCCTTCGCGCTGGCGGCCCTGCTCGGGCTGGTGTCTGCGGTGCCGCTGCCGACCCTGTCGCTGGCGACCGCGCCCGGCGGCGTGTCGGAGATGTGCATCACCGCCAAGGTGCTGCAGTTGGGCGTGCCGCTGGTCACCGTGTGCCACGTGCTGCGCGTGGTGGTGCTGACGCTCGGTGCGCAGTGGAGCTTCGGGGTGTTCCGGCGCCTGGTGGCGGCCTGAGCGCGGCGGCCTGAACGCCCCGGGCGGGGCGCCGGCGCCGCGCGCCCGGGCTTACGCGCCCTCGGCCAGGGTCGGGTAGTCGGTATAGCCCTGCGGCCCCGGGCTGTAGAAGGTCGCCGGGTCGGGCGCGTTGAGCGCCGCCTTGCGGCGGATGCGCTCGGGCAGGTCGGGGTTGGCGAGGAAGGCGGTGCCGAAGGCGACCGCGTCGAGCTGGCCGGCGGCGATCGCCGCCTCCGCCTCGTCGGCGCTGTAGCCCATGTTGCCGATCAGCACGCCGCGATAGATGGCGCGCACCGGCGTCATCACGTCGCCGTGCTGCTGGCCGAAGAAATCGCCGCGCATCAGGTGCAGGTAGGCGAGGCGGTAGTCGTTGAGGCAGCCGGCCAGCCATTCGACGAGGCCGATCGGGTCGCTGTCGATCATGTCGTTGTAGCTGTTGAGTGGCGACAGGCGCACGCCGACGCGGCCGCTGCCCCACACCTTGCACACCGCCTCGAGCACCTCGAACAGCAGGCGGGCGCGGTGTTCGCGCGGGCCGCCGTAGGGGCCGCTGCGCCTGTTGCTGCCGTCGCGCAGGAACTCGTCGAGCAGGTAGCCGTTGGCACCATGCACCTCCACGCCGTCGAAGCCGGCGGCGCGCGCGTTCTCGGCCGCGCGTGCGAAGCCGGCAACGATGCCGGGTAGCTCGTCGTCGCGCAGCTCACGCGGCACCACGTAAGGCTGCTTGCCCTCGGGCGTATGGACCTCGTCGCCAGTGATCGCGAGCGCGCTGGGCGCCACCGGCTGGCGGCCGTCGTTGAGCAGCGGATGGCAGGCGCGGCCGCCGTGCCAGAGCTGCAGCACGATGCGTCCGCCGGCGGCGTGCACGGCGTCGGTGACCTTCTTCCAGCCGGCGACCTGGGCCTCGGAGTGGATGCCGGGCTCGTGCCAGAAGGCGGAATTGCCCTCCATCGCCATCGTCGCTTCGGCGATCAGCAGGCCGGCGCTGGCACGCTGGGCGTAGTGGGTGGCCATCAGCTCGCCCGGTACATGGCCGTCCTCGGCGCGGCAGCGGGTGAGCGGGGCCATCAGGATGCGGTTGGGCAGGGTGAGGTCGCCCGCTTGCAGCGGGGTGAACAGATCGGTCATGGGCTTCGTTTCCTCGGGGCTACGGGCTCGGGGTGGGTCTGCAGCGCGGTGCCTCGTCCTTGGGCGCACAGCGCTGCAATACCGGCCTTCGATCATGCGGGCGGGAGATCGTTTCCTGGATCGCGTTGCGCGGTGATCGAGGCGCGCGAGAACAGGCGAGGCGGTCAGCGACCGTCGAGCGCCGCGAAGTAGCGCCCGGCGGCGTCCGCGGCGAGGCCGGCGAGCCGCGCAGCGCGTGCGTCGCGCTTCGCCGCGCGCTCGGCCTGCGCCGCTTGCGCTGCACGGATTGGGCCGCCCGCCGTGATGTCGTGCAGGTGAAGCGCCTCCGCATGCCAGGTTTCGAGGTAGGCGCGCAGCTTGTCGCCCTGTGCGCCGGCCCGCACGAGGCTGGCCGCGGGGCGGGCGAAGGCTTCGGCGACGATGCGCGCATGCAGGCTGCTGGCGAGGCACAGCGTGCAGCCGGCGAGCAGCGCGCACAGCTCGAGCAGGTGGGTGGTGGTGGCGACGTGGCAGCGCGCAGGTTCGCGAAGCCTGTCGCGAAGGCGGTGCAGCACCGCGGGATCGTCGTGCCAGGGCGCAACCCCGGCGCAGAACAGCACCAGCCCGAGCCCGCTATCGCGCAGCAAGGGATCGAGCCCGGCGGCGAGGGCGTCGAGCGTGGCGTCGTCGCCGAACTCGGCGCTCAGCTGAGCGGCGATCCAGCCGCCGGGAAAGCGTGCGCGGATCCGGGCCGCTTCGCCCTGTCCGGCACGCCCGGCGATCTGCACACCCAGCACGCGCGCGACGAGGGTGGCGGGGTCGGGGGCGAGGCTTGTCGCGATGCCGGCGGTGGCGAGCCAGGCCTGCGTGCGCTGGTCGCGCACCTGCACCAGCGCGGCGTCGCGCAAGGCCGCGCAGGCCTCGGCCTGTACCACGCGCGGCAGCCCGGCCAGCCCGACGCCGCCGACGCCGGCGTGCACGATGCGGGTGGCGGGCGGCAGCATCGGCGCCGACGCCAGATAGGGCAGCTGGCGCGCGATGCCCAGCCACTGTTGTCCCCAGCGCTCGCGGCCGGCGAGGTCGCGGTCGTGGTGGGCGATGGCGCGCGCGGCCTCGTCCCGGCTCATCAGCATGATCGCCGCCTCGTAGGCTCGGCAATCGAGGATCTCGCCCCCGACCTGCAGCAGGCCGGGGGGCGCCGCCTGGGGGTCGGCCGCGGCGCGCTGGCGCAGGGCGCGGGCGATCGCGTCCACCGGCTCTACCAGCGGACCGCCGTCGGCGCGCAGGTCGCGCGCGGCCAGTCCGGCGAAGCGCAGCGGCCGGCCCGGGGTGAGGCAGGCGGCCTGCGCTGCGGCGATGCGGCCGAGCAGCAGGTCGCCGAAATTGTGGCGGTCGAAGGCGCCGAACAGGACCAGCGGCGCGGCCTGCGGCGGGCGGAGGGGATCAGCGCTCATCGCCGGCGCGCCGCCCGCTTTCAGTCCTGCGGCGTGCGCAGCCGGTCCAGGCGCAGGCGCTGGCGCTCGTCGAACAGACGGCGGGCGCCCAGACTGACCGCGACCACGGTGCCGAAGCCGGTGCCGCCGGCGATCAGGAACATCACCAGGATCTGGTATTTCACCGCCTCCACCGGTGGCGTGCCGGCGAGGATCTGGCCGGTCATCATGCCCGGCAGGCTGACGATGCCGGCGGCGGCCATGGCGTTGATGATGGGGATCATGCCGACCCGGATCGCCTCGCGCCGGGTATCGGCGATGGTCTCGTTCCAGTCCTGGCCGAGGGCGAGCCGGGCCTCGAGCACGCTGCGCCGGGCGGCGGCATCCTGGGTCAGGCGGTCGAGGCCCAGCGCGATGCCGTTCATGGTGTTGCCGAGCACCATGCCGAGCAGCGGAATGGCGTACTGCGGCGCATACCATGGGGTGTTGCCGATCACCGCCAGCAGCGCCATCACGGTGACGGTGAAGGAGGACACGAACATCGACAGCGTGCCGAGGCCGAAACCCCACCAGCCGGTAAAGCGGCGCTTCTGGCGCGCCATCACCTCGCGTCCGGCGGCAGTGATCATGATCGCCGCCATCGCCGCCACCCACAGGAAATGGACGTTGTCGAACAGCAGCTTGAGCACCAGGCCGATCAACAGCAGCTGGATCGTGGTGCGCGCGGCCGACACCACCAGGCGCTGCTCGATGCCCAGGCCCAGGCGCAGCGATAGCCCGGCCAGCGCCAGGATCAGCAGCGCGGCCAGCGACAGGTCGAGGACCGAGAGCGCGATCACCATCGGCCGCCCTCCGCGCCGGCATGCGTGTCCGCGTGAAGCTGGCCGTCCTCGAGCAAGAAGCGGCGCCGGGACACGCGCGCGGCCTGGCGCGGGTCGTGGCTGACCCACAGCAGCGCCGCCTGGTGCTCGCGGCGGTAGTCGTCCAGCAGGGCCTCGACGCGGGCGGTGCTGTCCTCGTCGAGGTTGCCGGTGGGCTCGTCGAGCAGCAGGGCCGCCGGGCGGCGCATCAGCGTGCGCAGCAGGGCGAGGCGCTGGCGCTCGCCGGTGGAGCAGCGCGCCACCTCCCACTCGAGCGCCGCCGCGGGCAGGCCCAGGCGTGCGAGCCAGCCCGGCTCGCAGCCCGCGCCAAAATGCGCGCCGACCGTCTCCGCCCACCACTGGCCCTCGGCCATCACCAGCGCGACCTGGCGGCGCCACTCGGGGGGCGGCGTTGCGGCGCAGCTGCGGGTGTCGAGGCGGGCCTCGCCCTGGTGCGGGTCGAGATCGGCAATGGCGCGCAGCAGCAGCGACTTGCCGCTGCCCGAGGCACCGCGCAGGCAGACGCATTCGCCGGCCGCGACCGTGAGCTCGATCGGGCCGACGTGGCGGGTGCGCAGCTGGTGCAGGACGAGGGCGGGCATGGCCTGCATCTTCGCGGTCGCCGGCAGCGATTTCAATGGCTGCGGTGCGTGGCGGCCCCGACTGCACGCAACCGCACTTGCAATTGGTGACGGCGGGCGCAGTGCATTTGCGCGAAAATGCCGCTTCCGCTGCTGTGCGGAATCTTTTCATCGCGCGGGGTTCTGACCTGTGCGATGCGGCGCAGGTGGTCTGCGCAGCTCATCCAGGACACGCTCATGCACAAGGATCCCCGTTTTTCCGGCATTTTCCTCAACCTCGACCGTGGCAGCGCGACGCCGCCCTCGCTGTGGCAGAAGATCGTCGGTGGGGTGGTGATGGTGGGCGTGTTCGTGCTCGCGCTGACCTTCTCGGTGGCGCTGTTCGCGGTGGTGCTGACCGTCGGCGCCGTCGCCTGGGGCTACCTGTGGTGGAAGACGCGCGCGGTGCGCAAGGCGATGCGCGAGCAGATGGAGGCCCGCATGGCCGAGCCCGGCAGGCGCGCAGGCGGTGCGGGGACGGCCCCCGGCGCGCGCGGCCTGATCATCGAAGGCGAGGTGATTCGCGAGGTGAAGGTCGAGGAGCCCCCGTCGGCGGACAGCCGGCACTGAGCGCCTGTCCTTGGCGCGTCCGTCTCACTTCGGATCGTCGCCGGGCGCGCTCGGGCGCTCGGGGCCGGGCGGTGGCGGCGCGATCGTCTGCAGCAGCGCCTCCTTGCCGTCGATGCTGCGGATGTGCACATCCACCTGGTTGAAGGCGATCTTGATGCCGTTTTCCTTGAAGCGGCGCTCGATCTCGCGGTTGATCTCGTCGATGGCGGCGTTGCGGTCGACGAGTTCGCGTACATGCACCCGCAGTTCGTGGTCCAGCGTGCTGGTGCCGAAGCTGAGGAAGAACACCAGCGGCGCCGGCTCCTTGAGCACGCGCGCGTTGTCGCTGGCGATCTGCAGCAGCAGCTTGCGCGTGAGCTCGAGGTCGGAGCCGTAGGCCACGCCCACCTTCACCGTGACGCGGGTGACGGTGTCGGTCAGCGACCAGTTGGTGAGCTGGCCGGTGATGAAGGCCTTGTTGGGCACGATCATCTCCTTGCGGTCGAAGTCGGTGATCGTGGTGGCGCGGATCTGGATGCGGCTCACCGTGCCCGACACGTTGCCGATGGTGACCGTGTCGCCGATGCGCACCGGTCGCTCGAACAGGATGATGAGGCCGGACACGAAGTTGGCGAAGATCTCCTGCAGGCCGAAACCCAGGCCGACCGACAGCGCCGCCACCAGCCACTGCAGCTTGTCCCAGCTCACCCCCAGCGTGCCGAGCGTGGCGACGATGCCGACGCCCATGATGACGTAGGACAGCAGGGTGGTGATGGCGTAGGCGCTGCCCTGTGCCAGCTTGATGCGTGACAGCACCAGCACCTCCAGCAGGCCGGGCAGGTTGCCGGCCAGCATGAAGGCGATGCCGCCGATCACGAGCGCGGCGAGCAGGTCGCGCAGGCTGATCGGGGTGCTGGTGGCGGTGTCGCCGCTGCCACTGACGTATTCGTACAAGGTGATGTTGTCGAGGTAGGCGAACACCGTGATGAGGTCGGCCCACACCCAGTACAGGCTGACGATGAGGCCGGCGAGCAGGCCCAGATGCACGAGCCGCAGCGATTGCTGGCTGATGCGATCGATGTCCAGCCGTGGCGTCTCGGCGCCATCGTCGCTGTCGCCACCGGCCAGGCCCTCGCGCTGGGCCGCCTCGCGGCGGGCGACCGCCTGCTGGTGGTCGAGACGGCGGGCGGCGACGCCGAGGGCGCGGATCACGGTCGCCTCGACCAGGCGCCAGATGATGAGCACGAACAAGGTGTCGATCAGGCGCCCGGTCAGCTTCAGCGCGGTGTAGTAGTAGCCCATCAGCACGGCGGCGATGAGGGCGATCGGCATCAGCCCGAGCGCGAGCCCGATGGCCACGCGCAATGGCGAGGGGCGGACTTCGTGCGAGCGGTGGATCAGCAGCCGCCCCATCAGCCAGGCCATGATCGCGTAGCCGGCGAGCAGGGTCAGGATGCCGAGCACGTCGTTGGCCAGCGCCTCGGGCTGGCGCTCGGCGAGGGTCACGATGGCGACCACGGCGAGCACGACGAGGCCGAGCTGGCGCATGCGCCGATGCAGTTCGCGCACGCGCTCCAGCGGCCAGCGGAAGTGGCGCTCGGCGACGCCGCCGGGCGCGAGCACGCGATAGGCGGTGTAGAACACCAGCCAGGCCTGGGCCATCTGCAGCAGGGCTGCGCCCAGGCTGGCGTTCTGGCCGCGGGCGTCCATCTGCAGGGCGAGGCCGGCGAGCGCCAGCAGCAGGCTGCCGGGCAGGGCCAGCAGCAGGTTGAACAGGATCGCCAGCGGCGTGTGCAACTGGCTGTCGCGGCGCACGTAGCCGATGTCGCCATGCAGGCTGCCGAGCTTGTCGCGCAGCCAGCGCCGGCGCGACAACAGCCCCAGCGTCAGCAGCAGCACCGGCAGAAACAGCAGCGGGCGCGCCTGCAGCCCCGACCACAGCTCGGACATGGCCGACCGCCAGGGGATGGTGGCGAGCTGGGCTTGCAGCGTGGCGGGAACGGCCTGCAGCCAGGCGAGATCGAGCGGGCGGTTGCTCGGGATCCAGAACATCTGCTCGTCGAGGGTGGTGCGCAGGCGGTCGGCGGTGGCCTGCAGCTGGCGCTCGTTGAGCTGCAGGGTGATCGACTCGTTGAGCACCGCGTTGAGCTCGCGGTTGAGGCGCTCGAGCAGTTCGGCACGTGTGCTCAGCAGCGCCAGCAACTGCGTGCGCATGGCCTCGTCGACCTGCTCGGCCGGCGTGTCGGCGAGCAGGCGTTCGGCGTAGGCCGCGGGGCGACCGAGCTGCTCGCGCTGCTTGTTGACCTCGAACTGGTACAGCCGGATGTCGGCAATCTGCTCGGCAAGCTGCTTGTCCACCTGCGGCTGTGGCAGGGCGCGCTTCTGCTCGAGCAGGATGCGCGACAGCAGCAGGCTGCCCTGCAGCACGTTGATCTGCTCGTCGATGATGCTGCCGGCGCGGTTGAGGCTGTCGAGTTGCTGGCGCGTGGCGAGGTTGCGCTGGGTCAGCGTGTTGAGGTGCTCGGTCGCGCGCAGCAGGTAGGACGAGAGCTCCTGGTTGGTGGCGAGCTCGCGGGCGAGCAGGCTGTCGCCGCTGCTCGAGACGTCCTGCGCGCGCGCGACGGCCTCGACGGTCTCTGCCGCCTGCGCGCTGCGCTGGGCGTTGATCGCCGTCTGCAGGGCCTGGACCTGGGCGCCGAGCGACTGCAACTGCAGGGTGGCGAGGTCGCGCCGGGCCTGGCCGAGGTCCTGCAGCACGCTGCCGGCGGCGAGCTCGCGCTGGCGCAGCTTGCTCTGGGCGTCGAGCGCATGCCACTCCGCGGCCAGCGCATCGCGCCGCTCGACCGTGAGTGCGCGGCCGTCGCGCCCGGGCTCGCGATTGGCGGCGAGGGCGGCCTCGATGGTGGCCATGCGGGTCTGGTTGGCGCTGATCTCGGTCTGGGCGCGCTCGGGCCCGGTGCGCGCGCCCAGCAGCAGCGCGTTGGCCTCGTCCAGGCTGCGCTGCCATTCGACGAGGGTGGCATTGCGCTCGACGAGGGCTTGCTCGAGTTCGGCGGCGGACAGGGAAGGGTCGATCGTTGCTGGGGCGTCCGCGCCGGCATCGCCGTCGGCCTGCAGGGCGGCCAGTTGCGCGCGCGCCTCTGCGGTGCGGTTCGGTGCCGCCTCCAGGCGCGCGTTGAGGGTGGCGAGTTGCTGGCGGTAGTCCTCGGCCGCCGCCAGGCTCGACAAGGCCTGTTCCAGCGCCTGCCTGGCCGCTTGCTGCTCGGCCTCGGGCAACTGGCGATCGGCGAGGGCGGCAACGCGCGCGCGCAGATCCTCGGCCGAGGGCGGTAGCGGCGGCTCGGCGCTGACCGGCAGCGCCAGCAGCACAATGAGCAGGAGGGCGAGGAGGCGGGGCAGATGCAGGAACGAGGCCATGCGGGCGAGGGTGTGCAAGGGGAGCAAAGGGGGAGGGGATGGCGGCGCAAGGCCGGAGTGTACCCTGCCCGCGGTCGTGCGCAGCGGGCGCGGATCGTAAGCAAGTGTCGGCCACCGCCGCCGCTCCGGAACTCTTCGTGCGCGCCGGCGCACTCATTCACACCCCCTGCCCTGCCTGGGATGCCCTTGTCGCCATGCCGCCCGTCGTTCGCCTGATCCTTCCCCTGCTGGTCCTGCTGCTTGCCGCGCTGGCATGGCTCAAACCCCTCGATCAGCTCGCCGAGACCCATGCCGAGGCCGGCCTCAAGCGCGCGGTGGCGAGCTTTGCCGCGGCGCGCGCGCTCAACGCCGTGATCTCGGTCGTGCAGGGCACCGAGGTGACGGGCGGCGTGGTGGTGGGCGTCAAGCTCGCGCCCGGCCAGGTGCTGGATCCGGTGAATGATCTGATCGAGCAGTTCTCCACCCTGATGCTGGCGGCGAGCATCGCCTTCGGCACCCAGCTGCTGCTGATGAAGATCGGCGCCGGCTGGCTGGTGGCCGCCGCCCTCACCCTGGTCGCGCTCGCCTGGGCCGGTTGCTGGCTGCGCGGGCCGCCGCCGCCCTGGCTGTCGCGGGTGCTGGTCGCCCTGCTGCTGGTGCGCTTCATCGTGCCGGTGGCGGCGCTCACCAGCGAGTACGCCTTCCAGGCCTTCATGGCCGACGAGTACCAGGTGCACCAGCAGGGCATCGAGCAGGCGGCGGATTCCTTCGGCGCGCTGCCGGTGGCCGAGGAGGCGGCGAAGGCGCGCTGGTGGGAGCTGCGCGAGCGCATCGAGGAGCTCAAGGCCGCGGCCGAGCGCATCGTCGATCACACCATCCGCATCGCCGTGGTGTTCCTGCTGCAGACCCTGGTGCTTCCCTTCCTGGTGATGTGGGGGATGCTGCAGGCGGGGCGCTTGCTGCTGACGTCCGCCGCTGCCCGATCATAGCGCCGGGCGCGACGGCGGCCGTTCCGGCAGCGATCCTCAGTCGCCCTGCGCCGCCTCCAGGCGCGTGATCAGCGCGCCGAAATCCGCCTGCATGGCGGCGTCCGTCATCTGCGCGAGGTGGCGGCGCAGGTCGGCCAGGGTGGTGCCGAGCTTCCAGGCGGCGGCGCCCTCGCGTTCCACCTCGCGGGTGAGCTGGCGGGCAAGGGGCAGGTTGTGTTCGGCGAAGGCGAGGCCGAGCAGGGTGGGCTTGAGCCATTCGTCGGGGTTGCCGCGCTGGCGGGCGCGCTCGCAGGCGAGGCGGGCGGCGCAGGCGGCGGCTTCGGCCTGAGCCTCGTCGCCGTCGTCACCGCGTTCGCGCAGCAGCGCCGGCAGGTTGCAGCTGCAGTAGTAGTCGTTGAGGTCGAGCAGCATGCCGCGCTGGTAGGCCTCGATGGCGCGGTCGAGCATGCGCGCATCGGGCTTGCCGGCGGCCACCGAGGCGTTGTAGAGCTTCTTGTAGCGGCCGCCGATGAGGCCGCTGCGCTCGGGGCTGTCGCCGAAGCTGCCGATCATCGTCTCGAGCGCCGCGATCGCGTCGGTGGGCGAGCCCTGGTAGCTGAGCGCCAGCGCACGCTGCTCCTTCAGGTAGGGGCTGTTGTGGATCGCCGGCGGCAGGGCGTCGATGAACTGCAGGGTGCGGGCCCAGTCGCCGACGACGTCGCGCACGAAGCGGAAGATCTCGATCGCGGTGGCGTCGAGCTGGATGTCGGCGGGCGGATTGTCGGCGAGGAAGGCCTCGGCGGCGGCCGCGCGCCCTTCCCTGGGCATGTGGCGGATCGCCAGCATGCGCCCGCGCAGGGCCTCGAAGGCCTCGAGCTGGTCGGCCAGCTCCTGCGCGCGGCGATTGTCGGCGGGAATGTCGGGGTATCCGCTGATCAGCGCATGGACCGGCGAGCGTCCGGCGCGCACCTCGGGAATCGCCTTCGTCAGCACCGCCTGGATGGCCTGCGCCTCGTCGGCGTCGGGCTTCTCGTGCGCCAGCTGATAGGTGATGCGGCGGATCTGCTGCAGATCGAACACCGGCTGTGCCCAGTTGGCGGCGATCAGCACGCAGTTGTCCTCGCGCGCAGCGTGGCGTACGCCGATTTCGTAGTAGGCGTTGGCATTGGCGATGCTGATGTCGGCGACCACCAGGTGCGAGAAGAACAGGCGCTCGAGCATCTCCTTGACGATCACCGCGCCGGTGTCCTGATCGGCGCGCACGGCGCGGTAGCCGAGGGATTCGAGCGCAGGTGCGATGGCATCCTTCCACAGGGCGTCGAAGTCGACGCGCGGCGGGTGCGGCGGCGCGGCACCGGTGTCCTTGGTGCCGAAGGGCATCACCATGAAACAGATCGGACGCAGGCTCATGAGGGGCTCCGGTCGTGAACGGTTGAGCGGGTAGGAGGTGGCACGCGGCATCTACCCGCCACGCAGCGCGGCGATGATGGAGAGCATCGCGATGCCCTCGTTGGCCGGGTAGGTGCCGGGCTTGCCATTGAGCTTGGACAGCACGCCGCCGGCGTGGTGCAGGCCGATGACGCGCCAGTCGGCGGCGTTGAACACCGGGCTGCCCGAGTTGCCCTTCTCGGTCGGCGCGCGGTAGTGCAGGCGGCAGGGCGTGCCGTCGAAGCGGTTGTCGGCGGGGCCTTCGTGGTCGAGCAGTTCGTTGTCCTGGAAGGAAAACTCCAGGCCGCCGCCGCCGGTGTGGCCGATCACATAGACCTGGCTGCGGCCCTGCTCGGGCTGCAGCGGCAGGCGTCTGGCGAAGGGCAGCGGGGCGACACCGGCGGGCGGCGGGGCGTCGAGCTCGAGCAGCGTGGCGTCGTGCCGGTCGACCGGCGAGCTCCATACGATGCGCGCGACGCTGTAGCTGCGCTCGGCATCCGCGGCCTCGAACACGACGCTGGCATCCTCGGCGCGCAGTGCGCCGCTGCTGGCCTCGGCATTGACGACATGGAAGTTGGTCAGCACCAGCGCGCGCGCCACCGGCGGCAGGCCGAGGTCTTCGGCCGCGACCAGGAAGCCGGTGCCGATGCGGGCGTCGAGCCCGGCGCGGATGGAGGCCACCGAGGACGCGCTGCGTAGCCCGGTCTGCCACCAGCGGTAGGACTTGGTGCCATCGGCGCCGAGGATGGCCTCGAGCTGGGCGGCGGGCGGTTCTGGCGCCTGCTGCAGGCGCTGCAGGTCGTCGCGGTCGAGCTGCAGGCGCGCGCCGGATAGTTGCATGAGGCGCGTGCGCAGCGCCTCGAGCAGGCCGCGCTCGCGCTCGCCGGCGCTGCCCAGGTCCCATACCTGCTCGAACTGGCGCAGCGTGCTGGCGACAGCGAAGGCTTCGAGATCCTTGGGCTCCTGGCGCAGGAAGAGACCGAGGTGGTGCTCCGCGCGGTCGAGCTCGCCGAGCGCGAGAAAGGCTTCGGCGAGCGTGGCGTGATGCCAGCAATCGGCGGCGGGGGCGTCGCGCAGGTGGCTGACGATCTGGCGGGCGAGCGCGCGGTGGTCGAGGCGGGGCGCGCGGCGCAACTGCATGCGCTCGGCGCAGGCGGCGACGGCGACCAGGTTGATGGCGTGCCAGGTGTTGCCGGGGTCGGCCTCGTAGGGCTTGCGATAGGCGCGCACCGCGTTGCCGAGCGCATCGAGGTCGCCGGGCGCGAGCGCGCGGCGGGCGTCGATGAAGATCTGCTTCCAGGCGCGGCCGAGCAGGCCGTGCAGCTCCGCCCATTCGGCCTCGCCGGCGTCCACCCGGCGCAGGGCGGCCTGGGCGACGTCGATCGCCGCGCTCGGCTGGCCGCATTCGATCAGCGCCTGCACCTGCAGCCGGCGCACGCGGGCGTCGGCCGGGGCGTGACGGGCGAGGCGGTCGGCGAGCAGGGCGAGCAGGGCGAACTGGCGGTCCTTGCGCAAGCGCTCGAGCTGGTCAAGAAGCGATGGCCGGCGGGCGTCCACATCGCGCCAGGGATAGTCGGCGAGCAGCGCCTGCGCCTGGCTGAGCGGCACTTCTGCGGCAGGCGCTTCGCCGAGGCGGTCGGGTGCGGACGCCATCGCCGTGGCCTCAAAGATCGAGCAGGCGGCGCAGGTTGTCGCGCAGCGCGGGCTGGCCGAAGTACTTGACCAGCGAATGGCGCCACCAGCCGCTGTTGTTGACCTCGGTGTCGGTGATGCGCTTGAGGCCGGCCGACAGGAAGTCGTTGGCGATCTTCGGGTCGGCGCCGCACACCACGTCCAGGCGGTCGAAGAGGTTCACCCAGGCGTCGCGGAGGTGGCTGGCGGGGTAGCCGTCGATGCGCGTCCATTCGGGCTTGAAGCAGTCCTGCAGCTCGTCGATGCCGAGCGGACTGCCGAGGGTGATCAGTGCGTCGATGGGCGGGCAGCCGGGCACGCGCTTGAGGCAGTCGTAGGCGATGAAGGTGCCCATGCTGTGGGCGACGACCACGTGGCGGTCGCTGTCGACCGCCTTCAGCGCGTCGATGAAGCGGCACCGGATCTCGGTCTGGACGCGATAGGTGGTGCCGGGACGCGGCGAGTGCTCGACATTGAACAGGTAGTGATGGGCGTCGCGCAGTTGCGCGGCCATGATGCGCTTCTTCAGCCACCAGGGCAGCGGGATGCGCTCGAGCGGCGTGGCGCCGGGCGCGGTGACGGGTTGGGGGGCACCGGCAGCGGCCTCGGCGGCTTCGGCGGCGGCGATCTCGGTGTCGCTCAGGCGTGTGAAGTTGGCGCGCATGGCATCGAGAAAGGCCTGCTCCTGCGCGTTGGCGGCGACCGGCGGCGGCGGGTTGCCGCTGGCGTCGACCTCCTCGGCGCTGCGCTCCGCGGTGCTTTCGTAGGCGGCGACGTCCGGGTCGGGTTGCGCATACAGCACGTCGGCCCAATACACCAGGCGGCTGCTGACGCCCTCGGCGGCGAGGTCGAGTCCGCCATCGCCCCTGGCCAATGCGCGCAGCCAGATCTCGTAGAGCTTCTGCGCCTCGGGCTTGTTGGCAAGGCCATGGATGAACGTGACGTGTGGCATGGTGGGGCTCCCCAATCGAATCGCGGCGAGGCCGGTGTCGGATGTCGTGTGCGCGATACCGCCGCCCATCATTGTCAAGATAGGCTGACGCATCCGGCAAGGCAACGCACAGGCGGCGCAGGTGCAGGCGTCGCCCTGCGCCAGTATGCTACGCCGCCGATGGTCCCCGACCCACCCACAAGAATCCCGCCCATGAACGACCAGATCCAACGCATGAAGGTGCTCGGCGCCGGCATTTTCAGCCTCCTCCTGGCGATGGGCGTGGCGCGCTTCGCCTATACGCCGCTGCTGCCGGTGATGCAGGCGCAGGCGGGGCTGGGCCTGGCCGAAGGCGGCTGGCTGGCGGCGATCAACTACGGCGGCTACCTCTGCGGCGCGCTCATCGCCTCGCTGATCAGCGACCTCGTGCTGAAGGACCGCCTCTATCGTATCGGCATGGTGGTGGCGGTGCTCAGTACGCTGATGATGGGCCTGAGCACCGACTTCACGGTGTGGGCGGTGTCGCGCTTCGTCGCCGGACTGAGCACATCGGCAGCGATGCTGCTCGGCACCGGGCTGATCCTGAACTGGCTGATCCGGCATAACCACCGCAGCGAGCTCGGCATCCACTTCAGCGGCATCGGCCTGGGCATCGCCGGCTGCTCGCTGGCGGTGGCGTTGATGAGCACCTGGCTGGACTGGCGCGGCCAGTGGTTCGCCTTCACCGCGATCGCCTGCGTGCTGCTGGTGCCGGCGCTGGCCTGGCTGCCCGCGCCGGATCGCAGCACGACGACCAAGACGGGGCAGGCAATGGAGGACCGGCCGCCGAGCGCCCTCTTCCTGCGCCTGTTCATGGCGGCCTACTTCTGCGCCGGGGTCGGCTACGTGATCAGCGCGACCTTCATCGTCGCCATCGTCGATCGCCTGCCCGGGCTGGCTGGCCACGGCACGCTGAGCTTCCTCGTCATCGGTCTGGGCGCGGCGCCGGCCTGCATCGTGTGGGACCTCATCGCCCGCCGCACGGGCGAGCTCAATGCGCTGATCCTGGCGGCGGTGCTGCAGATCGGCGGCATCCTGCTGCCGCTCACGGTCGGTGGCCTGGTGGGGGCGATCGGCGGCGCGCTGCTGTTCGGTGGCACCTTCATCGGCATGGTGAGCCTGGTGCTGACGATGGCCGGGCGCTACTTCCCGACGCGGCCGGCGAAGATGATGGGCAAGATGACGCTCTCCTACGGCGCGGCGCAGATCATCGGCCCGGCCGTCACCGGCTGGCTGGGCGGCGTGTCCGGCACCTATGCCGGCGGGCTGTACCTGGCGGCGGCGGCGATGGTGCTGGGGACGGCCCTGTTGCTGGTGCTGAAGGCGGTCGAGCGCCGCGATCTGCGCGCGCTGGCGGCATCCGGGTCGGCGCCGGCCTGATCGTCCGCCTTCAGCCGGCGGGCGGCCACGGCCGGCCGTGACGGCGGCAGAAATCGCGCAGCAGCTGGTTGGCCATCGCATAGCGCATCGGAAACACCGGCGGCAGGGCGTCGACGTGGAAGAAGCGGGCGTCCTCGATCTCGTCGGGCGCGCACACGATGTCGCCCCCGGCGTACTCGGCCTGGTAGCCGAGCATCAGCGAATGCGGGAAGGGCCAGGGCTGGCTGGCGAAGTAGCGCAGATTGCGCACCTGCAGCTGGGTTTCCTCGTGGATCTCGCGGTGCACCGCCTGCTCGGCCGATTCGCCGGCATCGACGAAGCCGGCCAGGGTGCTGTACAGGCCGGGCGGGAAGTGCGGTGAGCGGCCGAGCAGGATCTCGTCGCCGCGCTCGACGGCGACGATCACCACCGGCGACACGCGCGGATAGTGCTCGCGGCCGCAGTCCGGGTTGGTGCAGCGGCGCGCGATCGGCTGGGTCGCGAGCGCGGTGGGCGCACCGCAACTGCCGCAGAAGCGGTGCGTGCGGTCGAACTCGAGCAGCTCGAGGGCGCGTGCGGCGGCGCTGCGGGTGGCGGCGGGCAGCGTATCGAGCAGGGCCTTCAGGTGTTCGAAACGATGGCCGGGCGGCGGCTCGCGCTCGCGCTCGAACTCGGCGACCAGGCAGGGCTCGCCAGCGGGGCCGAGGAACTCGAGCATGCGCAGCGGTGGCAGGGCGCCGAGCTGCTGGCGGGCGGCGGCCGGCAGGCCGCCGGCGGCGCTCACCAGCAGTTGATGGCCGCGAAAGATGAAGCACGACGCCTCGCCGGCGCCGCGGCCGAAGACGCTGGCGGCGAGCGCGACCGGGTCGGGGCCGTGCGTCATCAGCGCTGTCCGATGCGGATGTCGCCGAACAGCGTCTTGTGCGTCGCCGGTTGCGAGCGCCAGTACTGGCGCGGCGCCTTCACCGTGGCGCCGAGCACCGCCGCGGCGTGCCACGGCCAGCGCGGGTTGTAGAGCATGGCGCGGGCGATGCCGACGCAGTCGGCCTGGCCGCTGGCGACGATCTGTTCGGCCTGCTCGGCTTCGGTGACCAGACCGACGGCGATCACCGGCATGTCGACCTGGCGGCGGATCTCGGCGGCGAGCGGCACCTGATAGCCGGGCCCGAGGGGAATCTTCTGCAGCGGCGACACGCCGCCGCTCGACACGTGGATGAAATCGCAGCCGCGCGCCTGCAGCGCCTTGCCGAAGGCGATGCTCTGGGCGACGTCCCAGCCGCCGTCGACCCAGTCGGTGGCGGAGATGCGCACGCCCAGCGGCAGCGCACCCGGCACCACGGCGCGCACCGCGTCGAACACCTCGAGCGGGAAGCGCATGCGGTTTTCCAGGCTGCCGCCGTAGTCGTCGCCGCGCTGGTTGGCGAGCGGCGACAGGAACTGGTGCAGCAGGTAGCCGTGGGCGGCGTGCAGTTCGATGAGGTCGAGGCCCAGGCGCACGCTGCGCTGCGCGGCGGCGACGAAGCTGTCGCGCACATGGGCCAGGCCGGCCGCGTCGAGTGCCAGCGGCGGGGCTTCGGCGGGGGCGTGCGGAATCGCCGAGGGGCCGACCGGACGCCAGCCGCCGGCCTCGGGCGCAATGAGCTGGCCGCCGTCCCACGGCGTGTGGCTCGAGGCCTTGCGTCCGGCATGGGCGAGCTGGATGCCGAGCGGCATGTCGGAGTACTTGCGCACGCTGGCGAGCACGCCGGCGAGCGCGGCTTCGGTGTCGTCCGACCACAGGCCGAGGTCGGCGGGCGTGATGCGGCCCTCGGGGGTGACGGCGGTGGCCTCCAGGATCAGCAGGCCGGCGCCCGACAGCGCGAGCTGGCCGAGGTGGATCAGGTGCCAGTCGGTGGCGCGGCCGTCCTCGGCCGAGTACTGGCACATCGGGGCGATGACGATGCGGTTGGGCAGCGTCAGCTGGCCCAGTTCGATCGGCGTGAAGAGCTGGCTCATCGGTTACATCCTGCGCGAAGAAGGGAACTCGGATGCGCAGACTGCCACCACCCGGGCCGGAGCGGAAGAGGCGCAGGGGCGGAGGCGGCGCTGACGTGGCGTCGGTCGTGGCGGGCCGGAAGGACGACCGCGCCGGCGCGCTGTGCGATCATGCCGGCTCGGGACGACGACAGCCGGCGAACCATGACGCACGGAGTACTCCCCAGCGACAACAGGGCCCTGGCGCATGCCGCCGGGGCCGACAGCAGGGTCGGCAGGCATGTGACCGTGATCGCGCTTGCGTGGACCGGCGTGCAGCTGTGGGCGGCCTCGCCGCTGCCGCTCGCGGTCGGCGTGTTCGTGCTCGGCGATGCCGGCCTGCGCTCGCTGCATCTGGCCTTCGCGCTGTTGCTCACCTTCCTGATCCTGCCGGCTTGGGGTCGCCCGGGTGGCTACCGCCTGCGACCGGTCGACCTCGCCCTGGCCATCCTGGCCGCGCTGTGCGCGGGCTATCTGCAGCTGTTCTACGCCCGCATCAGCGCCCATCCGGGTGATCCGGGCACGCTCGACCTGGCGGTGGCGCTGACCGGCCTGGTGCTGCTGCTGGAGGCGGCGCGTCGCCTGCTCGGCCTGCCGATGGTGCTGCTGGCGCTGGCGATGCTCGTCTACCTGTTCCTCGGCCCGCATGCACCCGAGCTGATCGCGCACAAGGGCGCCTCGGTGGCGAAGGCGATGGAGCACCTGTGGCTCGGCACCGAAGGGGTGTTCGGCGTCGCGCTGGGGGTGTCGGCGGGCTTCATCTTCCTGTTCGTGTTCTTCGGCGCCCTGCTCGAGAGCGCGGGCGGCGGCAGCTACTTCGTGCGCAGTGCGCTGGCCCTGGTGGGGCACCTGCGCGGCGGGCCGGCGAAGGCGGCGGTGGGTGTGTCGGCGGCCAGCGGGCTGTTCTCGGGCTCGTCGATCACCAATGTGGTGACCACCGGGCCGCTCACCATCCCGCTCATCAAGCGCATCGGCTATCCGCCGGAGAAGGCGGCGGCAATCGAGGTCGTGTCCTCGGTCAATGGCCAGGTGATGCCGCCGGTGATGGGGGCGGCCGCCTTCCTCATGGTCGAGTACGTCGGCATTCCCTACCTGGACGTCCTCAAGCACGCGCTGATCTCGGCGCTGGTGGCCTACCTGGGCCTGCTCTACATCGTCCACCTTGAGGCGGTGAAGGCCGGCTTGCGCGGCCTGCCGCGGCTGCAGCGGCGGCGCTGGCAACGCAGCGTGTTGCGCTTTGTTGCCGGCTTTGCCGGCGTGGCGGCGGTGCTGCTCGGGGTGTCGGCCTTCGGTGCGCTGGGGCGCATGCTGCTGCCGTCGGCTGCGGCCTGGCTGACCGCGCTCGCGCTCGCATTGGCCTATGTGCTGCTGCTGCGCCTCGGTGCGCGCCAGCCCCTGCCCGACGAGGCGCCGAACGCGCCGCTCACGCGCATGCCCGCGGCGGGGCCGACATTGAAGTCGGGTCTGCATTTCCTGCTGCCGGTGGGCGTGCTGGCCTGGAATCTGGTCATCGCGCGCCTGTCGCCGACGGCGGCGGTGTTCTGGGCGATCGTGTTCCTGATCTTCATCGTGCTCACCCAGCGCCCCTTGCACGCGTGGTTCCGCGGCGAGCGCGAGGCCCTGGCGCTGGCCTTCGCGCGCGGGCTGCAGGACCTGGTGGACGGCGCGGTCAGCGGCGCGCGCGGCATGCTGGTGGTATCGATTGCGACCGCGACCGCCGGCATCGTGTTCGGCACCGTCACGCTGACCGGCATCGGCCTGGTGATGACCGAGCTGGTCGAGGTGCTGTCGGGCGGCAACGTGATCCTGATGCTGGTGCTGGTGGCGCTGATCTGCCTGGTGCTCGGCCTGGGCCTGCCGACCACCGCCAACTACATCGTGGTGTCCTCGCTGATGGCGCCGGTGATCGTCACCGTCGGCGCGCAGAGCGGGCTCGCGGTGCCGCTGATCGCGGCCCACCTGTTCGTGTTCTATTTCGGCCTGCTCGCCGACGTGCTGCCGCCGGGCGGGCTGGCGAGCTATGCGGCGGCCAGCATCGCCGGCGCCAACCCCTTCCGCACCGGCTACATCGCCTTCCGCTATTCGATGCGCATGGCACTGCTGCCGCTGATGTTCGTGCTCAACCCGAAGCTGCTGATGATCGGGGTGGAGGGGGTGGCGCACACGGTGCTGATCATCGCCAGCGCGGCGCTTGCGGGCTTCGTCTTCATCTCCTTCAACCAGGCCTGGCTGCTGGTGCGCACCACGCGCTGGGAGCGCCTGGCCTTGCTCGGCGCCGCGCTGATCCTGTTCCACCCGGGGCTGCTGCTCGACCCCATCCTGCCGCCCTTCCGCGCGCTGCCAGGCGCGGCGGCCCAGGCAGCGATCGTCGCGGCGCCGCCCGATGCGCACCTGCGGGTGGTGGTGGAAGGCCGCCGGCTCGAAGGGCAGGTGGTCGAGCGCGTGGTGCTGCTGCCCCTCGGCCAGCCACGGCCCGATGCGGTGTCGCGGCTGGCCGCGAGCGGTATCGACGCCCTCGCCGACGAGGCCGGAATCGCGCTGCGCGCGGTCGCCTTCGGCAGCCCGGCGGCGAAGCTCGGGGTCGAGGCCGGCTTCAGGCTGAAGGCGGTCGAGGTGGCGGCCGACCGCATCGCCACGGAATGGATGTTCCTGCCGGCCCTCGGCCTGATCGGCTGGGTGCTGCGCCGCCAGTTGCGCCGGCGCGAGGCGGGGGCGTCGGCCGGCGCGCAGGGCTGACGTGGGCGGCTGATCGAGCGCACAAATTTCCCTTCCGCGCCCCTGAAGTGCGAAAATGCGCGCGCACCGCATGTCGGGTTTCGACGAGCGCGGTCGTTGCGCGCATGGCCTCGGCTGCCACTGTGGCGAATCGAGGCCTGCCACTGTTCTTCACCAAAAGATCAAGGTCCAGGGGGAATCAATGTCTGCAGGGAAATCGAAGATCATCTACACGCTCACGGACGAGGCGCCGCTGCTGGCGACGTGCGCATTCCTTCCGATCATCCGCACCTTCACCGGCCCGGCAGGCGTCGACATCGAGAAGGCCGACATCTCGGTCTCCGCCCGCGTGCTCGCCGAGTTCCCCGACTACCTGACCGAAGCGCAGCGCGTGCCCGACACCCTGGGCGAACTGGGCCGCCTGACCCAGAATCCCGACACCAACATCATCAAGCTGCCCAACATCAGTGCTTCGGTCGCGCAGCTCAAGGCCTGCGTCAAGGAACTGCAGGCCAAGGGCTACGCGATCCCCGACGTGCCGGAAGACCCGAAAACCGACGAGGAAAAGGCGATCGCGGCGCGCTACTCGAAGTGCCTGGGCTCGGCCGTCAATCCGGTGCTGCGCGAGGGCAACTCCGA
The DNA here is from genome assembly GCF_035444905.1 of Thauera sp. Lineage (GTDB taxonomy): Bacteria > Pseudomonadota > Gammaproteobacteria > Burkholderiales > Rhodocyclaceae > Thauera. Next base: position 32,906 of record NZ_DAOMPS010000025.1, read on the forward strand.
CCGCCGCGCCCCCGCCGCGGTCAAGAACTACGCCAAGAAGAACCCGCATTCGATGGGCGAGTGGAAGCAGTGGTCGCAGACCCACGTCTCGCACATGCACCGCGGCGACTTCTACCACGGCGAGAAGTCGATGACGCTCGACCGCGCGCGCGACGTCAAGATGGAGCTGATCACCAAGTCGGGCAAGACCCTCGTGCTCAAGCCCAAGGTCGCGCTGCAGGACGGCGAGATCATCGACTCGATGTTCATGAGCAAGAAGGCGCTGTGCGAGTTCTACGAGCGCGAGCTCGACGATTGCCGCGAGGCCGGCATCCTGTTCTCGCTGCACGTGAAGGCGACGATGATGAAGGTCTCGCACCCGATCGTGTTCGGCCACTGCGTCAAGATCTACTACAAGGAAGCCTTCGAGAAGCACGGCAAGCTGTTCGACGAGCTCGGCATCAACGTCAACAACGGCATGGTCGACCTCTACGACAAGATCAAGACCCTGCCCGAGTCCACGCGCGACGAGATCATCCGCGACCTGCACGCCTGCCAGGAGCACCGCCCGGCGCTGGCGATGGTCGATTCGGCCAAGGGCATCACCAACTTCCACTCGCCCAACGACATCATCGTCGACGCCTCGATGCCGGCGATGATCCGCCAGGGCGGCAAGATGTGGGGTGCCGACGGCAAGCCCTACGACGCCAAGGCGGTGATGCCGGAGTCGACCTTCGCCCGCATCTACCAGGAGATGATCAACTTCTGCAAATGGCACGGCAACTTCGACCCGCGCACGATGGGCACGGTGCCGAACGTCGGCCTGATGGCGCAGAAGGCCGAGGAGTACGGCTCGCACGACAAGACCTTCGAGATCCCCGAGGACGGCGTCGCCAACATCACCGATCTGGCCACCGGCGAAGTGCTGCTGACGCAGAACGTCGAGCAGGGCGACATCTGGCGCATGTGCCAGGTCAAGGACGCGCCGATCCGCGACTGGGTCAAGCTCGCCGTCACGCGCGCGCGCAACTCGGGCATGCCCGCGATCTTCTGGCTCGACCCCTATCGTCCGCACGAGAACGAGCTGATCAAGAAGGTCAAGACCTACCTCAAGGATCACGACACCAGCGGCCTCGACATCCAGATCATGAGCCAGGTGCGCGCGATGCGTTACACGCTCGAGCGCGTGGTGCGCGGCCTGGACACGATCTCGGTGACCGGCAACATCCTGCGCGACTACCTCACCGACCTGTTCCCGATCATGGAGCTGGGCACCAGCGCCAAGATGCTGTCGATCGTGCCGCTGATGGCCGGTGGCGGCATGTACGAGACCGGTGCCGGCGGTTCGGCGCCCAAGCATGTGCAGCAGCTCACCCAGGAGAACCACCTGCGCTGGGATTCGCTGGGCGAGTTCCTCGCCCTGGCGGTGTCGCTCGAGGACCTCGGCATCAAGACCGGCAACACGCGCGCCAAGCTGCTCGCCAAGACCCTGGACGAGGCCACCGGCAAGCTGCTCGACGAGAACAAGTCGCCCTCGCCCAAGACCGGCCAGCTCGACAACCGCGGCAGCCAGTACTACCTGGCCAAGTTCTGGGCCGAGCGCCTGGCCGAGCAGGGCGAGGATGCCGAGCTGGCGGCCAGGTTCGCGCCGCTCGCCAAGGCGCTGGCCGACAACGAGGCGAAGATCATCGCCGAGCTCACCGAGGTGCAGGGCAAGCCGGTCGACATCGGCGGCTACTACAAGGCCGACCCCGACAAGACCAAGGCCGTGATGCGTCCGAGCGCCACGCTCAACGCCATCCTGCAGGCGGCGCGGGGTTGATGTCCGCGCCGGGCTGACCGGCGCTGTCGCAACGAGACGCGTGGGCGAACCGGCAGGCGGTTCGCCCACGCGTTGCTTTTTCTGGATCGGACCTGCACGGGACCATGAACGGGATCTTCTTCGGCATCGTCCTGATTGCCTTTCTCTCCGCCGCCTGGCGCGAGTTCTTCCACGTGCCGGCCGAAGGCGTGCAGACGCCGATGGAGGCGCTGTCGGCGGGCATGATCGCGTCGGCCAGCGGCGCCGTGGAGCTCGCCCTCGGCCTGGTGGGGGTGATGACGCTGTTCCTCGGCCTGATGAAGGTCGCCGAGGCCGGCGGCCTGCTGGTGATCATCGCGCGCCTGATCCGGCCGCTGATGACGCGGCTGTTCCCCGAGGTGCCGCCCAACCACCCGGCGATGGGGGCGATGATCCTCAACCTGTCGGCCAATGCGCTCGGCCTCGGCAATGCCGCCACGCCTTTCGGCATCCGCGCCATGCAGGAGCTCGACAAGCTCAACACCCGGCCCGGCACGGCGACCAACTCGATGGCGCTGTTCCTGGCGATCAACACCTCCGGCATCACCTTGCTGCCCACCGGCGTCATCGCCATCCGCGCCGCCGCCGGCTCGGCCGACCCGGCCGCCATCCTGCCGACCACCCTGTTCGCCACCGTGTGCGCGACCATCGCCGCGATCACGGCGGCGCTGATCTACAAGCGCTTCTCGGCCCTCGGCCCGGTCGACCCTGCGGCGGCCGCCATGGAGCGGCCCTGGGTGGCCGACGACCCGGCGCGCGAGGCCTTGCCGGAAGACCCCGGCGGCTACCCGCTGTGGGTGTCCTTCCTGGCGCTGGGTGCCGTCATCGCACTGATCCCGGCCACCATCGTGTGGGGCAAGGCGATCTCGCCGTGGATCATTCCCGGGCTGATGATGGGCTTCCTGCTCTTCGGCGTGCTGCGCGGCGTGCGCATCTACGAGGTCTTCGTCGAGGGCGCCAAGGACGGCTTCCAGGTCGCGCTGCGCATCATCCCCTACCTGGTGGCGATCCTGGTCGCCGTCGGCATGTTCCGCGCCAGCGGCGCGATGGACGTAATGGTCAATCTGCTCGGCGGTCTGACGGCGAAAGTCGGCCTGCCCGCCGAGGCGCTGCCGATGGCGCTGCTGCGACCCTTGTCCGGCTCGGGCGCCTACGGCGTGATGGCCTCGATCATCAACGATCCGGCGATCGGTCCCGACAGCTATGTCGGCTACCTGGTGACGACGCTGCAGGGCTCGACCGAGACCACCTTCTACGTGCTGGCGGTGTATTTCGGTGCGGTGCAGATCCGCCGCATCCGCCACACCCTGGCGGCGGCGCTGACCGCGGACGTGGTGGCGGTGGCGGCCGCGGTGGCGATCTGCTCCTACCTGTTCCTGTAGTCGAGCAGCGCTGGACGATATTGCAGAAATCGTCAATTTCGTAAATATGTGACAAATGTGCTGGGTGCGGTGGAGCGCGTGCGGGACAATGAAACCCCGATTCTTCCACGGCCGCAGGTGGCGATTCTCCTTCGCCCGCGCGTGCGCCATGGAGCGCTGCCATGACCTTTTCGACACTCTCTGCGGGAATGCCGCCCACTGCCCCGGGCTCGACATGCGTCGACAGCGACCCGAGCGCGCTCGTCCAGAACCGGAACTCGCTGTGGCACGTGCTCTTCGAGCAGTCGCGCGACGGGGTGGTGGTGCTCGACGAGGATGGGAAGGTGTTCGAGGCCAACCGGCGCTTTGCCGACATGCTCGGCTACTCGCCGGATGAGATGGCGCAACTGCACGTCTGGGACTGGGACGCGCAGTTCTCGCGCGAAGAGCTCCTCGCCCTGCTCCGCGCGATCGACAGCGAGGGGGACCATTTCGAGACGCGGCAGCGGCGCAAGGACGGCACGCTGATCAGCGTCGAGCTCAGCAACAGCAGCAGCCTGTACCACGGCCGCAAGCTGATCTTCTGCATCTGCCGCGACATCACGGAGCGCAAGGCCGCCGAGGCACGAGTCCATCACCTGGCGACCACGGACGCGCTGACGGGTACGGCCAATCGCCGTGAGTTCACGCGCGCACTCAGTGCGGAGCTGGAGCGCGCCCGACGCTATGCAAGCGCGCTGTCGCTGATCATGTTCGACCTGGATCACTTCAAGTGCATCAACGACACCGCGGGGCACGATGCCGGAGACAAGGTGCTGAGCGAAGTGGCCCGTGCCGTGCGGGGCCATGTGCGCAGTGTGGACCTGGTGGGGCGATGGGGCGGCGAGGAGTTCATGGTGTTGATGCCCGAGTCCGGGCTGGCGGATGCGCAGGCCGCAGCGGAGAAGCTGCGCCAGCTCATCGAGCGCTGCTGTGCAGGGTGGATGGACGGCGTCAGTGCCAGTTTCGGGGTCGCCGAATACCGCGCAGGCGACGACGGCGACCGTCTGTGCAAGCGCGCGGATCTGGCGCTCTACAAGGCCAAGGCTTCAGGGCGCAACCGGGTGGAATGTGCGTCCGAGGGCTGGCGCGAGCCCTTGCCCGGGCACCCGCACCGGCTGGGCTAGGACAGTCCTGCTGCGCCGCTGTCGTGACGGGCGCGCAGGCGTCCGGTCTTGATTCCCGCCGGGCGGCGGAATCCCCCCGAGGCTAAAGGCCTGCGCTCAGATGCCGTTGGAGCCGTCACTCCAAGGCCAATGCCTATCTCCATTCAGGATCCCCGAAATGATCGCGCTCTTCAGCAGCAACAGGTTCAAGGATGTGATCGCCGCGATCGAACAGACACAGGCCGTCATCGAGTTCGATCTCGAGGGCCGGATCGTGCGCGCCAACCGCAAGTTTCTCGAGCTCATGGGCTACACGCTGGCGGAGGTGCAAGGTCGCCTGCACGGCATGTTCCTTGCGCCCGGTGATGCGGACAGCGAGGCCTACCGCAGCTTCTGGCGCGAGCTGCGCACGGGCAGGCCGCAGACAGGCGAGTTCTGCCGTGTCAACAAGGCGGGCGAGCCGGTCTGGATCCAGGCCACCTACACGCCCATCGTGCGCCGCGGCAAGGTGGAGCGCGTGATCAAGTTCGCCACCGACGTCAGTGAGCAGGTGATGGCGCGTGCCCGGGTCGAATCGCAGATCGCCGCGATCAATCGCGCCCAGGCGGTGATCGAGTTCGATACCGACGGCACCATCGTCGACGCCAACCGGAACTTCCTCAAGTTGATGGGTTACACGATCGACGAGATCCGCGGCCAGAAGCACCAGATCTTCGTCACCGCGGCGGAACGGGAGTCGAGCGCCTATGCCGAGTTCTGGCAGCGGCTGAGGGCGGGCGAGTTCCAGACTGCCGAGTACGAGCGCATCGCCAAGGGTGGGCGATCGGTGTGGATCCATGCCAACTACAACCCGATCCTCGGCCCCGATGGCAAGGTGGTGAAGGTCATCAAGTTCGCCAACGACATTACCGCCGAGGTGCTGCGCAACCGGGAGTTCAAGCTGCTGTCGCTGGTGGCGGACGAGACCGACAACTCGATCATCATCACCGACCCGAGCGGGCTGGTGCAGTACGTCAATCGCGGCTTCACCAGGCTCACCGGTTACACGCTGGATGAGATGCGCGGCAAGAAGCCCGGCCCCGTCCTGCAGGGGCCGGCGACCGATCCCGACACCAGTACGCTGATCAGGGAGGCCTTGCACGCGCGCCGGCCGATCTACACCGAGATTCTCAACTACGCGAAATCGGGCCAGCCCTACTGGATCTCGCTGGCGATCAATCCGGTGCTCGATGCGCGTGGCAAGCTCGAGCACTACATCTCGATCCAGGCCAACATCACCGCGACCAAGGAGCTGTCGCTGGAATCCGAGAAGCGCTTCGCCGCGGTCAGCGTCAGCAACGGCGTGGCGGAGTGGGACACCAGCGGCACCCTGGTCGAAGGCAACGAGTACATGGTGCGCCACCTCGGGTACAAGGGCGCGACCGAGCTGCTGGCGCGCCGGCACAACCTGCGTGAGATCATCGGCGAGGCGCAGTTCGCGCGCCTGCTGCAGGGCGAGCAGATCGCCTGCGAGTTTGCCGTGCCGGCCCGGGACGGCCAGCCGGTCCGCTTCAGCGGCACGCTGTGCCCGATCACCGACTCGGTCGGCAACATCAAGCGCATCGTGAGCTATGGTGTGGATGAGCAGGCGAAATTCGAGGCCGCCCAGGTGACGGATCGCGAGATGGGCCGGGTCCTCGAATCCAGCCGGCAGATTGCCAGCATCATCGGCAGCATCAACACCATCACCGAGAAGACCAACCTGCTCGCCCTCAATGCGGCGATCGAGGCGGCACGCGCGGGCGAGTCGGGCCGCGGCTTCGCGGTGGTCGCCGACGAGGTGCGCAAGCTCGCCCAGCAATCGGCGGCGTCGGCCACCGAGATCACCCGGCTCGTGAAGGAGAGCACCGAGCGCATCGACCGCCTCAGCACCTCGCTCAACGCCCTGCTGTCCTCATCCTGAGCGCGGCGCAGGGCGTGGTGGCGCCGCGGCCGGGATCGAATGCCGGGCGCTGCAGTCTCATCCGTTCGATTCGAAACGTTGGAGACTCCCCGCATGACCGCACTCATCATCGGCCTGGTGCTTTTTCTCAGCACGCATTCGGCGCGCATCTTCGCCGAGGACAACCGGGCCCAGTACATCGCCCACTACGGCATGGCGAAGTGGAAGCTGGCCTATTCGATCGTGTCCGTGATCGGCCTCGCGCTGATCGTGTGGGGCTACGCGCAGACGCGTTACGACCCGGTCTACCTGTGGTTTCCGCCGGTATGGACGCGCCATCTCGCCGCCCTGCTGCTGCTGCCCGCCTTCATCCTGCTGGTGGCGACCTACCTGCCCGGCACGCGCATCAAGGCGGCGCTCGGCCACCCGATGAGCGCGGGGGTGAAGCTGTGGGCGTTCGCGCACCTGATCTCGAACGGCACGCTCGCCGACCTGTTGCTGTTCGGTAGCTTCCTGGCGTGGTCGATCGCCGCCTTCACCAGCGCGCGTAAGCGCGATCGCGCGCACGGCGTGGTGCACGCCGGCGGCGCGCTGGGCCGCGATGCGCTGGCGGTGCTGATCGGCGCCGGTGCCTGGTTCCTGTTCGCGCGCTACCTGCACGCCTGGCTGTTCGGCGTGGCCCCCTTCGGCTGAGCGGCGCGGGTTGGGCGCCGTGGGCACTTCTGGCGCCAAGCGCAGTCCATCGGCCGTGGTGTTCCGACCAGACCGAGGAGGTGACACGATGAATCGAGCAATCGACCGCAGGGGCTGGCTGGCCCTGGTATTGTCCGTCCCGCTGCTGCTGTTTGCGTTCAATGCGCGCGCGCACCATGGCTGGGGCTGGGCGAGCGCCGAGGTGTCCGAGATCAGCGGCGTCATCACTGCGGTGCGCCTGGGCAATCCGCATGGCGAGATCACGCTCGACGTCAATGGCGAGCGCTGGGTGGTCGAGGTCGGCCAGCCATGGCGCAACGAGCGCGCCGGGCTGAGCGACGCGCTGCTCAGCGTCGGTCGCAGCGTGACGGCGCACGGCCATCGCTCGGCGCGTCCGGGCGAGCGCTTGCTGAAGGCCAACTGGCTGATGATCGACGGCCAGCGTCACGTGCTCTATCCCGAACGGCAGTAAGGGTGCGAGCCGGCACGGGCGCCGATCATGGACGGATGGCTCGTCGCGTTCGAGGCCCTGGCCCTGGCGCAGGCGCTGAGCGCCTCGTCCTGGCTCTATCCGCTGGTCAATGCCGGGCACATCCTCGGCATCGCCCTGCTGGTCGGGGCCATCGTTCCGCTCGATCTGCGCCTGCTGGGGCTGTGGCGGCGGCACGCGGTGCTGCCGCTGTGGGCCGTGCTGGGCAGCTGCGCGGCCTGGGGATTGGGCCTGGCGGCGGTGTGCGGCGGCCTGCTGTTCATCACGCGGGCGAGCGAGTACGCGGCCTCGCCGCTGTTCCTGGCAAAAATGGGCGTCGTCGCGCTGGGGCTGGTCAACGCCCTGGCGCTGCGCGTCCGCGCGGCTGACCCGGCGGCCTGGGCCGGGGCGGTGCCGCTGCATGCACGGCTGGCGGCGGCGGTGTCGTTGATCGCCTGGCTCACGGCCCTGCTGCTCGGGCGCTGGATCGGCTATCGCTGAGGCGGCAGGTGGCACCGCCGGCGGCGTGATCTTGCTGAGTGCGAGGTCGGCGTCTAGGCTGCAGCATGCCATCCGGAGTCCGCGCTCATGTACAAGCCCCTGCTGGCGATCGCTCTCGCCGCCTGTGCGTCTTCCACCGCCTTTGCCCAGGCGCGTCCGCCCATCCCCGCCGTGGTGCTCACCCACATGAACGAGCTGGACCGGCGCTGCATCGCCGCCGGCGGACGTGAGGGCCAGGGCCGCTACGTGGTCGCGCAGGACTTCACCGGCGATGGCCGCCTCGACTACCTGCTGTCCGAGGGCGACTACGACTGCGTCGGCCGCCCCGGCCTGTTCCGGCCGGGCGGCGTGGCGCGGGTGGACATCTTCGTCGTCGATGCGCGCAACAATGCGCGCCGGGTCTATTCCGATCAGCTCATCGGCTATCGCGTGCTCGCCGGCAAGCCGGCCAAGGTGCAGATCGCCCGCCGCGGTGCGGCTTGCGGGCCCGGCAGCAGCGCCAGCACGCAGTGCGCGGCGCAACTGGCGTGGAACGGGCACGGCTTTGGCGAGGGGGTGTCGGTGAGCGACGCCAGGGCGCCCGCTGCCCCCGCCAACCCGCCGGCGGCACCCGCTGCCGGCGCCACTGCCGCGGCGGCAGGCGCGGCCCCGGCGCCGCTCGTGGTCTCGCCCGAGGCACGGCCGCGCTTTCTCGCCGACTGTCGCCGGGCCTATGTGTCGCGCAGCGCGGATGCGGCACGCTGGGCTGACCAGCAGTGCGTGGCCGACTGGGACAAGATCACCGCGAGCGCGGCGGCGACCGATGCCCTGCTGGTGGCCCTGCCTGCCGCGCCGGGCCAGGCGGTGTCGCTGGCCAGCCTGCGCCAGCGCCTGGGTGGCGTGCGCTGGGCGGGGAAGGTGCGTTCGCGCGAACTGTCGGCGAGCGGCAGTCTGGGCAGGCTCGAGGTGTCGGTCACCGGCTCGCCCGCGGCGCGCACACTCGCTGTGAACTGGATGGAGGTCGGTGCCGAACCGCCCTACGACATCGTCGGCGCGATGCGCGCGCGCGGTGTGACGCTGACCGAGATTGCCTGCGAGGAGTTCGGCAGCGGCGAGTGGCAGCGCGTGTTTGCCGGGGTGGCGCCGGGTCGTGCGCCGTTCAGGCTCGAGGTGGCCCAGCGCGTTGCGCCGACTGCGAATGCCAATTCCTACTATGGCGCGACGATCGATCTTAGCGGCACGGCCCCCGCCGCGACCGGCGGCCGGCAGGTGTGCACGAACCCCAGTAACCTGCTCTAGGCGTGCGCATTTCCTCGCCATGCAGCGGTGGATATGCTCCCATCACGGCTCGAGTATCTCCCCATCACTGTGCGAGGTTTGAATGCAAGGACCGCAATTCCCCGAGGCGAGGCCAGGCGCCGGCATGTGGGGCGTACTGAAGCTGCTGGCGGGCGTTCTCGCGCTGGCCATCGCTGCGCTCGGCATGCTGCTCATTGCGGACGCGATCAATGGCGATGCGTTCTGGCAGCTGGCGGGCAAGGCGGTGGCGATTACCGGGCTGTTGGCGATCGTCAGCGTCTTCATCTCCGTCCTGACCGGACGGAGGGAGTGAGTCCCTGGACCCATGGCGCGAGTTGCGCTGGCCCGCCGCTCGTGCCAAGCGGCTGCGCCCGGAGCATTGACTGCCGAGGGGGCGACACGCGCTTGAGCCGGCGCGAACCGGGCGTGTGACGAAAGGCCTACGGGAGGCGGCGCCATGTACGTCGGACCATCGCAGCATGCGCCTGCCTGGCGGGCGTTCTTCACCGCGCGCAGCTGGGATCCGCAGGCGTTTGCCGATCTCGTCGAGCGCGACGAGCCCGGCGCGGCCTTCTTCGAGATCGAGACGCAGATCAACGGCCTGTATCGCTCGGTGCAGATGTCGCAGGCGCTGGCGCAGCGCTTCGGGCTGGCCCTGGACGAGGACCGGCTGGGCGAGGTCGAACTGAAGGCGCGCTGGCTGGCGGCCAATGCCGAGCCCTTTCGTGAGGCGCTCGGGCCCGCGCAGCGTGAGCTGGACCTCGGCCTGATGCAGTGGATGCGGCGCGCGGCCTGCCTGTCGGTGGTGATCGGCGCCGGCGTCACCATGGATGCGGGCGGGCCGTCGTGGGCGGAGCTGGTGCGGCGCCTGCTGCTGCGGGTGACTGAGCGCGGACGCGAGCAGGCGGAGATGCGGCCGCAGCCGGGTAACACGCGCGAGCACGCCGAGTTCGTGCGCGTGGTCACCGTGGTCGAGCATCTGCCGGCCGCGCAGGCGTTGCGCGCGCGGGCGGTGCTGGCGGCGATCGAGGCCGGCCAGGCGGACACCGAGGCGCTGATGGAAGGCGCGCAGATCTGCTACGACTTTCTCGGCCAGCACCTGTTTGCCGACCTCACCGACATTCTGTACGAGGGCGCACGCGCGCCGGGGTCGATTCACCGCGCGATCGCCGAGCTGGCGCCGCCGATCCACGTGGCGGACCGAGGCGGCCTGTTCCCAGGCTGGGACGCGATCATCACCTACAACTTCGACGACCTGATGGGCGAGGCCCTCGACGAAGCAGGAATCGCGCGCGCCGCCTACGCGATGCGCGGCGAGGAGCTGGCCGGCGACCCCAACATGCTCGCGCGCGAGCAAGGGCAGCAGGCCCTGCATCAGGGCATCTACCATCTGCACGGCTACACGCCGCGACGGCCCTTCCTGATCACCCAGGTGCGCTTCGTGTTCTCGACCAGCCAGTACGAGCGCACCTATGGCGGCAGCCGCGCCGGCATCGTCGGCGAGGTGTTCGCGCGCTGGCTCGCCAACCCGGTGCATCACGCCCTGTACGTCGGCTGCTCGTTTGCCGACGAGGAGATGAACAGGCTGTTGCGCGATGCCGCCAAGGCCCTGCCGGGCCGCTACCACTATGCGCTGCTGAAGTGGCCGGGGCCCGCGACCCATGCGGCGGCAAGCGCCGAGGAGGTCGCGCTGGCCTCGGCGCAGTACCACGAGATGGGCGTGCGGCCCATCTGGTTCGACCGCTTTGGCGAGATTGCCGGGCTGATCCGCCGGCTGGTCTGACTGTGCGACGCGCGCGCGCCGGCGCGCCGCGCCTCAGCTGCCGGTGGCCACGTGCACCGGCGTCTGCCGGCATTCGCTGGCGATCGGCTTGTGGGTGCGGCCATCGAGCAGCACGCTCTTCCACGGCAGGTCGATCCACACCAGGCCGCTGGCGGCGTCCTCGAAGCGCGGCAGGCCGGAGGACGACGGGTCGCGCTCGAGCTGATAGTGCTGACCGTTCCAGCCGAGCTGGATGCGGTTGTTGATCTGGGCCAGCAGCTCGCGCTGCACCTTCACCCGCACGCCGAATTCACAGTCGTAGTCGCCGCTGGCGAGGTCGAAGTCGAGCTGGCCGTTGCGATGGCCGGGGCCGGCCTCGGGCAGCTGGGCGACAGGGGGCGGGCGCAGCGAACCGAAGCAGGCGGACAACAGCAGCGGCAGCGAGGCAAGGGCGATCGTGCTCAGGCGGATCATGAGAAAGTCTCTGAGGAAAACGGCGCAAGTCATTGTAGGACAAGAAACAAGAATTGCGCTGTCTCGTTACAGATAGGCCGTCGCTCCCGCGCTGGTCTGGTCTATACGCGCAGCAGCAGGGTCTTCAGCGGGGGTCTGCCGTCGACGCTGGGGAAGTCGGCTTCGGGGCTGATCCACTCGGCCTCGCGCAGGGGCCGGCCGGCCTTGCGCGCACTGCGTTCGAGCTGGTCAAGCCAGGCTTCGCGCTCCACCTGGGCGACGTTGTTGCAGCAGATCAGGCTGCCGCCTTCTGCGGTGGCGAGCAGGGCGGGCTTGAACAGGGCCGCGTAGTCATTGATCAGGTCCACGACGCCGAAGGGACTCTTGGCATAGCGCGGCGGGTCGAGGAAGACGAGGTCGAAGCGATGCGGCTCGAGTGCCGGAAACGGTGGCAGGTGCTTGCCGCGCACGACCTTCGGCTGGCCGATGCCGGCGTACTGGCGCAGGGCGGCAAAGGCGTCGCACTTGATGAAGCGCGGGCGGGTCGCCAGGGTATTGAGGCGGGCATTGTCCTTGCCGACGGCAAGGCTGGATTCGGCGAAGTCCACGTTGACGACATGACGCGCGCCCGCCTTGGCGGCGGCGATGCCGACGCCGCAGGTGTAGGCGAAGACGTTGAGCAGCGACTTGCCCGGTGCTTCCTGCATCACGCGCCGGCGCGCGGCGCGCAGGTCGAGGAACAGCCAGGGGTCCTGGCCGCCATGGCGGGCCTGGAAGCGGTAGCGCACGCCGAGTTCGCTGAACTCGCAGGGGGTCTCGGCAAGGGCCTGCTGCTCGGGCGGCAACGGGTTGGCGATGCGCGAGTGCTTGCCGCTGCGGTCGTTCCAGATCAGGGGCAGGCCGGGTAGCGCCGCCGCATAGAAGGCCTGCACTTCGGCGAGGCCGTCGAGCGTGAGCGGGTGATGGAAGGTCTGCACCAGCAGCATCGGGCCGTAGCGGTCGACCGTGAGGCCGGGTTCGCCCTCGGCAGTGCCGTGGAACAGGCGGTAGGCGTCGGTGTGCTCGGCGGCGAGCTGTTCGATCAGCGGTGCGCGGGCAGCGAGTGCGGTGGCGAGCACGTCGGTCAGGGTCGAAGACATGGGGCATTCCGGCGCAGGGCGCGCCAGTATGCCCTAGGGCGCGGGCTAGCGATCGACTTCGAACTCGAACAGCCCGATGATCTCGGGCAATTGCAGGCGCAGGCGCCAGCGCCCGGGCTCGGGCAGCAGCGCGCTCGCGGCGTAGCCGCCGGGGCCGGTGAGGGTGTGCGGCAGCGGAATCGGCGCGCGGTCGCGATCGGGCATGTCGAGGCTGAGGGCGACTTCGAGCGCGGGTGGCGCCGGCTGGGCGGTGGGGCCGATCAGGTCGAAGCTGAAGCGCACCTGGCGTTGCTCATCCAGGGTCATGCGGCCGCGCACCTCCCAGATGTTGGCCGTGCCGTGGAACACCAGGCCGCCGCGCTCGGCCCCCGGCGCGGCGGCGATCGGGCCGACGGCGTTGAGGCGGGCCTCGTCGCGGACGGTGAACACCATGGCGATGAAGCCGAGGATCAGCAGCAGGAACAGCCCGCCGATAACGAGGGCGATGAGTCGTGCCTGGCGCGCGGCCGGTGGCCTGGAGGGGGTGGAGGGGCTCATGCGGGATTCCTTGCTCGCGGGTCAGGGCTGCAGGCCCGAACTCAGGCGCTCGATCATGGCGTGGATGGCGCGGATCTGGATGCCGTCCTTGTTGGCATAGTGCTCGTCGGTGTAGCCCCACCAGTCCCAGCAACCGTTGGGGTTCTTCCACGGGATGGAGACCGCCTGCGGGAACAGCACCACCAGGCGGTTGGTGTCGGCCCAGCGGTCGTAGCCGGTGTTCTTGACGAAGGTGGTGCCATTGTAGAGGCCGCCGCCCGGCGGCGGTTTGAGCGGCATGTAGCTCTGGCCCTGCTTGCAGCCGTGCAGCGCGACGTGCAGGCGGCAGCGCGCGCCCGCCTCGCACGCCTGCGGCACGTACAGCCAGCCGGTCTTGTCCATGCCCGAGCCCCACAGATAGCTGAACCAGCCGGCCTTCGGGATGTAGGCGCTCTGGTCGAACTCGATGTAGCGCCCCTGCGCCACGCTGCCCTGGCGCGGCGCGGCCGAGGTCTCGCCGTAGATCCAGCCGAGCATGGCGCTGGCGGTGTCGAAGGCACACTTGCCGATGTAGGGCTCGTCGGTCAGCGCGCAGGCGGCGCCGTAATCGACCGTGGGCATGGTGTGGCCGGCGTTGTCGAGTGCGATCGCCTTCAGGTTGTCGGGTGGCAGGCCGAAGGCGCCGTAGTAGGCATGCAGCTGGCGCGCCACCGGCGTGGGAACGAGCGGGTCCTTGCCGCCGACCACGGTCGCGACCCGATGGCGCGCGATGTTGGCCGGGTCGTCGATGCGGCCCGCGTCGAAGAAGGATTGCGTCGCCTTCACCAGGGTGGGCACGGCGGCGCTGGCGTCGCTGACCTTGCACGCGAGCAACGGCTCGCCGGTGCATGAGCACAGCGTGGTGGCGATGCGCACGTCATTCTGCGCGCAGTAGTAGGGGCCGCCGGCGACGATGCCCGCCCCCTTGATGATCGACGAGTGCGCGACCTGCAACTGCGCCGACATGAAGCCGCCCGAGGAAATGCCGGACACCGAGGTGTCGCGGATGTCGATGTTGAGCGCCGGCAAGGGCGGTGGCGCCGCCGACGCGGTGCAGGACAGCACGAGCAGCGCGAGGCCAAGGCTTGAGGACAGCGACTTCATGGCGGAATCTCCGTTTGGTGTGACGCCCTGCCCCGGGTGCGAGCGTGCGCCAGGGGGCCGTTTCCTATCCTGGGATAAGCATGTTGCGTATGATCGACCCCTGACCGCGTCCCAGCAAGCCGCGCGCTGCCGGCAGGTGGACAGGGGCGTGGTCCGTGCCCTCAGCCAAGCCTCGTGACGATGCGCCGATCCTTTTCCTTCAGACGCCGCTCGATCGCTGCCACCCTGCTCATGCTCGGCGGGCTGGCCTTGTTCGTGGTGCTGGCCTTTATCGGTCATCACAGCCTGCGCACGGTCGACGCGGCGACCGAACTGCGCAGCCGCGCGCGCGCGAACGAATTGCAGGCCGAGCGGGTGATGTCGGCGCTGAAGGACGTCGAGACCGGGCAGCGCGGTTTCGTGCTGACCGGGGACGAGGAGTATCTCGACCCCTTCGGCCGCGGGCTGACCGAGCTTGCCGAATCCCTGCGGCCGCTGCAGGCGGAGTTCGCCCTGCTGTTCGGTGAACTGCAGCGCGACACCCTCGCAACCCTGATCGACCGCCGTGTGGCGCTGGCCGAACGCAACGTCGCCGCACGCCGCCAGGGCGTGCTCGAGCCGGATTTGCTGAAGACCATGCTCGACGAGGGGCGGATGACGATGCAGCTGATTCGTGAGCGCTTCGACGAGGTCGAGGCGCATCTCGCGCGCGAGGTCGAACAGCGCGAGCACGAGGTTCTCCGCCTTAAGCGTCGCGCGCTGTGGTGGGCGGTGCTGTTGCCGGTGAGCGGGGTGCTGCTGATCGTGGCCGCCTATGTGCTGCTGCAGCGCGAGCAGGCGCGCCGGCTGCGCGCCGAGCACGCGCTGCGCGATGCCAACCTGCAGCTCGAGGATGCGGTGGCGCAGCGCACCACCGAGTTGCAGCAGGCGCTCGGCCAGATCGAGACCTTCGCCGCGCACCTCGACAGCAGCGTCGAGGCCGAGCGCAGGCGGCTGGCGCGCGAGGTGCACGACCAGCTCGGCCAGGTGTTCACCTCGCTCAAGATGACGGTGCACCAGGTCTTCAAGGACCGCCCGCAACATGCCGCCGAGTTCGAGCGCATCAACACGCTGCTCGGAGAAGGCATCGCCACGGCGCGGCGGATCGCCGGTGCGCTGCGCCCGCCGCTGCTCGACGACCTTGGTCTCGGCCCGGCGCTGGCGCACGCGGCGCGCCAGTTCGGCGAGCAGGCCGGGGTGCGCTGTGAGGTCAATGTGGCGCACGGCGACTGTCTGGGGCCTGAACAGGCGATCCAGCTCTACCGCATCGCGCAGGAAGCGATGACCAACGTCGCCCGCCATGCCGAGGCGAGCCGGGTGTGGATCGAGGACGAGGTGCGCGACGGGCGCTATCGCCTCGTGATCGAGGACGACGGCCGCGGCATGCAGGTAGCAAGCGGGGCGTCGCTGGGCACCCTGAGCATGCGCGAGCGCGCCTCGCTCGCCGGTGGCGAGCTCAGGTTCGAGCGCGGGCGGGACGGTGGCGTGCGGGTGCAGGTGAGCCTGCCGGTAAGCGAGGGGAGCCGGGAGCACGATGCGTGTCCTGATCGTCGATGACCATCCGCTGATGCGCTTCGGCGTGCGCCAGTTGATCGAGCGGCGCTGGCCGCATGCGGCGGTGGGCGAGGCCGATTGCCTGGCGCGGGCGCTGGAGCTGGCGCGTGCGCAGGCCTGGGAGGTGGCGGTGCTCGACCTGTCGCTGCCGGATGCGAGCGGCCTCGAAGGGCTGGCCCAGATGCGCCGTGCGGCGCCCCCCCTGGCGGTGCTGGTGCTGAGCATGCACGACGAGGCGGCCTATGCGTCGCGTGCGCTGCAGCTTGGCGCGGCGGGCTACCTGACCAAGGACCACGCCACGACCGAACTGGTCACCGCCATCGAGCGTGTGTGCAAGGGCGGCCGCTACATCAGCGCCGACCTCGCCGGACATCTCGCCGACCTGCTGTCCGGCCGCGGCGAAACGCGTGCGCCACACGAGACCTTGTCGGCGCAGGAGTACCGCGTGATGCTGCTGATCGCCGCGGGCAGGAGCGCGAGCGAGATCGCCGACACGATGCACCTGTCGGTGAAGACGGTCGGCACCTACCGTAGCCGCATCATCGACAAGACCGGCCTCGCCAACACCGCCGAGATCGCGCGTTATTGCGCCACTCATGGCCTGGTCGATCCGCGCTGAAGGGCAGCGCCGCGGGCTGTAGGGCATTGCCTTACACGACAATGCGCGACGCGCCTACATGCGCTTGAGGCGCCGACCGATGGTTCGACAGGGTGTCCGGGCGCAACATGAGTGCCATGTCATCGCCCCATGGAGCGCCCCTCATGCGAATCGTCATCGTCGAAGACTCCGCCCTCGTGCGCGACCACCTCCTGGCGCTGCTCGGGGCGCAGCCCGGGCTCGAGGTGGCGGGTTACGCTGCCGGCGAGGACGAGGCCTTGCGCCTGATCGCCGCGCAGCGCCCCGACGTCGTGCTGCTCGACCTTGCCCTGAGCCCGGGCAGCGGTCTCAGCCTGCTCAAGCGGGTGCGCGCCACCCCGGGGCTGGCGCCGCGCATGCTGATGCTGACGAACCAGCCGGCCGACCCCTACGAGGCGCTATGCATTGCAGCTGGTGCCGACGGCTATTTCGACAAGTGCGGCGACCTCAACCTGTTGCTGGCCAAGCTCGCCAGCTGGATGCCTCCCGTGCCGCTGAACGAGCCGGCACGCAGCGAGCGCCTGCACGGCCTGCAGATCCTCGATACGCCGGCCGACGAGTCCTTCGATGCGATCGCGCGCCTGGCGGCCGAGGTGGCCCATGCCCCGATCGGGCTCGTGAGCCTGGTCGACGAGCGCCGCCAGTGGTTCGAGGCCCGCGCCGGGCTGGAGGGCACGCAGACCTCGCGCACGGCCTCCTTTTGCGCTCACGCCCTGCTCGGCGACGGTCTGTTCGAGGTCGAGGACGCCTGGCTCGATGCGCGCTTTGCCGACAGCCCGCTGGTGCGTGGCGAGCCGGGCGTGCGCTTCTACGCCGGCATGCCGCTGGTGATGCCCAGCGGCGAGGTGCTGGGCACGCTGTGCGTGATCGACCATCAGCCGCGCCGGCTCGACGACAAGCAGCGCTTCGCGCTGGCCGTGCTGGCGCGCAGCGTGATCATCGAGCTGGAGCTGCGCCAGCGCGTGCAGGAGCTCGAGAGCGAGGTGCTGCGCCGCCATGAGGCCGAGGCGCGCATCATGCAATTGGCGACGCGCGATGCGCTCACCGGGCTGCCCAACCGTGCCGCGCTGATGGACCGCCTGCATCAGGGGATCAAGCAGGCGCAGCGCAAGGGCACGATGCTGGGCGTGCTGTTCCTCGATCTGGACCGCTTCAAGTGGATCAACGACACCCTCGGCCACGACGCCGGTGACGCCATGCTGCAGGCGATGGCCGCACGCCTGAGCGGCGTGATCCGCGAATCCGACACGGTCGCCCGTCTGGGCGGTGACGAGTTTGCCGTGATCCTGCCCGACCTGCACCGGGTCGAGGATGCCGAGAGCGTGGCCGCCAAGATCCTCGACAGCGTGCTCGCGCCGATGAACCTGCGCGGCCACAGCCTGCATGTCGGCGGCAGCATCGGCCTAGCAGTGTATCCGCAGCAGGGCACGAGCGAGGAGGCGCTGCTGCGCCACGCCGACCTGGCGATGTACCACGCCAAGGAGTCGGGCGGGAACCGCTATCAGGTCTTCGCCGAGCAGATGAACGCGCGCGCCGTCGAACGCATGATGATCGAGTCGGAGCTGCGTCAGGCAATCGACGCTGGCGAGCTCGAGCTGCACTACCAGCCGCAGATCGCGCTGGCCGGCCAGGGGCTGGGCGGCATCGAGGCGCTGGTGCGCTGGAACCATCCGCGCCTCGGCCAGCTCGCGCCGGCGCGCTTCATCCAGCTCGCCGAGGACACCGGGCTGATCTGGCCGCTCGGGCTGCGTGTGCTGGATCTGGCGGTGGCGCAGATGGCGGCCTGGCAGCGAGAAGGCCTGGCGGTGCCGCGCATCGCGGTCAATGTGTCGCCGGCGCAGTTGCGCCCGGAGCTGATCGGCGAGATCGAGAGCGTGCTACAGCGCCATGGCGTTGCCGCCGAGCGGCTCGAGATCGAGCTTACCGAGAGCGCGCTAACCGCCGACGGGCCGGCGGTCAACGGTTTGCTGCAGGCCTTGCGCCGGATGGGGGTGTCGATCGCCGTCGATGATTTCGGCGTCGGTTACTCGTCCCTGACCCTGCTGCGTCGGCTGCCGATCTCGGCCTTGAAGGTCGACCGCAGCTTCGTCACCGAGCTGGCGTGGAACCGCCAGGACGTGGCCATCGTCGAGGCCATTCTGGCGATGGCGCACAGCATCGGCCTGCGCACCATTGCCGAGGGTGTGGAGCAGGTGGAACAGAAGGTCGCGCTCAGCGTGCTCGGCTGCCAGGAGGCGCAGGGCTACCTGTATTCGAAGCCTCTCGATGCGGCCGCGACGACGGCGTGGCTGCGCACACCGGCCGGCTGCGCAGGCGACGATGGCCGCCTCGCGCGGGTGGCGGCCTGAGCCGCGAGCGGCAGGGCGTGCGGCGCCTGCTCAGGGGCGCCAGCGGGCGCGCAGGGCTTCGAGGTTGCGGCTGTGGGTGACGATCATGACCTCGTCGCCGCGTTTGAGCATGCTGTCGGGCTCGGGCAGCGTGAAGCGCTCGTCGCGGTAGAAGAACATCACCCGGCTGCCTTCGGGCAGGCCCAGCTCGGCAATCGGCTTCTCGTCCTCGGCACGGGCGACGAAGGAGAAGGCGCGCGCCTCGCCCTTGATGAGGGCGATGATCTCCATGTGGTCGCGGCCCTCGAACATGTCGAACAGGTAGCGGCCGATGGTGCGCGTCGGAATGATGATGTCCTCGAGGCCGAGCTCCAGGCAGAGGTGCTCGAATTCCGAATCCTCGATCTTGGTGACGACACGGCGAAAGCCGAGCGAGCGCCCGACCAGGCTGGACAGAATGTTGGTCTGGTCGTTGCCGGTGAGGCAGAACAGCCAGTCGGTGCTTTGCGGATCCGCTTCGCGCAGCAGCGCCGGCTTGCTGCCGTCGCCGTGCAGGAAGCCGCAGTCGAGCTCGGCCGACAGCGCATCGATGCGCTCGCGGTCGTTGTCGACGATGACGACCTCGTGGC
Source organism: Thauera sp. (assembly GCF_035444905.1). Taxonomy (GTDB): domain Bacteria; phylum Pseudomonadota; class Gammaproteobacteria; order Burkholderiales; family Rhodocyclaceae; genus Thauera. The sequence continues at coordinate 52,271 of NZ_DAOMPS010000025.1, forward strand.
CGCCGGCGAGCAGACGGCGGGCGGTGGTGACGGCGAGGGTGCTCGCCCCGACGAATACGGCTCTCATGCGACCTCCGTGCGTTTGCCGAACCAGGTGCCGGGATGCAGCAGCACCAGCAGGGCGAGGATTTCGAGGCGGCCGGCCAGCATGTCCAGGCACAGCACCAGCTTGAGCACTGGCTCCAGCTCGGGACGCGCGATGCCGGCCGACAGGCCTACCGTGGCTGTCGCGGAGACCACCTCGAACAGCGCGTCGAGCGCCGGGTAGCCATGGGTGACGAAGGCGAGCCACGAGACGAAGGCAAGGCCGACGAACAGCAGGACGACCAGCAGCACCCGCCACAGGTCCTCGTCCGCCACCTGGCGCGCCTGCAGATGGACGCCGAGCACCGCGTGGCGCGGCGTGGCGGCGCGCGCCAGCACGAGCTGCAGCAGGCGCAGCAGGATCAGCAGGCGCAGCAGCTTGAAGCCGCCGGCGGTGGAGCCGACGCTGCCGCCGACCAGCATCGAGGCGATGAGGGTGAGCTTGGAGGCATCATCGAGCGCGGCGACGTTGGTCGGCGCAAAGCCGGTCGTGCTCTGCGCGCTCATGGCCAGCAGCAGGGCGTCGGCCGCCCTGCCCTCGCCGGTCGGCGCCCACAGCCATAGCAGGCCGGCGATCGTCAGCGTGGCCATGAGCAGCAGGCGCAATTCGGGGTCGCGCCCCAGCTCGGCCAGCCCTCCTCGCCAGCCCTGTTTCCAGCCTTGCTGCCAGGCGCGGTGCCACAGCGGCAGCGAGACGGCACCTAGTAGCGAGAACAGCAACGCCGTGCCGGCGGCGAGCGGGCTCCAGCCGGCCACGCTGGCGTCGAAGGTGGAAAAGCCGCCGGTGGACACCGCGCTCAGGCCGTGGGTGAGCGCCACGAAGCCGTCGCCGGTGGCGAGCCACAGGCAGCCGACCGCGCCCACCGTAAGCACGACATACACGGCGAGCATCCGCCGTGCATAGGTCTTGGTGCTCGACACCAGGGTCTCGCCCACCGCCTCGGTCTCCATCAGCTGGCGGGCGAACATGCCGTTGTGCAGGAACAGGGCGAGCGACAGCACGACGATGCCGAGCCCGCCGTACCACTGCATCCAGGCACGCGCGAAGAGGAAGGAGGCCGGCTTGTCCTCGACCGTGGCGGCCGTGCTGAGCCCGGTGGTGGTGATCGCGGAGACGGCCTCGAACCAGCCGTCCAGCCAGCCGCCGCGCGGGCCGGCCATCGCCTGCGCGAGCGGGATGCTCATCACCAGCGAGCCGATCAGGAAGGCGAGCACCACCACGGCGAGCGCCTCGTTGAGCTGCAGACGCTCGGACGCGGTCAGCCGTGCCAGCGGCAGCGACACCGCCAGCAGCACGAGCAGCGGTAGCGCGTAGGCCGCGATCAGCCTGTGCTCGCCCCCGATCACGGTCGCGAGCAGGGGCACGCCGTTGAGCAGCGCGAGGACCACGCCGAGCATGCCGAGGTGCTTGAGCAGCACCGGCCAGCGCACCGCGTGGCGCAAGGTGTCGAGTCGTCTGTCCGCCATGGCGGGCTGGGTTGCGCAGGTTGGTGGATCGTGGCGCCCGCGTACGGCGGGCCGGCTTGGCTGCCATCTCAGCATAGCCTGCGTCCCGTGCGGCCGGAACTGCCGCGACGGATGCGGGTCGGTAAAGGTCAGCAGGGTCCGCTGCGAGCGCCGGACGATGCGCGACATCCGCATCGGCCGTGGCGTCGGCCGCGCGGCCCTGTTCCTGAACCGTGTCGCGACCGGCGAGCGTGCCGGCCGGCGGCGCCCGTGCGGAGGCCCCTGCCCGTGAAGGCCATGCTGCAGCGCCTGTTCAACGTCCGTCGCGACGAAGTCCTGCCGGTGTTTCTCGCCGTGGTGTTCTTCTTCTGCGTGCTGGTCGCGCTGATGATCCTGCGCCCGGCGCGCGAGGCGCTCGGCCTGCGCGGCGGCATCGATGCGGTGCGCTGGCTGTTCATGGGCACGGCGCTGATCACGCTGCTGGTCAATCCGGTGTTCGGCCTGCTGGTGAGCCGCCTGCCGCGGCTGCACTTCATCACCGCGACCTACGCCTTCTTCGCCTGCAGCCTGGTGGGCTTCTACCTGCTGCTGGTGCTGGCGCCGGAGGCGATCGGGGTGGTGAGCGGGCAGTTGTTCTACGTCTGGTTCAGTGTCTTCAACCTGTTCGCGACGATGGTGTTCTGGGCCTTGATGGCCGACCGCTTCTCGCTCGAGCAGGGCAAGCGCTTCTTCGGCCTGATTGCGGTCGGCGGCACGCTGGGGGCCATCGCCGGCCCCTGGCTGGCTTCGCGCCTGGCGGCCCCGCTCGGTACGCCGGCGCTGCTGCTGCTGTCGTCGGCCTTCCTGCTGGGCGCACTGGGCGCGGCCTGGGGCATCGCGCGCTGCCAGCGCGCGCCGGTCGCGGCCGGCCCGCGTGTCGAGGGCACGAGTGACGACGAGCTGGCGCCGGCGGTCGACGAGCGCGAGCTGATCGGCGGCAGCGCCTGGGAGGGGGTGCGCGCGGTGTGCCGCTCGCGCTACCTGCTCGGCATGGCGGCCTATGTGGTGATCCTGGCGATCATGGCCACCTTCCTGTACTTCATCCGGCTGCAGATGGTGGCGGAGCTGGGCGACGACCTTGACCTGCGCACCACGGTGTTCGCCCGCATCGACCTCATCACCCAGATCGCCACCCTGCTGCTGCAGGCGCTGGTGGCGGGCCGGCTGATGCAGCGGGTGGGGGTGTCGATCACGCTGGCGCTGTTGCCGCTGACCACCGCGCTCGGCTTCATCGGCCTCGCGCTGGTGGGCTCGCTGGCGGCGTTGATCGCCTTCGAGGCGCTGTTCCGCGCGGTGCAGCGGGCGCTGATGCGGCCGGCGCGCGAGACCCTGTACACGGTGACCAGCCGCGAGGACAAGTACAAGTCCAAGGCCTTCATCGACACCTTCGTGTATCGCGCCGGCGATGTCGTCGGCGCCCAGCTCGAAGGCCTGCTCGGCCGCCTCGGCATGGGCCTGGCGGCGCTGGCCAGCGTGGCGATCCCGCTCGCGCTGGCCTGGGCGGCGCTGGCGCTGTGGCTGGGGCGAACCCAGCAGCGCATCGCCGCGGCGGGCGGTGCGCCGGCCCGCGCTGTGCATCCGACAACGACCCGATTGAGGAGGAGTTCGACATGATTTCACGACGCGACTACCTGAAACTGTGCCTGGCCAGCGGCGCCGCGCTGAGCATCCGGCCCGGCCTGCTGTGGGCCGAGGACAAGGCCTTGCCGCTGATCACCCGCCCCATCCCCGCCTCCGGCGAGCGCCTGCCGGCGGTCGGGCTGGGCAGCTCGGCCACCTTTGCCCAGGTCGCCCGCAGCGCGGACGTCGCCGCCCTGCGCGAGGTGCTGCAGGCGCTGGTGAGCAACGGCGGCCGGCTGTTCGACACCGCACCCGCCTATGGTGCCTCCGAGGAGGTGGCCGGGCGCATCGCCGGCGAGCTCGGCATCAGTGACACGGTGTTCTGGGCGACCAAGCTCAACGTCGCCGGCCGTGGCGGCGGACGGGCCGACCCGACGGCGGCGCAGGTGCAGCTCGAGACCTCGTTCGAGCGCCTGCAAAAACCGGTGCTCGACCTCATCCAGGTGCACAACCTCGGCGACGTGCCGACCCAGCTCGGCCTGCTGAAGGCGCTGCGCGAGGACAAGCGCGTGCGCTACATCGGCGTCACCACCACCTTCCCTAGTCAATACGATGAACTCGAGCGCATCGTCGCCGCCGAGCCGATCGATTTCGTCGGCATCGACTACGCGATCGACAACCGGGTGATGGAGGCGCGCATCCTGCCGCTGGCGCAGGACCGCGGCATCGGCGTGCTGGTGTATGCGCCTTTCGGCCGCACGCGGCTGTGGGAGCGGGTGCGGGGCCAGACCCTGCCCGACTGGGCGGCGGAGTTCGATGCGCACTCGTGGGCGCAGTTCTTCCTCAAGTTCGTGCTGGCGCACCCGGCGGTGACGGTGGCGACGCCGGCGACCAGCCGCGCGCGCCACATGATCGACAACATGGGCGGGGCGCTCGGCGCGCTGCCGGATACAGCCATGCGCCAGCGCATGATTGCGCACATGGACAGCCTGTAGGCGCGCGGCTGCGGTCGGGGGGCACGAAGCGCTCGGGGCGAGGCCTGTCTTGTGTAAACGAAAACCTTACGTCAACGGCAAGGCCTGGCTTTCGGGTCGGGTCTGATGGTCATACCATTGCAACAACTCTGGAAGCACACACGAACGGCAACACGGTGCTTCCTCCCCGCAACATTGAAGGAATGACCTCATGCACGCTCCCAAGATCCTCCCCTGGATTGCCCGCAAGGCGGGCATCAGCGCTGATCAGGCCCTCAAGCTGTGGCAACGCGCCGCGGTCGAGGCCGCTGCCCTCACCGGCAAGCGCCAAGGTTCCGAATTCGTCGGTCTCGCCGTTCAGCGCCTGACCGAACTGGCCCTGCAGCGCCGGGCCGCCTGAGGCTCGCCGCCCGCCGGGCGGTGAGCGCTTCAAGAGTTTCTTGTCTCCCTCCTCCACTTCGATGTGGTTAATGCCCGCGCAAGCGGGCATTTTTTTGCGCTGGTTCAGTCGGCGGCGACCAGCTCCACCGAGTTCATGATCCGCCGCAGCACCGGGTCGTCCGACGCGAGGCAGGCCTGGGTGGCCTCGTTGAAGCAGTCGACGAACAGTTGCGCGGTTGCGCTCAAGGTGTCGCTGTGGCGCGTGATGAGGCTGGTGGGGAGCTCGCCCAGGCGTTCGCGGATCGGCAGCGGCTGCACGCGGTTGCGCAGGAAGGGGCTCTCGACCAGCGGCCAGGGGCAGACGGTGAGCAGGTCGCCCACCTCCAGCATGCCGATGGCGACCAGCGCCGAGCGGGCGAAATGGATGCGGTGGGGCGGCGGCGCGACGCCATGCGAGCCCAGCAGCTTGTCCAGCGGCTCCTCGATGCCCTCCTCGCGCAGGGTGAGCACCCAGTGCTGATCGTCGAGCTCGCGCAGCGAGGTGCAGTCGGCGCGCGGGTGGCCGAGCCGCCCGACCACGGCGACGCCGCAGCGGAACATCTCGCGCGCATGGAAGCTGGCCGCGGCTTGGCGCGCGGGCGGCATCCCGATCACCAGGTCGAGCGTGCCGTCGCGCAGCAGCGGGTGGGTGATGCCCATCGCCTCGCTGACGTCCAGCCGAACGTCGGGGCGGAATGCACGAAAGCGGGCGATCGCGTGCGGCAGGATGGACTGCGACACCCAGGGGGTGACGCCGATCGCGAGCGTACCGCCGGTGATGCCACGGATCTGGGCGAGCTCTTCCTCGGCGCGGGCGAGCTGGCCGAGCAGCAGGCGGGCATGGGTGAGCAGCTGGCGCCCGGCGTAGGTCGGCACCGCGCCGTGCGATTCGCGCTTGAGCAGCGGCGTTGCGGTGGCGGTTTCGAGCTCGCGCAGGGCCTGGCTCACCGCCGCCGCGGACACCCCCAGCGCGGCGGCGGCGGCGCGCACGCTGCCCTTGTCGGCGACGCTGACGAAGTAGCGCAACTGGTTGAGTTTCATGGGCTCCCTCGTCGTTTCGCCGGCTTGCACCGGTGCCGCGTCGAGCGTCGGGGCGCGACAGCCGGCGACGGCAGATGATGTCGACCATAATCATGCCAGAGCCTCGGTCCTGTGCCCCTGCCGCCCGCCCGGCGCGCCAGCGCCGGGCGCCGGCGGCGATGCCCGCGAGCGGCCTGCTCGCACTTGCTACGGAGATCTGCGCGATGAACCAGGAAGCCCTGTGGAGTGCCCGTTACCGCGATGCCGGGGAGGCCTACCTGTTCGGTACCGAACCGAACCGCTTTCTCGCCCACCGTGCCGAATTGCTGCAGGACGGCCACAACGCGCTGTCCGTCGCCGATGGCGAGGGGCGCAACTCGGTCTGGCTGGCCGAGCAGGGGCTGGCGGTAACCGCCATCGAGATCTCCGCGGTCGCCATCGAGAAGGCGCGACGCCTGGCGCTCGGACGCAAGGTGGAGGTGCGCTTCATGCAGGCCGACATGCTCGCGCCCGGTTGGCCGCCGGCCGAACTGCGCGAGGCCTTCGACTGGGTGATCGGCATCTTCATCCAGTTCGTCGGCCCCGAATGGCGCGAGCGCCAGTTCGAGGCGATGAAGCATCTCACCCGCCCGGGCGGGCGCATCCTGCTGCAGGGCTATACGCCGAAGCAGCTCGAGTACGGCACCGGCGGTCCTTCGGCGGTCGAGAACCTGTACACCGCGGAGGTGCTGCGCGAGGCCTTCGCCGATTGGGACATCGACGAGCTGGTGGAGTACGAGGACGAGGTCAACGAGGGCGCAGGTCACCGTGGGCGCTCGGCGCTGATCGGCCTGGTGGCGCGCAAGCCCGGCGGGCCCGAGACGACGACCTGAACGACCGCCTGCCGCGGACGGCTGGAGCAGGCGGTCGGCAAGGGCGCCGGTGCGCGAGCGGGCGCAGGCGCGCGATTTCGGCGAAAATGCGTTCTTTGCCCGGTCCTGCTGCGATGGACAGTGCATCGGGCGCCGATTCTCCCCTTCAGGAAGCGACCATGCTGCAGAAGTTCTCCGCCTTTGCCGGCGTCCAGGGTCCCGTCGTCGTGATCGTCATGGACGGTTACGGCATCCCGAAGCACGATGTCGGGAGCGCGATCGACGCGGCGCGCAAGCCGACCCTCGACCGCCTGTTCGCCGCCTACCCGAACGTGCTGTTGCGTGCGCACGGCACGGCCGTCGGCATGCCCTCCGACGACGACATGGGTAACTCGGAAGTCGGCCACAACGCCATCGGCGCTGGCCAGGTGTATTCGCAAGGGGCCGCCCTGGTCGCCAATGCGATCGCCAGCGGCGCGATCTGGGAGGGCAAGGCCTGGCAGGAGATCGTCGCCGGGGCCAGGGCCGACAGCAGCGGCAAGGCGGCGGTGCTGCACTTCATCGGCCTGCTCTCGGACGGCAACGTGCACAGCCACATCGACCACCTGCGCGCCCTGGTGGCGCAGGCCAAGGCCGAGGGCGTCAAGACGGTGCGCATCCATGCCCTGCTCGACGGCCGCGACGTGCCCGAGACCAGCGCGCTCGACTACGTCGAGCCCTTCGAGGCCTTCCTCGAGGCGATCAGCACCGACGGCTTCGACGCCCGCATCGCCTCGGGCGGCGGTCGCCAGACCATCACCATGGACCGCTACGACGCCAACTGGCCGATGGTGGCGCGCGGCTGGCGCACCCATGTGCTGGGCGAGGGGCCGAAGTTCGCCAGCGCCACCGAGGCGGTCAAGGGCCTGCGCGAGAAACACCCCGGCACCATCGACCAGGACCTGCCCGAGTTCGTCATCGCCGAGTTCGACGAGGACGGCGTCGGCCAGCCCATCGGCACGATCGAGGACGGCGATTCGGTGGTGCTGTTCAACTTCCGCGGCGACCGCGCGATCGAGATCACGCGTGCCTTTGTCGAGAACGACTTCGAGGCCTTCGAGCGCGAGCGCGTGCCCAAGGTCAACTATGCCGGGATGCTGCAATACGACGGCGACCTGCAGCTCCCCAAGCGTTTCCTGGTGGCGCCGCCGGCGATCACCGACACCTCGAGCGAATGGTTCAGCAAGTCGGGCCTGGCGCAGTTCGCCTGCTCGGAGACGCAGAAGTTCGGCCACGTCACCTACTTCTGGAACGGCAACCGCTCGGGCCGCTTCGAAGGCGAGACCTGGGAAGAAGTGCCGAGCGACGTCGTGCCCTTCGAGCAGCGGCCGTGGATGAAGGCGGCCGAGATCACCGACGCCATGATCGCTGCGCTGCAGTCTGGCAAGTACGCGGTGATGCGCTGCAACTACGCCAACGGCGACATGGTCGGCCACACCGGCAATTTCCGCGCCGCGACGATGGCGATTGAGGCGGTCGACCTGGCGCTGGCGCGCCTGCTGCCGGCGATCGACGCCGCCGGCGGGGTGGCGCTGATCACCGCCGACCACGGCAACGCCGACGAGATGTTCGAACTCGACAAGAAGACCAGGGAGCCGGCGCGCAACGCCGACGGCAGCTTCAGGGCCAAGACCGCGCACACCCTGAACCCGGTACCGCTGATCCTGTACGACAACGTCAGCGGCGGTCGGCTGGGCCTGAAGCAGACCGATGGCGCCGGCCTGTCGAACATCGCCGCCACGGTGGCCAACCTGCGCGGGCTGGAAAAGCACCCGAAGTGGGACGACAGCCTGCTGGTGGTGAAGTAAACGCAACGAGGCCGGCGGACTTGCCATCGCGGCAAGCCCACCGGCCTCCAGGGCGCGGCGTGCCCGCGACGCTCAGAACCTGTACCTGGCGCCGATCTCGAAGCTGCGCTCGGGGCCGACGTAGATGCCCTGACGCAGGCTGGCGATGTAGTGCTCGTCGGTCAGGTTCTTCACCGCGCCGAACACGCTCAGCTGCTTGTTGACCGCGTAGTTTGCGGTCAGGTCCACCGTGGTGTAGCTGTCGATCTGGCCGGTGAAGAAGCCGGACGTGTTTTCCGCGATCGCCACCGTGTTGGCTGCATCCGAGAACTGCGCGTCAACGTAGTTCACGCTGAGTGCGGTGCTCAGGGGGCCCGAGCGGTAGCCCAGGGTGAGGTTCGCGACCCATTCCGGGGCATAGGTCACGCGATTGCCGCTCGGCGTCTCGAGTGCGCCGGTGCTGGTGAAGCGGTCGCCGACGAACTTGGCGACGGGGATGTAGGTCGCGTTGGCATCGATGCTGAAGCCGTTGGCGAAATCGTAGCCGATCGCCGCTTCCAGGCCCTGATGCAGGGTCTTGCCGCCATTGGTGCGCTGGAAGGCGGTGTTGCTGTTGGCGGGAATGATCTGGTTGTCGAAGTCCATGCGGAAGGCAGTGACTTCATAGCGCAGGCGCTCATTGTTGCCACGGACGCCGACCTCGATATTGACCGAGCGCTCGGCCTCGAGCTGCTGGTCGCTCAGGCCGTCGAGGGCATCGCCGTTGAGGGCAGGACCGAAAGCCTTGTAGATGCCACCGTAGAGCTGCGCCATGGGTGCGGCCTGGAAGGTGAGGCCGATACCCGGAATGACTTCGGTGTTGGAGGTTTTGGCGCGGTTGCCCTGGGCCTCGCTGCGGCGGCGATCGAGCCGGGTCTGTTCGTAGCTTTCGACGCGCAGGCCGGGCGTGACGGCGAGACGATCATTGATGATGAAGCGGTTCTGCGCGAACAAGGCGTAGCTGGTCGCGCCGTCGACGACGTCCTTCGCGATCGTCCCGGTGCGCGGTGTGGCGCGGCTTGCCTGGATGGTCTGGTCGACCATCTCCTCGTCCATGATGCGCACGCCCAGCTCGGTCTCGTTGCGCATGCCGAAGCTGCCATGGCGGATGTTGAGGCGGCTGTCGAGGCCGACACGCTCGAACGCGCGGTTGTTGCCATTGAGGCTGTTGCCGAAGTTCCATTGAGTCAGGCCATTGACCACCCGCGTGGGGTTGCCGCTCACCGTGCCGAAGCGCCAGTAGTCGCGGCTCGTCTCGCTCCAGTACAGCAGCGTGTTGAGCGTCGTGTCGGCATTGATGGCCCACTCGTGGTTGAGGTCGACCGAGCTGCGGTCGGTCAGGAACCAGTCGTCGGGGGCCGGATTGAAGCGTGCGCCGGCGCGATAGGCATCGAGGAAGACGCCGCGATAGGAGATGTTGGCATCGTTCTCGTAATGAGCGAACTTGATGCCGACCCACTGGTTCTCGCCGAGCGCCATGCCGCCCTTGATCATCAGGTCCTGCATCTCGAAACCCTTGTCCTGGAAGCCGTCGCTCCGGGCCTGGGTGTAGAACAGGCCGCCCACGGCCTCGCCCGATGGCGAGGCGCCGCCGGCTTCGAGGGTGGCCTCGCGGTAGCCGTGCGAGCCGATCCGCCCCGACAGGGTCACGCCCGGCTCGGGCGTCTTGGTGCGGTAGTTGATGACGCCGCCAATGGTGCTCGGGCCATAGCGCAGCGAGGCCGCGCCCTTGAGCACTTCGATGCTTTCCATGCGCTGGATGCGCGGGTTGTAGTAGCGGCCATTGCCCACGAACAGGCCTGGCGCCACCGGGACGCCGTCCTCGAGGATCAGGGTCTTGTAATCGGCCGCGCTCAGGCCGCGCACGCCGATGTTGGCGACAATCGCGGATTCCTCTTCGGGCTTGATCACCACACCAGGCACGCTCTTGAGCGCCGCCTCGGTCGATAGCGGCTGCTTCAGCTCGAGGCTTTCGCGGGTGACGACATTGACGGTGCCGGGGATCTTGCGCTCGGCCTCGGCTTCACCGCCGACGACGTCGATGCGGGGCAGCGAGACCTCGTTGGCACCCGCCCAGGCAGGCCACTGCAGGGCGGCCACAATGGCCAGGGAAAGGGTCTTGCGGCGCAGCGGCAGGCCGCCACGCGCGCGCGTAATTGCGCTGTGGTTCATCAAACACTCCTTGCGGGTTTCCGGTCTGGCTGGCTTGCCGCAAGGGGTGCGACTGGCTGGCTACTTGAAAAGGGGGGCGGCGCTGAGCACCCTGTGGCGAACGAGGCTCCTCGGGGCGCCCCTAGTACGGGCTTATTTCATGAGAACGATTATCAACATGCGAAGCGTTCGCATTGGAGCATGCCGGCAAGGGTACGTCAACGCGAGCACTCGCGAGCGCCTGACGAGAATGCAACACTCGACCCTGCTGAACAGGGTGAGATCGGGTGCTCTGTCCGGCTGAGAGCCGCGCAGCAGGGATGGGGCGGGCGTCGGCGGCCTCCCGCGGCTCACATTTCGCCTGGTTCTGCCTGCAGTCGCTGTCGATCGGCGCGTTTCAGGGCTGCGGCGGGCGCGGCACCAGCCGGCGTAGCAGGCGGCCGACGTGTTCGCGAAAGCGCTCGCTGTGCAGGCAGATGCCGCCGGCGAGGCCGACCACGCAGCCGAGCAAGGTGTCGATGAAGCGCGACGCGATCAGCTCAGCGAGCGGCGCCTGGCCAAGGGTGGCGGCCTCGGCGAGCAGGAGGGTGAGCGGCGTGATGAAGATCACCGCCAGGCCATAGTGGCGCACCACCAGGGTCTCGATCGTGAACGCGAGCAGAATCACCAGCAACGCAATGCGCCACGGGTCGAGCGGCAGGCTCAGCACGCCCCAGGCGAGCAGCATGCCGGCCGCGGTGCCCAGCACGCGCTGGAGCTGGCGATTCCACACCGCGCGCAGCGACACCCCCTGGATCACCGCGAGGCAGCTCACCGGCACCCAGTACGGGCGGTCGAGCTGGAGCGCCTGGGCGATGGCGAGCGAGAGGGCAACGAAGGCGCCGATCATCACCGCGTCGAAGACGACGAAGTCGAAGGTGGGCGGAGGCAGGGGCGCCACCGGCTCGGGCGCCTGCAGGCGCAGGATGTGGAGGCTGTAGAAGAAGGCGATCAGCGCGGCGAGCAGGGCGCCCATGGTGAGCAGGCCGACGCGCAGCGGAATCTCGTCCACCGTGCCCGGCGTGTAGGCACCGATCGCGGCCGCCATGACGAAGAACAGGCTGCCCGGAGGGCCCACCCGATAGAAGCGGCACACCATCGTCACCAGCATTGCGATCAGGCCGAGTACTGCGACGTTCGCCAGCGGCAGGAAATGCGTCATCAGCCCGAGCGCGTAGCTCGCGGACATGCCGAAGGCGCAGGCCATCAGCCACACCATCCGGTGCGACATCGGGGTGTTGGGCAGGTAGAGGAAGGTGAGGCCGCCGATTGACGATATCAGGCCATACTCGAGGTGGTCGAACCAGGCGCCGACCATCAGCGGCAGGCCGGAGGCGAGCGCAGCGGCGAAGGGCATCTGCCAGCGCCGCGTGCTGGGCGTGAGGGTGGTGAGGTGTTGCCACTCAACGCGTATCAGATCCCTGGCGCGTTGCAGCCGTGAACGGGTCGTCATGAGTGTCTGCCGGTCGGGGCCTCGATGTTGTCACAGTGAGGGATGGGCGGCGGAGATTGTCGCCCGATCGTGCACCGCGGTGCGACGAGGGAGAGGCGCGAACGGGGCCGGCAACGACCCGGCCCTGTTCGCGTCGGGCGGATCAGAACACGCTGAACGGGTAGTCGATGAAGATGCGCACTTCGCGGCCGCTGACGTTGTAGTCGGCGGCATCGCTCGACACGCGCAGCGCCGAGGTGCGCAGGCGGATGTTCAGGTCCTTCGCCGCGCCGCTCTGCACCGTGTACGAGAGCTGGTTGAAGAACTCGTGCTCCTTGCCATTGGTGGTGAGGTCGGTGTCGATGTCGCTGCCGCGCACATAGGCGACGCGGTACTTCAGCCCGGGGATGCCGTACTGGGCGAAATCCAGCGCGTAGGCGAGCTGCCAGGACTTCTCGTCCTTGCCGTTGAAGTCGGACCAGTAGGAGTTGGCCAGCCAGATCGAGCCGCCGCCGTTGCCGGTGCCGCCGGCGTTCTGGTAGAAGCCGTAGTCGAAGCCGACGTCGCCGCTGCTGCGCTGGTAGGCCAGCGTGACCGCGTGCGGGCCCGTTTCGTAGGTCGCGGCCAGGCTCCAGATGCGGTTCCTGTCGCCGGAGACGTCGTACTTGGTGCGGTAGCCGTTGAAGTCGAAGCTCAGCGTGTTGCTGGCGATCGGCATCGCGTAGTTGAGGTTGGCGTACTGGCGCTTGAACGCGTTGTCGCGCACCACGTTGTCCACGTCCGAGAAGTACAGTGCCGCGCCCAGCGCGTCGTTGAACTGGTAGCTGGCACCGATCACGTCGATGCCTTTCAGACCGCCGCTATCCCGGCCTTCATCGCTCTTGCGCGACTGGGCGTGGAAGGTGCCGGCGTTGAATTCGAGGCCTTCGATCTCGGTCGAGGTGAGCATCGTGCCGGTGAAGCTCTCGGGCAGCAGGCGGGCGTCGTCGTGGTTCAGCACAGGCAGCGAGGGGCGCAGGTCGCCATACGCCAGCACGGTGTTCGACAAGCGCAGCTTGACCGAGGCGCCGACCTTGGCCACGTCGCGCTCGACCTCGAGGGTCGTCGGGTCGCGGTAGAAGAAATCAATGCCGCCGGCGCCGGCGCGGCGACGCGTGCTGTCAAGCCGCAGGCCGTAGGCGGCGAAGGCGTCGATGCCGAAGCCCACCGTGCCCTGGGTGAAGCCCGACTCGAAGTTGGCGACGATGCCCTGGCCCCACTCCCGCTTGTCCTGGTTGCCGTCGCGGTAATCGCGGTTGATGAAGGCGTTGCGCAGGAACAAATCCAGCGAGCTGCCTTCCACGAAGCCCTCCGCTTCGGCCTGCCCCGCGGCCAGTGCCGGCGTCGCGCTTGCCAGTCCCAATGCGATGATCGCTGCCCATTGTCTAGGGAACCCCTGATCAATTGACCTTTTGGGCGCGCTCACCCAAGCCAGCCGAT
>NZ_DAOMPS010000026.1:0-64534 GCF_035444905.1 Thauera sp.
GCCGGCAGGAAGGTGACGAGGTTCAGCGTCACGGTCACGCCCGCGCCGTGCTCGACCACGGTGGCCACGGCCTCGCGCGCCCCGGCGGCGAACCACAGGCTGCTGCCGCGCAGCGTCGGTTCGGCGAGGGGCAGCCGGCGCTCGAGGCGGTAGCCGCGGGCCTCGAGCTCGGCCTGCAGGTGGGCCTGGTTGTGTGCCGACGACTGCTCGCTGTGCCAGGCCAGGAAGCGGGCGCTGCGTCCGGCATCGTGCATCTCGACGTCGGTGCTGAGCTGACTGCCGGCGGGCAGGCGCAAGCCGAGCCGCTGATCCTGCGCGGCGACGGCGACCGACAGGTCGGACTCCGACAGCGTCCCCTCCACCCGGCCGTCACCGGTTTCGCGCAGGCGCACGACATGGAGCTGCTGGTCTTGCTTGCGCGCGAGGACGGTCCACGCCGCCACCCGCGTCTCGACGATAGGCTGGCCGAGCGCCTCGCGGTAGAAGGTTCGTGCGCTGGCGAGCGAGGCCTCGACCTCGAATTGCCGGATCCGCGTCGGCACGCCCTTGATGCGGATGAGCTCGGCCACCGGGGTCAGGCGTGCGCCGTCGATGACCGGCAGCGTCTCCGGCGGGAAGGCCCCGGCGCAGGCCTTTGCCGCCCACATCAGGCTGCCACAGAGTGCGGCGACCACGGTGGTGACGCGCAGCACCTCGGACAGCGCCGGGCGGTGCCCGAGCGTGCGCCGGGAAGGGGGGAGGGCGGCAGGCGCGGTGCGCGGGCGCTGGGTGCGCAGGATGGTGTGCATGCTCAGCAGCCCTCCACGAGGCGGTCGCAGGGCACGATCTCGGCCCGGACCTTGCCGACCGCGATGGCCTCATCGAGCATCAGTTGCGGCAGCACGGTGCCTACCGTGTCGCCGATCAGCTTGAGTGGTGCGATCGGATGAACCGCGGCGCCGCCCTGCTCGATGCGGCGTGCCACTTCGTCGGGGTTGGGTGCGGACCAGGGGCCGCTCAGCACGACCTGATGGCGCGAGATCTGGAGGCCGAGGCTGTCAAAGCCGGGCAGGCCGGCGATGTCGCGCGGCGTGACGCTGACGCGCGCCGTGTATTCGGTTTCGGTGGGCAGCTCGAAGCCCGCCGGCCCGGCAAGCGGCGCGCTCGTCGGGGCGCCGTTGCTGCGTCGCTCTAGGCGGACGCCAATCTGCTCGGCGAAGCGGTCGATGAGGGGCTGGCCGCGATGGTCCGACCACAGGGGATTGCGCTCGGCGTGCGTGTCGCCTACCGAGGCGCCGGTCCGGATCGGCGCATCCGAGGTGCTGAAGAAGCGCTGCCTGATTTCGGCCGCCAGCCTGGCCTCGGTCCTGGCTGGCGCGGCAGGGCCGGACACGGTGGTCTCGAAGGCGGCATAGCGGGCCGCCTGCTCCGTCGCATGGGCGAGGTCGAGGTACTTGCCAAGCAAGGGCAGGGTCAGGAACAAGGGCACCAGCACGAGCGCCAGCACCAGGAACTCGACAATGGACTGACCACCGCAGCGGCGGCAGGGCGCGGGATGCAAGGGTGCGCGGCGGAGAGGGGGGCGCGATCTCATGGCAGCGTGAGCCCGCCCTGTTGTGACGCGGCCCATGCACGGTCTGTCAGCGTCGGCGTGGCCAGACGTGCCTGCCAGTAGGGGCTGTAGAGGCTGGGTCGTTCGCTCTTGCCGTCGTGGCGTGCTTGCGGCGGCGCGAAGAAGACCTCGGCGCGGGACAGCGCCGCCATCTCGCCACCCGATGCGGGCGCGTCGAACTGCTGCAGGCGCGCGCCTGGCTGCACGATGCTGCTGCCACCGGACGTTCGCAGGGCCGCGCGTGGCTTGGCGACGCGCAGGGTGACACCGCTGATGGGGTGGGCGTGTGGCGAGAGGTCGCGCAGCTCGCGCGTGGCGGGCAGGCCGCTGAAACGACCGCCAGCCGTGTCGAGCCGCTGCATGGCCGGTTCGGCCAGCCGGTAGGCGGTGGTGGCGTTGTCGCGATAGCTGCCGCCGTGATGGCCGCGCGCATCGCTCGATGCTGCTTCGGCAGCCGTGCTCGCCGCGCCGGCCGCGATTGGGGTGCGCCGCCAGCGCCAACGCCAGCGCCGCATGCGCTGGCCCTGGTGTTCCAGCGTGTCCAGCGCGCGCCACTCGTCGTAGCCGATGAGCTCGGTGCCGCCGCGGCGCTTGAGCTCGACGTTGCGCTGCAGCGGCGACAGGTTGGGGCCGCGGATCGACCACACCCGCTCGCGGGTGAAGTCGTCGCGCGAGCGCAGCACGACCTCGGCCAGGCGCCCACGGCCATCGCCCGCGGGGCCGCTGCGCCCGAGCACCTGTGTGAAGCTGCGGAAGTCATGGCTGGCAGGGTTGATGGAGGCGCGCATCGCCGGGTCGATGCGCTGCACCAGCGTGTTGGCCAGATCACCCTGCGCCAGCCCGGTGGCCAGGCTGGCGTGCATCACCGACTGGGAGGCCGAGAGCGCGACCGACACCGCGTCGTGGATGCTGACGATGGAGCCCAGTGCGCGATCCAGATTGCTCACGATGGTGCGCAGCGAACCGCCGGCCCATACGTCGAGATAGGCGGAGCCGTTGACGGTGCCCAGGAGCTGCGCCAGACGGGGGTATTCGGCCGGGTGGTAGATCCAGCTCGAGGCCACGCTGGCCAGCGTGCCCGCGTTGTTCACGCTGCTCTCGAAGTAATGCAGCCACGACACCAGGCTGACCGCCTGCGCAATGGCCACCTGGTTGGCCACGATCGCGCGATTGGCGTAGGCGTCGTAGTTGAGGGCGCGCGCCTCGAGCGTGGCGACGCTCCAGGCGGCCGCGTCGGCGGCGTTGGTGATGCGCAGCTTCTCGTCCACGCTGCGCCCGGTGTTGAACATCAGCAGCAGCACGCCGGCGCTGGCGAACACGAAGAACAGACCGAGCACCAGGGCCTGGCCCCTGCCGGCGAGCGGACCTGCTCGGACGGCCGCGGCGGCGCACAGCCGGCCAGCAGGGGCGCGGCTGGGGTCGCAGTGGCGGGCGTGGATGCGTGTGGGCATGCGCGGACCGGCTTGCGTGTGCGCTCAGCGGCCGGCGTTGCCGGTGTAGTTGTCGAGGGTGCGCGCGGTGTTGGCCTGGGTGGAGGCCGTGCCCGCCGCAGTTTGCGCCGCCGTCTTCTGCGCGGTGCCGTCGCTGCCGGCGATCTCCTTGGCGATGGCCGCGGTCTGGTTGCGCACCGTCTGGCCGAAATACTGATACACCGCGATCGCCGCCACCGCGATCAGCGCCACGATGACGATGTACTCGGTCATGCCCTGACCGTGCTGCCGGTCTTGCTGGAGGTGTGCTGCCATGATCGCTCCGTCGGTGGATAAGACGAAATGATGATGGCAAATGAAAAATGCATAGTCAATATGCAAATCGCGTTACTGAGGCGATCGTGTCTCGGGCTGTGCGGTCGGTGAACGCAAAGGGCCCGCTGCATTGCTGCAGCGGGCCCAGTGGGGCGCCGGATTGCGGGTCGTTCAGCGCGCGATCGGCTTGTAGCGGATCCGCTTGGGCTTGGCGCCTTCCTCGCCCAAGCGCTTCTTCTTGTCCTCTTCGTACTCGTGGAAGTTGCCGGCGAAGAAGGTCCATTGCGAATCGCCCTCCGCCGCCAGGATGTGGGTGCAGATGCGGTCGAGGAACCAGCGGTCGTGCGAGATCACCAGCGCGCAGCCGGCGAACTCCAGCAGGGCGTCTTCCAGGGCACGCAGGGTCTCCACGTCGAGATCGTTGGACGGTTCGTCGAGCAGCAGCACGTTGCCGCCCTGGATCAAGGTCTTGGCCAGGTGAAGGCGCCCGCGCTCGCCACCCGACAGGTTGCCAACGATCTTCTGCTGATCGCCGCCCTTGAAGTTGAAGCGGCCGAGGTAGGCGCGGCTGGGCATCTCGAAGCGGCCGACGGTAAGGATGTCGGCGCCATCCGAGATGGTGTCGAACACGGTCTTGTCGTTGGCCAGGCCTTCGCGGGTCTGGTCGACGGCGGCGATCTTCACCGTGCTGCCGATGACGACCTCGCCCGAATCGGGTTTGTCGCGGCCCTCGATCATCTTGAACAGGGTCGACTTACCCGCACCGTTGGGGCCGATGATGCCGACGATGGCGCCCGGCGGGATGCTGAAGCTGACGTTGTCCATCAGCAGCTTGTCGCCGAAGGCCTTGCTCACGCCGTTGAACTCGATGACCTTGTCGCCAAGGCGCTCGCCGGGCGGGATGAAGATTTCCTGCGTCTCGTTGCGGCGCTGGTATTCGACGCTGGCCATCTCCTCGTAGCGCGCCAGGCGCGCCTTGGATTTGGCCTGGCGCGCCTTCGGGTTGGAGCGCGCCCACTCCAGTTCGGTCTTCATCGCCTTCTGGTGCGCGGCTTCCTGCTTCGACTCCTGCGCCAGGCGCTCGCCCTTCTGCTCCAGCCAGGACGAGTAGTTGCCCTTCCACGGGATGCCGTGGCCGCGGTCGAGCTCGAGGATCCACTCGGCGGCGTTGTCGAGGAAGTAGCGATCGTGGGTCACCGCCACCACGGTACCGGGGAAGCGGGTGAGGAACTGCTCCAGCCACTCGACCGATTCGGCGTCGAGGTGGTTGGTGGGCTCATCGAGCAGGAGCATGTCGGGCTTGGACAGCAGCAGCTTGCACAACGCGACGCGGCGCTTCTCGCCGCCGGACAGATTGCCGATCACCGCCTCCCAGGGCGGCAGGCGCAGTGCGTCGGCCGCGATCTCCATCTGGTGCTCGATGTCGCTGCCTGCGGTGGCGAGGATGTTCTCGTACCTGGCCTGCTCCTCGGCGAGCTTGTCGAAGTCGGCATCCGGTTCGGCGTAGGCGGCGTAGATCTCCTCGAGCCTCTGGCGCGCTTCCATGATCTCGCCCAGGCCGGCCTCGACCTCTTCCTTCACGGTCTTGGTCGGGTCGAGCTCGGGCTCCTGCGGCAGGTAGCCGATGCGCTGGCCGGCGAGCCACTGCACCTCGCCGTCGTAGTCCTTGTCCACGCCGGCCATGATGCGCAGCACGGTGGACTTGCCCGAACCGTTGAGTCCGAGCAGGCCGATCTTGGCGCCGGGGAAGAAGGAGAGGGAGATGTCCTTGATGATCTGACGCTTGGGCGGAACGGTCTTGCTCACGCGCAGCATCGACATGACGTATTGGGCCACTACGGGTACCTCGTTGGCGGTGTTCGGTGGGGCGGAAAAGGCGGGAGTCTACCCGAGCGGGCGGTCGCAGGCACGCTTGGCGCTTGCGGCTAGCCGATCGGGGTATTACGCTGGACGTGCGTGTAAGAAATGCAAATGGACGGGAGGTTCGACATGCACACCACACTGACGAGCAAGGGCCAGGTGACGATCCCCAAGCACATCCGCGATGCGCTGCATCTCGAGCCCGGCTGCGCGATCGAATTTCGAATCAACCGCGAGGGCGAGGTGGTACTGACACGCCCCGGGACACTGCACGACGAGAATGATCGCTTCGAACGCATGCGCGGCAAGGCCGACGTGAAGTGGCGCACGGACGACCTGATGGCCTTGCTGCGTGGCGACGACTGATGTTGCTTGTCGACACCAACGTCCTGATCGACGTGCTGGAAGACGATCCGCAGTGGGCGGATTGGTCAATCGACATGCTGCGCCGGCTGTCGCAGGTGCATCGTCTTGCGATCAACCCCATCATCTATGCCGAATTGTCGCTGACATTCTCGACGGTCGAGGCGCTCGATGAGGCGGTCAGCGGATTCGGTGTCGATCTCCGCGAGCTTCCCAGGCCGGCGCTGTTTCTCGCGGGGAAGGCGTTCGTCGCGTATCGCCGGACGGGCGGCGAGCGCAAAAGCGTCCTGGCCGATTTCTTCATTGGCGCCCACGCCGCGGTGGAAGGCTGGCCGATCCTGACGCGAGATCCACGCAAGTACCGGCACTACTTCCCCTCGGTCGAGCTGCTGACACCGTGAAGTGCGCTGAGCCGCACGCGCTGCTTTGGTCGCCACTCGCGCGCGTCGTCCCCGTTCGCAGTCTGCTTCGCTACAGCATCCCCTCGATATCCTTCACCAGCTCGTCCGGCGTCGTCGTCGGCGCGTAGCGCTCGATGTGCTGCCCATCGCGGCTCACGAGGAACTTGGTGAAGTTCCACTTGATCGCCTCGGTGCCGAGGATGCCCTTGGCGTGCTGCTTGAGGTACTTGTAGAGCGGGTGGGCGCCGTCGCCGTTGACCTCGATCTTGGCGAACATCGGGAAGCTGACGTCGTAGTTCTTGGTGCAGAAGGCGCCGATTTCCTCCGCGCTGCCCGGTTCCTGGGCGCCGAACTGGTTGCACGGGAAGCCGAGCACGACGAGGCCGCGGTCCTTGTAGGTCTGGTGGAGCTTCTCGAGGCCAGCGTAATGCGGGGTGAGGCCACACTGGCTGGCGGTATTGACGATCAGCAGCAGCTTGCCGGTGTATTCGCCGAGGGTGGTGGTGCCGCCGGCGAGGCGTTCGACTTCGATGTCGTACAGGCTGGAACTCATCGGGGTTCTCCGGATGCGGGGCGGGCGATGGACAGACGTGTTTCGATCTCCGCTGCCGGCACCGGGCGGCCGATGAGGTAGCCCTGCAGCTGGTGGCAGCCCTGGGCGGTCAGGAAGCTGCGCTGCGCCTCGGTCTCCACCCCTTCGGCAATGGCCTCCAGCTCCAGGCTGTGGGCCATGCCGATGATTGCGGCGGCGATCTTGCCTTCGGTGCCTTCGGCGCTGATGTCGCTGACGAAGCTGCGGTCGATCTTGAGCGCATTGACCGGGAACTGGCGCAGGTAGTTCAGCGACGAGTAGCCGGTGCCGAAGTCGTCGATCGACAGGCGCACGCCCATCTCGCGCAGGCGGATCAGGGTGTGGATGGTGCGGTCGATGTCGCGCATCAGCATGGTCTCGGTGAGCTCGAGCTCGATCAGGCTGGGCGCGAGCGCGGCCGCGTCGATCGCATGCGCGACATGCGAGACGAAGTGCTGCTGCGCCAGTTGCTGCGCCGACAGGTTGACCGCGATCGGCACCACCTCCAGCCCGGCGTCGAGCCAGGCGCGCTGCTGGCGGCAGGCTTCGGCCAGCACCCAGTCGCCGATGGTATTGATCAGGCCGGTTTCTTCCGCCAGCGGGATGAAGCGCCCGGGCGCCACCATGCCGAGCTCGGGGTGCTGCCAGCGCAGCAAGGCCTCCAGGCCGAGCAGGCGCCCGGTTCTGGCGCACGCCTTGGGCTGGTAGTGCAGCAGCAGCTCGCCACGATCGGTGGCGCCGCGCAACTGGTTCTCGAGCAGCAGCTGGCCGAGCGAGGAGGTGTTCATCTCGGCCGAATAGAACTCGAAGCCGTTGCGCCCGGCTTCCTTGGCACGGTGCATGGCGGCGTCGGCGTTGCGCAGCAGCATCGACACGTTGCCGCCGTCCTGATCGTAGAGCGCGATGCCGATGCTCGCGGTGACGGTGATCCGGTGCTCACCGAGCTGACAGGGCAGGGCCACGGCATCGAGGATCTTGCGCGCGGCTGCTGCCGCATCCTGCGGGTTGCCCGCCTCGGGCAGCACCGCCACGAACTCGTCACCGCTCAGGCGCGCAAGCGTGTCGGTGTCGCGTATGGCGCTGCGGCAACGTTCGGTGATCTGCAACAGCAGGCCGTCGCCGCTTTCGTGCCCCAGCGTGTCGTTGATGGTCTTGAAACGGTCAAGATCGAGCAGCAGCACCGCCACGCCCCGCTTGTTGCGGCGGGCCTGCAGCAGCACCTGCTGCAGGCGGTCGTGCAACAGGGCGCGGTTGGGCAGGTTGGTCAGGGGGTCGTGGTGCGCCAGGTGCAGGATGCGGGCCTCGGCTTCCTTGCGCTCGGTGATGTCCGAGAAGATGCCTATGTAATTGGCGAGCTCACCGTCCTCACCGCGCACGGCGGTGATCGACAGCCACTCCGGGTAGATCGAGCCATTGCGGCGACGGTTCCAGATCTCGCCTTGCCACTGGCCGCGGCTGTTGATCGTCGTCCACATGCGCCGGTAGAAGCCGGCGTCCTGGCGCCCGGAGTTCAGGATGGAGGGCGAGCGGCCGATGACGTCGTCCACGCCATAGCCGGTGATGCGGGAGAAGGCCGGATTGATCGCGATGATGCGCGCTTGGGCATCGGTGATCAGCATGCCCTCGCTGGAATTGGTGAATACCGTCGCGTAACGCCTGAGCTCGCCTTCCGCGTGCCTGAGGGCGGCGACCTTGTCGCCCAGGTCCGCATTGGCCTGGGTGACCGCGAGCGTGGCCTTGCGCAGGCGGAATGCGGTCAGCAGAAGGTACATGCCCAGGCTCAACGCCACCAGCAGCAGCAGGACGCGATGCGTTTGCATGCGCGCCGTCGCCGCTTCGTAGCCCACGGTGTAGGTCTCGACCACGAGCTCGCCCTGGCGCGCGGTGAAGAGGCCGAGGAGTTCGCGCGCGGTGGCGTCGAGGCGTTGGCGGTGCTCGAGTGCTGCCGCCTTGCCGTTGCCGGCCCGGGTGTCAGCGAGTCTGGCGTCCTGGTTCGCGCCCGCTTCCAGCGCGTGGCGCAGCGTGTCGATGAGCGTTCGCTTGCGGTCGTGCAGCTCGGCGTAGCGTTCGATCTGCGTGAGCACCTGCATGGTCTCGGCGCCGGTCAGGAAGGTTGGGGTGTGACGCAGCTCGCGGATGAGTGTCTGGATGCGCTCGACGCGACTGTCGACCTCCTGCCAGCCTGCGTCAGCGTCCGGATCCAGGCGGCGGGCGATGGTGGCGGTGTTGAGTTCGGCGTCGATCTGGCGAATCTCGCGCAGATCGCGGGCGTAACGCAGGTGCTCGCGCGTGGTGACGGCGCCGGCCTCTATGAAGATCCAGCCGATGAGGCTAAGGCCGAGCAGGATCAGCACCACCAGACGGATGCTGGTGGAGGTTCTGAGCAATTGCGCGACGGCGGCGCGCGTCATGCCCTTCGCCCGGCCGCCTGGGCGGGCGAAGGAGAAAAGGGGAAGAGGGGGGCAATCTGTGTCATCGGCCGCGCATGCTAGCCCCAGATTTGGCCCAAATGTTGATAAAAGTCAAAGAAAACCGGATAGCTCGCCTGCATGCGCAGGCTGCATCGGCGCCCTCACTTCTCCACGAAGGCACGCTCGATCACGTAGTCGCCCGGCACGCCGATGCGCGGCGACATGCGAAAACCCCGGCTGTCGAGCAGGTCGCAGCAGTCCTTGTTCATCGCCGTGCTGCCGCAGATCATCACCCGGTCGTGGGCCGGATCGAGCGCGGGCAGGCCGATATCGGCAAACAGCCTGCCGCTGTCGATGACGTGGGTGACGCGACCCTGGTTGCGGAAGGGCTCGCGGGTGACGGTGGGGTAGTAGATCAGCTGCTCGCGCACCTGCTCGCCGAAGAACTCGTTTTGCGGCAGCACGCGGGTGATGAAGTCGGTGTAGGCCAGCTCGGAGACGAAGCGCACGCCGTGCACCAGCACCACCTTGTCGAAACGCTCGTAGGTCTCCGGATCCTGGATCACGCTCAGGAAGGGCGCGAGCCCGGTGCCGGTCGCCAGCAGGTACAGATGCCGGCCGGGGTTGAGGTCGTGCAGCACCAGCGTGCCGGTGGGCTTCTTGCTCACCACGATGGGGTCGCCCTCGCGCAGGTGCTGCAGGCGCGAGGTCAGCGGGCCGTCGGGCACCTTGATGCTGAAGAACTCGAGGTGTTCCTCGTAGTTGGGGCTGGCGATGCTGTAGGCGCGCGTGAGCGGCTTGCCATCGACGTCCAGCCCAATCATCACGAACTGGCCGTTCTCGAAGCGCAGGCCGGGGTCGCGCGTGGTGCGGAAACTGAAGAGGGAGTCGTTCCAGTGATGGACGCTGAGGACGCGTTCGGTGACGAGGCTGCTCATGATCTTGTCGGGCCCTGCATGAAAGTTTGCGATGGGGCCCATTCTAGGTCGGCGTTGTTAGCGCTTTAGTGGATAATTCTTCTATCACTTACCTGTTAAGTCGATATGCGATTCACCCTGCGCCAGATTCAGGTCTTCGTCGAGATCGCCCGCAGCGAGAACGTGTCGCGCGCGGCCGAAGCGCTCGCGCTGTCGCAATCAGCCGCCAGCGCCGCGCTGGCCGAGCTGGAGAACCAGTTCGACCAGCAGCTCTTCGACCGCGCCGGCAAGCGCCTGCGCCTCAACGAGCAGGGCAGCCTGCTGCTGCCGCATGCGGTCGAGCTGCTCGACCGGGCCGAGGAGATCGACGCCCTGCTGCGCGGCGAGCGCGGCCTGGGCAATCTGCGCGTGGGGGCGACGCTCACCATCGGCAACTACCTGCTGCCGCTGATCGTCTCCAACTTCCTGCAGGACCACCCCGAGAGCCGGGTGCGCCTGCAGGTGCACAACACCGCCACCATCGCCGCCATGCTGCTGCGCCACGAGATCGACCTCGGCCTGGTGGAAGGGCAGATCGTGGATGCCGAGCTGGAGGTGCAGACCTGGGTCGAAGACGAGCTGGTGGTGTTTTGTGCGCCGGGGCATGCCCTGGCCGGGCGGCGCGTGAAGGCGCTGGAAGAGATCGCCCATCAGCCGTGGATTCTGCGCGAGCGCGGCTCGGGCACGCGCGAGACCTTTGATCAGGCCATGCGCCACTGGCCCGGCGGCATCGTGCCGCGGCTCGAGCTCGAGCACACCGAGGCGGTCAAGCGTGCGGTCGAGAGCGGCCTCGGCCTGGGCTGCCTGTCGCGGCTTGCGCTGCGCGACGCCTTTCGCCGCGGCAGCCTGGTGCCGATCGAGACACCCATGCTCGATCTGCGCCGTTACTTCAACTTCGTCTGGCACCGCGGCAAGTATCACAGCCGCGTCATCCGCCGCTTTCTGGACGACTGTCGCGCCTTTACCGCCGGCGCGCGGCGCAGCGACCAGATTCCCCTGCCGCCGGTCGCCTGAGCGTGTTCGCGCCGCCGGGCGCGGCAAGCGCAGTCAGGCCGCGCCGCGGCGGCGGAAGTCGCGCAGGCGGAAACCCAGCGCAAACAGCGTGGCAAAGTACGCCGCTGCCCCGGCCGCCACCACCGCCGCCAGCCGGCCGGCACGCGCCAGCCCGCCTATCTCCACCCACAGCGCGGCCGGCCCGGCGGCGAACCACAGCACCCCGCCCATCACCGCCAGCGCCGCCAGCAGCTTGAGCCCGAACGCGCCCCAGCCCGCCTGCGGCGTGTAGATGGCGCGCTTGCGCAGGCCGCGGTAGAGCAGGGCGGCGTTGAGGCAGGATGCCAGGCCGATCGCCAGCGCCAGCCCGGCGTGACGCAGCGGAAAGACGAAAGCCAGGTTCATCAGCTGGGTGGCAATGAGCGTGATGATCGCGATTTTCACTGGCGTGCGGATGTCCTGGCGCGCATAGAAGCCGGGCGCCAGCACCTTCACCAGGATCAGCCCGGTCAGACCGACGCTGTAGGCCACCAGCGCGCTGCGCGTGTGCATCACGTCGGTGGCGGAAAACGCACCGTAGTTGAACAGCGTCGCCACCAGCGGCACCGCCAGCAGCGCCAGCCCGAGTGCGGCCGGCAGGGTCAGCAAGAGGGTCAGGCGCAGGCCCCAGTCGAGCAGGGAGGAGAACTCCTCCGCCTTGTCGTCGGCGTAGAGCTTGGACAGGCTGGGCAGCAGGATCGTCCCCAGCGCCACGCCCAGCAGGCCGGCGGGGAACTCCATCAGGCGGTCGGCGTAATACAGCCAGGACACGCTGCCGCTTTCGAGGAAGGAGGCGAAGATGGTGTTGATCAGCAGCGAGATCTGGCTCACCGACACGCCCAGGACGGCCGGCGCCATCAGCTTCATGATGCGGCGCACGCCTGGGTCGGATAGGTTGAGGTCGAAGCGCGGCAGCATGCCGATCTTCAGCAGCGGCCGAATCTGCAGCGCGAGCTGCAGCAGCCCGCCGAGGAACACCGCCCACGCCAGCGCCAGCACCGGCGGGTCGAAGTAGGGCACAGCGAACAGCGCCATGCCGATGAAGGCCAGGTTCAGCAGCACCGGGGTGAAGGCCGGGATCGCGAACCGGCTCCAGGTGTTGAGCACGCCGCCGGCAAGCGCCACCAGGGACATGAAGAAGATGTAGGGGAAGGTGATGCGGGTGAGCTCGACTGTGAGCTCGAACTTGCCCGGGTCGCCCGAGAAGCCGGGCGCCGACACGTAGATGATCAGCGGCGCCGCCAGCGCGCCCAGTGCCGCCACCACCGCCACCACCAGCCCGAGCAGCGTCGCCACCCGATTGACCAGCGTGTGCGTGGCTTCGTCACCCTGCCTGTTCTTGTATTCGGCGAGGATGGGCACGAAGGCCTGCGAAAAGGCCCCTTCGGCAAACATCCGCCGCAGCAGGTTGGGCAGGCGGAAGGCGACGAAGAAGGCGTCGGTCGCCATGCCCGCGCCAAAGGTGCGCGCGATCACGAAGTCGCGCACGAAGCCCAGGATGCGGGACAGCAGGGTCATGCCGCTGACGGTGGCGAGGGCGCGCAGGAGGTTCATGCGGATCGGGGAGGGCGCCGCGAAGGCGCGCGGAAAATGCGAAGCGCGCATCATAGCCGCGCGCCGGCACGGCGGTAAGCGTGGACGGCAAAAACCCGCTTGCATTCGCCAGATGGCGCCAATATAATCGCGGACTTTCTAGAACCACCAATACGGAATTCAAATTTATGGCCAACTCGGCACAAGCTCGCAAGCGCGCCCGTCAGGCGACCAAGGCCCGCGCCCACAACGCCAGCCTTCGTTCCCGCCTGCGTACCGCGATCAAGGCCGTGCGCAAGGCCATCGTGGGTGGCGACAAGGCGGCGGCTCAGTCGGTCTTTCGCACCTCGATGAGCACCATCGACAGCATCGCCGACAAGAACATCATCCACAAGAACAAGGCCGCTCGTCACAAGAGCCGTCTGTCGGCTGCCGTCAAGTCGATGGCTGCCTGATTCTTGCTGCACGATGTCGGCGCCCAGGCGCCGCAACAAAAAAGCGACCCGCGAGGTCGCTTTTTTGTTTTTGGCGACGCGTACAGGCCGCCCTCTGCTGCACCGGGTTTCCGCTGCGTGCTCAAAGCGGCGTGTCGCCCATCCACTCGATCTGCAGGTCGTTGTCGTTGGCGAAGTTCACCATGAACTTGTAGGCCAGGGGCTCGACGTCGTAGAGGCGGGCGTCGACCAGCACGGTCTTGTCGCCCTTGAGCGTGCAGCCGGGGCGCACGTAGGGGGAGTAGGTCATCCGGTGGTCGGCGCCAAAGGCCGACATGACGCCGCACAGACGGTCTGCCCAGTCGCTCGGACGGAATTTCTTCCCCTCCCTCGTGACCCCGACAATGATGAAGTTCTCGATCTTCTGGTTCATGTGTGATGCCTTGGCGGCTTCGGGGGGCGTTCGTGTTCCGGTTCTTTTATGCCGGAATCAAAACGGGGCGCATTCTAGCAGAAATCGGGCTTCGCCCGCGGTGCAGCATGCGGGTGCGGCGCCCGTGCGCTTATGTACAGGGCGCCGGGTTTTGGCTTAACATTCAGCACTCTTCCCTGCACGGCGGCATCTGCCGCCGTGTGCGTTTCCTGGCTTCGTCGAACTCGAGGTACCCCATGTCCCATGTCATGAACACCTACGCCCGCCTGCCGGTGGCTTTCTCGCACGGCGAGGGCGTGTGGTTGTACGACGAGACTGGCAAGCGTTATCTCGATGCCCTCTCCGGCATCGCCGTCAGCACCCTCGGCCACAATCACCCGCGCCTGGTCAAGGCCATCGCCGACCAGGCCGCGCGCGTGCTGCACACCTCCAATCTCTACGGCATCCCGCTGCAGGACAAGCTCGCCGACCGCATCGCCGAAGTCTCCGGCATGGACGAGGTGTTCTTCTGCAACTCGGGCTGCGAGGCCAACGAGGCCGCGATCAAGCTCGCCCGCATGTACGGCCACAACAAGGGCATCGAGGTGCCGCACATCATCGTCATGGAGCAGGCCTTCCATGGCCGCACCATGGCCACCCTGTCGGCGACCGGCAACCGCAAGGCGCAGGCCGGGTTCGAGCCGCTGGTGCAGGGCTTCATCCGCGTCCCCTACAAGGATATCGAGGCCATCCGCAAGGTCGGTGAGCATAACCACAGCGTGGCCGCGGTGATGCTTGAGATGATCCAGGGCGAAGGTGGCGTCAATGTGGCCGACGAAGCCTTCCAGCGCGAGCTGCGCGCCCTGTGCGACGCGATGGGCTGGCTCATGATCTGCGACGAGGTGCAGTGCGGCATGGGCCGCACCGGCAAGTGGTTCGGCTGGCAACACGCCGGCACCATGCCCGACGTCATGACCCTGGCCAAGGGCCTCGCTTCCGGCGTGCCGATTGGCGCCTGCGTTACCGCGGGCAAGGCCAAGGGTCTGTTCGGGCCGGGCAACCACGGCTCCACCTTCGGCGGCAACCCGCTCGCCTGCGCGGCCGGTCTGGCCACCTTCGATGCCATCGTCGACGACAGGCTGATGGACAACGCCATCGCCGTCGGCGAGGCGATCCGCAAGGGCATGGCCGAGGCGCTTGAAGGTGTGGCCGGCATCGTCGACATCCGCGGCCGCGGCCTGATGATCGGCATCGAGCTCGACCGCCCCTGCGGCGTGCTGATGGGCCGCGCGGCCGAGCAGGGCCTGCTGCTGTCGGTCACTTCCGAGCGCGTGGTGCGGCTACTGCCCGCGCTCACCTTCACCGCCGCCGACGCCCAGACGCTGGTGGCCATGCTGGCGCCGATGATTCGCGACTTCCTTGCGAACGGCTGAGGACCGCCCATGACTTCGATCAAGCACTATCTCCAGTTCAAGGACTTCACCCGCAACGAATACGACTACGTGTTCGCGCGTGCCAAGTGGATCAAGGACAAGTTCAAGCGCTACGAGCCCTACCATCCGCTGTTCGACCGCACGCTGGTGATGATCTTCGAGAAGGCCAGCACGCGCACGCGGCTGTCCTTCGAGGCCGGCATGCACCAGCTCGGTGGCTCGGCGATCTACCTCAACACGCGCGACTCGCAGCTCGGCCGCGGCGAACCGGTGGAGGACGCCGGTCAGGTCATCTCGCGCATGAGCGATCTGGTGATGATCCGCACCTTCGAGCAGGACATCGTCGAGCGCTTCGCCGCCAACTCGCGCGTGCCGGTCATCAACGGCCTGACCAACGAATACCACCCGTGCCAGATCCTGGCCGACATCTTCACCTTCATCGAGCATCGCGGCTCCATCCAGGGCAAGACCGTGGCCTGGATCGGCGATAGCAACAACATGTGCAACACCTGGCTGCAGGCCGCCGAGGTGCTGGACTTCAACGTGCATGTGTCCACGCCGCCGGGTTACGAGGTCGAGCCCGAGCGCGCCGGCCTCTACGGCACCAATAATTTCGAACAATTCGCCGACCCGATGGACGCCTGCCGCGGCGCCGACCTGGTGACCACCGACGTGTGGACCTCGATGGGCTTCGAGGCCGAGAACGAGGAGCGCATGAAGGCCTTCGCCGACTGGTGCGTGGACGCCGAGATGATGGCCGTGGCGCACAAGGACGCCGTCTTCATGCACTGCCTCCCGGCGCACCGCGGCGAGGAGGTCACTGCCGAGGTCATGGATGGGCCGCAGTCGGTGGTGTGGGACGAGGCCGAGAACCGCCTGCACGCGCAGAAGGCGCTGATGGAGTACCTGATGCTCGGCCGCATCGAATACTGATCTACCCAATACTCACGGCATGCACGGGCGTGCGCGCCGGCAACACAGCAGGAAACAGGAAAACAGCATGAGCGACGTCAACAAAGTAGTGCTCGCCTACTCGGGCGGGCTGGACACTTCGGTCATCCTGAAGTGGCTGCAGGACACCTACCAGTGCGAAGTGGTCACCTTCACCGCCGACCTCGGCCAGGGCGAGGAACTCGAGCCCGCGCGCACCAAGGCGCTCAAATTCGGCATCAAGCCCGAGAACATCTTCATCGACGACCTGCGCGAAGAGTTCGTGCGCGACTTCGTCTTCCCGATGTTCCGCGCCAACACGATCTATGAAGGCGAATACCTGCTCGGCACCTCCATCGCCCGCCCGCTGATCGCCAAGCGCCAGATCGAGATCGCGCGCGCCACCGGCGCCGACGCCGTCTCGCACGGCGCCACCGGCAAGGGCAATGACCAAGTCCGCTTCGAGCTCGGCTACTACGCGCTGATGCCGGGCGTGAAGGTCATCGCGCCGTGGCGCGAGTGGGACCTGCTGTCGCGCGAGAAGCTGCTCGCCTACGCCGAGAAGCACGGCATCCCGATCGAGATGAAGCACAAGCAGGGCGGCTCGCCCTACTCGATGGACGCCAACCTGCTGCACATCTCCTTCGAAGGCCGCCACCTCGAAAACCCCGCCGCCGAGGCGGAGGAATCCATGTGGCGCTGGACCGTGTCGCCGGAAGCCGCGCCGGACGCCGCCGAGTACGTCGACCTCGAGTTCGAGCAGGGTGACCTCGTCGCCATCAACGGCACCCGCATGAAGGCGCACGAGCTGCTCGCCAAGTTGAACGAGCTCGGCGGCAAGCATGGTATCGGCCGCCTCGACCTGGTCGAGAACCGCTACGTCGGCATGAAGAGCCGCGGCTGCTACGAGACCCCGGGCGGCACCATCCTGCTGCGCGCCCACCGCGCCATCGAGTCGATCACCCTCGACCGTGAAGTCGCCCACCTCAAGGACGACCTCATGCCGCGCTACGCCAGCATGATCTACAACGGCTACTGGTGGAGCCCCGAGCGCCAGGCCATCCAGGCGCTGATCGACAACACCCAGCAGAGCGTCAACGGCTGGGTGCGCCTCAAACTCTACAAGGGCAACGTCATCGTCACTGGCCGCGACTCCAAGACCGACTCGCTGTTCGACCCGACGATCGCCACCTTCGAGGACGACGCCGGCGCCTACAACCAGAAGGACGCCCACGGCTTCATCCGCCTCAACGCGCTGCGCATGCGCATCGCCGCCAACGCGAAGGCCAGGCGTGGCTGAGCGGGCAAAGCCAGGCGCTTGACGGATAGGGCGCAATGGAAATTGACGTCTTCATCTTCGGGCTCACCCTTGCCGAGTTCGAGGATATTTCGCTCAAGCTCGGCCTCACCGCGCTCATCGCGTTCATGGTGTTCATCATCTGGAACCTGGCCAAGGAATCCAAGGCCGGGCGCTACGGCATGATGTGGATGTTCGTCGGCCTGGGGGTCGGCTTCGTCGGCTTCGTCGCGAAGGCCGTCATCCAGAAATTGCTCGGCATCGAATAAGGAACCTGCATCTCATGGGCATCACCACCACCTTCGACGGCGTCGCCGTCACCACCCAGGCCAGCGTCTACTTCGACGGCAAATGCGTCAGCCACGGCATCCAGCTCGCCGACGGCACGAAGAAGTCGGTCGGCGTCATCGTGCCGGCCGCGCTCACCTTCGGCACCGGCGCCCCCGAGATCATGGAAGGCGTGGCCGGCAGCTGCCGCGTGCGCATGAAGGGCGCCGATGGCCAGCCCGGCGAGTGGAAGACCTACGGCGCCGGCGAGTCCTTCAATGTGCCGGGCAACTCGAGCTTCGACATCGAGGTCGTCGGCGAGCCCTACCACTACATCTGCCACTACGGCTGAGCGCGGGGGAGGGGAGTCATGCCGTCTTTCGACATCATGTCCGAGGTCGATCAGCCCGCGCTGCGCAACGCCGTCGAACAAGCCAACCGCAAGGTCGACGGCCGCCACGACTTCAAGGGCACCAGCGCCAGGATCGAGCACGCCGACAAGCTGCTGACGATCTACGGCGACAGCGACTTCCAGCTCGACCAGGTCAAGACCATCCTGCTGCCCGAGATGACCAAGAAGAACGTCGATGTCCGCTGCCTGGACTATGGCGACGTGCAGAAGATCTCGGGCAACAAGGTCAAGCAGGAAGTGAAGGTGCGCGTCGGCGTCGACCAGGACCTCGCCAAGAAGATCGTCAAGCTGTTGAAGGACAGCAAGATGAAGGTCCAGGCCGCCATCCAGGGCGACGCCGTGCGCGTCTCCGGCGCCAAGCGCGACGTGCTGCAGGAGGCCATCGCGCTGGTCAAGAAGCAGATCACGGACTTTCCGCTGCAGTATGGGAATTTCAGGGATTGAGTTCGGCGAGCGCGCGTGCCGGGCTTGCCGGACGATGACGTAGGCTACGACGCGACCTGATTGGCGCGGGTCGCGCACCAGCCGCCGGGGCCTTGCGGGCGGCGTTCAAGTTTGCCGTACATTCACCGTTATGCCTTGCAGGAGCGCCCCTGCGGCGCCATCCATCTGAAGCAAGAGGAAGCCCATCATGGATGCAAGTGCCATCGCCGCTGCCGTCACCGCCAACAGCCAGGCGCAACTGCAGCAGGAGGTGTCGGTCGAGGTGCTGAAGAAGGCCATCGACATTCAAGCCCAGAGCGCAATGCAACTCGTGCAGGCCATCCCTCGTCCGCCCGCGGCCGTGGGGAGCACGGCGGGTGGGCTCATCGATACCTGGGCGTAAGGGAAGCGGAGTCGCGGAGCGACGCCGGGCTGGATCAACGGTGCGCCCGGGCGCTGGTTTCGATCAGCTGCGGAACATTCGCGGCGATCAGCGATCATCCGTCTCGTCTTGATGCATCGATGTCACATTGCTGCCGTGGATGAACATGCGGTGTTCGCGGACTGTCAGCCCGTTTGCCTTGCTTCGAGGATTGATGTTTTGGCGCACCCCCCCGTCGGATCAGAGATCTCCCTTCTGCGTCATCGGCTTCAGTGCTCCCAAGGGGGGCTAGAGCCAAATGCCGACTGGGGGGGGCTCATGAAGCAGCGCGCCCCGATTCCGGCCGCGGTACTCGTGCCGCTGGTCGTGCACGCCGATCATGCCTCGGTCCTCCTCACCAAGCGCACCGACCACCTCCATCACCACCCCGGACAGATCAGCTTTCCCGGCGGCCGGGTGGAGAAAGGCGACGCCTCGGCCGTCGAAACCGCGTTGCGTGAGACCGAGGAGGAGATCGGCCTGCACAGCCGCCATGTGGAGCTGCTCGGCGCCTTGCCCGACTACCTCACCGGCACCGGCTTTCGCGTCACGCCAGTCGTCGGCTTGGTGATGCCGCCGTTCGAGCTCAAGCTCGACGCCTTCGAGGTGGCCGAGGCCTTCGAGGTGCCGCTGTCGCATTTCCTCGATCCGGCGAACCACGAGGAGCACAGCATCATGCACGAGGGGCGCTTGAGGCGATTCCATGCCATGCCTTATGAAGGCTACTTCATCTGGGGCGCGACGGCGGGGATCATCATGTCGCTGTACCGGGTGCTGAGGGTGGAGGACGGTCGCGGTGTCTGAGCTCAGGCGGGGCGAGTCTGAGCCTTTGTGATATCTTCACGACTTATCTTTCGACGCCGATTGGGCGTCCCTTCCTTCGCCTGGGCTGCCGCTTGTCCCGTTTCGCATGACGCTTCTTGAGCTGATTCT
Source organism: Thauera sp. (assembly GCF_035444905.1). Classification (GTDB taxonomy): domain Bacteria; phylum Pseudomonadota; class Gammaproteobacteria; order Burkholderiales; family Rhodocyclaceae; genus Thauera. Next base: position 19,426 of record NZ_DAOMPS010000026.1, read on the forward strand.
CGCCCTTCTGCTCGAGCAGGTGCGTCCGCTTGTCAGGCGGTGGCGGGTGTTGGCGCCTTTTGCTTTGGTGGCAGAGGGTGCCGCTAGGCGCCTGAATGATGGCAGTGCCGCCAGCGGGCGGTTTGCCTGGGTGCTGTTGGTGGCCCTGGGCACGCTAGGCACGGCGGTGGCTTACTGGCTGGCGTGGGAACTACACCCCGTGTTCGCCTTTGCCTTCAACATCGCGGCGCTGTACCTGTGCATGGGCTTTCGGCACGAAAGTCATCATTTCACCGAGATTCACCTTGCGCTGCGAATGGGCGAGCTCGAGCGCGCACGGGCGCTGCTGGCCGCCTGGCGCGGCGGCCGCTACGACGAGGCGAGCCCGAGCGAGGTTGCACGCCTGTCGATCGAGCGGGCGCTGGTGGCAGCCCACCGTAGCGTCTTTGGCGTGGTGTTCTGGTTCGCGATCCTGCCAGGGCCGAGCGGGGCCGTCCTGTATCGGCTGGCGCGGTACCTGAATGATGAGTGGGGTGCGCGGAGCGCGGGCGGTGAGCACCGAACTGGCAATTTCGGCCGCTTTGCCCAGCGCGCCTTCGAGGCGCTCGACTGGTTGCCGGTGCGCATCACGGCGACCGTGTATGCAGTGATGGGCAACTTCGAGGACGCGGTTTATTGCTGGCGCTCGCAGGCCGTGCTGTGGCCGGACAAGTCGTCGGCTATACTGATTGCCAGTGGTGGGGGCGCGTTGGGCGTGAGGCTCGGCATGCCGGTCCATGAGTCCGGCGTGATCGTCGACCGGCCCGAGATGGGTCTGGGCGGAGAGGCGGGTGTCGACCACTTGCAAAGCACGGTAGGCCTGCTTTGGCGGGCCTTGCTTGTGTGTCTGTTCCTGCTGATGTTGCTCGGCGCGGCCGGGTGGGTTGGCAGGTAGTACGTTTGAATTCAAAAAGAGGGAGTGGGTTATGGCAAATCGTGAAGTCGTTGTTCTGAGTGCTGTTCGTTCCGCCGTGGGCGGTTTTGGCGGCTCGCTGAAGGACATGGAGCCGTCCGAGCTGGGTGCGGTGGTGGCGAAGGAAGCGTTCGCGCGCGCGGGCGTCGATCCCAAGGCGGTGCAGTTCGCGGCCGTCGGCAACTGCATTCCGACCGACTCTCGCTATGCGTATGTGGCACGTGTGGCGACGGTCAATGCCGGCATGTCGACCGACTCGGTGGCGTTCGCGGTCAACCGCCTGTGCGGCTCGGCCCAGCAGGCCGTCGTCAACGCCGCCCAGGCCATCATGCTGGGCGACGCCGACTACGCCATCGGCGGCGGTGTCGAGGTGATGTCGCGCGGTGCCTACCTGCTGCCGGCGCTGCGCAGCGGCGCCCGCATGGGCGACACCAAGGCCATCGACGCCATGGTCGCCGTGCTGACCGACCCCTTCGGCGTCGGCCACATGGGCATCACTGCCGAGAACCTGTGCACCAAGTGGGGCATCTCGCGTGAGGAGCAGGACGCCTTCGCGCTCGAGTCGCAGAAGCGCGCCGCCGCGGCGATCGCCGATGGCCGCTTCAAGAGCCAGATCGTCCCGATCAGCTTCGAAACCCGCAAGGGCACCGTGGTGTTCGACACCGACGAGCATCCGCGCATGACCACCCTGGAAGCGCTGGCCAAGATGAAGCCGGCCTTCAAGAAGGATGGTTCGGTGACCGCCGGCAACGCCTCGGGCATCAATGACGCCGCCGCCTTCCTGGTGATGGCCGATGCCGCCAAGGCCGCTGCCGCTGGCCAGAAGCCGATCGCCCGCCTGGTGTCGTACGCGATCGCCGGTGTGCCCAACGAGATCATGGGCGAAGGCCCGATCCCGGCCACCAAGCTTGCCCTGCAGCGCGCCGGCCTGACGCTGGACCAGATCGACGTGATCGAGTCCAACGAAGCCTTCGCCGCGCAGTCGATCGCGGTGAACCGCGGCCTCGAGCTCGACACCGCCAAGGTCAACCCCAACGGCGGCGCCATCTCGCTCGGCCACCCGGTGGGCGCGACCGGCGGCGTGATCATCACCAAGCTGCTACACGAGCTGATCCGCGTGAATGGCCGCTACGGCGTCGCCACCATGTGCATCGGCGGCGGTCAGGGCATCACCACGGTGTGGGAACGCGTGTAAGCGCTGTTTTCAGCTGAGAGGAAACCCGCGCGGCCGTGAGGCTGGCGCGGGTTTTCTTTGTGGCTGGGCGCCGCGGCATTGCAGGCGCAAGGTCGAATCAGACCTGCCTGTTAGTCGGCATCCTTCTCGAGCTTGATCGAGGCCGAGTTGATGCAGTAGCGCAATCCGGTGGGCTGAGGGCCGTCCTCGAAGACGTGGCCGAGGTGGGCGCCGCAGTGCTGGCACAGGACCTCGGTGCGGACCATGTAGTGGCTGCGGTCCACCGCGGTGGCGACGTTGTCGGGTTCGGCGGCGGTCCAGAAGCTGGGCCAGCCGCAGCCCGCGTCGAACTTGTGCTCGGAGCGGAACAGCGGGGCGCCACAACAGACGCAGTTGTAGGCGCCCTTGTCCCAGACGTTCCAGTATTCGCCGGTGAAGGCGCGCTCTGTGCCCTTCTCGCGGGTGACGTGGTATTGCATGTCAGTGAGTTGGGCGCGCCACTGGGCTTCGGTCCTGTCGATCTTCTCGCTCATGCGGGTCTCCGCGCGGGGGGTGTGTGGGTGGCGTTTGCGGCGTATCAGTGCAGATGACGCGGCATCTGGTCCGATTGTTCCTCGGGCATCTCGGCGTGCACCACTTCACCCTCGGGCGAGGGGTAGAGCGGGGCGCCGCAGTCGTCGCAGTACTCCAGCGGGAACTGATGGTCGAGGTGCACGATGTCGGCGATGCCCGATTCGCGCAGCACGGCATCGATCTGGGCGGTGCAGTCGGTGGTTTCGTCCTCGGCGCCGAGCAGCGGCCACACCACCCCATGGACGATGTCCTCGCGCCCGCGCACGGTGAAGCCGATGCGGTATTCCTCGAGGTTGCGGTCCCAGAACGGGGCGATCACGGCGCGCAGGTTGGCGGCCGGGGTCTCGAGCGTGGTCGCGAGGAAGGCGACCGAGGCCCGTACCGAGTAGGGTCGGCTGTCCTTGTCGGCGGCACGGCTGGCGGCGAAATAGGCCTCGGGCAGCACCAGCTCGATGGCGCAGCCGGGCAACAGCGGCGCCAGACAGGCGCCGCCCTGGGTGCGCCATTGCTCGCGCGCGCTGTCTCGGCTGCCGTCGGTCTCCTGCCAGCGGAACAGCGCGCTGCCGCGTGGAACGGCGACGGCGGCGAGCAGGTAGCGCGTGTCGGACAGGAACTGGGCGGTCTCGGGCATGCCTTCGGTCTCGATGTGGAGATCGAGGTTGTCGAGGGCGGCGCCGCCGATGACCTTGGCGAATTCGGCGGTGGCACAGTAGCCCTGCGGCAGCTGGTCGGGGCTGAACAGGAAGTCGGCCACCGACAGGCGCGCGCCTTTGGCGAGCACGTGCGCCTGCAGGTGCACGCGCAGGTTGGCAAGCACCGCGGGCGGAACGCTGGTGGCGGGGATGCGGTAGCGCGACCAGGCCATCACCGGGGCGGCGATGAGGACGACGTCGTGCGTGTTGGCCGCGCCGGCCGCGCATTCGGCGCGCGATTCGATATGGTCGGCGAGCTCGTCGTAGGCGCGCGGCTCGCTGCTGTAGAGGTGGTCGAGCGCAGCGTTGAGCGCCTCTTCCTCGTTGTCGGCGAGGGCTTCGTCGAGGACCGTGGTGATCTGCTGCTCCCAGTAGCGGTCTTCGACACGGCTGCCGGATTCGGCGAGGCCGTTGGCGAGCCAGACGAGTTGCTCGGCAATGCGGCCGAGGCCGCCGCGGCGCTTGAGGCGCGTTCTTTTCATGGGGATGTCCTGTGCTGTTCCGGGCGTCGCGCCCGGAGGGGCGCGACGAGGCCTTCATTCTAGCCGAATGGGGCAGCCTGCCCCGCGGTGCGTGTCACACCGTCGGGGGCTGGTAGGCGGGGGTGGGCTCAGAATCCGGGGCGATCGACGCGCACGGTCTGCAGGATGGTGGCGGAGATTTCCTCGATGGACTTGGTGGTGGATTCGAGCCAGCGGATGTTCTCGCGGCGCATCAGCTTTTGCGCGGCGTCGATCTCGTAGCGGCAGTTTTCCAGCGAGGCGTAGCGGCTGTTGGGGCGCCGCTCCTGGCGGATCTGCGACAGACGCTCGGGGGCGATGGTGAGGCCGAAGAGCTTGGTGCGGTACTTGTGCAGTTCGCCGGGCAGCTTGTTGCGCTCGAAGTCTTCGGGGATCAGCGGATAGTTGGCCGCCTTCACGCCAAACTGCATGGCGAGGTAGAGGCTGGTGGGCGTTTTGCCCGAGCGCGATACGCCGACCAGGATGACGTCGGCCTCGGCGAGCTCGCCGTCGCTGGAGACGCCGTCGTCGTGCGCCATGGCGAAGTTGATGGCCTCGATGCGGTGCTTGTAGTTGGTGCTGTCGGCAATGCCATGGAAGCGGCCCACGGCATGGGTCGAGCGCTGGCCGAGCTCGGTCTCGAGCGGGCCGATGAAACGCTCGAACAGGTCGAGGAACAGGGCGTCGGCTTTGTGCAGTGCATCAACCGTGGCCTGATTGACGAGGGTGCTGAATACGATCGGGCGCAGGCCGTCCTCGGCTGCGGCCTCGCGGATCTGGTTGGCGCAGTCGATGGCTTTGTCTATGTTGTCTACAAATGGCGCGCGGATCTGGCGGAATTTGGCCTCGGGAAACTGCGCAAGCAGGCTGTGGCCAAGGGTTTCTGCGGTGATGCCGGTACCGTCTGAGACGAAGAACACGGTGCGGCGCGGGGTGTCGGTCATGATTGTGGGCCTTGGACTGCCAGGACGGGTGGGGTCGATCAGGGCGACCCGGCATTGGGGCAAACCCTGTCGTGCGGCACAGCACAAAAAATCGTAAACTGCGTTCTTCGATATTTTGCTTTTTCTCCAACATTTGCGGAAGCCACCCATGACACGCTACGTGATCCCCTTCAACGAACTGCGCATGACCGACGTCGAAAAGGTCGGCGGCAAGAATGCCTCCCTTGGCGAGATGATCAGCCAGTTGCCCGCCAGCGTTCGCGTGCCGGGTGGCTTTGCGACCACCGCCGAAGCCTATCGCGAATTCCTTGCCCACGACGGCCTGGCCGACCGCATCAACGCCGCGCTCGATGCGCTGGACGTGGATGACGTCGATGCGCTGGCCAGGACCGGTGCGCAGATCCGCCAGTGGATCATCGACATCCCTTTCCCGGCCAAGCTCGAGGCCGAGATCAAGACTGCCTACGAGCAGATTAGCGCAGAAGGCGAGGGCAGTTTCGCCGTGCGTTCGTCGGCGACCGCCGAGGACCTGCCCGATGCCTCCTTCGCCGGCCAGCAGGAGACCTTCCTCAACATCCACGGCTACGAGAACATCCTGCACGCGATGAAGGAAGTGTTCGCATCGCTGTACAACGACCGCGCGATCGCCTACCGCGTGCACAAGAACTTCGCCCACGCCGACGTCGCGCTGTCGGCCGGCGTGCAGCGCATGGTGCGCTCGGACACCGGCGCCTCGGGCGTGATGTTCTCCATCGACACCGAGTCGGGCTTTGATCAGGTGGTGTTCATCACCGCGTCCTATGGACTGGGCGAGACCGTCGTGCAGGGTGCGGTGAACCCGGACGAGTTCTATGTGCACAAGCCCACCCTGGCGCTGGGCAAGCCGGCGGTGATCCGCCGCAATCTGGGCTCCAAGCTGATCAAGATGGTGTTTACCGACAAGGCCGTGGCCGGCCGCTCGGTGCGCACGGTCGACGTGCCGGAGGCCGACCGCAACCGCTTCTCGCTCACCGACGAGGACGTGCTCGAGCTCGCCCGCTACGCGGTGATCATCGAGAAGCACTACGGCCGCCCGATGGACATCGAGTGGGGCAAGGACGGTGTGGACGGCAAGCTCTACATCCTGCAGGCGCGCCCGGAAACCGTGAAGAGCCAGGACAGCGGCCTGGTGATGGAAAAGTACCGTCTCAAGCAGTACGGCAAGGCGCTTACCCACGGCCGCGCAATCGGCCAGAAGATCGGCGCCGGTGTCGTGCGCGTGGTCGGCGACGCCTCCGAGATGAACCGCGTGCAGGCGGGCGACATCCTCGTCACCGACATGACCGACCCCAACTGGGAGCCGGTGATGAAGCGCGCCAGCGCCATCGTCACCAACCGTGGCGGCCGCACCTGCCACGCCGCCATCATCGCGCGCGAGCTGGGCATCCCCGCCATCGTCGGCTGCGGCAACGCCACCGAGGTGCTGCACGAGGGCGAATCGGTCACCGTGTCCTGCGCCGAGGGCGATACCGGCTACGTGTACCGCGGCAAGCTGGACTTCGAGGTCATCACCACCGACATGGGCAACCTGCCCGAGATCCCGGTGAAGATCATGATGAACGTGGGCAACCCCGAGCTTGCCTTCGAGTTCGCGCAGATCCCCAACGGCGGTGTGGGCCTGGCGCGCCTGGAATTCGTCATCAACAACATGATCGGCATCCACCCCAAGGCGATCCTCGACATCGGCCAGGTGCCGGCCAACCTGCGCGACGAGATCAACCGCCGCTCGCGCGGTTACGCGACGCCCAAGCAGTTCTTCATCGAGAAGCTGGTCGAGGGCGTGGCCACCATCGCCGCGGCCTTCTATCCGAAGCCGGTGATCGTGCGCATGTCCGACTTCAAGTCGAACGAGTACCGCAAGCTGCTCGGCGGCGAGATCTACGAGCCGGAAGAAGAGAACCCGATGCTCGGCTTCCGTGGTGCCTCGCGCTATATCGCGCACAGCTTCCGCGACTGCTTCGAGATGGAAGTCGCCGCGATGAAGAAGGTGCGCAACGAGCTCGGCCTGACCAACGTGCAGATCATGATCCCCTTCGTGCGCAACGTCGAAGAGGCGAAGGGCGTGGTCGACCTGCTGGCCGAGCATGGCCTCAAGCGCGGTGTGAATGAGCTCAAGCTCATCATGATGTGCGAGATCCCGTCGAACGCGATCCTGGCCGAGCAGTTTCTCGAGCACTTCGACGGCTACTCGATCGGCTCCAACGACCTGACCCAGCTCACCCTGGGCCTGGACCGCGACTCCGGTCTGGTGGCGCACGCCTTCGACGAGCGTGACCCTGCGGTCAAGCAGTTGCTGTCGATGTCGATCCAGGCCGCGAACAAGATGGGCAAGTATGTCGGCATCTGCGGCCAGGGCCCGTCGGATCATCCGGATCTGGCCGAGTGGCTGATGGACGAAGGTATCCAGACCATCTCGCTGAACCCGGATACGGTGGTCGACACCTGGCTCAAACTGGCCGAGCATCGCGCCGGCTGAGCGCCGCGGTAATTCCTTTCGCGTAGCGGTCGGCGCTATGATGCGGCGTTTGGTCACATCCTAGCCCGACCCCATGTCCCGATGCCCACCGCAGACGCCGCTTGACGCCCTCGATGCCGATGGGGGCGGTCAGGCGGCGCGCGGAGCGGGCGTCGGCGACCGTTCTGCCAACGCCAGGCAGCGCAGGCGCGCTGAGATCGCGCTCGATGCGCTCGCAGCGCGCTACACGATGTTGTCGGGCGCACCTTTCTACGAGGCGGTGTGCAAGCACTTCGCCGAGGCCTTGCAGATCGACCAGGCGTTTGTCGGCGAGCTGTCTGCCGCGGGCGACGCGGTGACCGTGCGTGCCGGCTGGGCCGATGGCAAGCCGCAGGGGGCCTTCAAGTATTCACTTATGCATACGCCGTGCGAGCGCGTGATGGGGCGTGAGCCCTGCGTGTTTGCGCGCGATGTGGCTCGGCACTTTCCGGAAGACCGCGTCCTGGTCGAGGGCGGCTACGCCGCTTACTGTGCCACGCCGCTGTTCGACAAGGAGGGTGGCCCCCTCGGCCTGCTGGTCGGCTTGTCGCGCCAGCCGCTGGCGGACGAGGCGGCGGCGCGCGAGTTGCTCGAGATCTTCGATGGCCCTGTGAGTGCCGAGCTCATTCGCGAGCGCGCCGAGGCCGCGCTCAACCGGCGCATCGAGTTCGAACGCCTTGTGGCGCGGATCTCTTCCGAGCTGATGCCGGCGCGGCCGGACGAGGTGGCCGGCCTGCTCACGCGTGCGCTGGCGCAGATTGGTCCGTTTGCCGATGCCGACCGGGTCTTCGTGTTCGAGGTCAGCGATGACGGACAGTTGCTCGACAACACTTACGAGTGGTGTCGGGAGGGCGTCTCGCCGCAGCGAGACAAGCTGCAACGCGTCCCCTTCGACGACGTCATGCTCTTCTGTCGCCTGATCAAGCGCCACGAGATTGTCGATTTTCCCGACATCTACGCCTTGCCTGCGGGGGCGGAAGTCGACCGCGAGGTGTTGTCCGCGCAGTCGATCCAGTCGACGCTCGCCGCACCGATGGTCGTCAACGGACGGTTGCTGGGTTTCGTCGGTCTCGATTCGGTGCGCTCCGCGCGCCAATGGTCGGACGAGGAGAAGACCCTGATGCGGCTCGCTGGCAACGCCTTTGCCAGTGTGCTCGAGCGCAAGCGCATTGACGACACGCTGCGCGAGAGCGAGGCGCGCTACCGCTCGGTGGTGGAAAGCGTGAAGGAGGTCATCTTCCAGGTCGACCTGGACGGGCGCTGGATCTTCCTCAACCGGGCCTGGGCAGATCTCACCGGCCACACGGTGGAGGAAGCGCTGGGGCGAGCCTATCGCGACTACGTCCATCCGGACGATCGTGATCTGCATCAGGAACTGTTCGACGTGCTGCGTCGGCGCGAGGAGGTGTCCTGCACCCAGGCGCTGCGCTACCAGCGCATCGGCGGCGGCTCGCGCTGGGTCGAGTTCAATGCGCGGCCGGTGTTCGATGCCAGCGAGACCCTGCTGGGATTCTCGGGCACGCTCAACGACATCACCCTGCAGAAGGAACACGAGGCCCAGCTCGAGTACATCGCCCACTACGACGCGCTGACCGGCCTGCCCAATCGGGTGCTGCTGCACGACCGCCTCAGTCGCAGCATGGTGCAGTCGCGTCGCCGCGGGCAGCAGCTCGCGGTCGCCTACATCGACCTGGACGGGTTCAAGGCAGTCAATGACACGCACGGTCACCACGTCGGCGACCAGTTGCTGACGACGGTGGCCGCACGCATGAAAGCTGCCCTGCGCGAGGGGGACAGCGTGTCGCGGCTCGGCGGCGACGAATTCGTGGCCGTGCTGGTCGATCTGCCCGATGCGGAAGCCTGCAAGCAGCTCACCCAACGGCTGCTCACCGCGGTGGCGCAAAGCGTGTGGGTGGCCGAGCTCGAGCTGCATGTGTCGGCCAGCATCGGCCTCACCCTTTACCCGCAGAGCGAGGAGGTCGACGCCGATCAGTTGCTGCGTCAGGCCGATCTGGCGATGTATCAGGCCAAGCTCGCGGGCAAGAACCGCTACCACTTCTTCGACACCGACCACGACCGCAGCCTGCGCGGACGCCACGAAGGCCTGACGCGGATCCGCAAGGGCATGCGGGCAGGCGAGTTCGCGCTGCTTTATCAACCCAAGGTGAACATGCGCAGCGGGGCCGTGGTGGGTGTCGAGGCCCTGATCCGCTGGCGGCATCCCGAGCTTGGCTTGATCGAGCCTGCTGCCTTCCTGCCGGTGGTCGATGACCACCCGCTTGCGACCGAGCTGGGCGACTGGGTGATCGGGCAGGCGCTGGCCCAGGCGGCGACATGGAAGCGCGACGGGCTGGCATTGCCGGTGAGCGTGAACATTGCGGCGCGCCATCTGCAATCGGCCGATTTCATGGTGCGCCTGCAGGCTGCGCTGAGCCGATATCCCGAGCTGGCACCGGGCAGCCTGGAGCTGGAGGTGCTCGAGAGCAGCGCGCTCGAGAGCATGACGCGGGTGACCCAGATCGTCGAGGCGTGTGCCGCGATCGGGGTGTCATTTGCGCTGGACGACTTTGGCACCGGCTATTCGGCCCTGGCCTACCTCAAGCGCCTGCCGGCGGCGCGGCTGAAGATAGACCAGTTGTTCGTGCGCGAGATGCTCGACGACCCGGAAGACCTGGCGATCCTCGAGGCCATCCTTGGCCTGGCGCGCGCATTCCGGCGCGAGGTGGTGGCCGAGGGCGTGGAGTCCGAGGCCCATGGCCGCATCCTGCTGCAGCTCGGCTGTGAGGTCGCCCAGGGTTATGGCATTGCGCGGCCGATGGCGCCGGATGCGATCCCGGGCTGGGTGACGTCGTGGTCACCACCGGCGTCATGGCGCGGGCGGGCGGCGGTGAATCGGGAGTTCATTGCGCTGATCTACGCGCAGGTCGAGCACCGCGCACTCGTCCGCAAGCTTGCCGCGCACCTGGCCGACAGCACGCCCTTGCCGAGCCAGATGGGGGCGCACGCCTGCAGTCTCGGTGATTGGGTCGGCACCCTGGCGGAGATGGGCGCCGATGGGGCACAGCTCGAGCAGGTGTGCCGCGACCACAGCCGTCTGCACGAAGCCATCGACGGCCTGGTCGCCAGCCATCGTGCATCGGACGCGGTGCGCGTCATCGCGCAGATGGGGCGCGTGCGCGAACGACTCGATACGCTACTGGGCGGGCTCCACAAGCTGCTCGAAGCCCACTGAGGGACGCGTTCGCGGCACTTGGCGCGCGGGCCGGACGCATGCCCGACCCGCGCGGCGCTGCAGCAGTCAGGCGACCGCGACCGGGATCTTGCCGATCCTGGCCTGCCACTCCTTCGGCCCGGTGTCGTGCACGCTGGTGCCGTTGGCGTCGACCGCGACCGTCACTGGCATATCCTGCACGGTGAACTCGTAGATCGCCTCCATGCCGAGATCCTCGAAGCCGACGACCCTGGCTTCCTTGATCGCCTTCGACACCAGGTAGGCCGCGCCGCCGACCGCCATCAGGTAGGCCGATTTGTTGTCCTTGATCGCCTCGATGGCAACCGGGCCGCGCTCGGACTTGCCGATCATCGAGATGAGGCCGGTCTTCTCCAGCATCATGCGGGTGAACTTGTCCATGCGGGTCGCGGTGGTGGGGCCGGCGGGGCCGACGACCTCGTCACGCACCGGGTCGACCGGGCCGACGTAGTAGATGACGCGGTTGGTGAAGTCCACCGGCAGCTTCTCGCCCTTTTCCAGCATGTCGGCAATGCGCTTGTGCGCGGCGTCGCGGCCGGTGAGCATCTTGCCGTTGAGCAGCAGGATCTGGCCTGGCTTCCAGGAGGCGACCTCTTCCTTTGTCAGGGTGTCGAGATTGACCCGCGTGGCGACGTTGGTGTCCGCCTTCCAGGTGATCTGCGGCCAGTCCTCGAGCCGGGGCGTCGGCAGGTCGGCCGGGCCCGAGCCGTCGAGGTGGAAGTGCACGTGGCGGGTGGCGGCGCAGTTCGGGATCATCGCCACCGGCAGGCTGGCGGCGTGGGTCGGGTAGTCCATGATCTTGACGTCGAGCACTGTGGTGAGGCCGCCCAGGCCCTGGGCGCCGATGCCGAGCGCATTGACCTTGTCCATCAGCTCGAGGCGCAGCGCCTCGACGCGGGAGAGCGTGGCGCCGGAGGCGGCCTTTTCGCGCAGCTCGTGGATGTTGACCGGTTCCATCAGCGATTCCTTGGCCAGCAGCATCGCCTTCTCGGGCGTGCCGCCGATGCCGATGCCGAGGATGCCCGGCGGACACCAGCCGGCGCCCATGGTCGGCACGGTCTTGAGCACCCAGTCGACGATCGAATCCGACGGGTTGAGCATGACCATCTTCGACTTGTTCTCGGAGCCGCCGCCCTTGGCGGCGCAGATCACCTCGACCTGGTCGCCTTCGACGATCTCGTAGTGCACCACCGCGGGGGTGTTGTCCTTGCTGTTCTTGCGCGCGCCGGCCGGGTCGAGCAGCACTGAGGCGCGCAGCTTGTTGTCGGGGTTGTTGTAGGCGCGGCGCACGCCTTCGTTGATCATCTCCTGGACGCTCATCGTCGCGTCCCACCGCACGTTCATGCCGACCTTGAGGAAGATCACGGCAATCCCTGTGTCCTGGCAGATGGGGCGATGGCCTTCGGCGGCCATGCGCGAGTTGGTCAGGATCTGGGCGATGGCATCCTTGGCAGCCGGGCTTTCTTCGCGCTCGTAGGCCTCGCCGAGCGCCTGAATGTAGTCGAGCGGGTGGTAGTAGCTGATGTACTGGAACGCATCCGCGATCGACTGGATGAGGTCTTCTTGGCGAATGATCGTCATGGCGCTTGGTCTCCGGATGACATGGGGGCAGAATGGCGCGAGCGGCCCCTGGGGCCGTTAAGGCGCTGAATTCTATCACTGCCCTGCGGCCCTCGTCGCTGGCTGGGGAGTGTAAGTCCTGTGTAAGATACATATCCTTTAATGCGCCCACTTCGGCGTATTCGGGTATCTGGAAGCAGCGACCGATTTCAAGGCTGGAACCAACCAGCCGGACCCGTCCTGGGTCAGCTTCAACCATTTGAACAGTTGAGGAGAGGTGAGCATGTCCAACGAACAACAAGTCCGCATTTACAAGCCCTCGGAAGAGATGGTCAAGAACGCAGCGGTGTCCGGCATGGAGGGATACCGGGCGCTGTGCAAGGAAGCCGAGGACGACTACGAAGGCTACTGGGGGCGCCGGGCGAAGGAGTTGCTGGACTGGAAGGAGCCCTTCACGCAGGTGCTCGATGAATCCAATGCACCTTTCTTCAAGTGGTTCGCCGACGGCAAGCTCAACGTTTCGTACAACTGCCTCGACCGCAACGTCAATAACGGCCTCGGCGACAAGGTCGCCCTGATCTTCGAAGCGGACAGCGGTGAAGTCACCAGGGTCACCTACAAGGACCTGCTCGCCCGCGTCAGCAAGTTCGCCAATGCCCTGCGCGGCATGGGCGTCAAGAAGGGCGATCGCGTCATCATCTACCTGCCGATGTCGATCGAAGGCGTCGTCGCCATGCAGGCCTGCGCCCGTATCGGCGCCACCCACTCCATCGTCTTCGGCGGCTTCTCGGCCCAGGCCCTGCGCGACCGCATCGAGGACGCAGCAGCGGTTGCCGTGATCACCTCCGACGGCCAGTTCCGCGGCGGCAAGGCGCTGCCGCTCAAGCCGATCGCCGACGAGGCGCTGTCGCTGGGCGGCTGCGATACGGTCAAGAACGTCGTCGTCGTCAAGCGCACCGGCGCCGATATCAACATGGTCGCCGGTCGCGACAGCTGGTATCACGAGGTGGTCGCCAGCCAGTCCGAGACCTGCGAGCCGGAGTGGGTCGAAGCCGAGCACCCGCTGTTCATCCTCTATACCTCGGGTTCCACCGGCAAGCCGAAGGGCGTGCAGCACTCCTCGGGCGGTTATCTGCTGCAGGCGGTGCTGTCGATGAAGTACACCTTCGACATCAAGCCCGACGACGTCTACTGGTGCACGGCCGACATCGGCTGGGTGACCGGCCACACCTATATCACCTACGGCCCGCTTGCCTGCGGCGCGACCGAGATCGTGTTCGAAGGCGTGCCCACCTATCCGGACGCCGGCCGTTTCTGGAAGATGATCCAGGACCACAAGGTCAGCATCTTCTACACCGCGCCGACCGCCATCCGCTCGCTGATCAAGGCGGCCGACAACAACCCGGCGGTGCATCCGACCAAGTACAACCTGTCCTCCCTGCGCATCCTCGGTTCGGTGGGCGAGCCGATCAACCCGGCGGCCTGGGAGTGGTACTACGAGAACGTCGGCGGCAGCCGCTGCCCGATCGTCGATACCTTCTGGCAGACCGAGACCGGCGCCCACATGATCACGCCGATGCCGGGCGCCACGCCGATGGTGCCGGGTTCGTGCACGCTGCCCTTCCCGGGCATCATGGCCGCCGTGGTCGACGAGACCGGCACCGAGGTGCCTTGGGGCCAGGGCGGCATCCTGGTGGTCACCAGGCCGTGGCCGTCGATGATCCGCAACGTCTGGGGCGACCCCGACCGCTTCAAGAAGACCTACTACCCCGAGGACTTCAAGGGCAAGCTCTACCTCGCGGGCGACGGTGCCATCCGTGACGTCGACACCGGTTACTTCACCATCACCGGCCGTATCGACGACGTGCTGAACGTCTCCGGTCACCGCATGGGCACGATGGAGATCGAGTCGGCGCTGGTCGCGCACGAGAAGGTGGCCGAGGCTGCCGTGGTCGGCCGTCCGGACGACCTGACCGGCGAGGCGATTGTCGCCTTCGTGGTGCTCAAGGGCGCGCGCCCCACCGGCGAGGAAGCCGCCAAGGTCATCAAGGAGCTGCAGAACTGGGTGGGCCACGAGATCGGACCGATCGCCAAGCCCAAGGACATCCGTTTCGGCGAGAACCTGCCGAAGACGCGCTCGGGCAAGATCATGCGCCGCCTGCTGCGTCAGCTTGCCAAGGGCGAGGATGTCACCCAGGACACCTCGACGCTGGAAAACCCCGCGATCCTGGAACAGCTCAAGGGCTGAGCGCCATCGGCCGGGTCGCGAGGCCCGGCCGTGCAAGAACGATAGGGGAGAGGCCCGACCATCGAGCCGGGCACAGGGGGGAGACCGGGCACGCGCAATGCGTGAACCCTGATCGTGCGAAGCGCCGACCCCGTCCATAAGAACGGGGCGGCGCCTTCGTCAGCCATTGTGCGAGGCGAACATCATGGGAGGGTCATGATGCGCAAGGGACTGGCCGGACAGCGTCTGGTGGCCGTGTTCATCGCCGGCATGCTGTTGCTGAACTATCCGATTCTTTCTTTGTTCGACCGGCCATTGCGCCTGTTCGGACTGCCTCTGCTGCACGTTTATCTCTTTTCCGTCTGGCTCGGGCTGGTGGTGGCCGTGGCCTGGATCGTCGAGCGCGGAGCGCGATGATGGGGAGGGCGCGATGCTGCCGGGCTGGCTGATCGTCGGCGTTTCCTTTTCCTACCTGTTGTTGCTGTTTGCTGTCGCCTATTTTGGCGACCGGCGGGCCGACCAAGGGCGCTCGATCATCGCCAACCCCTGGGTCTACAGCCTGTCGCTGGCGGTGTATTGCACGGCGTGGACCTACTTCGGCAGCGTCGGTCGGGCCGCCTCGGGCGGCACTTCCTTCCTGCCGACCTACCTCGGGCCCACGCTGGGCCTTGCGCTGGCGTGGCTGGTGGTGCTGAAGATGATTCGCATCGCGCGCAGCCACCGCATCACCTCGATCGCCGACTTCATCGCCTCGCGCTACGGCAAGAGCCACCTGCTCGGCGGGCTGGTCACCATCATCGCGGTGGTGGGCATCGTGCCCTACATCGCCCTGCAGTTGAAGGCCATCTCGAGCGGGTACGCGCTGCTGATCGGCGAGCACGACACCCTGTTCCGCGCCGAGGGGCCGACCGGCTGGTGGCGCGACAGCACGCTCTACATCGCGCTCACGCTGGCCGCGTTCACGGTGCTGTTCGGCACCCGCCACCTCGACACCACCGAGCGCCACGAGGGCATGGTGGCGGCGATCGCCTTCGAGTCCGTGGTGAAGCTGCTCGCCTTTCTCGCTGTCGGTATCTACGTCACCTACTGGCTGTACGACGGTTTCGGCGACCTTTATGCACGTGCGATGGCGGCGCCGGAACTCGCCAACCTGCTGGCGTTCGACGGCGTTGGCCGGCTGGGCTACGGTGGCTGGTTCGCCCATGTGCTGCTGGCGATGCTGTCCATCATCTTCCTGCCGCGGCAGTTCCAGATCGCGGTGGTGGAGAACGTCAACGAGCAGCACCTGCGCCGCGCGACCTGGGCCTTCCCGGCCTACCTGCTGGCGATCAACATCTTCGTGATTCCGATCGCGATCGGCGGCCTGCTGCACTTTGGCCAGGGCACGGTCGACCCGGACACCTTCGTGCTGACACTGCCGCTCGCGCACGACAACGCGGCGCTGGCCCTGTTCGTGTTCGTCGGCGGGCTTTCGGCGGCGACCGGCATGGTCATCGTCGAGGCCATCGCGCTGTCGACGATGGTGTGCAACGACCTTGTGATGCCGATGCTGCTGCGCAGCCGGCGTTTGAACCTGGCGCGCGAGCGCGACCTGACCGGGCTGCTGCTGGGGATCCGCCGGGGTGCGATCGTCGGCGTGCTGCTGCTGGGCTACCTCTACTTCCGTCTCGCCGGCGAGGCCTACGCGCTGGTCAGCATCGGCCTCATCAGCTTTGCGGCGGTGGCGCAGTTTGCGCCGGCGATGCTCGGCGGCATGTACTGGCGCGGCGGCACGCGTGAGGGGGCGCTCGCCGGCCTGCTCGCGGGCTTCATCGTATGGGGCTACACCCTGATGCTGCCGTCGTTCGCGAAGTCGGGCTGGCTCGATCCCGGCTTCCTCGAGCAGGGCCTGTTCGGGCTGGCGTGGCTGAAGCCGGAGCAGCTTTTTGGCCTGGCCGGCTGGGACAACATCACCCACGCGCTGTTCTGGAGCCTGGTCGCCAACATCGGCTGCTATGTGCTGGTGTCGCTGCAGCGCGTGCCCACGGGCGCCGAGGCGACGCAGGGCGCGCTGTTCGTCGACGTGTTCCGGCGTGCCGATGCGCCGCCGGCGAGCTTCTGGCGCAGTGGCGCCGAGGTGCGCGACCTGCTGCCTCTGGTGGCGCGCTTCCTCGGCCAGCGTCGCACCGAAGACGCCTTCAGCGCCTACGCGCGCTCGCATGGCTTCGAACGCATCGAGCAGCTCAAGGCCGACCCCGAGCTGGTGCATTTCGCCGAGTCGCTGCTGGCGGGGGCGATCGGCAGTGCGTCGGCGCGGGTCATGGTATCGACCGTGGTGCAGGAGGAGCCGCTCGGGCTGGGCGAGGTGATGGACATCCTCGATGAGGCCTCGCAGGTGCGCGCCTATTCGCACAAGCTCGAGGAGAAGTCCCTCGCGCTCGAGGCGGCGACCGCGGAGCTGCGCGCGGCCAACGAGCAGCTGAAGGAGCTCGACCGCCTAAAGGACGACTTCATGTCCTCGGTGACGCACGAGCTGCGCACCCCGCTGACCTCGATCCGCGCCTTCTCCGAGATGATGGTGGACGATCCCGACATCGACGTCGAGGACCGCCAGCGCTTTCTCGGCATCATCGTGTCCGAGACCGTACGCCTGACGCGGCTGGTGAATCAGGTGCTGGACATGGCCAAGATCGAGTCCGGCCATGCCGAGTGGCACAACACCGACATCGACATGCGCGAGCTGGTGCAGCACTCGGTCGATGCCACGATGCAGCTGTTCCGCGACTGCGGCGCCGAGGTGCACGTCGACATGCCCGACTCGGTGCCCCTGCTGCGTGCCGACCACGACCGCCTGCTGCAGGTGATGCTCAACCTGCTGTCGAACGCGGCCAAGTTCGTGCCGCGCGGCAGCGGCCGGGTGGATGTGCGGCTGTGGTGCGACGGACGCAACCTGCGTGTCGACGTGCGCGACAACGGACCGGGGATCGAGCCCGCGCTCGTGCCGGTGATCTTCCAGAAATTCCGTCAGGGCGGTGACGAGCGCTCCCGCCCGCAGGGTACGGGGCTCGGTCTGCCGATCAGCCGCCAGATCGTGGAGCACTTCGGAGGCCGGCTGTGGCTGGAGTCGACCCCGGGAGAGGGGGCGACTTTCTCCTTCGAATTGCCGCTGGCGTCGGCGCCGAACGAGCGATGACTTAGAATAGTGCCCGGGGAGGAGCATCAATGAACAAAAAAGTGCTGATTGCGGACGATGAGCAGAACATCGTCATTTCGCTGGAATTCCTCATGAAGCGGGAGGGCTTCGAGGTCTTGATCGCCAACGACGGCGAAGAGGCGGTGAGCCGGATTCGCGCCGACCATCCCGACCTCGTCCTGCTCGACGTGATGATGCCCAAGAAGAGCGGCTTCGAGGTGTGTCAGGAGATCAAGGCCGACCCCGCGCTGGCGGCGGTCCGGATCCTGATGCTGACGGCGAAGGGGCGCGATACCGAAGTCGCAAAGGGCCTCGCGCTGGGGGCCGATGCCTACATGACCAAACCCTTCTCTACCAAGGAACTGGTGGAAAAGGTGCGCAGCCTGCTCGGGAGCTGAGCCATGTCCGCGCGCGTGCGTTTCATCCTCGCCGTGATCGTGCTGTTCCTGCTGATGACCGGGCCTTTTCTGCTCACTGCGCTCATCATCTGGGTGGAGACCACGGAAGAGGGACGCGCGCAGTTGATCGAGGTCATCAGCCCGTATCTGACGCTGGGGACCATGCTCACCGCGCTCGGTTTTGCCGCCGGCGTGGGGGTGGTGCGTGCGCTGTTCCGCCAGTACGTGCAGGGTTTGCTGCGCATGTCCGAGCATCTGCGCCTGATGCTGGGTGCCAACCGTGGCTTTCGTGTCCAGCTAGATGGCCCGCCCGAGGTGCAGGCGCTGGCGAAGGCGACCAACGAACTGGCCTGCCAGCGCGATGCGCTGCTGGGCGACGTGGAGGCGCAGATCGCCCGCGCCAAGGAGTCGGTCGAGCTCGAGAAGAATCGCCTTGCCACGCTGATGTCCGAGCTCACGCAAAGCGTGGTGGTGTGCAACCTCGATGGCCGCATCCTGCTCTACAACCAGCGCGCGCGCATGCAGTTCCGCGCCTTGTCGGACGCGCCGGCGGTGGCCGGCGGGGGCGAGCTGATCGGGCTGGGGCGTTCGATCTACGGCGTGTTCGAGCGCAACCAGATCGCCCACGCGCTCGACACCGTGCAGCAGCGCCTGCGCCGTGGCGTGGCCCAACCGCAGGCGAACTTCGTCACCACCACCCGTGCCGGCCAGCTGCTGCGGGTGCAGATGGCGCCGGTGCTGTCCGTGCTCGGCGCCGCGCGCCAGGAGCCGGCCGTCACCAATGGTGAGGGGGGCTCGCACGCGGGTGAAGTCCACGAGGGGGCCGCCCACGAAGGGCCGGCCGAGGCGGCCGCCGCGGGTGGGGCCCAGAGCGTTCCGCCGCAGAGCGAGCGCACGCTGACCGGCTTCATCCTGATGCTGGACAACATCACCCGCAACTTCGAGAACGAGTCGCGCCGCGACCAGATGCTGCACGGGCTGACCGAGGGCAACCGCGCCTCGCTCGCCAATGTGCGCGCAGCGGCCGAGATGCTCGACTACGCGGATCTGCCCGAGGAGATGCGGGTGCGCTTTCGCAGCGTGATCCGCGACGAGGTGCAGGCGATGAGCCGGCGCCTGGACCAGACCGCGAACGAGTTCGCCGATTCGCTG
Organism: Thauera sp.; assembly: GCF_035444905.1. GTDB lineage: Bacteria > Pseudomonadota > Gammaproteobacteria > Burkholderiales > Rhodocyclaceae > Thauera. Next base: position 38,532 of record NZ_DAOMPS010000026.1, read on the forward strand.
AAGGCGCGCTGGCCGCTCGAGGAGATGCTCGGCGCCGACCTGATCGCCGCTGTCCAGCGTCGCATCGAGAGCCGCATCGGCCTGCCGACCAAGCTCGAGGAGGTCGATGAGTCGCTGTGGGTGAAGGTCGACAGCTTCTCGCTGATGCAGGCGATCACCTATCTGGCGAGCCGGCTGTCGGACGAGTTCGAGGTGCGCGAGGTGCGCTTCCGGCTCACTGCGGCAGGGCGGCTGCTGCACCTGGACCTGATCTGGTCGGGTCAGGCGATGAGCACCGAGACCGTCATGAGCTGGGAGCTCGAGCCGATGCAGATCGATGGCGAGAGCAGCCCGCTGACCGTGCGCGACGTGATCGACCGCCACGACGGCGAGATGTGGCTCGAGCGCGAGAAGGTGCGCCACCGCGCCTTCTTCCGCATCCTGCTGCCGGCCGCGACGCCGCAGGAGCAGGTCGAGTCGGAAACCTATCTGCGTGGGGAGAGCCGGCCCGAGTACTACGACTTCGATCTTTTTGCCTGGTCCGAGAAGTCCCATGGGCTGGAAGACCGCCTGCTGTCCGAGCTGACCTACACGGTGTTCGACACCGAGACCACCGGTCTCAACCCGTCTCAGGGCGACGAGATCATCCAGATCGGTGCGACGCGAATCCTCAACGGCAAGCTGCTGCGCAGCGAATCCTTCGAGCAGCTGGTCGATCCGCGACGGCCGCTGGCGGCCGAGTCGGCGAAGATCCACGGCATCACCGCGGACATGCTGCGCGGGCAGCCGACGATCGACAAGGTGCTGCCGGCCTTCCATGCCTTTGCCGCGGACACCGTGCTGATCGCCCACAACGCTGCCTTCGACATGCGCTTCCTGCAGTTGAAGGAGCCGCAGACCGGGCTACGTTTCGACCAGCCGGTGATCGACACCTTGCTGCTGTCGGCGGTGATTCAACCCAACCAGGAGTCGCACCGCCTGGAGGCGATCGCCGAACGCCTCGGCCTCACCATCGTTGGCCGCCATACCGCGCTCGGCGATGCGATCGTGACCGCCGAGGTGTTCCTGAAGCTGGTGCCCTTGCTCGCAGAGAAGGGCATCCGTACCCTGCGCGAGGCGCGCGAGGCGGCAGAAAAGTCCTACTACGCTCGGATCAAGTACTGATGTCCGGGCGGTACGGCGCGTTCCGGCGGGGCAGGGCTTGAGACGGAACGCCGGCTTCGCCCGCCGCCTGCGCCGCTACTACGGCTGGTACACGGCAAGCTTCCTGCTATTCGTGGTCCTGCTCGCATTCGGCGAGTACCTGGGGCTGTCCGAGCGCGTCATCGGTCACATCTTCCTGTTCGTGACGATCGCGGTGTACGCCACCATCGGCGTCATGAGCCGGACCTCGGACGTGTCGGAGTACTACGTCGCCGGGCGGCGCGTGCCGGCGATGTTCAATGGCATGGCCACCGCCGCCGACTGGATGAGCGCGGCCTCCTTCATCGGGCTGGCTGGCACCTTGTATTTCTCCGGTTTCGAGGGCCTGGCCTTCGTCACCGGCTGGACCGGTGGCTTCGTGCTGGTGGCGCTGCTGCTCGCCCCCTATCTGCGCAAGTTCGGCCAATACACCATCCCGGATTTCCTCGGGGCGCGCTACCAGGGCAACGTGGCGCGCCTGGTGGGGCTGGCCGCCGCGGTGCTGGCGAGCTTCGTGTACCTGGTGGCGCAGATCTATGGCGTGGGCCTGATCACGAGCCGTTTCGTCAGCGTGGAGTTCGAGATCGGGCTCTTCATCGGCCTGGCGGGCATTCTCGTGTGTTCCTTTCTTGGCGGCATGCGCGCGGTGACGTGGACGCAGGTGGCGCAGTACGTGATCCTGATCATCGCCTACCTGGTGCCGGTGGTGATCCTGTCGTACAAGCTCACCGGCATTCCGATCCCGCAGGCGGTGTACGGCACCGTGCTGCAGGAGATCAGCACGCGCGAGGACGTGCTGCTCGAAGCACCGACCGAGCGCGAGGTGCGCGGCCTGTATGCCGAGCGCGCGGACGAACTCGCCGCCCGCATCGCCGCGCTGCCCTCGTCGCTGGAGCTCGAGCGGCGCAAGCTGATCGAGCAGCTCAATGACATGCGGCTCAATACCGCGCCGGCACGCGACATCGCGCTGACCGAGCGCGCGCTGCGCGACCTGCCGCGTACGCCGGCCGAGGCACAGCAGGCCTGGGAGCGCGCCCGGCTCGAGGCGCTCGAGCGCTCGCGGCCGCCACCACGGCACGCCGACGCCCACCCGGGCAAGACGCCGCAGGAGTCGGCGGTGGCGCGCAACAATTTCCTCGCCCTCATGTTCGTGCTGATGGTGGGGACGGCGGCCCTGCCGCACATCCTGATGCGCTACTACACCACGCCCGGCGTCGCCGAGGCGCGGCGCTCGGTCATGTGGTCGTTGTTCTTCATCTTCCTGCTCTACGTCACCGCGCCGGCCTACGCGGTGTTCGCCAAGTGGGAGGTCTACCACAACCTGGTGGGCAGCAGCATCGCGGTGCTGCCGGACTGGGTGGCGTCCTGGGGCAGGGTGGGGCTGGTCAAGGTCGAGGACCTGAACGGCGACGGCATCCTGCAGCTCGCCGAGCTTCGCCTCAACACCGATGTCATCGTGCTGGCGACCCCCGAGATCGCGGGCCTGCCCTATGTGGTGTCGGGCCTGGTGGCGGCGGGCGGCCTCGCCGCCGCGCTGTCGACCGCCGACGGCCTGTTGCTGACGATCTCCAACGCGCTGTCGCACGACCTTTATTACAAGGTGGTCAATCCGCGCGCCTCGGCGCATAGGCGGCTGGTGATCTCGAAGTCGCAACTGCTGGTGGTGGCGGTGGTGGCGGCCTGGGTGGCGTCGCTGCGGCCCGACAACATCCTCTTCATGGTCGGACTGGCCTTCTCCATCGGCGCATCGGCCTTCTTTCCGGCGCTGGTGCTGGGTATCTTCTGGAAACGGGCAAACCGCCCCGGGGCGGTCACCGGCATGCTGCTGGGGCTGGCGCTGACGCTGTTCTATGTGGTGCGCACCCACCCCTTCTTCGGCGGCTCGATGGCCAATGCCTGGTTCGACATCAACCCGATCTCGGCCGGTGTGTTCGGTGTGCCGCTCGGTTTCCTCACCATCGTCGTCGTCAGCTTGCTGACGGCACCGCCGCCGCAGGAGATCCAGGACCTGGTCGACTACGTGCGTTATCCCGAACTCCCTGAACGCGGGCAGCGTTAGGCGCGCCTCTTGAAGCGCGGCCGATGCGCCCCACATAAGGTTCAGTCAAACGATCCCTGAGGACGCCCACCATGCGCTTCGACAAGCTCACCACCAAGTTCCAGCAGGCCCTGCAGGATGCGCAAAGCATCGCCGTGGGCAATGACCAGCAATTCATCGAGCCGCTGCACCTGCTGCAGGCGATGCTCGAGCAGGACGACGGCGGCAGCGTGTCCCTGCTGCAGCGCGCGGGGGTCAATGTGCCGCCGCTGAAGGCCGCACTCGGCAAGGCGATTGCGCGCCTGCCCAAGGTCGAGGGCCATGGCGGCGAGGTCAGCATCGGCCGTGACCTGACCAATCTGCTCAACGTCACCGACCGCGAGGCGCAAAAGCGCGGCGACCAGTTCATCGCCAGCGAGATGTTCCTGCTCGCGCTGGCGGACGACAAGGGCGAGGCGGGCCGCCTGCTGAAGGAGGCCGGGCTCACGCGCAAGGCACTGGAGGCCGCGATCGAGGCGGTGCGCGGCGGTGCCGGCGTCGCCAGCCAGGATGCCGAAGGCCAGCGCGAGTCGCTCAAGAAATATTGCATGGATCTCACCGAGCGCGCCCGCAGCGGCAAGCTCGATCCGGTCATCGGCCGCGACGACGAGATCCGCCGTGCGATCCAGATCCTGCAGCGCCGTACCAAGAACAACCCGGTCCTGATCGGCGAGCCCGGCGTGGGCAAGACCGCCATCGTCGAGGGGCTGGCGCAGCGCATCGTCAATGACGAGGTGCCCGAGACGCTCAAGGGCAAGCGCGTGCTGTCGCTCGACATGGCGGCGCTGCTGGCGGGTGCCAAGTACCGCGGCGAGTTCGAGGAGCGCCTGAAGGCGGTGCTGAAGGAGATCGCCCAGGAAGAGGGGCGCATCATCGTCTTCATCGACGAGCTCCACACCATGGTCGGCGCCGGCAAGGCCGAGGGCGCGATCGATGCGGGCAACATGCTCAAGCCCGCGCTCGCGCGTGGCGAGCTGCACTGCATCGGCGCCACCACGCTCGACGAATACCGCAAGTACATCGAAAAGGATGCCGCGCTCGAGCGCCGCTTCCAGAAGGTGCTGGTCGACGAGCCCACGGTCGAGTCGACCATCGCCATCCTGCGCGGCCTGCAGGAAAAGTACGAGATCCACCATGGCGTCGACATCACCGACCCGGCGATCGTCGCCGCCGCGGAGCTGTCGCATCGCTACATCACAGACCGCTTCCTGCCCGACAAGGCGATCGATTTGATCGACGAGGCGGCCGCCCGCATCAAGATGGAGATCGACTCCAAGCCAGAGGTCATGGACAAGCTCGATCGCCGCATGATCCAGCTCAAGATCGAGCGCGAGGCGGTGAAGAAGGAGAAGGACGAGGCCTCGCAGAAGCGCCTGCAACTGATCGAGGACGAGCTCGCCAAGCTGCAGCGCGAGTACAACGACCTCGAGGAGATCTGGAAGGCGGAGAAGGCCAAGGTGGCCGGCTCGGCCCACATCAAGGAAGAGATCGACGCCCTGCGCGCGCAGATGGCGGATTTCCAGCGCAAGGGCCAGCTCGACAAGGTGGCCGAGCTGCAGTACGGCCGCCTGCCGCAGCTCGAGGCGCAGTTGAAGATGGCCGAGCAGGTCGGCGAGGGCGCGCAGCCCAACAAGCTGCTGCGCACCCAGGTCGGCGCCGAGGAGATCGCCGAGGTCGTGTCGCGTGCCACCGGCATTCCGGTGAGCAAGATGATGCAGGGCGAGCGCGAGAAGCTGCTGCACATGGAAGCCAAGCTGCACGAGCGGGTGGTCGGTCAGGACGAGGCCGTGCGCCTGGTGGCCGACGCGATCCGGCGCTCGCGTGCGGGGCTGTCGGACGAGAACCGCCCGTATGGCTCCTTCCTCTTCCTCGGGCCCACCGGCGTGGGCAAGACCGAGCTGTGCAAGACGTTGGCGAGCTTCCTGTTCGACTCCGAGGACCACCTGATCCGCATCGACATGAGCGAGTTCATGGAAAAGCACTCGGTCGCGCGCCTGATCGGCGCGCCGCCGGGCTATGTCGGCTACGAGGAAGGGGGCTACCTGACCGAGCAGGTGCGGCGCAAGCCCTACAGCGTGATCCTGTTCGACGAGGTCGAGAAGGCCCACCCGGACGTGTTCAACGTGCTGCTGCAGGTGCTCGACGACGGCCGCATGACCGATGGCCAGGGTCGCACGGTGGACTTCAAGAACACCGTCATCGTGATGACCTCGAACCTGGGCAGCCAGATGATCCAGGCCATGGCCGGCGACGACTATGGCGTGATCAAGCTGGCGGTGATGGCCGAGGTGAAGACCTACTTCCGCCCCGAGTTCATCAACCGCATCGACGAACTGGTCGTGTTCCATGCGCTCGACGAGAAGCACATCGCCGGCATTGCCAGGATCCAGCTGAAGTACCTGGAAAATCGCCTGGCACGGCTGGAGATGGCAATGGAGGTGACCGACGCGGCGCTGGCCGAACTGGCGACAGCCGGCTTCGATCCGGTGTTCGGTGCGCGCCCGCTCAAGCGCGCGATCCAGGAGCGCATCGAGAACCCGCTGGCAAAGGCCATTCTCGAAGGCCAGTTCGGCGCCAAGGACCGGATCCGCGTCGATGCCCGCGACGGCCACCTGAGCTTCGAGCGGGCCGCGGCCTGAGTTGGCTCAGCGCGGCGTGGCCTGCCTCAGCCACGCCGCGAACTCGTCCGCGGGCAGCGGACGCGAGAACAGGTAACCCTGCATCAGCGTGCATTGCCGCTCGCCCAGGAAGGCACGCTGGGCGGGCGTTTCCACGCCCTCGGCGACGACGTCCATGCCCAGGTCGCGGGCCAGCGAAAGCGCGGCGGTGACGACTGCGGCATCTTCAGGGTCGCCCGGCAGGTCGGCGACGAAGCTCTGGTCGATCTTGAGGCGGGCGATCGGCAGCCGCTTCAGGTAGGCGAGCGAGGAGTAGCCGGTGCCGAAGTCGTCGAGCGCCAGGGTGAAGCCGAGCTGCACGAGCTGATGCAGGCGATCGGACAGCTTGTCGCCGGGATGCATGAGCGCGCTCTCGGTGATCTCCAGCTCGATCGCGCTCGGCTGCGCGCCCGTCTCCTCGAGGATGGCGAACACCTTGTCCACGAAGTCGTCGCGCTGGAACTGCAACGCCGAGATGTTGACCGCGATGCAGACCTCGCCCAGCCCGGCGCGCATCCACCGTACCTGCTGGCGGCAGGCCTCGCGCAGGACCCAGTCGCCGAGCGGGATGATGAGCCCGGAGTCCTCGGCGACGGGAATGAAGCGAGCGGGCGAGATCGCGCCCTGGGCCGGGTCGGTCCAGCGCACCAGGGCCTCGCAGCCGCAGGTGCGGCCGCTGGCGGTGTCGATCTGCGGCTGGTAATGCAGGGCTAGCGCGTCATTGGCGATGGCGCGGCGCAGCGCGTTCTCGAGCAGCAGGCGCTCGGTGGCGCGGATGTTCATCTCGGGGGTGAAGAACTGGTAGTTGTTGCGCCCCGCAGCCTTGGCGCCATACATCGCGGTGTCGGCGTGCTTGAGCAGGGTCTCCATGGTGTCGCCGTCATCCGGGAAGAGGGCGATGCCGATGCTGACCGAGGGCCGCAGCTCGTGGTCGTCGATCTCGAGCGCGGTGGCGAGCGTCTCGAGCATCTTGCGCGCCACGGTGGCGGCGTCCTCTGGCCCGGTGATGCGCGGCAGGAGGGCGACGAACTCGTCGCCGCCAAGACGCGCGAGCAGGTCCTCGGTGCGCACGCAGGCGCTCAGGCGGCGCGCGACCGCCTCGAGCATGCGGTCGCCGGTGAAGTGCCCGAGCGAGTCGTTGATGGTCTTGAAGTTGTCGAGATCGAGGAATAGCACCGCGAAGCGGTCGCTGTGGCGCGCCGCGCTGCGCAGCGCGAGTGTGCCCTGCTCGATCCACGCGCTGCGGTTGGGCAGGCCGGTGAGCGTGTCGTAGCGGGCGAGGTAGTGGATGTGGGCTTCGGCCTCGCGCGAACTGGTGACGTCCTGCACCGTGCCGCGCAGCCGTCCGAGGCCGTCGGCCGTCCATTCGCTTTCGATCTGCAGTTGCAGGACGCGCGGTGGTGTGGACAGGGTGCGGCAGTCGAGTGTCCTGCGTCCGGCGCCTCGGCACAGCTCGTCCAGTTTCGCCTGCAGGGCGCCACGGTCATCGGCGCAGAAGCTGGCGACGAGCTCGTTGAGCCCGCGCAGCGCCTGCGGGTCGCGATCGAGCAGGGTGTGAAGGTCGTGCGAGCAGCGCAGGCCTTCGCAGCCGCGCACGGTCTCCCAGCTCGCCATGCGCGCGATGCGCATGGCCTCGCTGAGGGCACGCTGCTTGTCACGCAGGTCGGCGCTGGTGGTCTCCAGTTCGTGCGTGCGACGCTCGACGAGGGCGGCGATCCGGCGTGTGTTGCCGGAGCTGATGAGAAGGAAGGCGCCGAGCAGCCCGCTGGCGAGCAGGCCGGAGGCGATCGTCCCCCAGGCTGCCCAGCTGCGCAGGGCGTGGAGGTAGAGCGGGGTGGCGCGCAGGCGCAATTCGAGCCGGCGCTCGGCAAAGTCGATGCCGATGCTGCGTTGCACCTGCCGTTCGCGCCAGCCAGGCTGCTCGCAGCCCGCCGCGCCGACCAGGCGGGTGCCACCGGGGCTGCCGTCCGCGTCGACCAGGCAGAGTTCGATCTCCGGCGCAAGAGCGGGGTCCACCACGCTCCTGATCGCATCCTCCATGCGGAAGGCGGCGGACACGATGCCGGCGCGCGCCTCGCCCTGTCCCTTGTCGTCTGCCTTCCAGGCGGGTCCGGACGTGGCGAGGTAGACCACCATGCCACGCTGGGTGCCGCTTTCCTGCACGAGGCGGAAGGATTCGCTGGCCACCGGGCGGCCGCTTTGCTGGCTGGCGCTGATGGCGGCAGCGGCGGCCGGCAGTGAGTACGGGTTCATGCCGATCACGCTGAGGTTGGCCTCCAGCGGTTCGACGTAGGTGATCGGGTAGTAGCGCGCGGCGGGCGTGGCGGGAAAGGTGCGTCCCTCGGCGTCGCGGTCGAGGATGCGAGAGCCGGCCATCGCCGCCTGCATGTGGGCTTCGAAGCCGGCGCGTTCCTCGGCGCGCACGAGCGGCGCCCAGGCGAAGTTCTTGGCGCCGGGGTAGCGTTCCAGCCAGGCCTGCACGAAAGCGGCGAATTCGGCCCGCGTCAGCGCCTTGCTGACGCCGACCAGGTCGCGGATCGACAGCAGGGTGTCGATCTGGGCGTCGAGGCGGCGCTGGATCTGGATGCCGAGCAGTTCGGTGTCGCGGTTGAACTGCGTGTGGACGCGGGCTTCTTCCCACTGGATGACCTGGCGGAAGGCAAAGCTGAGCACCAGCAGCGCGATCAGCAGGGGGACGGCCACCCCCGCGCGGCGGCTGCGCCAGTCGGATGCCGGGCGGCCAAGGAAGACCAGCATCAGCGGCGTGGCGATGATCGCGCCAAGCGTGTCGCCCAGCCACCAGTTCCACCAGTTGAAGAGCATCTCGTCGCGTGCGATGAGGCCTTCTGCGGCGAGCAGAGGGATGCTCGTCGACGCGGCAATCAGGCAGCTCAGCGGGGCGATGACGGCGAGCAGGAGCAGGATGCTGGCGGGGGTGTCGAAGCGGTGGCGCGCGCCGATCAGGCGCTTCACCAGCCAGCCGCCGGCCAGCGCCTGCAAGGTGGCGGCGGCCGGGACCAGGAGCAGGATCGAGGGGTGCAGGGCCTCGGCACCGACGGCGTTGGCGGCGAGCCACTGCACGCACAGCGAGCCGACGAAGATGCCCGGCCACAGCCGCCAGCCGAAGATCATCACCGCCGACAGGGCAATGCCCGCCGGCGGGAAGACGGGCGCGGCATAGCCGGGCGGGATCGCCACCTGCAAGGAGAGCCAGCCCGCGACCGCGTAGCCGAGGGCAAGCAATGCGATTGCGAACAGGGTAGGCAGGGGGCGAGCGCTCATCGCGCGGAGTATAGGCGGGCGGCATTTCGCCAAATGCGGCATGCTGCACGCTTCGGGCCAGATCGAGGGCAGATGCGCTAAACTTCGGCCTTTCGTCCGCAGCGGAGAGCTCTGCTGCGGGGCAGCGTGCATTGCCTGTCTTGATGGTGTGGCGGCTGCGCCTTGCCACCTTTCCTTTCACCTTTCCAGTCCGTCGCGGAAATCGAGATGTTCGAAGCCATTCGCAGCAACAAGCGGGTTGCGCAGGTCATCCTGGCAATCCTCATCATCCCCTTCGCCTTCTTCGGTATGGACGCGTACTTCAGCGACTCGCCGACCGGCAACGAGATCGCCAAGGTCGGCGGGACCGGCATCAGCGCCTTCGAGTTCGACCAGGCCTTGCGCGAGCAGCAGGACCGGCTGCGCCAGAGCGCCGGCGGCCAGGTCGACCGCGCCTTGCTCGAGTCGGTGGAGCTGCGCCGCGTCGTGCTCGACAACCTGATCAACCAGCGCGTGCTGGCGCTGTATGCGGCCGAGAATCGCCTGGTGGTCACGCCGCAGCAGTTGCAGGAGACCATCGCCGCCGTGCCGGCGTTCCAGGAAGACGGCCGCTTCTCCCTGCAACGCTACGAGATGATGGTGCGCGCGCAGGGCATGACGCCCGCCAATTTCGAGGCCCGCCTCGCGCAGGACGTGCGTGTGCAGCAGATCGTGAGCTCGGTCGGCGACGCCAGCGTCGTGCCGCAGGCGTCGGCGCAGCGCTTCCTGGCTGCCCAGCTCGAGGAACGCCGCATCCGTGAGCTGCGCTTTCCGGCCGCGCGCCTGGCGGCCGAGGTGCAGGTGAGCGAGGACGAGATTGCTGCCTACTACCAGGCCAATCCAGCGCGCTTCGAGCGCGCTGCGCGACTTCAGGCCGACTACCTGGTGTTCGACCGCAGCGCCGTCGAGCAGGGCATCGAGGTCGCCGATGACGAGCTGCGCGCCTTCTACGAAGCTAACCAGGGGCGCTACGGGGTGGCCGAGGAGCGCCAGGCGCGTCACATCCTGCTCGCACTCGACGCGGCCGCCGACGAGGCCGAGGTGACCCGGGTGATGGGCGAGGCCCAGGCCCTGGTTGCCGAACTGCGTGCGCAGCCCGAGCGCTTCGCCGACCTGGCGCGCGAGAAGTCGCAGGATCCGGGGTCGGCCGGGCGCGGGGGTGACCTCGGCTTCTTCGGCCGCGGCATGATGGTGGGGGCGTTCGAGGACGCGGTGTTCGCACAGGACAAGGGGCAGGTGGGCGAACCGGTGCGCACCGAGTTCGGCGTGCACATCATCGAGGTGACCGACATCAAGCCGGCCACGATCAAGCCGCTGGACGAGGTGCGCGAGCAGATCGTCGCCGAGCTGCGCGGCGCCGAGGCCGGACGCCGTTTCGCCGAGCTGGCCGAACAGTTCGCCAACACCGTCTACGAGCAGCCGGACAGCCTGGCCCCGGCGGCCGAGCTGCTCGGTCTCGAGGTGCGCAGCACCGACTGGATGTCTCGCGATGCCGCCACCGGCCCGTTTGCCAACGAGCGCCTGCTCAACGCCGTCTTTTCCGAGGAGGTGGTGCAGAAGGGGCGCAATACCGAAGCCATCGAGATCGGCAACGGCACGCTGGTGTCGGCGCGTGTGAAGGCCTTCGAAGCGGCGCAGCGGCTGCCGCTCGATGAGGTGCGCGAGCGCATCCGGGAGGATCTGCGCCTCGAGCGTGGCGCCCGTGCGGCGGCAGAGCAGGGGGCGGCAGCGCTGGCCGTGCTGCAGAAGGGCGAGCCGCTTGCCGATGCGCAGCGCCCGGGCGAATGGGGCGAGGAGCGCACGCTGCAGCGCGGTGCGCCGGGCCTGCCGGCTGCCGCCATGCAGGCGGTGTTCGCCGCGCCGGCCGAGCCGCTGCCGGCTCATGTGGGCGTGAGCACGGTCGAAGGCGACTATGTGATCTATCGCATCGAGGCCGTCGAGCGGCCGCAGATCGCCGACAGCGACGAGCGTGTCGCGGCGGTGGCGGCGCAGTACTCGCAGCTGCTCGCGGGGCGGGACTTCGCCGCCTTCCTCGCCGAGCTGCGCCAGCGCTACAAGGTCGAGATCAGCGCCAACGCGCTGCCCGCATCCTGAGTCCGGGCTGACCGCCTGTAAACGCAGAACGCCCGGCATCGCCGGGCGTTCTGCTTTGGCCGCTGGCGTTCGTCGCGCGGCTTATTGCGGTAGCGGCGCGGGGTTGCCAAGGGCGGTGATGTTGAAGCCGGCATCGACGTACATCACCTCGCCGGTGATGCCGCTGGCGAGGTCCGAGCACAGGAAGGCGGCGGTGTTGCCGACTTCCTCGATGGTTACGTTGCGGCGCAGCGGGGCGTTGTGTTCGTTGAAGGCCAGCAGCTTGCCGAAGCTGCCGATGCCCGAGGCGGCGAGGGTCTTGATCGGGCCGGCGGAGATGGCGTTGGCACGCGTGCCCTCGGGACCGAGGGTGACGGCGAGATAACGTACCGCCGCCTCCAGGCTGGCCTTGGCCAGGCCCATGATGTTGTAGTTGGGCATGGTGCGCACCGCGCCCAGGTAGGACAGCGTGAGCAGCGCACCATTGCGGCCCTTCATCATCGGGCGCGCCGCCTTGGCCAGCGCGGGGAAGCTGTAGGCGCTGACTTCCTGCGCGATGCGGAAGGCGTCGCGCGTGAGGCCGTCGAGGAAGTCGCCCTCGAGCGCCTCGCCCGGGGCGAAGGCGATCGAGTGCACCAGGCCGTCGAGTCCATCCCAATGCTGACCGAGCTGGTCGAACAGCGCGACGATCTGGGCGTCGTCCTGGACGTCGAGCGGGAAGATCAGCTCGCCGCCGAAGTCCGCCGCCATCTTGGCGACGCGCTCCTTGAAGCGGTCGTTCTGATAGGTGAAGGCGAGCGTGGCCCCTTCGCGGTGCATGGCCTTGGCGATGCCGTAGGCAATCGAACGGTTGCTGAGCAGACCGGTGATGAGGATTCGTTTGCCGGCTAGAAAGCCCATCAGGGGAAACTCCAAATGACAAGAGCCGGATTATAGCCAAAACCCTGCTGGCGGCATGCGCTTGTGATCGCGCTGGGGCCCAAAACCTGCCAGAATCCAGCCTGTTCTTGATCTTTCCCCTTGCACGTGCGCCGCATTTCCTGTCTCCGTCGTGCCCTTCCCGCAAGCCTGTCTGCGCGCATTGCCGCCTGCCTCCCGGTGCTTGCCGCGAGCCTGCTGCTGACCGCCTGCGGCGCGGCCTGGAACGATCCCTACCCGGCCGACGAGCGCGGGCAGAACATCCTGTACACCGCCTTCACCGAGCGTCCCAAGCACCTCGACCCGGTGCAATCGTACAGCGAGGACGAGGCGACCTTCCTGTACCAGATCGTCGAGCCGCCGCTGCAGTACCACTACCTGAAGCGGCCCTACGTGCTCGAGCCGGCGACCGCGGCCGCCATGCCCAGCCTGCGCCGCTACGACGCCCAGGGGCGCGAACTGCCGGCGACGGCCGACGCCGCCAGGGTGGCGAGAACGGTGGTGGAGGTGCGCATCCGGCCGGGTATCCTGTACCAGCCGCATCCGGCATTCGCCACCGATGAGGACGGCAGCCCGCGTTACCTCGGGCTGGGCGCTGCCGATCTGCGCGGGGTGCGCGGCCTGGGCGATTTTGCGCACACCGGCACGCGCGAGCTCGAGGCCGGGGACTATGTGTACCAGATCAAGCGCCTGGCCAACCCGCGCCTGCATTCGCCGATCTTCGAACTGATGGCCGAGTACCTGCCCGGCCTCAAGGACCTGCAGGCCGCGCTGGTCGAGGCGGCGCGGGCGGGGGAGGGGGCAGCGGATGCGGACGGGTCGGCGCCGGCCGGCGGATCGGATCCGGGCTGGCTCGATCTCACCCGCTTCGCGCTGCCCGGCGTCGAGGTCGTCGATCGCCACACCTATCGCATCACGCTGCAGGGCGCCTATCCGCAGTTCCTTTACTGGCTGGCGATGCCTTTCTTCAGCCCGGTGCCGCCGGAGGTGGACCGCTTCTTCGCCCAGCCCGGCATGGCCGAGCGCAACCTCACCCTCGACTGGTGGCCAGTCGGCACCGGTCCCTACATGCTGGTCGAGAACAACCCGAATGCGCGCATGGTGCTGGCGCGCAACCCCAACTACCGCGGCATGCCCTACCCCTGCGAGGGCGAGCCGGGCGATGAGGCCGCGGGCTTGCTGGTGGACTGCGGCAAGACCCTGCCCTTTATCGACAAGGTGGTCTTCTCGCGCGAGCGCGAGGGCATTCCGTACTGGAACAAGTTCCTGCAGGGCTATTACGACGCCTCCGGCGTGTCTTCCGACAACTTCGACCAGGCGGTGAGCCTGACCAGCCAGGGCGAGGTGTCCCTGTCCGAGGAGATGGAGGCGCGTGGCATCCGCCTGCTGACCTCGGTGTCCCCCTCGATCTTCTACCTCGGCTTCAACATGCTCGACCCGCTGCTCGGTGGCGGGCCGTCGAAGGCCGAGCAGGAGCGCGCGCGCAAGCTGCGCCAGGCGATCTCGATCGCGCTCGACATGGAGGAATTCGTGTCGATCTTTCTCAATGGCCGCGGGGTACCGGGCATGAGCCCGATCCCGCCCGGCATCTTCGGCGCGCGCGAGGGCAGGGCGGGCATCAATCCGGTGGTGTACGAGTGGCGTGGGGCTGAGGCCGACGGACGTCCGGTGCGCCGCAGCGTGGACGCGGCGCGCCGCCTGCTGGCCGAGGCGGGCTGGCCCAATGGGCGCAATGCGCAGACCGGCGAGCCGCTCATTATCAACCTTGACACCACCCCGGGCGGGCTGGGCGACAAGGCGCGCTCGGACTGGCTGGCCAAGCAGTTCCGCGAGCTCGGCGTGCAGTTCGTGGTGCGCCCGACCGACTTCAACCGCTTCCAGGACAAGATCCGCCAGGGCAACGCCCAGCTCTTCTTCTTTGGCTGGAATGCCGACTACCCCGACCCCGAGAACCTGCTCTTCCTGCTCCACGGCGCGCAGGGCAAGGTCCGCTTCAACGGCCAGAACGCCGCCAACTACGAGAACGCGGAGTACGACGCCTTGTTCGAGCGCATGAAGGCGATGCCCGACGGCCCCGCCCGCCAGCAGATCATCGACCGCATGGTGGCGATGGTGCAGGAGGACGCACCATGGATCTTCGCCTTCCATCCCAAGGCCTATTCCCTGCAGCACGGCTGGGTGCACAACCGCAAGCCGGGGGCGATGGTGCGCAACACGATGCAGTACCAGCGCCTCGACGTGGAGCGCCGCGAGGCCGCGCGTGCCCAATGGAACAGGCCGGTGCTGTGGCCGCTGGCGCTGGTCGCGCTGCTGTTGGCCGCAGTGATCGCCCCGGCCGTGATCCACTGGCGCCGGCGTGAGACCGCCACCGCCGCCCCGGCGGCGCCGTCGCCCGCTTCCTCCTCCCCGGCCGAAGGAGGCGCGCCCTGATGCTGGCCTACCTCGTCCGTCGCCTGCTGTATGCAATCCCGATCCTCATCGGGGTGAACCTGCTCACCTTCCTGCTCTTCTTCGTGGTCAATTCGCCGGACGACATGGCGCGCATGCACATCGGCGTCAAGCGCGCCACGCCCGAGGCGATCGAGCGCTGGAAGGTGGAGCGCGGCTACGACAGGCCGATGTTCGTCAATGCCGAGGCCGAGGGCAGCGCGCGCTTCACCGACACCATCTTCTTCGACAAGTCGCTGCGCATGTTCGCGCTCGAGTTCGGCCGTGCCGACGACGGCCGCGACATCGGCCAGGAGATCCGCGACCGCATGGGGCCGTCGCTGGCGATCGCGCTGCCGACCTTCGTGCTGAGCCTCCTCGTGTCGATCAGCTTCGCGCTGCTGCTGGTCTTCTTTCGCGCCACCTACCTCGACTTCTGGGGTGTGGTGCTGTGCGTGGCGATGATGTCGATCTCCAGCCTGTTCTACATCATCGGCGGCCAGTGGCTGGTGTCCAAGATGTGGTCGCTGGTGCCGATCTCGGGCTATGCGCCAGGGCTCGATGCCGCGCGCTTCCTGCTGCTGCCGGTGCTGATCAGCGTGCTCGCCGGCATCGGCTCGAGCGCGCGCTGGTATCGCACCATCTTCCTCGAGGAGATCTCGAAGGACTACGTCCGCACCGCGCGCGCCAAAGGCTTGTCCGAGCTTGCGGTGCTGTTCCGCCATGTGTTGCGCAATGCGCTGATCCCGATCCTGACCGGCGTGGTGGTGGTGATTCCGCTGCTGTTCATGGGCAGCCTGCTGGTCGAATCCTTCTTTGCCATTCCCGGCCTGGGCAGCTACACGATCGACGCGATCAATGCGCAGGACTTCGCGGTGGTGCGGGCGATGGTCTTCATCGGCTCGGTGCTCTACATCATCGGCCTGATCCTGACCGACATCTCCTACACGCTGGTCGACCCGAGGGTGAGGCTGCAATGAGCACGCTCTGGGGAACACCGATGGGCTTCCAGCCGGTGCTGTTGTGGACCGACGCGCTGCTCTTCCTGCTCGTCGGCGTGGCGGTGCTGGCCGCGCTCTACGTGCGCGGGCAGGAGCCCTTGCGTGCCGCCTGGCGCAAGGTGGGCAAGCGGCCCACCGGCATGGCCGCGGCGACCGTGCTGCTCGCCTTCGTCGCGGTCGGCCTGCTCGACAGCCTGCATTACCGGCCCTTGTTGCCGCCGGTGGCGGCCACGATCGCGGCCGAGGATGGCCAGCAAGCGCCAACGTCGGCCGGTAGCGAGGGGGCCGAGGCCGAGCGCGCTGCGGGCGAGGGCGCGCCGGCTGGGCAGTACTCGACCGAGGTGCTGTCCGTGCTCGACGCGCTGTTGATGCCGCTGCGCCTGCAGACCGAGAAGACCTATTCGGCCCCTTTTGCATGGCGCCTGTACCAGCGCGAGGCGATGGAGCTGGCTGATGGCCGCCAGGTGCGCGACTACCCGCGGCTGGTGCATGGGGCCGCTCACTTGCAGGCTCCCGAGCATGAGCGCGGCGCGGACGTGGCGGCGCGGGTGGCCAACGCCGCGGGGCAGGCCGCGCTGTGGTCGGCCATCGCCTTCGTGCTGCTGGTGACGACGGTGTGGCGTGGCAGCGGGCTGGGCTGGGGGGCGGTGGCGGTGGCGATCCTCGGCGGGCGCACCGTGCTGGCGTGGCGCGCCGCGCTAGTGACGCTGGCCTTCGTGCTGTTGATCCTCGCGCTGTGCCTGCAACTCGCGCCGCTGTATCACGTGCTCGGCACCGACAAGGTCGGCCAGGACGTGCTGTATCTGGCGCTCAAGAGCGTGCGCACTGCGCTCGTGATCGGCACCATCACGACGCTGGTGATGATGCCCTTCGCGGTCGCCCTCGGCATCGCCGCCGGCTACCTGGGCGGCTGGGTGGATGATGCCGTGCAGTACCTGTACACCGTGCTCAACGCCATTCCCGGCGTGCTGCTGATCGCCGCCGCGGTGCTGATGATGCAGGTCATCATCGACACCAACCCGCAGTGGTTCGACACCGCCGCAGAGCGCTCCGACGCGCGCCTGCTGGCGCTGTGCTTCATCCTCGGCATCACGAGCTGGACAGGGCTCGCGCGGCTTTTGCGCGGCGAGACGCTGAAGCTGCGCGAACTCGAGTACGTGCAGGCGGCGCGGGCCTTCGGGGTGAAGACGCCGGCCATCCTGCGCCGCCACATCCTGCCCAATGTGATGCACATCGTCATGATCGCGCTGGTGATGGATTTCTCCGGTCTGGTGCTGGCGGAAGCCGTGCTGTCCTATGTGGGCATCGGTGTCGATCCGACCACGATCAGCTTCGGCACCATGATCAACATGGCGCGCGCCGAACTTGCCCGCGAGCCGATGGTCTGGTGGTCACTGGCGGCAGCGTTTGTATTCATGTTCGTGCTGGTGCTGGCGGCCAACCTGTTCGCTGACGTGGTGCGCGACGCCTTTGACCCGCGCCGCGGATAGGCGGTCGCCGCCTTGACCGCAGCGCGGAGCATTCCTTCCGCCGGCTGCGGAACTCGCCATCGCTGCGCTCGGCTCGGACAGTCCTCGCCGGCTTCAGGAACGCCCCACACTCCGGTCAGCGCAGCCTGGCCTCAACGCCCGACAAGACCATAGCCCAATGAAAGATCTTCGATTCGACAACCGCTTCGTGCGCGAGCTGCCCGGTGATCCCGAGGAAGGGCGGCACGTTCGCCAGGTGCATGGGGCCTGCTATTCGCGGGTCGAGCCGACACCGGTGCGCGCACCGACGCTGCTGGCGTGGTCGCCCGAAGTGGCCGAACTGCTCGGCCTCACCGAGGCAGACATCCGGAGCCAGCACTTTGCTGACGTGTTTGGCGGCAATGCCTTGCTGCCGGGCATGGAACCCTATGCCGCCTGCTATGGCGGGCATCAGTTCGGCAACTGGGCGGGGCAGCTCGGCGATGGTCGGGCGATCACGCTCGGCGAAGCGATCAATGCGCGAGGTGAGCGCTGGGAACTGCAGCTCAAGGGTGCCGGGCCTACGCCGTATTCGCGCCGGGCCGACGGGCGCGCGGTGCTGCGCTCGTCGATCCGCGAGTTCGTCTGCAGCGAGGCGATGCAGCATCTGGGCGTGCCGACCACGCGTGCGCTCAGTCTGGTGGCCACCGGCGAGCAGGTGGTGCGCGACATGTTCTACGACGGCCATCCGCGGCCCGAGCCAGGCGCGGTGGTGTGCCGGGTGGCGCCGTCCTTCATCCGCTTCGGCAACTTCGAGATCTTCGCCTCGCGCGGCGAGGAGCCGCTGCTCGAGCGCCTGATCGACTTCACCATCGCCCGCGACTTCCCCGAGCTCGCCACCGAGCGCGATCCGGTGGCGCGCCGCCTGGCCTGGTTCGAGGAGGTGTGCCGGCGCACGGCCGTCCTGCTGGCGCACTGGATGCGGGTCGGCTTCGTCCATGGGGTGATGAACACCGACAACATGTCCATCCTCGGCCTGACGATCGATTACGGTCCGTATGGCTGGGTGGACAACTTCGACCCGGAGTGGACGCCGAACACGACCGACGCCGGCGGGCGCCGCTATCGCTTCGGCCACCAGCCGCGCATCGCGCACTGGAACCTGTGGCAGCTGGCCAATGCCGTGTATCCGGTGATGCAGCAGGTCGAGCCGCTAGAGCGCGCGCTGGCGGGCTATGCCCAAGTGCATGAGGCCGAATACCGGCGGCTGAAGGCCGCGAAGCTCGGCCTTGAATCCTGGCGTGCCGGTGCGACGGACGACGACACGCGCGCGGACGAGCACCTGCTCGACGAGCTGCACCGCATCCTGCAGGCGGGCGAGATGGACATGACGCTCTTCTTCCGCTGCCTGGCGGAACTGGACCCGGCTGCCCCTGATCCGGCCCTGTTCGAGACCGGGTTCGACGGTGGCGTGTTCTACGTCGAGGCTCGCCGGGTGGCGGTGGCGGACGATTTCGCCGCCTGGCTGCAACGCTACGCGGCGCGGGTGGCGGAGGAGGGCGTGCCGGCCGAGACCCGGCGTGCCGCGATGAACCGCGTCAATCCGCTCTACGTGCCGCGCAACTATCTGGCGCAGCAGGCCATCGATGCGGCCGAACAGGGCGACCTGAGCGAGCTCGAGACCTTGTTCGAGGTGCTACGCAAGCCCTATGAGGTGCAGCCCGGGCGCGAGCGCTTCGCCGCCAAGCGCCCGGACTGGGCGCGCCACAAGGCGGGGTGTTCGATGCTGTCGTGCAGCTCGTGAGCGTGCGCGCCCTTAGGCCTTGACCCGCATCAGTCGCTGCTTCTCGCGCTCCCAATCCTTCTTCTTCTCGTCCTCGCGCTTGTCGTGCAGCTTCTTGCCCTTCGCCAGCCCGATCTCGAGCTTGATGCGGCCCTGCTTGAAGTGCATGTCGAGCGGCACCAGGGTGTAGCCGGCACGCTCGACCTTGCCGATCAGGCGGGCGATTTCCTTCTTGTGCAGCAGCAGCTTGCGCGTGCGCGTGGGATCGTGGCGGACGTGGCTGGAGGCGGTGGTGAGCGGGGTGATGTGCATGCCGAACAGGAAGATCTCCTCGCCGCGGATGACCACGTAGGACTCCTTGATGTTGGCGCGCCCGGCGCGGATGGCCTTGACCTCCCAGCCTTCGAGGACCATGCCGGCCTCGTGCCTTTCCTCGATGAAGTAGTCGTGCGTGGCCTTGCGGTTTTCGATGATGCTCATGGTGTGGCGATTCCTCGGGCGCGGGGCGCGGCAGCAAACGGGGGTGCCCGCATGCGGTAGAATCGCGCATTTTAACAGTTTGGCCGCGCGCCCGTTTCGGCGGGTGTGGGGCCCGACAGGCAGGCTTGCGCATGGCCGACGTCAAGAAGCTCGTTCTCATCGAATTCACTCCCGTGCAGATGTTCGACCTGGTCGACCGTTGCGAGGACTATCCACAGTTCCTGCCCTGGTGCGGCGGCGCCGACGTGCATCAGCGTACCGCCGAGCTCACCTCGGCGACCCTCCACATCAATTACCACGGCATCAAGGCGCATTTCAGCACCGAGAACGCCAAGCGCTACCCCAGCGAGATGCGCCTGCGGCTGACCGACGGTCCCTTCACCCATCTCGACGGCCACTGGCAATTCACCGCGCTGGGCGACACCGCCTGCAAGGTCGAATTCAGCCTGCATTACGAGTTTTCCAGCAAGCTGCTGGAGAAGGTGCTCGGCCCCGTCTTCAACCACATCGCCAACACCTTCGTCGATTCCTTCGTGAAGCGTGCGGGCCAGATCTACAAAAAGGCCTGAAGATGAGCGCGATGATCCACGTCGAGGTCGTGTATGCCTTGCCGCAGCGCCAGGAGCGGGTCGAGCTGCGCCTGCCGGAAGGGGCGACGGTGCGCGATGCGATCGAAGCCTCCGGCCTGCTGGCGAAGTACCCGGACATCGAGCTCGAGCGCAAGAACAAGCTCGGCGTGTATGCAAAGCTGGTGAAGGCCGACACCGTCCTGCACGACCGCGACCGGGTCGAGATCTACCGCCCGCTGATTGCCGACCCGAAGGCCGTACGGAAGAAGCGTGCCGACGAGGGCAAGGTGATGAAGAAGGGGGGCGGTCCGGCCGAAGAGCAGGCCTGAGTTGCAGGCCTGGGGTGCAGGCCTGAGCCCACCGTCATGCCCTACTGGCAGTGCTGGGCGATCTGCCCCTGCAGGCGTGCCACTTCGGCGCTGCGGGCGTCGTCATCGAGGAACTCGCGCTCGCCCTGGGCGTTGAAGCGCGAGATGCGCTGGCCCGATTCGAGGGCCGCGAGCTGGTTGCGCGCCTGCTCGCAGAAGCGCTGGCGCTCGGCTTCGCGCGCTGCGTCCTCCTGGTTCTTGGCCTGGGCTTCGGCCTGCGCGGCGCGGCGCTCGCGGAACTCGCGTTCGCGCTCCGACAGCGTGCGCGGGCGGTTGGGATCGGGCTCGCCCTCGGCCGCCGCGGCCGCGTCGCCGCTGCCCTCGGCGGGCGGCGGGCTGGGTTGCAGCCCGCGCGGGCGCTGGATCACGGTAAATTCGCCGGTAGGCGGCGGCGTGTCGGTGTAGTGCACGCGGCCGTCGCGGTCCTTCCAGCTGTAGATCTGCGCCATTGCCGGGAGCGCGAGGAACAGGGCAAGAACGAGGACGGCGTGGCGCATCATGGAGAATCTCCGGACTGCGCCGCTTACATGGCGCTTTAGCGCTCTGTATAATACGGATTTGGTCGAAAGGAAAATAGCCATGCGAGTGATTCAGAAGGCGCTGACCTTCGATGACGTCCTTCTCGTTCCCGCCCACTCCACGGTTCTTCCGCGCGACGTGAGCCTGCAGAGCCAGGTCACACGCCGCATCCGGCTCAACATTCCGCTGGTTTCGGCGGCGATGGATACCGTCACCGAGAGCCGCCTGGCGATTGCGCTGGCGCAGGAAGGCGGCATCGGTGTGGTGCACAAGAACCTGAGCCCTGCCGAGCAGGCGGCCGAGGTGCACAAGGTCAAGCGTCATGAATCCGGCATCCTCAAGGATCCGATCACCATCCCGCCGACGATGACGGTGGGCGAGGTCATCGCGCTGCAGCGCCAGCACCGCTTCTCCGGCGTGCCGGTGGTACAGGCGGGCAAGGTGGTCGGCATCGTCACCAACCGTGACACGCGCTTCGAAACCAACCACGACCAGCTCGTCAGCGAGATCATGACGCCGCAGGATCGCCTGGTCACCGTGCGCGAGGGCGCGAGCCTGGAGGAGGCGCGCGAGCTGCTGCGCGTGCATCGCCTGGAGCGCGTGCTGGTGATGAACGATGCCGGCGAGCTGTGCGGCCTGATCACCGTGAAGGACATGATGAAGTCCACCGAGCATCCGCTGGCGGCCAAGGACGAGCAGGGCCGCCTGCGCGTGGCGGCTGCGATCGGCGTGGGCGAGGGCACCGAAGAACGTGCCGAGCGGCTGGCCGAGGCCGGCGTCGACATGATCGTGGTCGATACCGCGCATGGTCACTCGCAGGGCGTGCTCGACCGCGTCAGCTGGGTCAAGAAGCGCTTCCCGCACATCGAGGTGGTGGGCGGCAACATCGCCACCGCCGCAGCTGCCCTGGCGCTGGTCGATGCGGGGGCTGACGGCGTCAAGGTCGGCATCGGACCGGGCTCGATCTGCACCACCCGTATCGTGGCCGGCGTCGGCGTGCCGCAGATCACCGCGGTCGACAACGTCGCCAAGGCGCTGGCCGGCACCGGCGTGCCGATGATCGCCGACGGGGGCATCCGCTTCTCGGGCGACATCGCCAAGGCGATCGCCGCCGGTGCCGACTGCGTCATGCTCGGCGGCCTGTTCGCCGGTACCGAGGAGGCGCCGGGCGAGACGGTGCTGTTCCAGGGCCGTTCCTACAAGGCCTACCGTGGCATGGGTTCGCTCGGGGCGATGCAGAAAGGGGCGGCCGACCGCTACTTCCAGGACGAGAACACCGGCAACATCGACAAGCTCGTGCCCGAGGGCATCGAGGGTCGGGTGCCCTACAAGGGCGCGGTGACGGCGGTGATCCATCAGCTGATGGGCGGTCTGCGCTCGTCGATGGGTTATCTCGGTGCGGCGGACATCCCGACCCTGCATGCGCAGGCGGAGTTCGTCGAGATCAGCTCGGCAGGCATGCGCGAGTCCCACGTCCATGACGTGCAGATCACCAAGGAAGCGCCCAACTACCAGATCAGCTGATCGGGTGGTGCCCAATCTCCCAGGCGGCTGCGAGGCCGCCTTTCCTTTTTCAAGACGCTAGAGACGTTCGCGCCCATGGCTCACCAGAAAATCCTCATTCTCGACTTCGGTTCCCAGGTCTCCCAGCTCATCGCCCGTCGCGTGCGCGAGCAGCAGGTGTACTGCGAACTGCATCCTTTCGACGTGTCGGACGAGTTCGTGCGCAACTTCGGCGCGCAGGGCGTGATCCTGTCGGGTGGCCCTAACTCGGTGTACGAGGCCGAGGACTGGCGCGCCCCGCAGGTGGTGTTCGAGCTCGGCGTGCCGGTGCTGGGCATCTGCTACGGCATGCAGACCATGGCCAGCCAGCTCGGGGGCAAGGTCGAGAGCTCGAGCAAGCGCGAGTTCGGCTACGCCGAGATGCGCGCGCGCGGGCATTCCAAGCTGTTCACGGACATCGAGGACCGCCGGAACGACGAGGGCCATGGCCTGCTCGATGTGTGGATGAGCCACGGCGACAAGGTCACCGAGCTGCCGCCCGGGTTCAAGGTCATCGGCAGCAACGAATCCACCCCGATCGCGGCGATGGCCGACGAGGCGCGCGGCTTCTACGGCGTGCAGTTCCACCCCGAGGTCACGCACACGATCAAGGGACGCGAGATGATCGCCCGCTTCGTGCATGACATCTGTGGCTGCGGCCACGACTGGAACATGCCCGACTACATCGCCGAGGCGGTGCAGAAGATCCGCGAGCAGGTCGGCGACGAGGAGGTCATCCTCGGCCTGTCCGGCGGCGTGGACTCCTCGGTGGCGGCGGCGTTGATCCACCGCGCGATCGGCGACCAGCTCACCTGCGTGTTCGTCGACCATGGCCTGCTGCGCCTCAACGAAGGCAAGCTGGTGATGGAGATGTTCGCCGGGCGGCTGCACGCCAAGGTCGTACACGTCGACGCCACCGACCAGTTCATGGGTCACCTCAAGGGTGTCACCGACCCCGAGCAGAAGCGCAAGATCATCGGCCGCGAGTTCGTCGAGGTGTTCCAGGCCGAGGCCAGGAAGCTGCCGAACGCAAAATGGCTGGCGCAGGGCACCATCTACCCTGATGTCATCGAATCCGGCGGCGCCAAGAGCAAGAAGGCGCACACCATCAAGAGCCACCACAACGTCGGCGGCCTGCCCGAGACGCTGGGCCTCAAGCTGCTCGAGCCGCTGCGCGACCTGTTCAAGGACGAGGTGCGCGAGCTCGGCGTGGCGCTCGGCCTGCCGCACGACATGGTCTATCGCCACCCCTTCCCGGGACCGGGGCTGGGTGTGCGCATCCTCGGCGAGGTCAAGCAGGAATACGCCGACCTGCTGCGCCGCGCCGATGCAATCTTCATCGATGAGCTGCGCGCCGCCGACTGGTACGACAAGACCAGCCAGGCTTTCGCGGTGTTCCTGCCGGTGAAGAGCGTGGGCGTGATGGGCGACGGTCGCACCTACGAATACGTGGTGGCGCTGCGCGCAGTGCAGACCCAGGACTTCATGACCGCGCACTGGGCGGAGCTGCCGCACAGCCTGCTCGGCAAGGTCAGCAACCGCATCATCAACGAGGTGCGCGGCATCAACCGGGTGGTGTACGACATCTCCGGCAAACCACCGGCGACGATCGAGTGGGAGTGATTCGGCGTCTGGCACTGGCTGGCACCTAGTGGCACGAATACACACCTAAGCCCGCGTCAATGCGGGCTTTTTTGTGATTTCG
The DNA here is from genome assembly GCF_035444905.1 of Thauera sp. GTDB lineage: Bacteria > Pseudomonadota > Gammaproteobacteria > Burkholderiales > Rhodocyclaceae > Thauera. Next base: position 62,560 of record NZ_DAOMPS010000026.1, read on the forward strand.
TTCGGCACCGCCTGGCAACATTTGGCATCGCCAAGCACCGTTTTCTCATGGCATGATGGATGGCATTGAATGCTTCTATGCCATGAAAAGTCGCCGATACCATGCAACCATCTTGCGGATGTTCATGGTATTGAATTGGCGTAACACAATGATTTTGTTGTTGTTTTACGCCAGGATTGGCCGATTTTCGGATCATGGCATTTGAGCTGAATCAGGGCGAGAACCATGCTGACCGATACCAAGCTGCGCAACCTCAAGCCGAAGGACAGGCCGACACTTCCACAAGCCACCTGTTAGAGAGGTGAATCATGGCAACCCTGAATCCTACCAATGCAACGCAGGCCGTTCATCATGCAGCCGTGCAGCTCGCGGCCCTAGCAGCCTGTCGGACTTGAAGCCGGCGGGCGGCGTACCGGCCGGCGGCTTTTCATGATGTGAAAAATAATCGGCATTTCAGAGCCGATAGGGCCTTCTTTCACGCGAAATCGTGATGCTACTGTCGTTTCCTCTCACTGCAGACGCAATACGGCCATGCGCTTGAAGTTCCACGCGAGGCAGACCAGCGTCCATTCGTTGCGGACGTTGTCGACACCGCGCAGCAGGAACTGGCGGAAACCCATCACGGACTTGATGATGCCGAACACCGGCTCGACCGTCTGTTTGCGCAGCGCGTAGGCGGCGCGACCGGCCTGGGTCTTGAGAGCGTGCTTCATCTGCTCGACGTGGGAGGCAGGCATCTCGAGTGGCGCGGGCTCTTCGAAGCGGCTGCGCCAATCCGGATGATGCGCATCGCGCCCCACGGCGATCAACGGTTCGACCCCGGCGTCGTGGCAGCACTGCACATTGCGTTCGCTGTAAAAGCCGGTGTCGGCCAGCAGCCGCTCGGGTTGATTGAGCCCATCGGGCAGCGCCTGGATGCGCTCGAGCATCGGCGCGACCTGCTCCTTGTCGTTACCCGCGGTGGTGACGTGGGGCGCCACCACCAGCATCGATTCGGTATCGACCACGGCTTGTGCGTTGTAGCACTGCTCGAAACCACCGCCGGCCACCTTCATGATGCGCGAATCTTCATCGCTCAGATTGATCTGATCCTCGGCCCGTGGGCCCGCCTGCGGGGGCTCGGGTGGCTTGCCGCCGGGCCGCTTGCCCGTGCTCGCTTGCTTGGCCTGGCGCTTGGCCATCTTCGCCTCGTACTCGGCGTGCTCGCGCTCGAAACGTTCCCTCGCGCGGGCCTCGATCTTGGCCTTGGCCGCCGCGATGGCTGCCAGCCGGTCTTCTCGCCGCTTGATCTCCGCAGGCAAATCCACGCCCTCGGGCACATTGCCTTGGTCGGCGGCCTCGGCCAGCTCGAGCATCTCGTGCACTTCGGCTTTCAACTGCGCTTCGATCTTCTCGGCGTGCCCGTACGAGAGCGCACTGTGCCGAGAGGCGTTGGCGTGCAGCTTGGTGCCGTCCAGGCTGACCGTGCCAAAGCGCGCGAGCTGGTTCTCGCGTGCCACCTGCAGCACTTGCACGAAGATGTCGGCGAACTGTTCGCCGAACCGGCGCCGGAAACTCGCCAGGGTGTCGTGGTCCGGGTGCTGGTTGCAGGCGATGAACCGAAACGCCAGCGAATCGTAGGTCGCCCGCTCGATCCGGCGGCTTGAATGCGTCCCCGTCGCGTAGCCGTAGATCAGCAGCGACAGCAGCATCGCCGGGTGATACGCATCGCTGCCACGCCCAGCGTACGCGCGCTCCAGCGCCGACAGATCCAGCGCCTCGACCACATCGACCAAATAGCGCGCCAGGTGCGTTTCGGGCAGCCATTCCTGTACCGAGGGCGGCAGCAGATAGTCCGTTTGGCGGTCGATCGGGCGGAAGCGGCTCATGCTCTCAGGATCCGGGGGCGATGCGGTATCTTACAGGGGGTAGTCCGACAGGCTGCTAGCCCGCATTTCTCACAGATAGGAGGCGCATCGCGGCCGGAAATATGAGA
>NZ_DAOMPS010000027.1:0-60827 GCF_035444905.1 Thauera sp.
CGCTTCAGGCGCACAGCCACCTGAAGGCGCTGGCAGGTCTCTCGTTCGGTCATGTCGTCCATCGCTGTTGGTGATTGAGGGGAGGGGTGAGTGGAGGCCCGCGGGTAGACGCGCGGCCGGTCAGGCCAGGGCGTCGACACCCGTCCGGGCGACCAGGGCGTCCTCGTCGGGCTTCACGCCGGAGACGCCAACCGCGCCCACGACCTGGCCGTCGACGAGCAGCGGGATGCCGCCGGTGAGCGTGCCGGCGAGCACCGGGGCGGACAGGAAGGCGGTGCGGCCGCCGTTGATCATGTCCTCGTACTGCTTCGAGTCGCGCCGTCCGAGTGCCGCGGTGCGCGCCTTCTCGACCGCGATGTAGGCGCCGATCGGCGCGCAGTCGTCCATGCGCTCGAGGGCAAGCGGGTGGCCGCCGTCATCGACGACGGCAATGGTGACGGCCCAGCCACGGTCCTGCGCAATGGCGCGGGCGGCGGCGAGGATACGGGCGACGTCGTGCTGGCAAAGTACGGTTTTGGTCTTCAAGCGGGTTCTCCTGGTGAGACGGTGGCACGGCCGCGGTGGGCGCGTGCGTGGGGGGCTGGCGCGGCGCGGTTGCGGGCTCAGGCGATCGATTCGTCCACGATTTCGATCCAGTGACTGACTGGCGTGCGGCCGGCACCGTCGAGGTGGGTCTGGCAGCCGATGTTGGCGGTAACGATGAGGTCGGGCTTGCCGCTCTCGAGGGCGTCGAGCTTGTTGTCGCGCAAGCGGCGCGACAGCTCGGGCTGCGTGATCGAGTAGGTGCCGGCCGAGCCGCAGCACAGGTGGCTGTCGGGTACCGCGGTGAGGCTGAAGCCGAGGCGGCCGAGCACGCTCTCCACCGTGCCGCCGAGCTTCTGCGCGTGCTGCAGCGTGCACGGGCAATGGAAGGCGAGGCGCTTGTCGGCACGCACGCCGAGCGACTCCAGGGGTTCCTGGCCCAGCACCTCGACCAGGTCCTTGGCGAGCTCGCTGATGCGTGCGGCTTTTGCCGCATAGGCCGGGTCGTCGCGCAGCACGAAGCCGTACTCCTTGACGAAGGCGCCGCAGCCGCTGGCGGTCTGCACGATGGCTTCGGCGCCGGCCTCCACCGCCGGCCACCAGGCGTCGATGTTGCGGCGCGCGCGCGCCAGGCCGGCGTCCTGGGCGTTGAGGTGGAAGTCGACCGCGCCGCAGCAGCCGGCCTCGCTGGCCGGCACCACGCTGATGTTGAGGCGGTCGAGCACGCGCGCGGTGGCGGCGTTGGTGTTGGGCGACAGGCCGGGCTGGGCGCAGCCTTCGAGCATCAGCACCGTGCGCGCATGGCGCGGTGCGGGGCGTGGCTTGGCGCTCTTGATGCGCCGCGGCAGCTTGCTGGCGAGGCCGGCTGGCAGCAGCGGACGCACCGCTTCGCCGGCCTGCACCAGGGTCTTGAACAGAGTCGGGCGGGGCACGACGGTACGCAGCAGCTTGCGCTGGATCACCTCGCCGAGCGGGCGCGGCGCCCAGGCCTCGATCGCGGCGCGGCCGAGGTCGAGCAGCTTGTGGTACTGCACGCCCGAGGGACAGGTGGTCTCGCAGTTGCGGCAGGTGAGGCAGCGGTCGAGGTGCAGGCGGGTGCTGGCGCTGACTTCGCCGCCCTCGAACATCTGCTTCATCAGGTAGATGCGGCCGCGCGGGCCATCCAGTTCATCGCCGAGCAACTGGTAGGTGGGGCAGGTGGCGTTGCAGAAGCCGCAGTGCACGCAGGTTCGCAGCACGCTTTCGGCGATGTCGGCACCGGGCAGGGCGCGGGCCCTTTCGCTCAGATTGGTTTGCATGAGTCGGTCTGTCCTGGCTGGGAGGGGGCTCGGAGCCTGCGGGCTCAGAGCCCGGCGTACATGCGCCCGGGGTTGAAGAGGCCTTGCGGGTCGAGTTGGGCCTTGAGCTGGCGGTGATAACGCAGCAGCACCTCGGGCAGCGGGTGCAGCGGACTGTCGGTGACGTCGGGCGTGAAGCAGCTGGCGTGACCGCCGGCCGCGCTGGCAGCGGCACGGATGGCGTCGGCGTCGGCCTCGGTCTTGAGCCAGCGCTGGGCGCCGCCCCAGTCGATGAGCTGGCTGCCGGTGGGCAGGGCGGGCCGGCTGTCGTTGGCGACCGAAATCCGCCACAGCGGGCGCGGGTCCTGGAAGAAGGCGAGTTCGTGTTCGCGCTGGGCCTGCCAGAACGCGGGCGAGACCGCCTCGCCGCCGAGGCGCTCGCGCGCGGCGGCGACCGAGCCTTCACCCCCCTCCAGGCGCAGCATCAGCGCCTCGCCGTCATGGCAGGCGGCGGTGATCGGCAGCGGTTGCTGACCCCACTCGGCGAAGCGCTCGAGTGCGGTGTCGGTGTCCATCTCCAGGCGCAGGCTGACGCTGTTGCGCGGCTTGGGCAGGACCTTGAACGAGACCTCGGTGATCAGGCCGAGGCTGCCGAGGCTGCCGACCATCAGGCGCGACACGTCGTAACCGGCGACGTTCTTCATGACCTCGCCACCGAAGCGCAGATGCTTCGCGCCGCCGCTGATGACGCGGCAGCCGAGCACGAAGTCGCGCACCGATCCCACCCAGGGCCGACGCGGCCCGGACAGTCCGGTGGCCACCATGCCGCCGACGGTGGCGCCAGCGCCAAAGTGGGGCGGTTCGCAGGGCAGCATCTGGCCGGCGGCGTCGAGCGCGGCCTCGACCTCGACGAGCGGCGTGCCGGCGCGCGCGGTGATCACGAGCTCGGTCGGGTCGTAGCTGACGATGCCGCGATGGCCGCGGGTGTCGAGCAGGCCGCCATCGACCGGGCGGCCGTAGAAGGCCTTGGTGTTGCCGCCCTGGATGCGCAGCGGCGCCTTGTCGGCGAGGGCGCGTTCGACGTGGGCGATGAGCGCTGCACTCAGGTCGGCACCGGGGGTCTTGGCAGAGGGGGCATTGATGGCGTTTGCGGGCATCAGAAACGCTCCAGTTCGGGGAAGGGCAGCTTGCCGTGGTGGACGTGCATGGCACCGAACTCGGCGCAGCGGTGCAGGGTGGGAATGTTCTTGCCCGGGTTGAGCAGGCCGTGGGCGTCGAAAGCCGCCTTCACCGCGTGGAAGAAGTTGATCTCGTCGGTGTTGAACTGCACGCACATCTGGTTGATCTTCTCGCGCCCGACGCCATGCTCGCCGGTGATCGTGCCGCCGACGGCGACGCACAGCTCGAGGATCTTGCCGCCCAGCTCCTCGGCGCGTTGCAGCGCGCCGGGCTGGTTGGCATCGAACAGGATCAGCGGGTGCATGTTGCCGTCGCCGGCATGGAAGACGTTGGCGACGAGCAGGCCGTAGCGCTCGGCCAGCTCGGCCGTGCCCTTGAGCACGGTCGGCAGGTGGCGGCGCGGGATGGTGCCGTCCATGCAGTAGTAGTCGGGCGACATGCGGCCGACGGCGGGAAAGGCGTTCTTGCGCCCGGCCCAGAAGCGGGCGCGCTCGGCTTCGTCGCGGGCGAGGCTGACCTCGGTGGCGCCGGCACGGTCGAGCACCGCGCGCACGCGCTCGATGTCCTCGGCCACGTCGGACTCGACGCCGTCGAGTTCGCACAGCAGGATCGCCTCGGCCTCGACCGGGTAGCCGGCGTGGATGAAGTCCTCGGCGGCCTGGATCGCGAGCTTGTCCATCATCTCCAGTCCGCCGGGCACGATGCCGGCGGCGATGATGTCGCCCACCGCGCGGCCGGCCTTGTCGACCGAGTCGAAGCTCGCCATCAACACGCGGGCGACGCGGGGTTTGGGCAGCAACTTCACCGTGACCTCGGTGACGATGCCGAGCAGGCCCTCGGAGCCGGTGATCAGCGCCAGCAGGTCGAAGCCGGGCGCATCGAGGGCATCGGCGCCCAGCGTCATGCGCTCGCCCTCGATGGTCAGGATCTCGACCTTGAGCAGGTTATGCACCGTGAGGCCGTACTTGAGGCAATGCACGCCGCCGGCATTCTCGGCGACGTTGCCGCCGATGGAGCAGGCGATCTGTGAGGACGGGTCGGGTGCGTAGTAGAGCTCGTAGGGCGCGGCGGCCTGCGAGATGGCGAGGTTGCGCACGCCCGGCTGGACGCGCGCGTAGCGGCCCTTGGGGTTGATCTCGAGGATGCGGTTGAAGCGTGCCATGACCAGCAGCACGCCTTGTTCCAGCGGCAGTGCACCGCCCGACAGACCGGTGCCGGCGCCACGCGCCACCACCGGCACCTTGCGCGCGTGGCACAGGCGCAGCACGGCCTGCACCTGCTCGATGCGCTCGGGCAGCACCACCAGCAGGGGCGTGCTGCGGTAGGCCGCGAGGCCGTCGCACTCGTAGGGGCGCAGGTCTTCCTGACTGTGGAGGATGGCGAGATCCGGGATCGCGGCCCGCATTTCGGCATAGAAATGCGCGCGGTCGACCTGAGTCAGCGCGCCGTCGATGCGTTCGTCGTAGAGGATGTTCATCGCGGTTCTCCGCTCCCGGACTCGGGTATGGCTGGGGGCTCGTTGGGCTTCAGGGGCAGGCGCAAGGGGGCCTGCCGGTTGAATGCTAGAAGTCCCGCGCGTTACCGACCAGTGGTTTTTTACTGGTCTGACCAGTTTTTTTGATCAGGTCTAACCCTTATAGCCCATAGAGCGCAATATAATCAAAGCCGTACATGAGCTCATCGATTCAATTCGTGCCCCTATTTCCTACTGGTCCGACCACCGTGGCAGAACAACTTCAGTCCGCATCAGGAGTGCCCGAGCGGCGTCAGATCGCCGACGTCGTCGCCGAGCGCATCGAGCGGCTCATCACCGATGGGGTGCTCAAGGTCGGGCAGGCGCTGCCTTCCGAGCGCCGCTTGTGCGAGAAGCTGGGCTGCTCGCGCTCGGCCTTGCGCGAGGGTCTGCGCGTGCTGCGCGGACTGGGTGTGATCGAAACGCGCCATGGCAAGGGCTCCTTCGTCGCCCGCCTGTCCGCCGAGCGCGACACCAGCCCGCTGCTGCACCTGTTCAGCTCGCAGCCGCGCACCCTCTACGACCTGCTCGAGGTGCGCGCCCTGCTCGAGAGCGAGGCGGCCCGCCTCGCGGCGCTGCGCGGTACCGTGGCCGACTTCGTGATGATCCGCCGCCGCTACGAGGACCTGGCCGCCCGCAGCGGTGTTGGGGCGGAGGCCTCGCCGGAAGAGCATGCCCGCGTCGATCACGCGTTTCACCGCGCGATCAGCGAGGCTTCGCACAACTCGGTGCTGGTGCACACGCTGCAGTCGCTGTCAGACCTGATGCTGAACAGCGTGTTCGCCTCGGTGAACAACCTCTACCACCGCCCCGCGCACAAGAACGTGATCGATCGCCAGCACCAGCGCCTCTACCAGGCGGTGGTCGAGCGCCAGCCGGAGCGTGCGGGCCTGATCGCGCGCGAGCACATCAACAGCGTGCGCGAGAGCTTTGTCGAGATCGAGCAGGAGGAGCAGCGTCTGGTGCGGGCGACGATGCGACTCGAAGGCTGGAACTAGCGGAGGACCGCGGGCGCACCCCGGGCCTTACCGAGGAGCCCGCCGCGGGGCGCGACGCGCAGCCCTCGCACAAGCGGCTAGAATGCAGGTCCGTTTCCTTTGACGCCTCTATACGGCGAGGACGATGGACGAGACCGACGCACCGTCTGTTGCGCTGCAGGACCTGATCGACTGGCTCGGGCGCGAGCCGGTCGACGATCCGGCCGTCGACCTGGCGGCCCTCAAGGCCCGCCTGCCGGTGCTGGCCGGGCACGAGCTGCCGGTCGACAAGCGCGAGGCGGTGCTGCAGGCGGCCGCCGCACGCGTGTCGGACATCACCGGGCGCCTGCGGCCGCAGTTGCTGGCGGCGCATCTGCCCTTGCCGCTGTCGCTGTACGAGACCACCGAACAGGCCTGCAGCGCGCTGCTCGATGTGGCTGGGGCCTACGCCGATCTCGTCGACATCAGCCTGCGCCACTGGCCGCGGCGCAGCGGCGACCTGGCGGCGCTCAGTGCCCAGGGCCTGGCGCTGGTCGGCGAGGTTTTTGCGCTGGCCGGCCTGGCCGCAGCCAATACGCCGTTTGGCGCCTGGCGGCTCGCGCATCGCCTGGCGCAGGCGAGCGGGGCCGCCTTCGGTGATGCCGGGGGTGCGGCGCGCATCGCCTATCTGCGCATCCTCGCCGTGGCGGTGTCGCAGCCCGATGGCCTGACCGCGCGTGAGCTGGCCTGGCTGTTCGACTTTCTCGACAAGCGCATCCTCGAGGCCGCCACGCTGGCATCCGGGGCGCCCTCCGAGGGGGGCGCCGCGTGGTGGATCGACCCGGCGGCGGATGCGGCCCCGGTGGCGCTCTCCAGGAGTCCGGTGCCTGCCGAACTCCAGGGTGAGGGCAGGGTGTGGGCGTTCAACCCGCGCACCATGGCGCAGAAACTGAGCGAGTGCATCGATTGGGTGACCGCACACATGACTGCAGCCGAGCTGGCAGGCATGCAGTGCGAGATCGAGCCGCTGGCGGCCGACGAGGGCGGCTTTCCGCCCGGCCTGGCGCCGCTGGAGACGCTCGCCCTGCTGCGACGCCTGCGCATGCACTGGATGGCGACGCCGGTGCGCGAGCAGCCGCGACGCCAGCACCAGTACATGGTCCAGGTTTGCGTGGGGCTGAAGTCGGTGTGGGAGCTCGGCTGCGGACGCCGGGAGCAGGGGCAGGTGCTGGAGTGGGTGGTGCTCAACGAGAGCCCGGGCGGCTACGCGATCATGAGCGTGGCCGGCGTCGCAGGCGAGGTCGAGGCCGGCATTGCGATTGCGCTGCGGCGCGACCCCGAGCAGCCCTGGTCGGTGTGCGTCGTGCGCTGGGTGCGCAGCGAGAACCCGGGCCAGGTCGAGCTCGGCCTGCAGCTTATCGGCTCGTCCTTCCAGTCGGTGCGGGTCGGCTTTCGCGGTGCGAGCAGCCCGCATCCTTCGCCGGCGCTGGCGCTGCCAGTCATGGAGCCCGTGCGCCGCCACCCCGCCATGCTCGCCCTGTCCGGCACCTATGCCTCGCGCCGCTTCGTCTTCGTGCGTGATCTGGGCCACGTCTATGTCGCTCAGGCCCGCGCCCTCGGGCTGGACATGCAGACGCCGAGCATCGAGCTGTTCCAGTACGAGATCGACCCTTATCCGATCTGAGCGGGCGACCCACCGGTGGCGGGGAACCCTGCGGCCGGGTGCCGGACGAAGGGTATAATCCGCGGCCCCGTATCGGATCGCCCTGCTCATGCCCGAAATCCTCGTCCTCTATTACAGCCATCGCGGTTCGGTGCGCGCACTCGCCGAAGAGATCGTCACCGGCATCCATCAAGTGCCAGGGGCGGTCGCGCGCGTGCGCACGGTGCCGCGGGTGTCCACCGTGTGCGAGGCGGTCGAGGACGACATCCCGGCCGACGGGCCGCCCTATGTCGAGGTGCAGGATCTGGAGCAGTGCGCCGGCCTGGCGCTCGGCAGCCCGACCCGCTTCGGCAACATGGCGGCACCGATGAAGTACTTCGTCGATGGGCTCGGCGCGGCGTGGGCGAACGGCGTGCTGGCGGGCAAGCCGGCCTGCGTATTCACGTCGAGCGGCAGCCAGCATGGCGGCCAGGAGAGCACGCTGCTGAGCATGATGCTGCCCTTGCTGCACCACGGCATGCTGCTGATGGGCATTCCCTACACCGAGCCGGCGCTCCACCAGACCCGCAGTGGCGGCACGCCCTACGGGGCGAGCCACGTCGCCGGGGCGGACGGCCTGGCGGTGCTGACGGCGGACGAGGTCGTCCTCGCCCGCGCCCAGGGGCGCCGGCTCGCCGAGCTGGCACTGCGACTGGGAGCGCGCGCATGAACCCGCAGATCTTCGTGCGCGTATCGAGTGTGGCGCTGCTCAGCCTGATCGTGCTGTGCGTGCTGTGGGAGGGCTGGCTGGCGCCGCTGCGACCGGGCGGCTCGTGGATGATCCTGAAGGCGCTGCCGCTGCTGCCGGCCGTGTTCGGCATCCTGCGCGGCAAGCGCTACACCTCGCAGTGGGTGTCGATGCTGTCGCTGCTGTATTTCACCGAAGGCGTGCTGCGTGCCGCCGATCCCGGGCTGATGGGCGTGTTTGCGATCCTCGAGGCTGCGCTGGCGGTGGTCCTGTTCCTGAGCACCATGTTTCACGCCCGCTACAGCGCGCCTTCGCGCCAGAGCTGAGCGCGCACCGCAAGAAAAGCAAGGGCCCGTCGCTGACGGGCCCTTGTGCTTCATGGCGTGCAGCCGTTGGCGCCGATCCCGTCAGGGGCCGACCTGGGGGTTGAGGCGTGCGGCACCGGCATGCAGCTTGTTGAGGGCGTTCAGGTAGGCCTTCGCCGAGGCGACGATGATGTCGGTGTCGGCACCCTGGCCGTCCATGACGCGGCCGGCCTTCGACAGTCGCACCGTGACCTCGCCCTGGGCGTCGGTGCCGGTGGTGATCGCATTGACCGAGTACAGCAGCAGTTCGCTGCCACTGGCGACGATCGACTCGATGGCCTTGAAGGCGGCATCGACCGGGCCAGAGCCCTCGGCTTCGGAGCGCTTCTCGCGGCCGCCGACCGACAGCGTGATCGCCGCCAGCGGCGTCTCGCCGGTCTCGGAGTGGAAGCGGCTCGCCAGCAGGCGGTAGTGCTCGAGTTCGGGCGTGACCGCCTCGTCGCGCATGAGCGCGGTCAGGTCCTCGTCGAAGATCTCGTGCTTCTTGTCGGCCAGCTCCTTGAAGCGCGCGAAGGCGTGGTTGAGGTGTTCCTCGCTCTCGATCTCGATGCCGAGCTCGACCAGGCGGGCGCGGAAGGCGTTGCGCCCGGACAGCTTGCCGAGCACCAGCTTGTTGGCGCCCCAGCCCACGTCCTCGGCGCGCATGATCTCGTAGGTCTCGCGGTGCTTGAGCACGCCATCCTGGTGGATGCCCGACTCGTGGGCGAAGGCGTTGGCGCCGACGATGGCCTTGTTCGGCTGCACCGGGTAGCCGGTGATCTGCGACACGAGCTTGGAGGCGGGGACGATCTGCGTGGTGTCGACGCCGGTCTCGACCGGGAAGATGTCGGCGCGGGTGCGCACCGCCATCACGATCTCCTCGAGCGAGGCGTTGCCCGCGCGCTCGCCGAGGCCGTTGATGGTGCATTCGACCTGGCGCGCGCCCGCTCGCACGGCTGCGAGCGAGTTCGCCACCGCGAGGCCGAGGTCGTTGTGGCAATGCACCGACCACACCACCTTGTCGGCGTTGGGCACGCGCTCGATCAGGCTGCGCAGGGTGGTGGCGAACTGCTCGGGCACGTTGTAGCCGACGGTGTCGGGCACGTTGATGGTTTTCGCGCCGGCCTTGATCACCGCCTCGAAGATGCGCACGAGGAAGTCGAGTTCGGAGCGGCCGGCATCTTCGGCGGAGAACTCGACGTCGTCGGTGAACTGGCGCGCCCAGCCGATCGCCTTCACCGCCTGCTCGACGACCTGGTCGGGCGTCATGCGCAGCTTCTTCTCCATGTGGATCGGGCTGGTGGCGATGAAGGTGTGGATGCGGCCGCGCACGGCCGGGGCGATGGCCTCGCCCGAGCGCCGGATGTCGGCCTCGCTGGCGCGCGCCAGCGAGCACACGGTGGAGTCCTTGATCGCCTCGGCGATCGCGCGCACCGATTCGAAGTCGCCATTGGAGGCGGCGGCGAAGCCGGCCTCGATGACGTCGACCCGCATGCGCTCGAGCTGGCGGGCGATGCGCAGCTTCTCGTCGCGGGTCATGGAGGCGCCCGGGCTCTGCTCGCCGTCGCGCAAGGTGGTGTCGAAGATGATCAGCTTGTCTTTCATGGTTTGCTCCCGGGGTCGGATGGGGCGTCCTCCGCGGACGCGACGGGCTGGTCGGACTGTGTGCTGGCGGCGTCCTCGGCGGCCGTGGACGGGTTTGACTGCGTGCCGGCGGCGTCGCCTGCCGCGGCGATCTCCTGGCGCTGCAGCTTGCGCTTGCGCCAGCGCAGCGCCCAGACGATGTAGCCGGATGCGGCATAGCCGAGGAAGAGTGCGAACAGGATGCCAGGCGGGTAACTGGAGATGAGCGCGAAGGCCAGCACAAGCGCGATCAGCACGATGAAGGGCACGCTCTTGCGCAGGTTGATGTCCTTGCCGCTCCAGAACAACACGTTGCTGACCATGGACACGCCGGCGAAGATGGTGAGCACGCAGGCATACCACTGCAGCTCGGTGCCGGTGAAGCCGTTGTCCAGGCCCACCCACACCATGCCGGCAATCAGCGCCGCGGCCGCCGGGCTCGGCAAGCCCTGGAAGAAGCGCTTGTCGACGACGTCGATGTTGGTGTTGAAGCGGGCCAGGCGCAGCGCCGCGCCGGCGCAATAGATGAAGGCGGCGATCCAGCCCAGCTTGCCCAGATCCTGCAGCGCCCATTCGTACATGACCAGTGCCGGCGCCGCGCCGAAGGACACCATGTCGGACAGCGAGTCGTATTCGGCGCCGAATTCGCTCTGGGTGTGGGTGAGGCGGGCGATGCGGCCGTCGAGGCCGTCGAGCACCATGGCGACGAAGATCGCGACCGCGGCGTACTCGAAGCGGTCGTTCATCGCCTGCACGATGGCATAGAAGCCGGCGAACAGCGCCGCCGTGGTGAACAGGTTGGGGAGGATGTAGATGCCGCGGCGGCGCTTGTCGAGCATCGGCAGCGGGTGGCGGTCGGGATGGGTCACGTTGGACTGTCGCCTCCTTGGTTCTCGGACTGGGGATTCTAGCGCATGCGGCAGGCGGGCCGCGCTGCGATGGCGCCGTCAACGGAAAAGGCCGGAGCCGCATGCGCGTCCCCGGCCCTTGTCGTCACGGCGGGCAGAGCTGCCCGCGCACGATCAGTTCTTCGACTTGTCGACCAGCGCCTTGGCCTTGATCCACGGCATCATGTCGCGCAGCGTGGCGCCGACCTTCTCGATCTGGTGGTCGGCGTTCAGGCGTCGGTAGGCGGTCATGCTCGGGTAGTTGGTCTTGCCCTCGAGGATGAACATCTTGGCGTATTCGCCGGTCTGGATGCGCTTGAGCGCGTTGCGCATGGCGGCGCGCGACTGCTCGTTGATGACCTCGGGGCCGGTCACGTACTCGCCATACTCCGCATTGTTGGAGATGGAGTAGTTCATGTTGGCGATACCGCCCTCGTACATCAGGTCGACGATCAGCTTGAGCTCGTGCAGGCACTCGAAGTAGGCCATCTCGGGCGCGTAGCCGGCTTCCACCAGGGTCTCGAAGCCCATCTTGACCAGCTCCACGGCACCGCCGCACAGCACGGCCTGCTCGCCGAAGAGGTCGGTCTCGGTCTCTTCGCGGAAGTTGGTCTCGATCACGCCGCCCTTGGTGCCACCGTTGGCCGCGGAGTAGGACAGGGCGATGTCCTTGGCCTTGCCCGAGCGGTCCTGATACACGGCGATCAGGGTCGGCACGCCGCCCCCGCGCAGGTACTCGGAGCGCACGGTGTGGCCGGGGCCCTTGGGCGCGACCATGATCACGTCGAGGTCCTCACGCGGCACGATCTGGTTGTAGTGCACGTTGAAGCCGTGGGCGAAGGCTAGCACGGCGCCCTTCTTGATGTTCGGCTCGACGTCCTCGCGGTAGACCTGCGGAGCGGTCTCGTCCGGCAGCAGGATCATCACGACGTCGGCGCCCTTGACGGCCTTGCCGATCTCCTCGACCTTGATGCCGGCCGCTTCGGCCTTCGCCCAGGAAGCGCCGCCCTTGCGCAGGCCGACGGTGATCTTGCAGCCCGAATCCTTCAGGTTCTGTGCGTGGGCATGGCCCTGCGAGCCGTAGCCCACGATGGTGACCTTCTTGCCCTTGATGAGGGAGAGGTCGGCGTCCTTGTCGTAATAAACCTTCATGTCTTTCCTTTCTTGCTTAGCGGGTCGGGAGGTTGAGCGGGGTGGGGATGAATCGGTGCTGGCTCAGATCTTGAGCACGCGGTCGCCGCGACCGATGCCGCACACGCCCGAGCGCACCGTCTCGAGGATCAGTGCAGGGTCGATGGCACCGATGAAGGCATCGAGCTTGGTCTGATTGCCGGTGAGTTCGACGACATAGGAGGCGTCGGTGACGTCGATGATGCGGGCCCGGAAGATGTCGGTGGTGCGCTTGATCTCCTCGCGGTCCTTGCCGGTGGCGCGCACCTTGATGAGCATGAGTTCGCGCTCGATGTGCGCGGCCTCGGAGATGTCGACCACCTTGACCACCTCGACCAGCTTGTTCAGCTGCTTGGTGATCTGCTCGATGATGTCGTCCGAGCCGGTGGTGACGATCGACATGCGCGACATCGAGGCGTCTTCGGTGGGGGCCACGGTGAGCGACTCGATGTTGTAGCCGCGCGCCGAGAACAGGCCGGACACGCGCGACAGCGCGCCGGATTCGTTTTCGATCAGGAGGGAAATGACGTGACGCATGATGGGTTCGGTTCCGCGTTCTGCTGGAGGGCGATTAGAGGTCTTCGGCCGACAGGATCATCTCGGTGAGACCCTTGCCGCCCTGCACCATCGGATAGACGTTCTCGGTCTGGTCGACCTGGAAGTCGAGGAACACGAGTTCGTTGCGGTGCGTGGTGAAGGCCTCGCGCAGCGCACCCTCCACGTCGGCCGGACGATCGACGCGGATGCCGACATGGCCGTAGGACTCGGCCAGCTTGGCGAAGTCGGGCAGGGAGTCCATGTAGGACTCGGAGTAGCGGCCGCCGTGGAAGATCTCCTGCCACTGACGCACCATGCCCAGATAGCGGTTGTTGAGGTTGCAGATCTTGATCGGCAGGCGGAACTGCTTGCAGGTCGACAGCTCCTGGATGTTCATCTGGATCGAGGCTTCGCCGGTTACGCAGGCGACCTGCAGGTCCGGGTTGGCGAGCTTGGCGCCCATCGCGTAGGGCATGCCCACACCCATCGTGCCCAGGCCGCCCGAGTTGAGCCAGCGCCGCGGCTTGTCGAAGCCGTAATACTGCGCCGCCCACATCTGGTGCTGGCCGACATCGGAGGTGATGATGGCGTCGCCGCCGGTTACTTCCCACAGTTTTTGCACCACGAACTGCGGCTTGATGATCTCGTCCGAATTCGTATAGACCATGCACTTGCGGCTGCGCCATTCCTCGACCTGCTTCCACCAGGTGGCGAGCGCGTCGGGATTGGGGCGGGCCTCGCCGGACTCGAGCTGGCGGATCATCTCCTCGAGCACTTCCTTGACGTCGCCGACGATGGGAACGTCGACCTTGACGCGCTTGGAGATCGACGACGGGTCGATGTCGACGTGGATGATCTTGCGCGGCTCCTCGGCGAAGTGTGCCGGGTTGCCGATGACGCGATCGTCGAAGCGGGCGCCGACGGCGAGCAGCACGTCGCTGTAGTGCATCGCCATGTTGGCTTCGAAGGTGCCGTGCATGCCAGGCATGCCCAGATACTGGCGGTCACTGGACGGGTAGCCGCCCAGGCCCATCAGGGTATTGGTGATCGGGTAGCCGAGCAGGCGGGTGAGCTTGGTGAGCTGCGCCGCGGCGTTGGCGAGCACGACGCCGCCGCCGGTGTAGATCATCGGGCGCTTGGCTTCGAGCAGCAGTTGCACGGCCTTGCGGATCTGCCCGCTGTGGCCCTTGACCACCGGGTTGTACGAGCGCATCGAGATCTCCTTCGGATACTCGAACTCGCACTTGTGCATCGACACGTCCTTGGGGATGTCGACCAGCACCGGGCCGGGGCGGCCGGTGCGCGCCAGGTAGAAGGCCTTCTTCATCGTCGACGCGATGTCGCGCACGTCCTTGACGAGGAAGTTGTGCTTCACGCAGGGGCGGGTGATGCCGACGGTGTCAACTTCCTGGAAGGCGTCCTGGCCGATGGCGGCAGTGGGCACCTGTCCCGAGATGATCACCATCGGGATCGAGTCGCAGTAGGCGGTGGCGATGCCGGTGACGGCGTTGGTGGCGCCGGGGCCCGAGGTCACCAGCGCGACGCCGACCTTCTCGGTGCTGCGCGCGAAGCCGTCGGCGGCATGCACCGCAGCCTGCTCATGGCGCACGAGCACGTGGCGGACCTGATCCTGCTGGAAGAGCGCGTCGTAGATGAAGAGGACTGCGCCGCCCGGATAACCGAAGACGTACTCGACCTTTTCTTCCTGCAGGCACCTGATTACAATTTCGGCTCCGGACAGCACCATCGACAGCTCGCTTGTTGTTAGGGGTTTGAATAAACGCAGAACGTTACCGGCCGCCCGCAGTTTGGTCAAGGCTGGGGACGAGAGGCGGCGGGCTGTAAATGCGGGTTTTCCGACGGGCTTCGGCCTGCTGGTTTGCGGATGATTTCATGACACGCAGGAAAAGCAGGGCCGCCGATGCGCGCCCGGTGCAGGGCGGCGCAGGCAGCGCCGCTGCCGCCACGACGGCCGCCGTGAATCGGCAGATCGTCGAACTCGCAGGCCTCAGGCGTCGCCTTGCGTCGATGCTGTACGAATCGATGCTGCTGCTCGGCGTGCTCGCGCTCACCTTCCTCGTCCCCTACCTGATCCTCGGTGTGGTCTTCGGCGTCGCTCCCCCGGGCTGGCTGGCGTGGCTGCACATCTTTGGCGTGCTGGGCGTCTATTTCGTCTGGTACTGGCGGCGCCACGGCCAGACCCTGTCGATGCAGACCTGGCGGCTGAAGATCGTCAACGCCGACGATGGCCGCAGCGCCAGCCTGGGCCGCAGCTGGCTGCGCTATGCCCTGGCCTGGCCATCGGTCCTGCTGTGCGGTCTCGGCCTGCTGTGGGCGCTGGTCGATCGCGATCGGCAGTTCCTGCACGACCGCCTGGCAGGCACCTGCATCGTGCTGCTGCCACCGCCGCCGAAGGGCTGACCGGTTGCCGCCGCCCCGCGGCGCGGGGCGCTTTGGGTCGCGGCGATGTTAGGATTGCGCAACGCCGACGCCGCGCAATCATGAAGGTGGTGTTCGCTGCCGCGGGCCTCGTCCACGACGCACAGGAGCGACCCCCATGGAGCAAATGCTCGCCCACGGGCCGTATGCCGAGTTCGCCCTGCTGCTGATCATTTCGGCGGTGGCGGGCGCGATTGCCGTGCGCCTGCGCCAGCCGGTGCTGATCGCCTACATCGTGGTCGGCATCCTGGTCGGGCCGGCGGTGTTCGGCATCGTCCAGGCCCACGAGCAGATCGCGCTGCTGGCCGAGATCGGCGTCACGGTGCTGCTCTTCGTCGTCGGCCTCAAGCTCGACCTGCACCATATCCGCCACATCGGTCCCGTCGCCCTGGCAACCGGCCTCGGCCAGCTCGCCTTCACCATCGTGTTCGGCTTCGTGCTCATCCTGCTGATGGGCAAGGACGTCATGGAGGCGATCTACGTTGCCGTGGCGCTGACCTTCTCCAGCACCATCATCATCGTCAAGCTGCTGTCGGACAAGCGCGAACTCGACTCGCTGCACGGACGCATCGCGGTCGGCTTCCTGATCGTGCAGGACGTGGCGGTGGTGCTGGCGATGATGGCGATGAGCGCCTTGCGCGGGGCGGGCGATGCCGGCGTCGTCGATGTGGCGGGTTCGCTGGTGCTGCGCCTGGTGGCGGCCGCGGTGCTGATGTTCGTGCTGATGCGCTACGTGCTGCCCAGGCTGGTCGAGGCGATGGCGCGCTCACAGGAGCTGCTGCTGATTTTCGCGATCGCCTGGGGCACGGGCCTGGCGGCGATTGGCGAGTGGGCCGGTTTCAGCAAGGAGGCGGGCGCCTTCATGGCGGGCTTCTCGCTGGCATCGACCAGTTACCGCGAGGCGATGAACGCGCGCCTCACCGGCATCCGCGACTTCATGCTGCTGTTCTTCTTCATCGACCTCGGCTCCAAGCTCGATTTTTCCACGCTAGGCGGCGAGATCTGGCCGGCCGTGGTGCTGTCGGTGTTCGTCCTCATCGGCAACCCGCTGATCGTGATGGCGATCATGGGCTACATGGGCTACCGCAAGCGCACCGGCTTCCTCGCCGGGCTGACCGTGGCGCAGATCAGCGAGTTCTCCATCGTGTTCGTCGCCATGGGCATCACCCTCGGCCACGTCGGGGTGGAGGCGCTCGGCCTGACCACGCTGGTGGGCCTGGTGACGATCATGATGTCGACCTACATGATCCTGTTCTCGCATGCGCTCTACGACAAGCTCGCGCCCTGGCTCGGCGTGTTCGAGCGCAAGCGGCCGTTCCGTGAGCTCGCGGTCGAGCGCCCGGGACGGCCGGCGGGGCAGCCGGACATCATCATCTTCGGCCTCGGCCGCTATGGCTCGCGCCTGATGAGCCAGCTGCGCGCCGCGGGCATCGAGGTGCTCGGGGTCGACTTCGACCCGGAGACGGTGCGTGCGTTGCGCAAGCTGCGTCAGCCCGTGCGCTTCGGTGACGGCGAGGACCCGAGCTTTCTCGAGTCGCTGCCGCTCGAGCACGCGCGCTGGGCGATCACCACCTTTCCGCAGTGGGAGTCCAACCGTGCCTTCCTCAACGCGCTCAAGGAGGCCGGTTTCCGTGGTCGCATCGCCGGCGTGGTGCGGGACGATCTGCATGGCGAGGCGCTCGATGCAGCGGGCGTGGAGCGGGTGTTGAACCCGTTCACCGATGCCGCCGACTACGCGGCGCGCGCCTTCGCCGCCGAGATCGCCTTCGAGCAGGTGCATCGCCAGGACGGGCGGGCGCCTGATGCTCCCGCGCGTCCAGAGGCGGACGCGGCGGCGCTCGACCCCGCCGCAGCTGACGCCGCTGACGCCGCGGTGGCGGCCGCGCAGTCGAAACAAGGAGCCTGAACGATGAAGCCGCTACGGACCATCCTCGCCCCCACCGACCTTTCCGCACTGGCCCGCCACGCCGTCGTGCGCGCGGCGCTGATTGCGGCCGACTCGGGGGCGCGGCTCGCGCTGCAGCATGTGGTGAGCGTGGGGGCGCTCGACGTCCTGCGCCATCTCATCGATGGTGGCACCGGTGATCTCGAGCAACGCCTGCTCGACGCGGTGCGCGGGGAGGTGCAGGCGCTGGCGGCCGACATGGGCGCCGCGCATGGCGTCGTGCCCGACATCGAGCTCGTAGTCGGTTCGGTGCTGCCCGAAATTGCCAGTCACGCTGACGCCATCGACGCCGACCTGCTGGTGATGGGGGCGCGTGGGGCCGGCTTCATGCGCGAGTTGCTGATCGGCTCGACCACCGAGCGCGTGCTGCGCAAGACCACGCGGCCGTTGCTGGTGGTCAAGCAGATGGCGCACGAATCCTATCGCCGTGTGCTGGTGCCGGTGGATTTCTCGGCGCGCGCGTTGCATGCGCTGAACGTGGCGCAGCAGGTGGCGCCGCAGGCCGAGCTCGTGCTGCTGCACGCTTTCGAGGTGCCCTTCGAGGGCAAGCTGCGCTACGCGGGGGTGGAGGACAGCGCCCTCTCGGGCCTGCGTGCCAATGCCGGGCGCGAGGCGAGCGCGCGCATGAACGAACTGGTCGCCGCGGCCGGGCTCGATGCGCACAAGGTGCGACGTGTCGTGGTGCACGGTGAGGCCACCACCCGCATCCTGGAGCAGGAGCACGAACAGGACTGCGACCTGATCGTGATCGGCAAGCGCGGCCTCGGCGTGATCGAGGAGATGCTGCTCGGCAGCGTCACCCGGCACATCCTCGCCCAGTCTGCTGCCGACGTGCTCGTGGCGGACCGCGATATCGCCTGAATGGTGGTGCCTGCGTGGCCCTTGCTGTCCGGCATGCCCCTTGCGAGCGCGGGTGTCCCTCGCTGGCCTGTGCGCCGCCCGCCGCGCGGCGTACACTCCCGGGCGGCGATCCTGCCCGTATGTATTGCCCCTGCGCTTTGCCCGTGCCTGCCGCGGGCGCCGGAGAACGAATGAGAACCGAACACGCCCCGACGATTCAGCGCGCCGACTACCGGCCGCTGCCCTGGACGGTCGAGACCGTCGACCTGCATTTTCGCCTCGACGCCGAGGCCACGCTGGTCACCAACCGCATGGTCTGCGTGCGCCAGCCCGGTGCCGGAGACGGCCCGATCCAGCTCTGGGGCGAGGCCCTCGAACGCGTGGCCTTGAGCGTCGATGGGGCGCCGCCCGCCGGGCTGCGCGAGCATGACGGCCTGCTCGAGATCGATGCCGAGGGCGAGCGCGTCGTAATCGAGGTCCAGACGCGGATCAATCCGCGCGCCAACACCACGCTGTCAGGCCTCTACCTGTCGGCGGGGGGCTTCTTCACCCAGTGCGAGGCCGAGGGCTTTCGCCGCATCACCTGTTTCCCCGACCGGCCTGACGTGATGGCGCGCTACACGGTCACCCTCGAGGCCGAGCGCGCAAGCTGCCCGGTGCTGCTGTCGAACGGCAACCTGCTCGAGCAGGGCGAGCTGCCAAATGGCCGCCACTACGCGAAATGGGAAGATCCCTTCCCCAAGCCGTCATACCTGTTCGCCCTGGTGGCGGCGAAGCTGGTGGCGCTCGAGCGCAGCGTCACCACGATGTCCGGCCGCGAGGTGCTGCTGCAGGTGTGGGTGGAGGAGGGTAACCTCGATCGCTGCGAGCATGCGATGGATTCGCTGGTGCATTCGTTGCGCTGGGATGAGGAAACCTTCGGTCTCGAGCTCGACCTCGACCGCTTCATGATCGTCGCCGTGGCCGACTTCAACATGGGGGCGATGGAGAACAAGGGCCTGAACATCTTCAACACCAAGTTCGTGCTCGCCAAGCCCGACACCGCCACCGACGTCGATTACGAGCACGTCGAGAGCGTGGTCGCGCATGAGTACTTTCACAACTGGACCGGCAACCGCGTTACCTGCCGCGACTGGTTCCAGCTCACCTTGAAGGAAGGTCTCACCGTCTTCCGCGACCAGCAGTTCTCGGCCGACATGCTGGCGCGCGCGGCCGGTCCCGAGGGCGCGGCCTCCGCGCGTGCGGTCAAGCGCATCGACGACGTCCGCGTGCTGCGTGCGGCGCAGTTCCCCGAGGATGCGGGCCCGATGGCGCACCCGATCCGCCCGGACAGTTACCAGGAGATCAACAACTTCTACACTGCCACGGTGTATGAGAAGGGGGCCGAGGTCATCCGCATGCTGCATACCCTGCTCGGGCAGGAGGGCTTTCGCAACGGCATGGACCTCTACTTCAGCTATTTCGACGGCCAGGCGGTAACCTGCGACGACTTCGTCGAGGCCATGTCAGAGGCCAACAACGGCTTCGATCTCGACCAGTTTATGCGCTGGTACAGTCAGGCCGGCACGCCGCGGCTCAAGGCCAGCGGCTGCTGGGACGCCACCACGGGCAGCTACACCCTGACGCTCGCGCAGCACACGCCGCCCACGCCCGGCCAGCTCGACAAGGCGCCGCTGGTGATTCCGGTTGCGCTCGGGCTGGTCGGTCCGGACGGGCGCGATCGCCCGCTCCAGCTCGAAGGCGAGGCCCAGCCCGGTGCCACCAGTCGCGTACTGCGGCTGACGCAGGACGAACAGCGCTTCCGCTTCATCGGTCTCGACGCCGAGCCCGTGCCCTCGCTGCTGCGCGGCTTCTCTGCGCCGGTGATCCTCGAGCTCGACGAGGACGATGGCCGGCTGGCGTTTCGCATGGCCCACGACAGCGACCCCTTCAACCGCTGGGATGCCGCACAGCGCTACGCCGAGCGCGTGATCCTGGCGCGTGCAGCCGAACCCGCCGCGCGGCTGCCGGCGGATTTTCGCGCTGCGTTTCGCAGCCTGCTGACCGACGAGGCGCTCGACCCGGCCTTCCGCGCCCAGGCGCTGGCGCTTCCCGCCGAGCCCTACCTGCTCGAGCGCATGTCGCCGGCCGATCCGGCCGCGCTGCGCGCCGCCCTCATCGACGTGATGGGTACACTCGGGCGCGAGCTCTCCACCGACTGGCTGCAGGTACTCGAGCGCATGCAGGTCGCGGGGGCTTACCGCTACCACCCCGGCGACGCCGGTCGGCGGGCGCTGGCCAACCTGGCGCTGCGCTACCTGGCCGCCGGCGGCGACGCCGAGGGGCTGGCGCGGGCCGAAGCGCATCTTGCCCAGGCGACCGACATGACGCAGCGCTTCGGCGCCCTGGCCGCGCTGGTGCAGAGCGCCAGTCCGGCGCGCACCGCCGCGCTACGGGCCTTCCATGCCCGCTACCGCGACGATGCGCTGGTGCTCGACAAGTGGTTCGCGCTGCAGGCCGGAGCCTGGCGCTGGGATGCGGCGGCCGAGCCGACACTGGCCCGCGTGCGGGTGTTGCTGAGCGATCCGGCCTTCAGCCTGTCGAATCCGAACAAGGTGTACGCGCTGCTTGGGAGCTTCTTCCGCGCCAACCCGGGCGAGTTCCACCTCGCCGACGGCAGCGGCCACGCGTTCTGGGCCGATCAGGTGATCGCCCTCGATGCGCGCAATCCCCAGGTGGCGGCGCGCATGGCACGCGCGCTGGAGAACTGGCGCCATTTCACGCCGGCGCTGCAGGCCAGTATCCGGCCCCAGCTCGAGCGCGTGCTCGCAAGCAAGGGGCTGTCGGCTGACGTCGCCGAGATCGTCGGCAAGGCACTCGCACAGTAGGCGGGCGCTGCGGGTGTGGTAAACGCAGAACGCCGGGTTCATCACCCGGCGTTCTGCATTGCACCGTGACGCGAGCGCGTCAGGGCTGGCGTTCGGCCGGCGTCAATTCGGTAGCAAGATCGCCCGCGATGTAGCTCTCGAGATGCTTGATGGTTTCCTGCTGGTGGCTGACGATGGACTTCACCATGTCGCCGATGGTGACGATGCCGAGTACCTTGCCGTCCTCCACGACCGGCAGGTGGCGGAAGCGCTTCTCCGTCATCGTGGCCATGACCTCGTCGACCATGTGGCTCAGTGTCACGGTTTGCGGGTTGGCGGTCATCAGGTCGCCGACTTTCACGTCGCGCGAGATCAGGCCCTTGAGCACGACCTTGCGCGCATAGTCGCGCTCGGTGAAGATGCCCACGAGCCGCTCGTCCTGGGTGACGAGCACCGAGCCGATGTCGAACTGGGCCATCAGCGAAAGCGCATCGAACACCGAGTCGGTGGGGCGGACCGCATGGAAGGTGCTGCCCTTCTGTTCGAGGATCTGTCTTACGCTTGTCGTCATCTTCCTACTCCCCCAACGTCGTTGATGTGTGCGCCGCGACCTTCCGGCGTTCTTTGTACACGGTTTTTAACCACAACTGCGTGCCGATGCAAGGCCGGGCGAACCCTGACCCGGGCTCGCTTCTCAGATCTCGAGGTTGTCGATCAGGCGGGTCCTGCCAAGCTTGGCGGCGGCGAGCACCACCAGCGGGTCATCGAGCTGTGCCGGCGGCTGCAGGTCGGCGCGGCGACGCACGGCGACGTAGTCGGGTTGCCAGCCTGCCGCCGTGAGGGCGGCCATGGCGTCGGTCTCGAGCTTGAGCAGGTCGTGGTCGCCCGCGCGTACGGCATCGCGGATGCCGCACAGCAGACGGTGGAGCAGGGGCGCCCGGGCGCGCTCGTCGGCGCTCAGGTAGCCGTTGCGCGAAGACAGCGCCAAGCCGTCCTCGGCACGCACGGTGTCGCCGGGGATGACCTCCACCGGCATCGCCATCTCGCGCACCATGTTCGACAGCACCATGAGCTGCTGGTAATCCTTCTTGCCGAACAGGGCGAGGTCGGGCTGCACGATGTTGAGCAGCTTCATGACCACCGTGGCCACGCCGCGGAAGTGCCCGGGGCGGAATTCGCCCTCGAGGATCGACACCTGGGCGGGCGCCGGATCGACGTGGTAGCGCTGGGGCTCGGGGTACATGACGCCCTCGTCGGGGGCGAACAGGTGCTTCACGCCTGCGGCCTGGAGCTTCTCGCAGTCGGCGGCGAAGGTGCGCGGATAGCGGTCGAAGTCCTCGCCGGCGCCGAACTGCAGGCGGTTGACGAAGATGCTGGCGATGACGCAGTCGGCGCGCTCGCCGGCCTGGCGCATCAGTGTGATGTGGCCCTCATGCAGGTTGCCCATGGTCGGGACGAAGGCGACCTTGCCGGCAGCGGCGCGCGCGGCGCGCAGGCTTTCGATGGTTTCGTGGATCTGCATGATGGAGTGGCTGGGGCGTGTGGGCGTGGGGCGAAGGTTGGGGAGCGCTGGGCAAGGGGCTGGAGGCCTGGCGGGGGCCGCGTGGCGCCCGCGGTCTTGCCCGGGGCGACTCAGTAGCCGTGTTCAGGCGCAGGGAAGCTGCCGTCCTTGACCGCGGCGGCGTAGCGGGCAACCGCGTCCTCGATGCTGGTCGCGCCGTCCATGAAGTTGCGCACGAAGCGCGCCGTCTTGCCATGGAAGATGCCGAGCATGTCGTGCAGCACGAGCACCTGGCCGTCGCAACCGGCACCCGCGCCGATGCCGATGGTGGCCATGCTGTGCAGGCTCGCGGTGATGTCGGCGGCGAGCTGCGCGGGCACCATCTCCATCACCATCAGGGCGGCGCCGGCCTGCTCGAGCGCCAGCGCATCGGCCTTCAGCCGGGCCGCGCCTTCCTCGCTGCGGCCCTGCACGCGGTAGCCGCCGAGCTGGTGTACCGCCTGCGGCGTGAGGCCGATGTGGGCACAGACGGGCACGCCACGCTCGACCAGGAAGCGGATGGTGTCGGCCATGAAGGCGCCGCCTTCCAGCTTGACCATCTGCGCGCCGGCGGCCATCAGGCGTGCGGCACTACGCATCGCCTGCTCGCGGTTCTCGTGGTAGCTGCCGAAGGGCATGTCGGTCAGGATGAAGGGGCGGGCGTTGGCGCGCGCCACGCATTCGGTGTGGTAGGCCATGTGCTCGAGGGTGACCGGCAGCGTCGATTTCTGTCCCTGCAGCACGTTGCCGAGCGAGTCGCCGATCAGGATGCTGTCGACCCCGGCGCGGCCGAGCAGGGCGGCGAAGCTGGCGTCATAGCAGGTCAGCATCGCGATCTTGCGGCCTTCGGCGCGCATTTTGCCCAGTTCGAACAGGGTTACCGGCTTTTGATCCTGGAGGTAGCTCATTCATCACTCCTGAAGGGAGCCCGAAGTTTTCACCAAACTGGTGCATTGCACAAGTGCATTGCCCGGATTGCTTTGCCGCCGAGCGCCCAGGATGGGGCGCCTCAGCCGGCGTAGCCGAAGAACTCGCGATAGCTGCGCATCTCGCGCAGGCGCTCGAGCAGCAGCTCGAAGTCCTCGTCGCGGTCGACCGGGTTGAGCACCCCGGCGTCGACCACGAACAGCGGGGCGGCATCGTACTGGTAAAAATAGCGCGTGTAGCGGTTGGCGACCTGCTCGAGATAGAGCTCGGTGATGCGGCGCTCGGCATCGAGGCCGCGCCTGCGGATGCGTTCCATCAGCGTGTCCGGGCGCGCCTGCAGGTAGATCACGAGGTCGGGCCGGGGCGGCGCGCTGCGCTGCAGGTTGTCATGCACGCGCTGGTACAGGGCGAGCTCGTCCGCGGCGAGGTTCTGCTCGGCGAACAGGCGGTCCTTGTCGAGCAGGAAGTCCGACACCACGCGCCGCTCCTCGCCGATCGGGCCGAGGGCGGCGAGCTGGTCCAGGCGCTGGAACAGGAAGGAGATCTGGGTCGCCATCGCCCAGCGCTCGGGGTGCTGGTAGAAGCGCGCCAGGAAGGCGTTGTGCTCGGCCTGCTCGAGCAGGGTCTCGGCCTGCAGGCGTTCGGCCAGGCGGCGAGCGAGCGAGGTCTTGCCGGCGCCGATCGGGCCTTCGACGACGATGTAGCGGGCTTTGTCGAGCATGCTGGGCCGCCTTCGCTAACTGCGAAAGATGAAATAGACGGCACCGAGCATACACAGGGCGGCCCACAGATAGTCAAGCTTGATCGGCTGCTTCATGTACAGCACGACGAAGGGCACGAACACCACCAGGGTGATGACCTCCTGCATGATCTTGAGCTGCGGCAGGCTGAGGGCGGTGGCGCCGATTCGGTTGGCAGGCACCTGCAGCAGGTATTCGAACAGCGCGATGCCCCAGCTCACCAGCGCAGCGACGTACCACGCCTTGCTGTGCATGTTCTTCAGATGCCCATACCAGGCGAAGGTCATGAACACGTTGGAGGCCGTGAGCAGCAGGGCGGTCTGCAGCCAGACCGGGCTGGCTGTGGCGGCAGAGGTAGGGGACTGGAGCCAGGCGGGCATGATGGGCTTCGCGAGCGGATGAAGCGGAGCGGAAGGGGTGAGTGGCGTCGGTGGGCGGTCGGGCGAGCGGTCCGGGCTCAGGTGGCCTGCGATGCGCGTGACGGCAGGCGCTCGAGGGCCTGGTCGCGCACGCTCGGGAGCAACTCGGCGACGCTGCCGTGGCCGGGGATGCGGGCCGTGGGGGCGATCTCGGCCAGTGGCACCAGGGTGAAGGCGCGCTGGTGCATGCGCGGGTGCGGGACCTGCAGCGTGGGCAGGTCGATGACCTGCTCGCCGTACAGCAGCAGGTCGAGGTCCATGGTGCGCGGTGCCATGGGGTAGTCGCGCACGCGCCCGCCCTCGTGCTCGATGGCGAGCAGGGCCGCGAGCAGCGCAGGCGCAGCGAGCGCGGTGTCGACCGCGATCACGGCGTTGATGTAGTCGGGCTGCCCCTCGACACCGATCGGGGCGGTGCGATAGAGCGCCGAATGCGCTGCCACCCGGCTGCAGGGCAGGCGGCCGAGCCCCTCTAGCGCCAGCGTGAAGGCGGCCTCGGGCTCGCCCAGGTTGGCGCCGAAGGCGATGTACGCACGCACCGTTGGCAAGGACTTCATGCCGCTTCCGCTGCGCCGCTGGCGGCCTCTGTCGGCTTGCGCCGACGCCGGCGGCGCTTCTTCGCCGCCGGCGCCGCGTCGGCTGGTGCCTGGCGGATCAGGGCCTCGCGTTCGTCGTGGCCGGCGTGGGCGAAGCGGTCCCACCAGTCGACGACCTCCATTGGGATCTCGCCCGACTGCGCACGCAGTCGCAGGAAGTCCCAGCCGGCACGGTAGCGTGGCTGTTCGATGAGGCGGTAGGGCGTCTTGCCGGCGCGCTTGTCGAAGCGCGGTTGCAGGGCCCAGATGTCCTTGATGTCGCCGACGATGCGACGGGTGATGGCCAGCTTGCCGGCCTGGGCGTCGAGCACTTCGTCCATGGCCTCGAACAGTGCCGGCTGGCCGTGCTCCCCGGCGGCCTTCCTGCGCTCCCAGGCGGCCAGTACCTCGTGCCACAGCAGGGTGGCGAACAGGAAGCCGGGCGACACCGACTTGTCCTGGCGCACGCGCTCGTCGGTATTGTCCAGCGACAGCCAGACGAAGCGCTCGCCCATCGGCTGCTCGAGGATCACGTCGAGCAGCGGCAGCAGGCCGTGGTGCAGGCCTTCCTCACGCAACTGCTGCAGGCACTTCACCGCGTAGCCCGAGAACAGCAGCTTGAGCATTTCGTCGAACAGGCGGGCGGCGGGGACGTTCTCGAGCAGCGCCGCCATGTCGCGGATCGGGTGGCGCGCCGCGGGGTCGATGGTGAGGCCGAGTTTGGCCGCCAGGCGCACCGCGCGCAGCATGCGCACCGGGTCTTCGCGATAGCGGGTGCGCGGGTCGCCGATGATGCGCAGGGTCTTCTGCTGGATGTCGGCGACGCCGTGGTGATAGTCGACGATGGTTTCGGTGCCCGGATCGTAGTACAGGGCATTGACCGTGAAGTCGCGGCGGGTGGCGTCTTCCTGCTGGTTGCCGTACACGTTGTCGCGCAGCACGCGCCCGTGCTCGTCGGTCTCGGTCGATTCGGCGTCCTGGCCGGCGCGGAAGGTGGAGACTTCGATCGTCTCCGGGCCGCTCATCACATGGACGATCTTGAAGCGGCGGCCGATGATGCGCGAGCGGCGGAAGGCGGCGCGCACCTGCTCGGGCGTGGCGCTGGTGGCGACGTCGTAGTCCTTGGGCGGATGGCCGATGAGCAGGTCGCGCACTGCGCCGCCGACCACGAAGGCCTTGAAACCCTGCTCCTGCAGCACCGCGCACACCTTGCGCGCGGCCGGTGAGAGCTGGTCGCGTCGAATGCCGTGGCGTTCGACCGGGATGAGGGCGGGTTCGTGGCGTGCGGGTTGCGCCGGGCGCTTGAAAACCTTGCGCAGCAGCTTGCGGATCATCGGTAGGAGAGGCGTTCTTGCATAAGAGCGCAATGATAACCGATCGCCCGTGCGGCGCGTGGCGGCGTGTCCGCCGCGCGCCGGCGTGCAGGGCGGCGGCGCGCGCTCAGCGCAGCGAGATGATGGGCCAGCCCTGCGCCAGGGCGTGGGCGCGCAGGCTGTCGTCGGGGTCGACCGCCACCGGGTTGGAGACGCGCTTGAGCAGCGGCAGGTCGTTGTGCGAATCGCTGTAGAACCAGGCGCGCTCGAAACTGCCGAAGTGCAGGCCGAGCGACTCCAGCCAGGCATCCACGCGCTCGATCTTGCCGGCCTTGAAGGCGGGCACGCCGCGCGGCTTGCCGGTGAAGGTGCCGTCGTTCTGCGCTGGGATCGTGGCGACCAGATGCGGGATGCCGAACTCACGCACGATCGGGCCGGTGACGAAGGCGTTGGTGGCGGTCACCACCGCCACCAGGGCGCCGCTGTCGAGATGGCTTTCGACCAGCTCGCGCGCCCGCGCGGTGATCATCGGCCGCACCGAGATGTCCATGAACTCCGCGTGCCAGGCGTCGAGCTCGGCGCGCGGGTGGCGCGACAGCGGCGCGAGCTGGAAGTCGAGGAACTCGAAGATGTCCAGCGTGCCGGCCTTGTACTGTTCGAGGAACTCGACGTTCTTCGCTTCCTGCACCTCGCGGTCGAGGACGCCCTTGCCAATCAGGAATTGCGCCCAGGCGAAGTCCGAGTCGCCGGCGAGCAGGGTGTTGTCGAGATCGAAGAGGACGAGATTCAAGGCGGGGCTCCGTTGCGCAGGTTGAGGTGTTCGGGGTGTCGTGGCGGGCTCAGATCTCGAGCCCGTGCTGCATCATTTCACGCAGCAGGGGCAGGGTGATCGCGCGCTTGCGTTCGAGCGAGGCGGAATCCAGGGCGTCGAGCACATTGCGCAGGCTGGCGAGGTCGCGGCGGCCATGGCGCAGCAGGAAATCGACCACCTCGTCGGCCAGCCGCAGGCCACGGCGCTCGGCCAGCGAGGCCAGGATGGTGGCGCGCGCCGCGTCGTCCAGCGGCTGCACCTCGAAGATCAGGCTCTGGCCGATGCGCGTGCGCAGGTCTTCGCGCAGGTTCAGTCCGAGCGGCGCCGAGGGGCCCGCCAGCAGCAAGGACTGGCGGTTGCCGCGCGCGCGGTTGAAGGCATTGAAGAGCGCGATCTGGGCCTCGGCGCCGAGGCGGTTCACATCATCCACCGCGACCAGCGCGTTCGGGGTGTCGGGCAGGCTATCGTCGATCTGCGCGGCGGCGAAGAGGTGGGCTGGGCGGCCGCCGTCACGCGCGACCGCGACCGCGGCACGCAGCAGGTGGCTGCGGCCGCTGCCCGCCGCGCCCCACAGGTAGATGTGGCGGCCGGGCAATTGCTGCGCGGTGCCCGGCGCGGCGAGCAGCGACACCGTCGCCACCAGCTCGGCGTTGGCGCCGGCGACGAAGTTCTCCAGCGTCGGCGGCGTGTCGGGGCGGATGTCGAGCACCAGTTGCTTCATTGCGCGCGCTCGTCCGCCGGCGGCGCGGCGCCGTCCTTGCCCAGATAGACCGGGCTCGCGTACCAGGCGCAGCGCACCTCGCGCAGGCCGACCAGCAGCGCGGCGCTGACCGGCAGGGCGACGAGCACGCCGACGAAGCCGAACAACTGGCCGAAGGCCATCAGCGCGAAGATGACCGCGAGCGGGTGCAGGCCGATGCGCTCGCCAACCAGGTAGGGGGTGAGCAGGAAGCTCTCGAGTACCTGGCCGAGGCTGTAGACCACGGCGACGCCGATCAGCGGCGTGAGGCCCTCGCCCTGCAGCAGCGCCGCCATGATCGCCAGCACCAGGCCGCCGCCGAATCCGACGAAGGGAATGAACACCAGCAGCCCGGTCAGCACGCCGACCGGCAGCGCGAACTTGAGGCCCGCCAGCCACAGGCCGACGCTGTAGAACACGGCCAGCAGCAGCATCACCGACAGTTGGCCGCGCAGGAACTCGGACATCACCGAGTCGATCTCGCCGATGATGCGCATGGTGCGCTCGAGCATCGGCCGCGGCACGATGCGCTGCAGTTCGTCGAGAATGCGCGGCCACTCCTGCAGCAGGTAGAACATTACCAGCGGGATCAGGAACAGGTTGGCGACGAAGGCGATCAGGGCCATGCCGCCGGTCTTGAGGTGGCCGAGCATGATCGGCAGCAGGTCCTGGGCGCTGTCCCAGTTGTCGGCGATCAGCTTGCGGAACTGCTCGGCGTCGAGCTTGATCTCGGCGCCGAGCCGCGCCTGCAGCACGGGCGCGACCTCGGCGTTGAAGAGCTCGATCAGTTCGGGCAGGCGCTGCACCAGCAGCACGCCCTCGCGGTACACCATCGGCAGCAGGATCAGCGCCAGCGCCACCAGCAGCAGTCCGAGGCCGATGATCACCAGCAGCACGGCCAGCGCGCGCGGTACGCGGCGCGCCACCATCCAGTTGACCGCCGGGTCGCAGATGTAGGCGAACACCGCGGCGATCACGAAGGGGGTCAGGATCGGGCCCAGCAGCCAGAACAGGCCGACCAGCGCGATGCCTGTCGCGATCCAGACTCGGGTTTGCAGGCGATCGGCGCGGGCAGGGTTCATTTCAAGTAAAATCGCGGACTTGGCGCGGGCGTGAACCGCCCGCGGAACCCGTAAATGTAGCCACTTGGCAGGCCGGCCTCAAGCCGGAACCGTCACCAGGTGGCATCGGGCGAGCCTGCAGGTCCGTTCGTCGGACCTGTCTGCCTTGCCTTCTTCCCGTCTTTCTCCGAGCCCAGAGGACCGACCTTGAGCGCACCCACCCCTTCCAACCAAGCCTCCCTTTCCTACCGCGACGCCGGTGTGGACATCGAAGCCGGCGACGCCCTGGTCGACCGCATCAAGCCCTTCGCCAGGCGCACCATGCGCCCCGAGGTGCTGGGTGGCATCGGCGGCTTCGGTGCCCTGTTCGAGCTGTCGAAGAAGTATCGGGAGCCGGTGCTGGTGTCGGGCACCGATGGCGTCGGCACCAAGCTCAAGCTCGCCTTCCAGCTGAACAAGCACGACACCGTCGGCCAGGACCTGGTGGCGATGAGCGTCAACGACATCCTGGTGCAGGGCGCCGAGCCGCTGTTCTTCCTCGACTACTTCGCCTGCGGCAAGCTCGACGTCGACACCGCCGCCGACGTGGTCAAGGGCATCGCCCAGGGCTGCGAGCTCGCCGGCTGCGCGCTCATCGGCGGCGAGACCGCCGAGATGCCGGGCATGTACCCGGCGGGCGAGTACGACCTCGCCGGCTTCGCCGTCGGCGCGGTGGAGAAGGCCGACATCATCGACGGCAGCAGGATCGTGCCGGGCGACGTGGTGCTGGGCCTGGCCTCGAGCGGCGCGCACTCCAACGGCTACTCGCTGATCCGCAAGATCATCGAGGTCGCGAAGCCCGACCTCGACGCCGACTTCCACGGCCGCAAGCTGCGCGACGTGGTGATGGAGCCGACCCGCATCTACGTCAAGCCGCTGCTGGCGCTGATGCAGGCGCAGCCGGGCGTGGTCAAGGGCATGGCCCACATCACCGGCGGCGGCATCACCGAAAACGTGCCGCGCATCCTGCGCGACGAACTTACCGCCCGCATCGACGCCGCGAGCTGGACGCTGCCGCCGCTGTTCCAGTGGCTGCAGAAGCAAGGCAACGTCGACATGCAGGAGATGTACCGCGTGTTCAACTGCGGCATCGGCATGGCGGTGGTAGTGGCGGCCGAGGATGCCGACGTCGCCGCGGCCAGGCTCGAGGCGGCAGGCGAGACGGTGTATCGCATCGGCCGCATCGATGCGCGTGGCGACGGCGAGGCCCAGACCATCGTTGGCTGAGGCCATCGGAGCGGCCGGGGCCGGGGGCCTCCGCGCGCGCCGCTGAGGGGCCGGGGGTGCGGCCATCCTGGGCTCCCGCTCGGCGCGAGGAGGACTACACTGCTTCCGGGCCCAGGGTGTATGAGGCGGCGCTGGCGTCTGCGTCCTGCGCCGGGTCGCAGCAGGGGGGATTGTGATGGGCGTCAAGGCCATTCCCGTCGATCAGCGGGTCATCGACATCGATTCCCGGCGCTTCGCCTCGATCGAGAAGGCGCTGGTCGAACTGGTCACCAACAGCGACGACAGCTACGCGCGACTCGAGGCGGCGGGCGTGCCGGTGTCGGGCAGGATCCTGATCCAGTACGAGCGTCACCGGCGCGGGGCGCTGCTCACGGTGAGCGACGAGGCCGAGGGCATGGACTTCGCCCAGGCCTGCGCCATCCTGAGCTACGGCGGCGCGCACAGCCCGCTGGCGCGCGGGCAGGGCGGCGGGCGCGGCTTCTTCGGCCGCGGCCTCAAGCAGGCCATTTTCGGGCTGGGCTCGGGCTGGATCGAGACGATCCGCGCCGGGCGCCTGTCGCGCATCGAGCTCTTCCGCGGCGAGCAGGGCGAATACCTGTACGACGACGGTGGCCAGGACCGGGAGGCCAGCGCACGCGACCATGCGCGCCTGGCCATCGGCGAGCACGGCAGCCGCGTTGCGATCGTCATCGACGGCGCCCAGGTCAGCATCTCGCAGTTCGGCGCGCTGGCGCACGCGCTGGCCAACAACATCTACCTGCGCGACATCCTGGTGCGACGCCAGGTCGAGCTCGTGCACCTGCAGGACGGCGTCGAGATCGAGCGCAGCGGCCCGCTGCGCTTCGAGGAGCCGCCTGCGATCGTGCTGCTCGGGCCGGAGCTGGAAGGGCATTTCCAGCACGAGCGGCAGACCCATTCCTTCACCCTGACCCTCAAGCGGGCGCTCGATGCGGACCTGAGCCCGCGTGGCGACGAGCGCAGCAACGGCCTGCTGGTGCTGGCCGGGACCGCGGTGCTCGACTGCCAGCTGTTCGACTACGAGAACCAGGTCGGCACCGAATACCTGTTCGGCACCGTGCGCTGCGCGGCGCTGGGCGAGATGCTGGGCCAGGGCGTCGCCGTCATCAGCGACGAGCGTGCCGGGCTGAACCTCAAGGCGCCCTTCGTGGCGGCCTTCGCCCGCGCCGTCAGCCGCATGATCGCGCCCTGCGTGCTGGCCGAGCAGGACAAGCTCAGCCGACTCGAACGGGCGACCACCTCCGGCCGCACCGCCCACATGATCGAGCACCTGCTGCAGCGCATGAACCGCGCCGCGATCCACGACTTCGGCATCGTGCCGGCGGCGCCGCCGGCGACGGAGCCCCGCGTAAGCGCGCCGGGCGAAGCACCGGCGCCGCTGCGCTTCACCACGCCCTTCTACTATCGCCGCCCCGACCATCCCTTCCACGTCCGCCTGCTGGTCGATCCGCCGCAGTTCGACGCCGATTCGGTGCTGGAGCTGGCAGTCACCGCGAGCGCCGGCCTGACCATCGAACCCGCCCGCAGCCACATCCCGCTCGCGGCGCTTGAGGCAGCGGTCGTCGAATGGACCGTGACCGGCGCCGCGGCCGGCGATCGCGGCGAGATCCTGGCCCGCGTCGACAACTACCTGGCGTGGTGCGAGATCGTCATCGCCGAGCAGGCGTCCGCGCACAGCCACCATCCGCAGCCGCATGTCGTCCGCCCCCGCCCGCCGCGAGACCATGGCGAGGCCCTGTTCGCCGGGTATGAGTTCCGTTACCTCGGCAAGGATGCCGATCGCGCGGTGTATAGCCCCGAGGAGCGCCTGATCCTGATCAACACCGCCGCGCCCACCGTGCAGTTGTACGTGGATGGCCGCGGCAGCTTCCGCGATTCGGCCCGGCTGCTGCTGGCCGAGCTGTTCATGGACGTGATCGCGGACGAGCTGGCACGGCGCCGCCTCGCGCGCACCGGCCAGGCGGCCGATGTCGAGGCCTTCCACGCGGCCAAGCGCGACATCATCCGCCGTTACGGCAGCGACATCCACCTGTCGTTCATGGGAGGCTGATCGTCTTGTCGGCCAGGCATGCCAGCGTGAAGGAACAGGCGGCGCCAGCTGGTAGCGGCGGCGGGCCGGCGCGTGGTCTCGCTCAGCGGGCGCGCCGATGCCGCCCCATGGCGGTGTCGTGAGCCTCGGGTCCACGGTTCGCGGAGCCCGCGCGCTGTGGCTGTGCGCGGCGTTTGTCCTCATCCTGGCCGCGCTCACCGCATGGATCGTGGCGCCGCTGTCGCCAGGCGTGCTGATGCTGCAGTTCGCGTGGACGCCGCGCGCTTTCGGCGAGATCGTGCACGTGTGGCCGCCCGAGCATCTGGTCCGCTATCGGGCGCATCTGCCGGTCGATTGTGCCTTGCTGCTCGCCTACGGCGCCTTCGGATACCTGCTGTCCACCCGTACCCGGATCCTGTTCCCACTGGTGCGGCCAGTGCGTCGGTTTGCGCCTTTCATGCTGCCACTGGCGGCCGCCTTCGACGCCGCGGAGAACGCCTTCCACGCCTGGCTGACCGCGATGCCGCGCTTCGATGTGCCGCTGCTCTATCTCGCCAGCACCGCGAGCTCGGCCTTGAAATGGGTGCTGCTGTTCGCGTTTGCCGCAATCCTGCTGTGTGCGCTCGCCCGCGGCGAGGATTGAGGCCGGGATTGCTGCTACGCTAGGCGAAATCCATAAACCTGCGCGGCCATGCCCTCGACGTCCGATCAACGTGCCCTGTTGTTCCGCCTTGCCGAGGCCGGCCTGCTGACACCGCAGCAGCTTGCCGCTGCGTCCCGGCAGGCGTCGCTCCACCCCAGCGCGGACGAATGGCGGCAGGTGCTCGACCGCCTGCTCGCCTTCGGCGGCGTGCTGTTGCTGGGCGCGGCGCTGATCTTCTTCTTCGCCTTCAACTGGGACGAGCTGCACCGCTACGCGAAGTTTGGCCTTGCCTTTGCCGCCCTGGCCGCCTGTGCAGGCGCGGCGATATGGGTCGAGGCCTTCGGCACCGCCTACCGGGCGCTGCTGTTCGGCGCCTGCGTCGCCACCGGCGCGCTGCTGGCCCTGATCGGCCAGACCTACCAGACCGGCGCCGACGTCTGGGAGTTGTTCGCGGCGTGGGCTGCGCTGATGGCGCCGTTCGCCCTGCTGTCGCGCTCGGCGGCGAGCTGGGCGCTGTGGCTGGTGGTGGCGAATGCGGCGCTGATGCGGGCGCTGTCGCAGTCGGTATGGTGGGGTTTCGTCGATACCCTGTTCCATGCCCGTTCGCTGTTGCTGGTGGCGGCGCTCAACCTGGCGGTGCTGCTGGTGTTCGAGGCCTTCGAGCGCCGGCTGCTCTTGCGCCCCGCGCGGCGAATCCAGCGCCTGGCGGCGCTCGGCGTGCTGGCGCCCTTGTGCGTGGGGGCGGTGCTCGGCTGGTGGGAGGCGGCCTTTCGCCCGGCCCTGCTGGCCTTCGTGTGCGTGGCGGCAGTGGGTGCGATCGTCTATCTGCAGTTGCGGCGCGACCTGGCGATCGTGGGGCTGGTGGTATACGGCGCGATCGCGGTGTTCGCCGCGGGGCTGGCCAAGCTGCTGCCCGGCGAGAGCTTCCTGACCGTCAATCTGGTCGGGCTCGTCATCATCGGCGCCTCGGCCTGGGCCGGTGTGTGGTTGCTCAGCCTGCACCGCCAGGACGCAGCGCTGGGGGGCGCCCATGAGTGAGGCCGGACTGCGCCTGGAGGGGGGCGAGGCAGACGGCCTGCTGGCGCGGCTCGAGGCCCAGGGCGTGCTCGAGCCGGGACAGGCGGCGCGCCTGGCGCAGGATGCGATGGCGCCGGCCGTGCCCGCCTGGCTTCAGGTGCTGCAGACCCTGGCGGCCTGGTTTGCGTCGCTGCTGATCCTGTCCTCCTTCATGTTGCCGCTCGCCTTCGTCGGTGACAGCGCACTGGTGCGCGCCCTTGTCGGCGGCCTGCTGTGCGGCGGGGCCCTGTGGCTGTTCCGGCGCGGGCAGTTGTTCACCGACCAGATGGCGCTGGCGTTCTCGCTCGCCGGCCAGGCGCTGGTCGTGTCGGCCGTGGGCGAGGGCTGGAGCGCCTTCTCCGGGCGCAGCACGACCTGGGCGATGCTCGGCGCGCTGATCGCGGCGCTCATGATGGTACCGCGCACGGCACGGCTGCATCGCACGCTGTGCGGGCTGATCCTGGCGTTCGACGTCGCGGTCGTGCTCGGCGCGGGGGCGGGGATGGCCCTGTTCGCGGTCGCCCTGCTGGCCACGGCTTGCGCACTGTGGCTGACGCGCGCGCAGTGGGCTGCCGGGGCGGCAAGGGGCGCTGCGCTGCCGGACGGCCTCCTGGCCGCGGTGGCGCGCGCGGCGACGCTGGCGGCGCTGGCGATGCCGCTCGCTGTCTCGATCAGTGCCGGAACGGGCGGGCGTGTCTGGTTCTGGGCGCCCTTCGGCGGCGGCTATGGCGCCTCCCTGCTGTCGGTGGGCGCTACGCTGGTGCTCGCCGCGGTCGCGCTGCGCCTGCTGCGTGAGGCCTCGCCACGTGCGCGCGCGCACGCCCTCGGCGCGGGGTTGCTGCTGGCGCTGGCATCGCAGCCGGCGCCGGGGCTGATTGTGGCGGCGACGCTCTTCCTGGTCTGCTTTCACGGCGGCCAACGCCTGCTGGCCGCGCTGGCCGTCCTCGCGGCCGTGCTCTACGTTGGCGAGTATTACTATCGCCTGGATACCACGCTGCTCGACAAGTCGATGCTGCTTGCCGCCAGCGGACTGGTGCTGCTCGGCTTGCGCCAAGGGCTGGTCGGCAGCCGCAGGGGGGTGGGCGGATGAGCGCAGTCATGGGGCTGAGGCTGGCCATCGTGGGCGCGCTAGCGCTCGTGTGCGGCCTTGCGCTGCAGGCGATCCACAGCAAGGAGGCGATCATCGCGCAAGGCCAGGTCGTGCGGCTCGAACTCGCGCCGGTCGATCCGCGCTCGCTGATGCAGGGCGACTACATGGCGCTGCGCTTCGCGATCGACAACGCGCTGCCCGCGCCCCATGCGCGCGGCCGCGAGCCGCCGCGTTTCGCCGTCGTCGCGCTCGATGAGCAGGCGCGTGCGAGCCTTGCCGGCCTGGCGCAGCAAGGCGTGGTCGAGCCCGGACAGGTGGCGATGCGCATTCGCCGCCGTGATGGCGGCTTTAGTGTGGGGCCAAATGCCTTCTTCTTCCAGGAGGGGACGGCGGCCGATTTCGAGGCCGCGCGCTGGGGCGAGTTTCGCGTCGCGCCGGACGGTACGGCCTTGCTGACCCACCTGCTCGATGGCGAGCTGCATCGGCTGGGGGCTGTGCGCCGCTAGCACCGCAGCCCGCGACGGCGCGGATTCAGCGCGGCTGCCCCGAGTCGGGGCCGGCCGAGGCGTCGGCTGCGGCGCTGAGGAGTTCCGCGACCCGGCGCCGCATGCGCTGCCAGTGCGAGCCCTCCCAGAAGATGCGCTGGCAGCCCTCGCAGCTACTGAAGCGTTGCTGATGCTCGCGCACGTGCGGTGGCAGGCGGTGCGCGATCAAGGCCTTGTCGATCGGGTGCAGCGTCGCGTTGCACTGCAGGCAGCGGGTGAACGGGCGCGCGCTGCGGGCGAGATCGAGACGCTGGAAGAGCTCTGCGGCCTGCTGGGGCGGCTTGAGTGCGTGGACATAGCAGCCGTGGGTGATGCTGCGCCGCTTCAGCAGCTCGCGGTCGCGGGTCAGCACGATGCGGTGCTCGCGCGTGGCGATCGCCACGATCTCGTCGTCGGCATAGTGGTTGTCGTACAGGGTGTCGAAGCCGGTCAGCCGCAGCAGGCGGGCGAGGCCGCCGAGGTGGGCGTCGGCAATGAAGCGGGTGTCGCGCAGCGGGTGCGCGCGCACGCGCAGCAGCGGGCTGATGTCGAAGGTCTCGAAGCGCGGGTAGACGGACACGCGGTCGCCGTCGCGCAGCAGGCGCGCGAAGCCGCAGGACTCGCCATTGACGAGCACGAGCTCGACCTCGGTATGGGGGACGCCGAGGGCCTCGATCATGTGCTTGACGGTGGCGTCGCGCGCGCAGCGGGCGTCGAAGGCCTGGTAGCGCTGATGCGGGGCGAGTAAGTCGTTGAGCTCCTTATAGAAGCGGAAGCGGACGGTGACCGGCGGGACGCCGTCGGCGCTGGACAGGTCTGACATCGGTGCAAGGCGGGTCTGGCTGGACGGGAATTTTGCGCGCAGTGCAAACGGGAGCAGGATAGCGCGTGGCGGCGGCCTGCGTCGTCGCACCGCGTCCTCGTTCGCAACCGGCGTACGGCTGGCGCACCCCGTTCATGGAGCGTCGACAGATGAAGATCCGATCCATCCTGCTCAGCGTTGCGGGCGTTCTCGGCGTGGCCGTGGCGCTCCTTGTCCTCAGCGCCGCCCCCCTGGCGACCGACACCCAGGCGCAGGGCCTGCCCAGCCTCGAGCCGCCGGAGTGCATGTGCTCGCGGGGCGTGGAGCTCGGCACCTCGCGCAGCGCAGCATCCACCCTGCACAACTGCCAGTGCGGCGGCCTGCAGTGCGTCGTTCATGCGCAATCGGGCCAGCTGCAATGTCGATGACTGGCACAGCGGACTCCCCTGCGGCGGACGATGGCTTCGACCTCGATCGATTCGTGCGCGCCCAGCAAGGGGTGATCGACGAGGCCCTCGCCGAACTGCGCCGTGGGGAAAAGCGCACCCACTGGATGTGGTTCGTGTTCCCGCAGCTGGCGGGCCTCGGCCTCAGTCCGACCGCGCAGCACTATGCGATCCGCAGCCTCGACGAGGCACAGGCCTATCTGCGTCATCCGCTGCTGGGGGCGCGCCTGCGCGAGTGTGCGCGGGCCTTGCTGGCCTTGCAGGGCCGTAGTGCGGCACAGATCCTCGGTTACCCGGATGAACTCAAGCTACGCTCGTCGATGACGCTGTTTGCCGCGCTGCCGCAGGCCGATCCGCTGTTTGCGGCGGTGCTTGAGCGCTATTACGGTGGCGTCGCCGACGAGCGTACGCTGCGGCTGCTTGGACGCGATCGATAGGGGGCATGGCCATGAAACCACGCATCAGCGTCATCACTCTGGGCGTCGACGATCTCGAGCGGGCCGTCGGCTTCTATCGCGACGGACTCGGCTGGCCTACCGAGGGCATCGTCGGCGCGGAGTTCGAGCAAGGCGCCGTTGCCTTCTTCGATCTGCAGCCCGGGCTCAAGCTCGCGCTCTATCCGCGCGCGAGCCTCGCGCACGACGCGGGTGTGGGGCTCGAACGCGGTGCCGCGCCGGCGGGGGCGGTGGAATGTGCGCTCAGCCACAACGTCGCAAGCCGCGAGGAAGTCGATGCCGTGATGGCGCAGGCCGCGGCGGCGGGCGCCCGCCTCGCGATGCCGGCCCGAGTCGTCTTCTGGGGTGGCTAC
Organism: Thauera sp.; assembly: GCF_035444905.1. Taxonomy (GTDB): domain Bacteria; phylum Pseudomonadota; class Gammaproteobacteria; order Burkholderiales; family Rhodocyclaceae; genus Thauera. The sequence goes on from NZ_DAOMPS010000027.1 coordinate 37,273, forward strand.
GCCGGTTACTTCCAGGACCCCGACGGCCACCTGTGGGAGGTGGTGTGGAATCCCAAGTGGCCGCTGCCGGATGACTGAGCGCGCGCCCTGGCTTGCCCGGACCGGCCGTCATGGCCGGAAACCATCGGCCGGCGTCCTTGTCCGTCACTAGCGCTTCATCCTCGCCGGCCGCGGCCTGTCGCCGCGCCCCCTACAATGGTTCGCCCTCGAGCCCTGAGCAAACACCAACCTCCATGTCGCTGCGTCGCACTCCCGTCATCGCCCTGAGCCTGGTCGGCCTCGCCGCCGTGGCCGCCTTCGCCTGGTATGCAAACCGTGGATTACCCGGTCAGTCTCCCGTCGCCGGATCGGCGCCCGCGCCGGCCGCCATCGCCGGGGCGGGGAGTGGTGCGGCGGCGCCGGTGCTGGTCGAGGCGCACACGGTGCGCACCCAGGTGCTGGCCGACGACGTGTCGGCCGTGGGCTCGCTGGTGTCGAACGAGTCGGTGGTGCTGCGGCCCGAAGTGCCGGGGCGGATCGCGGCGATCCGCTTTCGCGATGGCGCCGCCGTCCGGCGCGGGGACGTGCTGGTGGAGCTCGATGCCGCCGTGCAGCGGGCCGAACTGCAGCAGGCGCGTGCCAACCTGACGCTGGCCGAATCCAACTTCCGCCGCAGCCAGGATCTGTTCGCGCGCAAGTTCGTCAGCCAGAGCAGCCTGGACAATGCGCGCTCGCAGCTCGAGGTGGCGCGTGCCGGCGTCGCGCTGGCCCAGGCGCGGCTCGAGCGCATGCAGATTCGCGCACCCTTCGATGGCATCGTCGGCATCCGCAGCGTCAGTCCCGGGGACTACGTGAAGGACGGCGACGCGATGATCAACCTCGAGGACATCGCGACCCTGAAGCTCGACTTCCGCCTGCCCGAGCAGTACCTCGACCGCGTGCGCCGCGGCCAGGTGGTCGAGGTCTCCAGCGACGTCCTGCCGGGCGAGCGCTTCGAAGCCACCGTCGATGCGATCGATCCGCTGGTCGATGCCCAGGGGCGGGCGGTGCGCCTGCGCGCCAACCTGGCGAACCCGGACGGGCGGCTGCGCCCCGGGGTGTTTGCGCGGGTGCGCCTGATCCTCGATGAGCGCAGCGACGTGGTGGTGGTGCCCGAGGCCGCGCTGGTGCCGGCGCCGGGCAATGTGCAGTACGTGTATCGGGTGGTCGATGACAAGGCGCAGCGGGTCGAGGTGCGGACCGGCGTGCGCCGCAGTGCGATGGTGGAGATCGTCGACGGCCTGCCGGCCGGGGCGGTGGTGGTGACCGCCGGCCAGCTCAAGCTGCGCGACGGCGCGCCGGTGAGGCTGGCGACCGCGCCCGGCGGCGTGGCGCTGGCGACGGACTGAGGCGGACGCGATGCTTATCTCCGATATCTGCATCCGCCGTCCGGTGTTCGCCACCGTGTTGTCACTGCTCGTGCTGCTGGTGGGGATGATGTCCTACTCGCGCCTCACCGTGCGCGAGTACCCCAATATCGACGAGCCGGTGGTGACGGTCGACACCAATTACCGCGGCGCCAGCGCCGAGATCGTCGAGTCGCAGGTCACCAAGCCGCTGGAGGATTCGCTCGCCGGCATCGAGGGCGTGGACGTGCTGTCCTCGATCAGCCGCCAGGAGCGCAGCCAGATCACCGTGCGCTTTCGCATCGAGCGCGACGCCGACAGCGCCGCGGCCGACGTGCGCGACCGCGTGTCGCGCGTGCGCCAGCGCCTGCCCGACGACATCGACGAGCCGGTGATCGCCAAGGTCGAGGCCGATGCCAGCCCGATCATCTGGGTTGCGTTCTCGTCCGATCGGCACTCGCCGCTGGAGATGAGCGACTTCGCCAGCCGCGTCATCAAGCCGCGCCTGCAGACCCTGCCCGGGGCGGCCGATGCGCGCGTGTTCGGCGAGCGCCGCTATTCGATGCGGATCTGGCTCGACCGCGATCGCCTCGCCGCCTTCGGCCTCACCGTGCAGGATGTGGAGGACGCCATCCGGCGCCAGAACGTGGAGCTGCCGGCCGGCCGCATCGAGAGCCGCGAGCGCGAGTTCGCGGTGGTGGCGCAGACCGACCTGGTCGAGCCGGCGCAGTTCGAGGCGGTGGTGCTGCGCCAGGCCGGCACGCCCGACGCCTACCCGGTGCGCATCCGTGACGTCGGCCGCGTCGAGGTGGCGCCCGAGAGCGAGCGCACCTCGGTGCGCTTCATGGGGCGGCCGGCGATCTCGATCGGCCTCATCAAGCAGGCCACGGCCAACCCGCTCGATCTCAAGCGCGGCCTGGTGGACATGCTGCCGCGGCTGGAGGCGGAGCTGCCCGAGGGCATGTCGATGACGATCGCCAACGACACCACGGTGTTCATCGAGCGCTCGATCGACGCGGTGTTCACGACGATATGGGAGGCGGTGCTGCTGGTGGCCGGCGTGTGCCTGTTCTTCCTGCGCAACTGGCGCGCCATGCTGGTGCCGCTGGTGACGATCCCGGTGTCGCTGGTGGGAGCGTTCACGTTGATGTTCGCCTTCGGCTTCTCGATCAACACGCTGACCCTGCTCGCGCTGGTGCTGGCGATCGGGCTGGTGGTCGACGATGCGATCGTGGTGCTGGAGAACATCTACCGCCACATCGAGGAGGGCATGGAGCCGGTCGCGGCCGCCTTCAAGGGCGCCAGGGAGATCGGCTTCGCCATCGTGGCGATGACGATCACGCTGGCCGCGGTGTATGCGCCGGTCGCCTTCATGACCGGTCGCACCGGCAAGCTGTTCACCGAGTTCGCGCTGACGCTGGCGGGGGCGGTGCTGGTGTCGGGCTTCGTCGCCCTCACCCTGTCGCCGATGATGTGCGCCAAGCTGCTGCGCCACGAGCGCAAGCATGGGCCGGTGTACAACGCGATCGAGGGCTTCCTCGGCGGCCTCACTGCCGGCTACCGCAGCGTGCTGTCGGCTTCGCTCAAGCTGCGCTGGCTGGTGATGCTGGTGTTCGCCTGCGTGGCGGGCAGCTCGGTTTGGCTGATGGGCCAGCTCAAGAACGAGCTCGCGCCGCTGGAGGACCGTGGCCGCGTGATCGGCCTGTTCACCGGTCCGGAAGGGGCGACGCTGGAATACATGGCGCGCTATGCGCAAGAGCTCGAGGACATCTACAGCAGTCTGCCCGAGGTCGATCGCTACCTGGTGATCGCTGGCAACCCGACCCTGTCGCAGGGCATCTCCTTCGTCGGTTTCGAAGACTGGGACCTGCGTGAGCGCAAGTCGGCCGAGATCGCCGCCGAGCTGCAGCCGCGCATGCGCGCGGTGACCGGGGTGAATGCCTTCCCCAGCCTGCCGGCCTCCTTCGGCCAGAGCGCGCGCTCGCGGCCGGTGAGCTTCGTGGTGTCGACCTCGGAGAGCTATGAGGATCTGGCCCGGGTCGCCGATACCTTCCTCGATGCGATGCGCGACAACCCCGGCTTCGTGTCACCCGACACCGACCTCAAGCTGACCATGCCCGAGCTCGCGGTGGAGGTCGATCGCGACCGCGCGGCGGACCTTGGCGTGGCGGTCGACGTCATCGGTCGCACGCTCGAGACCATGCTCGGCGGTCGCCAGGTCACCCGCTACAAGCAGGACGCCGAGCAGTACGAGGTGATCGTGCAGGTGGCGGCCGACGACCGCCGCGATCCGCGCGATATCCGCGACATCTATGTGCGCGCGCGCAATGGCGACATGGTGCCGCTGGCGAGCGTGGTGAAGGTGAGCGAGCGCGTCGCGCCGCGCGAACTCAACCACTTCGGCCAGCGCCGTTCGGTGACGATCTCGGCCAACCTGACCCCCGACTACACTCTGGGCGAGGCCTTGCAGTGGATGGAGGCCACGGCCGAGCGCCTGCTGCCGCCGGGCTACGGCACCGACTACGACGGCCAGTCGCGCGAGTTCAAGTCGAGCTCGGCCAGCCTGGCCCTGGTCTTCGTGCTCGCGCTCGCCTTCATCTACCTGGTGCTGGCAGCGCAGTTCGAGAGCTTCCGCGATCCCTTCATCATCATGCTCACCGTGCCGCTGTCGATGACCGGCGCTCTCGGGGCGCTGTGGCTGACCGGCGGTACGCTCAACGTGTACAGCCAGATCGGCCTCGTGACCCTGGTCGGCCTCATCACCAAGCACGGCATCCTGATCGTGGAGTTCGCCAACCAGTTGCGCGAACAGGGTCAGGCGCTGCGCGAGGCGGTGGTGGAGGCGGCGGTGCTGCGACTGCGTCCGATCCTGATGACCACCGGGGCGATGGTGCTGGGCGCGATTCCGCTCGCGCTCGCCACCGGCGCAGGCGCCGAGAGCCGCCAGCAGATCGGCTGGGTGATCGTCGGCGGCCTGCTGATCGGCACCTTCTTCACCCTGTTCGTGGTGCCGACGGTCTACACCCTGCTGGCGCGCAAGGAGCGGGAGATGCCGCAGGCCGAACCGCAGGCCTCGACGGCGTGATCCGTTGGGGGGCGTGGCGCGTCGCGCCCCTGTTGCAGGTCGCCGTGCAGTTCAGCCGAACAGGTAGGGGAACAGGCGCTTGCGCGTCTCCTCGTCGAGCGCCTTCATGCGCGCCACATTGCGCTCGGGGATGGCGTCGACGTCCGGGTAGTGCTCGATGACCTGTTCGAGGCTGTCTTCGCGGATGATGTGCAGCAGCGGCCAGGGCGAGCGGTTGGTGAGGTTGCCCGGGTCGTCGGCCTCGGTGTCGGCGAACTGGTACTGCGGATGGAAGCTCGCCACCTGCAGCTCGCCTTCCCAGCCGAACTGCTCGACCCACAGGTCGACGGCGTCCAGGAAGTCGTTGTAGTCGGCGAAGTCCTCGAGCATGTCCGGAATCGCCAGCAGCGTGGTCTCCAGTTCCGCCGCCGGGGTGTCGGACAGGCGCTCGAGCTCGGCCTGCAGGTCGTTGAGCAGGGCCTCCTCGTCGCTGGCGTGGCTGACCGCGATGCGCACGCGCTTCTCGCGTCGCGGCCTGGCGGCAAAGGGACAGAGTTCGAGGCCGATGACGACCTCGTCGAGCCACTGCTCGACGTCGGCGATGATCTGTTCGTCCATGGGATGGGCTCCGGCAGGTTGGAAAGGATTGAGCAGCCAGGCGAGGCTCAGGCGTGCAGCAGGCGCAGTGCGGCCTGAAGCACGGCGCCGGCGAGATCGGGGCGCAGGCAGTCGAGCTCGACGAAACCCGGCCAGGTGTCGCGGAACTGGCGCTGCCAGGTGAGCTGGCGCTTGGCAAGCTGGCGCGTGGCGGCGATGCCCTTGAAGCGCAGTTCATCGTAGCCGATGTCGCCGTCGAGGTACTCCCAGGCCTGGCGATAGCCCACGCAGCGGATCGAGGGCATCGCCGGATCGAGCTGGTAGCGACGACGCAGCTGGCGGACCTCGTCAACGAAGCCCGCGTGCAGCATGGCGTCGAAGCGCTGTTCGATGCGCGCGTGCAGCGCGCTGCGGTCTGCAGGGGCCAGCGCGATGGGTAGCAGGCGGCAGGGCAGGGGCGCGTCTTCCTTCTTCGCGTAGCTCTCGGCCAGCGGCCGGCCGGTGAGGCGGACGATCTCGAGCGCGCGCTGGATGCGCTGCGCGTCACCCGGTTCCAGGCGTGCCGCGGCGTCGGGGTCGAGGCGGGCGAGCTCGGCATGCAGGGCCGGCCAGCCACGCAGTGCCGCCACCTCGTCGATGGCGCGGCGCAGTCCGGCGTCGGCGGCCGGCAGGTCGGACAGACCGTCGCGCAAGGCCTTGAAGTAGAGCATGGTGCCGCCGGCGAGCAGCGGGATCTTGCCGCGGGCGTGGATCTGCGTCATCAGCTCGATGGCGTCGGCGCGAAAGCGCGCGGCGGAGTAGGCGTCCTCCGGCGATACGATGTCGATCAGGTGATGCGGGCAGGCCGCCTGTTCTTCCACGCTTGGCTTTGCGGTGCCGATGTCCATGTCGCGATACACCAGCGCGGAGTCGACGCTGATGATCTCGACCGGCAAGGCCTTCGCCAGCGCCAGCGCGCACGCGGTCTTGCCGCTGGCGGTGGGGCCGAGCAGCAGCAAGGCGGGCGGGAGAGGGGCTGAGAGGGCTTCGTTCAAGTGGCGTGGGGCAAACCAGGGCGCGGTCGGCAGGGCAAAGGTCGGGATTATCGCGTAGCGGACCCATCGGCTGCTGCACAAAATTCGAGCAAGGCGTGATTGGTCAGCGCCGACAGATACTTGCGGTGCTTATCCACAGCTTGTCCCAAGCTCTTCTCACGGTCGCTGGGGAAAACGCAGCACGGCCGACGGGGCGGTGCCGCAGGTGCTGAGCTTGTTGGCGTACATCGCGTGATCGGCGTGGCGCAGCAGGCTCTCGGGGCTGTCGCCATCGTCAGGGAAGAGGGCGCTGCCGATGGCGCCACCGGCGCTGTGCGCACCCTCGGCGCCGGCGAGTGCCGCGAGCGGTTCGTCGAGCACGCGCGCGATGTGCAGCCGCACCTGTTCCAGGGCTTCGCGGCCGGCGACCGGGTCGGTGAGGATCACGAACTCGTCACCGGCGTAGCGCGCGACGAAGTCACTGGCGCGCACATTGTCGGCGAGGCGGCTGGCGATCTCCTGCAGGACGCGGTCGCCCGCCTCGTGACCGAAGCTGTCGTTGATCTCCTTGAAGCGGTTGAGGTCGATGAAGAGCACGCCGACGTGCGGATTGCGACGGTCGCCGCGCGCCCGCGCAAGCCGGTGCTCGAGCTGCTGCAGCAAGGCCTCGCGGTTGGCAATGCCGGTGAGGCGGTCGGTACGCAGGCGGTCCTGCATGCGCTCGAAGCTGCGCGCGAGCTCGCCGAGTTCGTCGCGGCGAGTGATGCCGACCGGCGTCTCGAGGTCGCCATCGCCGATGCGACTGGCGACGGCGGCGAGCCGGCGCAGGTCGCGCGACACCCAGTTGAGGATGCCGAAGCCGATCGCGACGGCGACCAGCACGGCGATCGATGCGAGCAGCACGGTACGGCGCACGTTGTCGATCACGCCGCCAAGGAAGTCGCTGGCGGGCATCGCCACCACCATCACCCAGTCGAGCCCGGCCTCGTCACGGATGCGGTCGATGGCGGCATGGACCAGGCTGCCTTCGGCGTCGTGGAACTCGAACACACGCGGCAGGCTTTCGTCCCCGCGTGCGGCGATCCGCTCGCGCACGATCTGATAGGACGCGCGCAGCAAGGCATGCTCGCTGCTGCCCGCCTGTAGCCGGCCGTAGCCGCCGCCGGGCAGGCTGACGACATTGGGGCTGGCCGAGGACGCGATCAGGTTGCCGTCGGGCTCGACGATGTAGGCGACGCCATTGGGCGAGACCTTGAGGCGGCCAACGAAATCGTTGAGGGCCTTGAGCGCGACGTCGGTGGCGACCACGCCCTCGAACAGCCCGGCCGGGCCGAGCACGCGTCGGGCACGGGTGGCGACAAGTTGCAGGGTGCCGAAGTCGATGTAGACCGAAGTCCAGGTGTGGCCGTCGGCCGTCTTGCCGTCGGCGTACCAGGGGCGGCTGCGCGGGTCGAACAGGCTGCTCTCGCGGCGCACGAACTGCAGGTGGCCGTCGAGCCCGCTGAAGCGATAGATGGCCCGGTGCTCGTCGGCGCGCAGTTTCATGCGCAGCTCGACCTCCTCGGCGCCGTGCCGATACAGGCCCAGGCCCTGGCCGGCCTCGTTGCCGTAGTACACGTAATTGTTGGGGTCGGTATGGATCGAGGTGGCGACCCAGAAGCGGTTGCGGATGTCGTGGAAGTCCTGCTCGATCGTCGGCGGGGCAGGCATGCCGTCCGGAAACGCGGACTCGAGAACCGCACTCGAGCCGACGATGTGCCGGTCCACCGCCTGCGAGATGCGGCTCACGGTCTCGAGCAGCAGCTGTTCGGACACCGTCGATACCGCCCTGCTGCCCGCGGAGTAGGACAGTACGCCAAGCGCCACGGCAAGGCCGACGACGAGCACGACGTACGGCACGATCAGCACGAGCCGCAGCGAGACGGACTGGAGGAGGCGGGTCGGCATGGCGCGCGGGGTCCGTTGGTCAGGTTGAGGGGCGATCACGGAGGACCTTGATTCTCGGGCCTTCGCGCATGGCCTGCAATACGCATACGTACGCGACGGTCCTCGCGTCTGGCACGCCTGCGGTTATGATTGCGCCTCGCTTTGATCCTGCTCTAATCCTGAACTCCCCGGAGGGTCGTCTTGAAGATCTTTTCGCCGCTGTACGCGCGGGCGATGGCGTGGTCGCGGCATCGGCGCGCGCCGTGGTTCCTGGGCTGGCTGAGCTTTGCCGAGTCGTCCTTCTTTCCCATTCCGCCCGACGTGATGCTGGCGCCGATGAGCCTGGCCAATCCGCGTCGCGCGCTGTGGTTTGCCTTGCTGACGACCTTGACCTCGGTGGCGGGCGGGCTGTTCGGATACCTGATCGGCTACTACGCCTTCGATGCGATCGAGCCCTGGTTGCGCGACAGTCGCTACTGGCCGGCCTATCTGCGTGCGGTGGAATGGTTCGAAGCCTGGGGTTTCTGGGCGATCTTCGTCGCCGGCTTCTCGCCCATCCCCTACAAGGTGTTCACGATTGCGGCCGGCGTGGCCTCGATGGCCTTGCTGCCGTTTACCATCGCCTCGCTGATCGGCCGTGGGGCGCGCTTCTTCATCGTCGCGGCGCTGATGGCCTGGGGCGGTGCGAGCATGGAGGCGGTGCTGCACAAGTACGTCGATCGCCTCGGCTGGGCAACGGTCGGCGTGGTGCTGATCGGGGTGCTGGCGTACCGGATGTGAGGCCGGGCCCCGGTGCGGCCCTGTGCCGCCGGGCCAGTGCCGCCTATTGGCCGCGCATGAAGAGGCGATCGAGCTCGGCCATGCTGAACTGGGTCCAGGTCGGCCGGCCGTGGTTGCACTGATCGGCACGCTCGGTGGCTTCCATGTCGCGCAGCAGGGCGTTCATTTCCGGAATCGTCAGCTGGCGGTTGGCGCGCACTGCGCCGTGGCAGGCCATGGTGGCGAGCAGTTCGTTGCGCCGCGCGGTGACGACCTCGGTCGCGGGGAAGTCGCGCAGCTCCTGCAGCAGCTGACGCATCAGCTCGGCGACGGGCGCGTTGGCGAGCAGCGCCGGCACGCTGCGCACGGCGAGCTCCTGCGGACCGGCGGCGCTGACGTCGAAGCCCATGCCTTCGAGCACGTCGGCACACTCCTCGGCGGCGGCCATGTCCTTGGCGCTGACCGAGAACACCGCAGGGATCAGCAGGCGCTGGATCGACGGGCGGCCGTCGAGCACGGTCTTGAGCTTCTCGTAGAGGATGCGCTCGTGCGCGGCGTGCATGTCCACCAGCACGAGGCCGTTCGCGTTCTGCGCCAGGATATAGACGCCGTGCAGCTGGGCGAGCGCGAAGCCGAGCGGCGGCGCGCTGCCGCCACCGGCCGCGAAGGTGGCGGCCGGCCCGGAAGGCGTGGCCGGCGTCTGCGCGTCCTGGTCCGCCGTGGGCGGGCGTGCGCTGGCGGCAAAGTCGAAATACGAGCGGCTCGCCGCCTCCATTGCCAGCCGGCCCTGCTGCGCAGCCTGCGGCCAGCTGCGCAGCCCGCTCTGCGCGCCGCTGGCGGTCGGATTGGGGGGCGATGTGGCGGCGCCTGCCGCCCAGTGCGCCGCAAGGCTGGAGTCCGCCGCCTGCGGCGCGCCCGCCTCGCCGCGGCCGGCGCCGGATTCAGCCAGCACGCGCTTGAGCGCGTGATAGACGAACTGGTGCACCGCCCGCGCCTCGCGGAAGCGGACCTCGATCTTGGCCGGATGCACGTTGACGTCGACCCCGGCCGGGTCGATCTCCAGGAACAGCGCGTAGGCCGGGTGTCGGCTGCCATGCAGGATGTCGGCGTAGGCTTCGCGCACCGCATGGGTGAGCAGCTTGTCGCGCACGAAGCGGCCATTGACGAAGAAGTACTGGGCGTCGCGGCTGGCGCGCGAGTAGGCCGGCAGGGACACGAAGCCGCCCACACGCAACGCGCCGCCCGCGGCCTGCACCTCGCGCGCCTGCTGCACGAAGTCGTCGCCCATCAGCGCGGCCACGCGTGCCGCCGCCGGGCCGGGCGGCAGGCGGTGGATGACGCGGCCATTGTGCGCGAGCTGCAGGCCGATATCGGGGCGCGCCAGCGCCACGCGACGGAACATGTCGTCGCAGTGGGCGTACTCGGTGGCCTCGGTCTTGAGGAACTTGCGCCGTGCCGGGGTGTTGAAATAGAGGTCGGCGACCTCGACCACGGTGCCGTGGTTGAGCGCGGCCGGGCTCAGGCTGCGGTCGCTCGCATCGATGCGCCAGGCGTGGCTGGCGCCTTCGGCACGGCTGGTGATCGTCGTGCGCGCGACCGCGGCGATCGCTGCCAGGGCCTCGCCGCGAAAGCCCATGGTGCCGACGCGCTCGAGGTCGTCGAGGCTGGCGATCTTGCTCGTGGCGTGGCGTTCGAGTGCGAGCGCGAGTTCGTCGCGCTCGATGCCGCAGCCGTCATCGGCGACCCGGATGCGGCGCACACCGCCTTGCTCGAGCTGGATCTCGATCGCGCGCGCGCCGGCGTCGACCGCGTTTTCCAGGACTTCCTTGAGGACCGAGGCCGGACGCTCGACGACCTCGCCAGCGGCGATCTGATTGACCAGCAGGTCGGGCAGGCGGTGGATGCGGGACATGTGGGGGCGTGCAGGAGGAGAGCGCGCATTATATCGGGCGGCCGGGGCTGCCGCCGGCCCTGCGATCGTCGGGTATGATCGGGCCCGGATTCACAGCGGGGATGGCTGCCGATGAGCGAGGCGGACGACGGCGGCGCGGCGTGTCCGCGCCGCGCGCAGGCGGGGGGTGGCAAGCTGGGCCTGGCGCTGCTCCTGGCGCTGCTGATGACGCAGGCTGGCTGCTCCTCGCCGGGTACCGCGCCGTCCGAGCAGCGGGCGCGCGGCTTCGACCTGCGACAACTGATCAAGACCGACATCAATCGTGTCGCCGAGCGCCACCAGCAGCATGTCTTCGCCAGCCTGCGTCGGCTGGCCGACAAGCTCTACAAGCGCAACCCGGCCGAGTGGCGCAAGACCGGCGCGGCGAGTGCGGAGGTCGCGATCTCGCGCATCTTCGATGAGAAGCACCGCTGGCGCTTTGCCGAACTCGGCAACCGGCGCGATCTGCAGTCCATGCAGATCGCGCTGCACCCGGATTTTCGCGGCGACCGCGTGCAGGCGCTGATCGTCGGCCTCGCCAGCATGGTGCAGGCGGCGCTCGGCGATCGCGAAGTTTTTTACATGCTGGATGATCTGGAGCCCCAGCACCTCTACAATGCGGCCCGCAACGTCGAAATCGTGGCCTGGAAGCTGGCCACGGCACGCGATGCGAGCGGCAATCCGCTGCTGTTGGCGAACGAGATCGGCGAAGTCACCAATCTCAGCTTCGAACGCGAGTTCGGCCGCATCATCGGTCTGCTCGACGTGCTTGCCGACGTGGTGGAGGATGAGACCGAACGTACGGTGACGCGCGTGGTCCAGAACCTCACCACCGCGGTCTTCCTGCCGGTGTATTGAGCCGGTGGCGCTCGTGTCCGCGCGGCCCCGCGTGTTCTCCCTCAGTTCCTTGGTTTTTCAATGAAGTCCATCGTCATCCTGATTTCCGGTCGCGGCAGCAACATGGAAGCGATCGTCCAGGCGCGCATTCCCGGCGCACGTATCGCCGCGGTGATCAGCAACCGGCCCGAGGCCGAAGGCCTGGCCTTTGCGCGCGCCCACGGCATCGCCACCGCCGTGGTCGATCACCGGGCGCATGCCGACCGCGCGGCTTTCGACGCCGCGCTGGCCGCCTGCATCGACAGCCACGCACCCGACCTGGTCGTGCTCGCCGGCTTCATGCGCCTGCTCACGCCGGGCTTCGTGCGCCACTACGAGGGCCGCCTGCTCAACATCCATCCCTCGCTGCTGCCGGCCTTCACCGGTCTCCACACCCACCGCCGAGCGCTCGAGGCCGGGGTGCGCGTGCATGGCGCAACGGTGCATTTCGTCACTGCCGAGCTCGATTGCGGCCCGATCGTGATCCAGGCCGTCGTGCCCGTGCTGCCCGACGACGACGAGCCGGCGCTGGCGGCGCGCGTGCTGGCGCAGGAGCATCGCGTCTACCCGCAGGCCGTGCGCTGGTTCGTCGAGGATCGCCTGGCGTGCGATGCCGGCGGGCGGGTCGTGGTGCACGCGCCGCCGGCCGCCGCTGCGCTGGCGTGGGCGGTTCCGCCGCTCGAGGCGGAGACGGGGGGCGCGGCGTGATCCGGCGCGTATTCCTCGGGCTGCTCGTGGTGTGCGCCGCGGCGCTGCCTTTGCGGCTGCAGGCCGGATCCGGCGAGCCGCCGCCTGCGGGCAGCATCCGCTTCGACGTGCATTATGGTTCGCAGGGCTTCAAGGTGGGCGAGGCCAGCCACCAATGGACGCTCGCCGACGGGCGCTACGAGCTGCAGTTGACGCTGGAGGCGCGCGGCCTGGCCGGGCTGTTCGGCCTGCAGTACGCTCAACGCAGCGTCGGCACCCTGGATCGCAGCGGCCTGCGCCCCGAGCTATTCACCGTCGATCAACGCGGGCGCAAGACGGAGTCGGCGCACTTCGACTGGAAGGCCGCGCGCGTGAGCATTCGTCGCGATGGCGTCGAGCGGCGCGCGGGCGAGATCGGCGCGGGTGCGCAGGACTTGCTCAGCCTGTGGCATCAGGCGCGCCGCATCGCGGTGGGCCAGGAGCCCGCGCGGCTGACGGTGGTGACCAGCAAGAGCGTGAAGAAGGCGGTGCTCGAACCGCTGGGCAAGGAAACGCTGAGCCTGCCGATCGGCCGTGTCGAGGCTTTGCGTGTGCGGGCCTATGCCGAGGAAGGCGGGCTGGATATCGATATCTGGCTGTCGGAGCAGCACGGCTTGTTGCCGGTGCGTATCCGTATCGAGGATGAAAAGGGCGGGGTGCTCGACCAGCGTGCGGCGCAGGTCGATGTGGGCAGCCCCGGAACCGCGGCAGAAACGAAGACGAAATGACATGAACAAGAACAGCAATTCCCGCCGCTCCGCGCGGCCGAGCAAGCCGGCCAGCACGGCCCGAGCCGCGGCTGCCGAGGTGCCCGAGGGCGCCGTCTCGCGTGTGCTCTTCATCCAGGCGACCCAGGCCCTGGGGGCGGTGCTCGCCTTCGACTACCCGGCCGATGCGGTGTTGTCGCGCCACTTTCGCGACAACCGCGAACTGGGCCATCGCGACCGCGGCTTCATCGCCGAGGCGGTGTACGGCGTGCTGCGCCGGCTGCGCTGGCTGCGCCGGCTGGCGGGGGCCGAGGCGACGCCGCGCATGCTGCTGCTGGCCTGGTTTGCACGTGGCGAGGGCTGGCCGATGCGTAACTTCGAGGGCCTGGTGAGCGCCACCGAGCGCGACTGGGTGGCCAGCGTGAAGGCCGCCGAGGCGGGCGAGATGTCGCTCGCCGAGCGGGTGGATCTGCCCGACTGGCTGGCCGATCGCCTGCTGGCGCAGATGGACGAGGGCGAACTGGTGGCGCTTGCGCACGGGCTCAATCGCCCGGCTCCGCTCGATCTGCGTGTCAACCTGATGAAGAGCGACCGCGATGCGCTGCTCGTCCGCCTGCAGGCCGACGGCATCGCCGCCACGGCCGGCCGCCTTTCGCCGCAGGCCATCCGCCTGGCGGGCAAGCCGGCGCTGCAGAAGCACCCCCTGTTCCTCGACGGAAGCTTCGAGGTTCAGGACGAAGGCAGCCAGTTGCTCGGCCTGCTGGTGCAGCCGCGGCGCGGCGAGCTGGTGGTGGATTTCTGTGCCGGCGCGGGCGGCAAGACCCTGCAGCTGGGCGCCATGATGCGCTCCACCGGGCGGCTGTACGCCTTCGACGTGTCGGACAAGCGTCTGGCAAAGCTCAAGCCGCGCATGGCGCGGGCGGGCTTGTCCAACGTGCATCCGGTGCTGATCGCGCATGAGTCCGATGCCAAGGTGAAGCGCCTGGCGGGCAAGGCCGATCGCGTGCTGGTCGATGCGCCGTGCACCGGCCTGGGCACGCTGCGCCGCAACCCCGACCTGAAGTGGCGCCAGTCGCCGGCCGCGGTCGACGAGATGGTGGCCAAGCAGGGCGCCATTCTTGCCGCCGCGGCGCGTCTCGTCCGTCCCGGCGGACGCCTGGTGTACGCCACCTGCAGCCTGCTGGCGGAGGAGAACGACCAGATCGTCGACGCCTTCCTCGCCGCCCATCCCGAGTTTCGCCCGCTGTCGGCCGAGTCCATCCTGGCGCAGCAGCACGTGAGCCTGGAGACGGGCGAGCGCCTGCGCCTGCTGCCGCACCGGCACGATACCGACGGCTTCTTTGCCGCGGTGATGGAGCGCGCGGCCGCAGTCCAGACCGCTGCCGGCGAGGCCGCGGGTGAGTGAACGGCGCCGCTGGCGCGGCGCGCTGGCGGTGCTCGCCGTGCTGGGCCTGAGCGCGGTCGGCAACGCCCACGCCAGCCAGCGCTTTGCTGCCGAAGGCGAGATCGAGATCGCTTTTTCGCCGCGCGACAACACCGAGAAGGTGCTGATCGACCTGATTGGCAACGCGCGGCGCAGCCTGAAGGTGCAGGCCTACGTCTTCACCAGCCGTGCCATCGCCGACGCGATGGTGGCGGCGCATCGGCGGGGGGTGAAGGTGGAGGTGCTGGCCGATGCGAAGATGAACCGGCGCGAGAAGGGCAACGCCATCCCGCGTCTGCTGGCGGGGGGCGTGCCGGTCGCGTTCGAGACGCGCTACAACGCCGCCCACAACAAGGTCCTGATCGTGGACGCCGAAGGCCCGGGCTGCGCGGTGCTGACCGGCTCCTACAACTTCACCTGGTCGGCCCACAATCGCAATGCCGAGAACCTGCTGATCGTGCGCGGCCACTGCGCACTGGTACGGGCCTACCGCGACAACTGGCAGCGCCACCGCGCCGAGGCGACGCCGGTGCGCTCGCTGCCGTGGCGGCCCTGAGGCCCGGCAGCGGGCCTCAGGGCGCGTCGGCAGTGGAACGTGGCGGCGCACAAGGAGTCAGAGTCAGGTCGCGGCGCGCCCGTCCCCACCGGGTGTGCCGCGCGGGCTGTCGATGCGGCGCGTGGCGCGTCGCGCCTGGCGTAGAATCTTGATGCTGTCTTTCTGAAGGATATTCATCCGCATGATTAACGGGTTGTTCGATCTTCCCTGGTGGGGCTACGTCATCGTGGCCCTCGTGCTCACCCACATCACGATTGCCGCCGTCACAATCTTCCTGCATCGCCATCAGGCGCATCGGGCGCTGGACCTGCACCCGATCCCGAGCCATTTCTTCCGCCTCTGGCTATGGCTGACCACCGGCATGGTCACGCGCGAATGGGCCGCCATCCACCGCAAGCACCACGCCAAGTGCGAGACGCCCGAGGATCCGCACAGCCCGCAGACGCGCGGCCTGCGCAAGGTGCTGTGGGAGGGCGCGGAACTGTATCGTGCCGAAGCGAAGAACGAGGACACCCTCAAGCGCTACGGCCACGGCACGCCCGACGACTGGCTGGAGCGCAACGTGTATCGCCATTCGGTGCTGGGGGTGTCGATCATGCTGGTGATCGACGTCATCGCCTTCGGTGCCATCGGGCTGACGATCTGGGCCGTGCAGATGGTGTGGATCCCGTTCTGGGCGGCAGGCGTGGTCAATGGCGTCGCCCACTTCTGGGGCTACCGCAACTACGACTGCAGCGACGCCTCGCGCAACATCCTGCCGTGGGGCATCCTCATCGGTGGCGAGGAGCTGCACAACAACCACCACAGCTTCGCCACCTCGGCCAAGCTGTCGGCCAAGTGGTACGAGTTCGACATCGGCTGGATGTACATCCGCATGCTGGAGATGCTGGGCCTGGCGAGGGTCAAGAAGACCATCCCGAAGCCGCGCCTCGGCGAACTGAAGCCCGTGCCGGATCTCGATACTTTGCAGGCGATCGTCACCCATCGCTACGACGTCATGACCAACTACATGCGTTCCCTGAAGAAGGTCTGCGCCCAGGAGCTCAAGCGCCTGCAGCGTGCCGGGGCGGAGGGGCTCGATGTGCGTGCCGCCCGGCGCTGGGTGCTGTCCGGCGAGGCGCGCCACCTGCGCGAGGAGCAGCGCCAGCAACTGCAGGCGGTGGTGGGGCAGAGCCCCGCGCTGGCGACCCTGGTGTCGATGCGCGAGGAGCTCGCTGCCATCTGGGCGCGCTCGAACGCCAGCCGCGAGCAGTTGCTCGCCCAACTGCAGGCCTGGATCGCGCGCGCGGAGCAGAGCGGTATCGCCCAGTTGCAGGAGTTCTCGCTGCGCCTGCGCCGCTACGCGGCCTGAGCCCGGTCAGGGCGCCAGATAGCGCGCGAACAGCTTCGCCATCGGCTTGGCGGCGCTGGAAAGCGGCATCCCGCGCAGGCGCAGGATGCCGAAGCACATCGGCGGCGGCAGGGGCGTGACGTGCATGCACTGAATGCCGTGGCCGACCAGCCTGTCCTCGAACAGGCGTGCCGGGCCGATGCCGATGCAGTCGGTGCGCTGCATCAGTTCGAGCATCAGCATCGTGGATGCGCAGCGGATCATGTGCCTGGGTGGCGGCAGGCCTTGTTCGCCGAGCCAGGCCAGCAGGCTGCGGCCGAGGCTGCCGGGGCTCAGGTTCATGACCCATTTCGCGTCCTTCAGCTCCGCCCAAGTGGTGGCGCCAGCGAGCGGATGGCCCTCGCGCGCCGCCAGCACGGCCTCTGAAGGGCCGAGCGGCTCGAAATCGATCTCGTAGGGCAGGTCGGCCGGGTCCGCGACGGCGATCGCAAAATCGAGCCGGCCTTCGATCAGATCGGGCAGCACCTGGGTCAGCAGCCCTTCGGTCAGATGCACCTCGACCTCGGGCTGCAGCTGTTCGTATTCGCGCAGCACCCGCGGCAGTACCAGTGCGCCTGCCATCGGGGTGACCGCAATCACCACCCTTGAACCGGCGCCGCCATGCAGCAGGCGGACCTCTTCGACCGCCTTGTCCAGGATAGACAGTGCCAGCCGGGCACGAGTGAGCAGCACCATTCCCGCCGCGGTGAACTCGATGCCCTTGTAGCTGCGGGTCAGCAACGGCGCGCCGACGTCTTCCTCGAGCTCGCGCAAGGCCTTGGTCAGGGCGCTCTGGCTCAGGTTCATCGCCCGCGCGGCAGCGCGGATCGAACTCGATTCCGCCACATGCACCAGTGCTCGAAGTTGATGGTCTTTCATCGGCTGGTTCCGTGTTCGCGTTGGGCTGCTGCTGGCGCAACGTATCGCCTTCCGGGGACGGTTTCAACCGATTCGCGCGGCCTTGGGGGGTGATTCCGGATGGTGGTCATCGCGGACAATGAAATGCCTTATTTTTTGTAGGGGAATCTCTAGGATGAGGGCGTTGCAATTGTTCAACCCGCTTCCATCAGGAGATCGCCATGACAGCCATTGCGGGTACGGCCCCCAGTACCACCTACCAAGGTACGGACAAGCTTCTTTACGGCATCATTCTCGGTGTCATCACCTTCTGGCTATTTGCCCAGACCACGCTGAACATCGCACCGGACATGCAGCGGGACCTCGGTCTCGATGCCAGCATGATGAACATCGCCGTCGCCATCACGGCCCTGTTCTCTGGAATCTTCATCGTCGTCATCGGTGGTCTCGCCGACCGCGTCGGTCGCGTCAAGACCGTCATGATCGGCTTCTATCTCAGCATCATCGGGTCACTGCTGATCGCGATCGCGCCCACCGGCGACCTGGCGACGGCCTTCCTGCTGGTCGGCCGTGCGCTGCAGGGCGTGTCGGCGGCGTGCATCATGCCGGCCAGTCTCGCGCTGGTGAAGGCCTACTGGGATGGCTCGGCCCGTCAGCGCGCGGTGAGCCTGTGGTCAATCGGTTCCTGGGGTGGCTCGGGCGTGTGCTCGCTGTTCGGTGGCCTGGTCACGCAGAACTTCGGCTGGCGCTACATCTTCTTCGCCTCGATCGTCGTCGCCGTCATCGGCCTGCTGATGATGAAGGGCACGCCGGAAAGCAAGGCCGAGACCAAGGGCGCCTACAAGTTCGACCTGGCCGGCGTGCTCACCTTCCTGATCGCCATGGTGGCCCTGCAGATCGTCGTGACCCAGGGTAACAAGATGGGCTGGACCAGCCCGACCATTCTTGGCCTGATTGCCGCGGTGATCGTTTTCGGTGGGCTCTTCTTCCGCATCGAGAACACGATCGGTCAGCCCTTCGTCGATTTCAAGCTGTTCCGCAATCCGACCTACACCGGCGCTACGATTTCGAACTTCCTGCTCAACGGCGTTGCCGGCACCCTGCTGGTCTCGCTACAGCTGGTTCAAATCGGCGGCGACATGACCGCGCAGCAAGCCGGTACGCTGACGCTGGGCTACGCCGTTGCGATCATCGCCTTCATCCGTGTCGGCGAGAAGCTGCTGCAGCGCTTCGGTGCCCGTAAGCCGATGATCTGGGGCTGCCTCATCACCGGTCTGGCGATCGTGCTGCTGTCGCCGGCAAACCTGCTGCTCGGCGACTACGAGATCCTCGCCATGATCGGCTACACCCTGTTCGGTGTGGGTCTGGCCTTCTATGCAACGCCTTCGACCGACGCCGCGCTGTCGAGTCTCCCGGCCGATCAGTCGGGCTCCGGCTCGGGCATCTACAAGATGGCCTCGTCGCTCGGTGCCGCCTTCGGTGTGGCGATCTCCGCGGCGATCTTCACCGCGCTCAGCGCCAACCCCGACAGCATCGCCTGGCTTGAAGGCGTGATCACCTTCCAGGGCCGCCAGGACAACCTGCCGGTGCGCGAGGCCGCGATCATCGCCCTGATGTTCAACGTGCTGATGGTCGCCGGCGCAATCATGTCGATCATGCTCACCATCCCGAAAGCCGGTGCGAAGAAGGCCTGAGGCAGCGCCAGCACCACCCATCCCCGCTCTGCGCGCCCCGCCTCTGGTGCGTGTCGCGCGCAGAGCCTGCCCGGGCTGATCGCCTCAGTCCGAGAGGCCCGGGCCAGTTTCCTCAATGTCTCAGATTTCGATCAGGAGTCATCATGAACACGATCTTGAATGCACTGGCGGCCGATCAGGAACAGATGAAGGCTTGGCGGCACCACATGCACCAATACCCCGAAGTGGCGTTCGAGGAGCACAACACCGCCCGCTACCTTGCCGAACTGCTGCGCGGCTGGGGTTACGAGGTCACCGAGAACATCGGCAAGACGGGCCTGGTCGCCAGGTTGCGCTGCGGCGATGGCCAGAAGTCGATCGGCCTGCGCGCCGACACCGACGCGCTGGCCGTGCAGGAGATGATCGAAGGCACACACAAGAGCACCATCCCCGGCAAGTCCCACACCTGCGGTCATGACGGCCACAGTGCGATGCTGCTCGGCGCGGCCCAGTACTTGGCGCGGACGCGGGCCTTCAACGGCACGGTCAACCTGATCTTCCAGCCGGCGGAGGAGATCATGGGCGGCGCGGTGGCGATGATCAAGGACGGGCTGTTCGAGCGCTTCCCGATGGACGCCGTGTTCGGCATGCACAACATGCCAACGCTCGAGCGCGGCAAGCTCTACTTCACCGCCGGGCCGGTGATGGCCGCGGTGGATAACTGGGAGATCGTGCTCACCGGCAAGGGTAGTCACGGCTCGATGCCCGAGAAGAGCATCGACCCGGTGGTGGCAGGGGCCTCGCTGGTGATGGCGCTGCAGACCATCGTGTCGCGCAATGTCGCACCGAAGGACTCCGCCGTGGTCTCGGTCGGCGCCTTCCTGGCGGGTGACGCGGGCAACGTGATTCCGCAATCGGCGACCCTGCGCCTGAGCATTCGCAGCAGCGCGCCGGAAACGCGCAAGCTGGTGCTCGACAAGGTGAAGGCCATCACCGCGGCGCAGGCCGTGTCGTTCGGGGTCACGCATGAGATCCGCGAAGGCGCGCCGGGTGCGGTGCTCGTCAATGACCCGGCGCTGACGGCTGAATGCGCGGACGTCGCGCGCGCCCTGCTGGGTGAGGAGCAGGTGGTGATGCCGGGGCCGACCTTCATGGGCAGCGAGGACTTTGCCTACTACGCGCAGCAAAAGCCCTGCACCTACTGCTTCATCGGCAACGGCGACACGCCGATGGTGCATCACCCGCTGTACGACTTCGATGACCGCAACCTGCCGATCGGGGCGGCATACTGGGTGGCGCTGGCGCAGCATTACCTGAAGTAAGCTGCCGCACGCGGCCTTCGACTGCTGGGATCAGGCGCGGATCGCGTCTGCCCAGCAGTTTGGCGTTTCATAGAGCCGCACGCGCTCAAGCCGCAGGTGGTTGCCGTAGCTGTCGCGGTAAGCGGGGTCGAGAATGCGGAAGGCCTCGGCGGCGAGGTTCTCGGCCGTGGGCACCACATCGAGCACGACCGTCTTGTGACCGGGCACGGTCGCGAGAAAGTCGATGACGACGGTGTCGCCGCGGTAGGCGAGGAAGGCGTGATCCCACTCGCTGACGACGAGCTCGTTGGCGATGCGCTTGACGTCGGCGAAATCCATCACCATGCCATTGACCGCCAGGCCGTCGGCCTTGATGATCTCTCCGGAAAGCGTGACCTCGATGGCGTAGCGGTGGCCGTGCAGATGGCGGCATTGGCTGGCGTGATCGGGGATCCGGTGTCCGGCATCGAATTCGAGACGTCGGGTGATGCGCATGGCTGACCTCTTGGAAAGGGCGCGGAGTATAGCACCCCGGAGGCGGCTTCGGCCCTTGGCCTATTCCGCAAGTGATTGAGCAGACGATGATTTCCGATTCCTCAAGGCGCCCGCAGGCGCTCTCCTTCCGCAACCACGACCGCGACCTGGCCGGGCTCACCTACGTCTATGCGGTGCTGTCGCGGCGCGCGGGCGGCGTGTCGGTCGGCATCAACCTGAACCCCAACAATGCCTGCAACTGGCATTGCGCCTACTGCCAGGTGCCAGGGCTGGTGCGCGGCAAGGCGCCCGAGATCGACCTCGCGAAGCTCGAGGACGAGCTGCATGGATTTCTCGGCGACCTGGTGCAGGGTGAATGGATGCTTCGTTTCGTGCCGCAGGATATGCGCGTGATTCGCGATATTGCCTTTTCAGGCAATGGCGAGCCGACGAGCGCCAAGGCGTTTCCCGAGGCGATCGAACTCGCGATCCGCTTGCGGGCGGAGTTCGGCCTTGCAGCCGAGCAGGTACCGCTGCGCCTGATCACCAATGGCAGCCTGATGGGGCAGCCCGACGTGCTGGCTGCGGTGGGGCGGCTGGCCGAGGCAGGGGGCGAGGTCTGGTTCAAGGTCGATGCCGGCACGGCGGAAGGCATCGAGCGGGTGAATGGCGTGCAGCTGGAGCCCGCCTCGGTGGCGCGCAACCTGGCGCGCTGCGCCGCGGCATGCCCGACCTGGGTGCAGACCTGCATGTTCCGCTGGGATGGGGCGGGACCCTCGGCGGCGGACATCGAGGCCTACCTTGCGTTGCTCGAAATGGCAGATCTATCGCGCCTCGAGGGCGTGCTGCTTTATGGTCTCGCCCGTCAATCGATGCAGCCGGAGGCGTCGCACCTTTCGGCGCTCAGTGCCGAGGAGCTCGAAGCAATCGCTGGACACATGCGAAAAAAAGGGCTGACGGTTCGCGTCAGCCCCTGACCAGCCGCGCCATGCGCTCAGCGCTCCTTGCGCTTGGCGCGCGCTTCCTTCTTTAGCGTCTTGTACAACTCGGGGTTGGTTGCCTTCAGGTATTCGGCGACATCCACATCTTCGCGCTTGACCTTGTTGATGTCGATCTGCTCGACATGCACCAGGCGCAGCAGGGCCTGAACCGGGCGCGGGATGTTACGACCACTTTCGTAACGGGAGCCGCCACTCTGCGTGACGCCGATCTTGGACCAGAACTGTGACTGGTTCAGGCCAAGTTTCCGGCGAATTTCGCGAACATCGAGCTTTTCTGTGCTTTTCATCGCAAATTCCTCGTGGGTGGACCGACGCAAACCCCGCTGGGCGAGCGTTGTGCCGGATCCGGGTCTAAGTGTCACCTATGACCTAAGTCATAGGATGCGTGAAGTATAGTTCACTATTCTTTCAACATACAAAGAAGATTTTGTCGAATTTGCTGAAGACGTGGATTACTTCACATCGTTGAGTTTCAGCCCGCGGTTGTCGAGCAAAAATTTCTACCTTTGGATAGAATTATGGGCTTTATCCACTGGCACTTGGATACGACAATGGCACTAATAGTTCAGAAGTACGGCGGCACTTCAGTGGGGGCGCCCGACCGCATCAAGAACGTCGCGCGCAAGGTGGCGAAGTTCCGTGCGGCAGGCCACCAGGTGGTCGTGGTCGTATCGGCGATGAGCGGCGAGACCAACCGCCTGATCGCGCTGACGAAGGAGGTCGCCTCGAATCCCAGTCCGCGCGAACTCGACGTTGTCGTGTCGACCGGCGAGCAGGTCACGATCGGCCTGTTGTGCATGGCGCTCGAGGACATCGGCGTGCCGGCGAAGAGCTACACCGGCGCGCAAGTCAAGATCCTGACCGACTCGCTGCATACCAAGGCGCGCATCCTCAACATCGACGAGGCGCCGATCCGTCGCGATCTGGACGAAGGCAAGGTCGTCGTCGTCGCGGGTTTCCAGGGTGTGGACGAGAACGGCAACATCACCACGCTCGGTCGTGGTGGCTCCGACACCACCGGGGTGGCGCTGGCGGCAGCGCTCAAGGCGGACGAATGCCAGATCTACACCGACGTCGACGGCGTGTACACCACCGACCCGCGCATCGTCCCCGAGGCCCGCAAGCTCGACACCATCACCTTCGAAGAGATGCTGGAGATGGCCAGCCTCGGTTCGAAGGTCCTGCAGATCCGCTCGGTGGAATTCGCCGGCAAGTACAAGGTCAAGCTGCGCGTCCTCTCCAGCTTCGAAGATCGCGAAGGCGAGGGCACGCTCATCACCGTTGAGGAAGACAAGAAAATGGAACAACCCGTCATCTCCGGCATCGCCTTCTCGCGCGACGAAGCCAAGCTCACCGTGACCGGCGTGCCTGACAAGCCGGGTATCGCCTACCAGATCCTGGGGCCGATCGCCGATGCCAACATCGACGTCGACATGATCATCCAGAACATCGGCCATGACGGCTGCACCGACTTCTCGTTTACCGTGGCCCGCGGCGACCTCGCCAAGGCGCTCACCGTGCTCGAGGGCGTGCGCGCCCACATCGGCGCGCGCGCCGTCGAGAGCGACAACACCATGTGCAAGGTGTCGATCGTCGGCGTGGGCATGCGCTCGCATCCGGGCGTGGCCTCGCAGATGTTCCGCACCCTGGCCGAAGAGGGGATCAACATCCAGATGATCTCGACCTCGGAAATCAAGATCTCGGTGGCGATCGAGGACAAGTACCTCGAGCTCGCCGTGCGCGCGCTGCACAAGGCTTTCGGCCTCGACGCGGCGGCCGCATAAAGTCACTGAATCACGTTTGACCGGCAGGCGCGAACTCGCTATGATCGCGCCTTCCTGATGGAGACGTGGCCGAGAGGTCGAAGGCACTCCCCTGCTAAGGGAGCATGCGGGCTAAAACTCGCATCGAGGGTTCGAATCCCTCCGTCTCCGCCAG
>NZ_DAOMPS010000028.1:0-60695 GCF_035444905.1 Thauera sp.
GCAGGCCGGCCGCGGGCTCATCGAGCAGCAACAGGCAGGGGTCGGCGCACAGCGCGCGCGCAATCTCGAGGATGCGCTGCTGGCCCAGGGCCAGGCTGCCCGCCTCCTCATACATGTGGTCCTTGAGGCCCACGCGCTCGATCTGATACGCGGCCTCCTTCAGGATGCGCGCTTCTTCGGCGCGGTCCAGGCGCCAGGCCGCGCTCAGCACGCCCTTGTTGCTTCTGAGGTGGGCGCCGATGGCGACGTTCTCGAGCACGCTCATGGTCGGCAAGAGTTTGACGTGCTGGAAGCTGCGGCTCATGCCCATGCGGGCGATCTCGCGCGAGTCGTGGCCGGCGATCGGCTTGCCGAGGAAGCGCACCTCGCCCGAGGTCGGGGTGTCGACGCCCGAGATCTGGTTGAACATGGTGCTCTTGCCCGCGCCGTTGGGGCCGATCAGCGCAAGGATCTCGCCCGCGCGCACCTCCAGGCTCATGGCGTTGTTGGCCACCAGGCCGCCGAACTTGCGCGTGACGTCCTTGGCTTCGAGGATCAGCGTGCCGGCAGCGGGCAGCGTGCGCCGCGGCAGCGGTTCGGCATTCGGGTCGATGGTCTTGTGGATGGCGCGCATCGGCACCAGTTTCTTCAGGATCGGCCACACGCCTTCGCGGGCGCGGTGCAGCACGAGCACCATCAGGATGCCGAACACGATCATCTCGAAGTTGCCGCTCGCCCCCAGCAGGTTGGGCAGCCAGTCCTGCAACCACTGCTTGAGCACGGTGATGACGCCGGCGCCGACGATCGCGCCCCACACGTAGCCCGCGCCGCCCACCACCGCCATGAACAGGTACTCGATGCCGATGTGCACGCCGAACGGGGTCGGATTGACGAAGCGCTGCATGTGGGCGTAGAGCCAGCCCGAGGCACAGGCCAAGAGTGCGGCGATGACGAAGATCACCATGCGCGCCCGTGCGGTATCGACCCCCATCGCCTCGGCCATCACCCGCCCGCCCTTCAAGGCGCGGATGGCGCGGCCTTCGCGCGAGTCGAGCAGGTTGTGGGTGGTGAGCATGCCCAGCAGCAGGAAGGCCCAGATCAGGTAGAAGATCTCGCCGCCCTCGTCCAGCGTCCAGCCAAAGAGGCTGATCGGCGGGATGCCGGTGATGCCGGTGTGCCCGCCCAGGCTCGCCATGGTGCCGAACAGGAAGTACAGGCTGATGCCCCAGGCGATGGTGCCCAGCGGCAGGAAGTGGCCCGAGAGTTTCAGGGTGAGCGAGCCGATCAGCACCGCGACCCCCGCGGTGAGGATGAGACCTGCGATCAGCGTGAGCCAGGGCGAGGCGCCCACCCAGGCGATCCAGGCGGGCAGATCAGAAGCGGTGCTGAGCGCGGCGGTGGTGTAGGCCCCCAGCCCGACGAAGGCGGCCTGGCCGAAGCTGGTCAGGCCCCCCACCCCGGTCAGGAGCACCAGGCCCAGCGCCACCATCGCGTACAGGCCGATGTAGTTCAACAAGGTGACGTAGTACGGCGACAGCAGCGCCGGCACCGCGAGCAGCAGGGCGAGGAAGGCCCCGAGCACCAGACGGTCGGTTCTCATTCTTCTTCCTCCACGTGACGGCTGGTGAGCGAGCGCCACAGCAGCACGGGAATGATCAGGGTGAAGACGATGACTTCCTTGTAGGCGCTGGCCCAGAACGAGGCGAAGGCTTCGAGCAGGCCCACCACCAGCGCGCCGGCCGCGGCCAGCGGGTAGCTCGCCAGGCCGCCGATGATGGCGGCAACGAAGCCCTTCAGGCCGATGAGGAAGCCGGTGTCGTAGTAGATGGTGGTGATCGGGGCGATCAGCACCCCGGACAGCGCGCCGATGAAGGCGGCCAGCAAAAACGTGAGCTTGCCCGCGAGCGTGGGCGAGATCCCCATCAGCTGGGCGCCGACGCGGTTGATCGCGGTCGCGCGCAGCGCCTTGCCGTACAGCGTGCGCTCGAAGAACTGGTACAGCGCCACGATCAGCAGCACCGACACCACCAGCACCCAGATCGTCTGCCCGGACACCATCAGCGGGCCGAGCTCGAAGCTGGCGTCGCTGAAGGCGGGCGTGCGTTGGCCTTCGGCGCCGAAGAAGAGCAGACCGAGGCCGACCATCGCGATGTGCAGCGCCACCGACACGATCAAGAGGATCAGCACCGGGGCGGAGGCGATCGGCTGGTACATCAGGCGGTACATCATCGGGCCCATCGGCACCACGATCGCCAGGGTCAGGATCACCTGCAGCGCCAGCGGCAGTTCATTGGCGGGCAGCGCGGAGAGCAGCCCGGCGAGCGCCAGCGGATAGGCCAGGTTCCAGCCCGCCACGCCCGCGGCGCGGCGCATCTGGCCGGCCTTCAAGGCCTTGGCGCCATCGAGCACGGTCACCAGCACCCCCATCGCCAGCAGCAGCCACACGGTCGCCGGCAGCGTGCCCGACTGCATCATCGCCAGCGTCAGTGCCCCGTAGGCGACGAACTCGCCCTGCTGGATGAAGATCACCCGCGTGACCGCGAACACCAGCACCAGGGCCAGCGCCAACAGCGCGTAGATCGCGCCGTTGGTGATGCCGTCCTGGCCCAGGATCAGTGCAATTGTTGCATCCATGGATATGCCCCATCCGAGCCGGCCGTCATCGAGAGCCGGCTGCTCTTCCTCACTCGCGCCGGCGATGCCGGCAAAACAAAGCGGGAGCGAGGCGCTCGCACGCCCCGCTCCCGCTCAGGCGCTTACTTCAGCAGCGACCATTGGCCATCGCGAATCTCGATCATCACGCGCGAGCGCTCGTCCAGGCCGAGGTGATCCTCGGCGCTCATGGTGTAGATGCCGGTGGCGCCGGCGACTTCCTTGATCCCCTCGAGCGCATCGCGCAGCGCGGCGCGGAACTCGCTCGTGCCGGGCTTGGCCGACTGCAGCGCGGCCGGAACGGCGGCCTCGAGCAGCACGCCGGCGTCCCAGGCGTAGGCACCGAAGCTCGACACCGAGCCCGGACCATGGACCGCCTCGTACTTCTCGACATAGGCCAGCGCGGTCGCCTTCACAGGGTGGCTGTCGGGCAGGCTGCGCGCCATCTGCACCGGACCGACCGGCAACAGCGTGCCTTCGCAGTCCTTGCCGCAGATGCGCAGGAAGTCGTTGTTGGCGACGCCGTGGGTCTGGTAGATCGGCCCCTTGTAGCCGCGCTCGCGCAACGTCTTCTGCGGCAGCGCCGCCGGCGTGCCGGAGCCGACGATGAACACCGCGTCGGGCTTGGCCGACATCAGCTTGAGCGCCTGGCCGGTGACCGAGGTGTCGGCGGGGTTGAAGCGCTCATTGGCGACGATCTCGATGCCCTTCTCATCGGCGAGCTTCTTGAACTGCTCGTACCAGCCCTCGCCGTAGGCGTTGGCGAAGCCGATGAAGGACACCTTCTTGACGTTGTTGGCGCCCATGTGCTCGATGATCGCCGAGGCCATCTGCTGGTCGTTCTGCGGGGTCTTGAAGATCCAGCGCTTCTTGTCGTCCATCGGCGCCACGATGCGGGCCGATGCGGCCATCGAGATCATCGGCGTCTGGGTCTCGGCAGCGACGTCCACCATGGCGAGCGAGGCCGGGCTGGTGGTGGAACCGATGATGACGTCCACCTTGTCCTCGGCAACCAGCTTGCGTGCGTTCTTGACCGCGGTCGTGGTGTCGGAGGCGTCATCGAGAACGATGTAGCGCACCGACTCGCCACCGATGGTGGTCGGCAGCAGCGACACCGTGTTGCGCTCCGGGATGCCCAGCGAGGCGGCAGGGCCGGTCGCGGACACGACGACGCCGACCTTGATTTCCGCCTGCGCGGCGGTCGCGGCGAAGGCGAGGCCGAGGGCGGCCAGCAGGGTATTACGCAGTTTCATGATGTCTCCTCCAGTGGTGGTGCCGTATGCCGGTGCGCCTGTTCCGGCGTGTCGTTGGCGCCCGCTCGGGTGGCGGTAATTCTGAAATGCAGAACTGATTCTGTGAATTAGAAGTGATACAAAAGAACCAGTCAAGAAAAAAAAATGTATCGATTAGACTTCAGGGCTCGGCACGCTCGTCGAGGAGGCTGGCAGCTGCGGTGGTCGAGCCGAGACGGATCGACAACTGGACGCAGGCGCGCTTCAGTGTGCTCAGCGTCGGGCCCTCAGGATCAAGATCGAGCGTGCCCTCGACACCGACAACGGCGATGCTCATGCTGATCTCGTTCTTGAAGTTGAACACCGGACCGGCTGCAGCCTCGACGCCGCGGGCGAAATAGCCGCTCGAGATGACGGCCAGGCCCTGTGCGCGCACGTCGGCGAGCAGCCGACGCGCCTCCTCGAGGCTGGCGACCGGGGTAGCCAGCTTGCCCGACTTGATCTCCTGGCGCAGCAGCGCATCGGTCTGCTGCTCGGGCAACCAGGCGGCGAACACGCGGCCGGCGGCCGAGCCGAGCAGGCTAAGGTGGGTGCCGGTGAGCACGTTGACCGTGATCGGGCGCCGCGGCCGTTCCCAGCGCACGACGACCGGGCCGCGCTCGCTCCACACCGCGAGGGCGACGGTCTCGTTGGTGAGGTCGCGCAGCTCGCTGATCGCGGCGAGGCCGAGGCGGATGCGGTCCACCCGGTCGAGGGCGACGAGGCCGAGGTTGAGGGCGAAGGGCCCGAGGTCGTAGCGCGAGGTGAGCCGGTCCTGCTCGACCAGCCCCGAGCGTATCAGGCTGACCAGGTAGCGATGGGCCTTGGAAGGCGGCATGTCCGCAGCCTGCGCGATGTCCTTGAGCATCATGGATCGCTTACCGCTGACCATCGCGCGCAGGATGCTCATGCCCACTTCGAGGGACTGCACGCCATGCTTGCCGTCGAGTTCGTCGTTCATGAGGGCACTGTTCATAAAATTACTTATTGAAGAATTATTTTCTTTATATGTAACATAAGCCCAAACAGCGGAGAACGGCAATGACCCAACTGAAAGTCTACGCAATCGACGGCATCGTGCCGGTGGTGGATCCGACCGCGTATGTACATCCCTCGGCGGTGCTGATCGGCGACGTGATCGTCGGTCCGGGCTGCTACGTCGGCCCCTGCGCCAGCCTGCGCGGCGACTTCGGGCGGCTCATCCTCGAGCGCGGCTCCAACATCCAGGATACGTGCGTGATGCATGGCTTCCCCGGTACCGACACGGTCGTGGAGGAAGATGGCCACATCGGCCATGGCGCGGTGCTGCATGGCTGCCGGGTGGGGCGCAATGCGCTGGTCGGGATGAACGCGGTGATCATGGACAACGCGGTGATCGGCGAGGCGTCCATCGTTGCCGCGTCGGCTTTCGTCAAGGCCGGCGCCGAGATCCCGCCACGGGTGCTGGCCGCGGGCATGCCGGCGAAGGTGATCCGTCCGCTGTCGGACGACGAGATCCGCTGGAAGAGCGAGGGCACTGCGACCTACCAGGACCTCACTCGCCGCAGCCTGGCGACGATGCAGGAGACCACGGCGCTGACGGCGGTCGAGCCTGGACGCAAGCGCATCCACATGCCCGATGTCGTGCCGCTGGTGGAACTGCGGCGCAAGGAAGATTGAGGGCGGGATCCAGCAGGTCGCCGCCGTGCGGACGCTTTGCTGGATCCGGCGCAGGCGCACCGCGCGTCGGTGCGCCGCGCCACAAAGCGGGCGATCAACCTGCGTCGCTCAGCGGATCGGCGTCCTGGAAGCGTTCGAACAGGCGCGGCGAAGCCTCGGGCGTGCGCCCGTCGGCCAGCTGAAAGTGCATCTCCAGATGGCGCTCGGACGGCGCCAGCAGGCGACGGTAAAGCTCACGGCAGAGCAGGCGCGCGCGCTGCCCGGGCCAGTCGGCGGCGAGCAACACGTCCGGCAGACCGGGATCGCGCAGCAGCAGGCGGCGATAGTCGTGAATCAGCAGCATCCGGCCGAGGAAGGCGCTCTCGTCGTCGCAGGCGCCCTCGCGCAGTTGCGTCAGGACCGGCTGGTAGCGCTCGACGAAGTCTCGATAGGTCGCGGCCAAGCCCTCGAGGTTCCACGCCGCGTGCACCAGCTCGGCGTCGCTTGCCGCCGTGCCAAGCGCGGCATCGGCCGCCAACAGCGGCTTGAGCTTGGGCACGAGCCCGCCCAGGCCCTCGCCGACGAGGGCGTCGAAGGCCGCAATCAGGTCGGCGCTCGGATGAATGAAGCAGTCGCCGTTCAATGTGCCGAAACCCTGCCAGAACAAGGCCCGGCGCAAGCGCTCGCGATCCTTCGCAGCGAGTTCGCCCACCGTCACCACCAGGCGCCAGCGCCGATCCCAGCCCTGGGCGGTCGATGCGTAGATGCGGCGCGAGGCGTCCTCGATGCGTTGCAGTCCGGAAGCGGTGAGCAGGTAGTCCGTGCGCCGACCGCAGGGTTCGCTGCGCAGCCACTCGTCGCGCACCAGCCGGAACACCGAGGTCCGCACCAGTCGCTCGTTCAATCCCAGCGGCTCGAGCAGGCGGATGAGGCTGCCCAGCCAGATGCGCCCCCCGCGCGGCACCACCGCGTCGCCAAAGGCCGAGATGATCAGCGACCCCGCCTGCACGCGATCCTGCTTGCGAAATGCTTCGAGGCGGTCCTGAATGGAAGTGGTCACGGATTGACGGGTTTGGGCACTTGCGGGCGCGAAGTCTATCGGCTCCAGCGGATTGCGCATAGCACCCCTGCGGGCAGCGTGAAGCGGTGTGGTCGTGGGCATGGTCTGGGTGTCCGGGCAGGCGCTCAGGGCGAACGCTCACGATGCTGCGGCACAGCGTTTCGGCGAGCAT
The DNA here is from genome assembly GCF_035444905.1 of Thauera sp. Lineage (GTDB taxonomy): Bacteria > Pseudomonadota > Gammaproteobacteria > Burkholderiales > Rhodocyclaceae > Thauera. The sequence goes on from NZ_DAOMPS010000028.1 coordinate 6,773, forward strand.
CATCGCGAGCCTTTTAAATGATACATACGATACGATGATAAGTATCACAAAGGTATCTAATAAATACCATCAAGAGCGGCATTATCATTCATTAACTTCCACAAAAATGATGAATGATTCTCATGAAAACATTAAATATATGATTTGTCTATAGTTACGATCTCGGAAACAAGTTATGTATAACAGAACACAGAACGATCCGATACCATAAACGAGATACAGATGATTGACATAGACAGAATCAATTTGTATCGTTTGAAGCACAAGACCACCCACCCGGAGAGACCAATGACCCACCCCCTGCTCGAGAAGCATCGCGCCACCCTGGAAGGCGCGCTCAACGCCATCGCCACCCGCGGCTACTGGTCCCCGTTCCCCGAGATGCCGAGCCCCAAGCTGTATGGCGAGACGGCGCCGGACGAGGGCAAGCGTGCGTTCGAGGCCCACCTGGGCAAGCGCTTCGAGCTGGATCAGCCGGGCCAGACCGGCTGGCACGGGGGTGAGTCCTCGCCCTATGGCATCACGCTCGACGTCAGCTATCCGGTGTGCGAGCCCGATGCGCTGATCGCCGCCGGTCTCGAGGCGATGCAGGGCTGGCAGGCAGTGGGCGCGGACGGCCGCACCGGCGTCTGCCTGGAGATCCTCGACCGCCTCAACAAGCAGAGCTTCGAGATCGCCCATGCGGTGATGATGACCTCCGGCCAGGGCTGGATGATGGCCTTCCAGGCCGGTGGCCCGCACGCCCAGGACCGCGGCCTCGAGGCCGTGACCTACGCCTGGCGCGAGCAGAGCTTCGTGCCGGCCGAGACCACCTGGGAGAAGCCGCAGGGCAAGAATCCGCCGCTGGTGATGAAGAAGCACTTCCAGATCGTCGGCCGCGGCGTCGGCCTGGTGATCGGCTGCGGCACCTTCCCGACCTGGAACACCTATCCGGGCCTGTTCGCCGCGCTCGCCACCGGCAATGCAGTGATCGTCAAGCCGCACAGCAACGCCATCCTGCCCGCCGCGATCACCGTGCGCACGATCCGCGCCGTGCTCGCCGAGAACGGCATCGATCCCAACCTGGTCTCGCTGTGCGTGGCCACCAAGCGCACCGTGACCCAGGCGCTCGCCACCCATCCGGCGGTCAAGTCGGTCGATTTCACCGGCAGCAACGTGTTCGGCCAGTGGCTGATCGACAACTGCCGCCAGGCCCAGGTCTATGCCGAGCTCGCCGGTGTGAACAACATCGTCATCGACTCCACCGACGCCTACAAGGCGATGCTCAACAACCTCGCCTTCACGCTGTCGCTCTACTCCGGCCAGATGTGCACCACCTCGCAGGCGATCTTCGTGCCCGCCGGCGGCATCGACACCGAGGACGGCCACAAGAGCTATGACGAGTTCTGCGCCGACCTCGCCAGGTCGGTCGAGCGCTTCCTGTCCAAGCCCGAAGTCGCCTTTGCTGTGCTCGGCGCGATCCAGTCGGCCGACACTGCCGAGCGCATCGACATCGCCAACAGCGGCGCGCTGGGCAAGGTCGTGCTCGCCTCGCAGAAGCTCGACAACCCCGAGTTCCCCGGCGCCAAGGTGCGCACCCCGGCTCTGCTCGCCTGCGATGCGGCCGACGAGAAGGCCTACATGGAAGAGCGCTTCGGCCCGATCAGCTTCATCGTCAAGGTCGCCGACACCGCCGCCGGCATCGCGCTGTCCGAGCGCGTGGTCAGCACTCATGGCGCGCTGACGGTCGGCCTCTACTCCACCAGGCAGGACGTCATCGACGCCATGACCGAGGCCACCTGGCGCGGCAAGGTCGCGCTGTCGATCAATCTCACGGGTGGCATCTTCGTGAACCAGTCGGCGGCCTTCTCCGACTACCACGGCACCGGCGGCAACCCTTCGGCCAACGCCTCGTACTCGGATTCGGCCTTCGTCGCCAACCGCTTCCGCGTTGTCCAGCGTCGCTATCACGCCTAAGGAGCCGCTCATGGACTACAAGAACATCCAGTTCGCAGTGGAGGCAGGCATCGCCCGCCTGACGCTGAACCGCCCCGACAAGCTCAACAGCTTCACCGGCGAGATGCACGCCGAGCTGCGTGACGCGCTCGACCGCGTCCAGGCCGACAAGGCCGTGCGCGTGCTGGTGCTGAGCGGCGCCGGGCGCGCCTTCTGCGCCGGCCAGGACCTCGCCGATCCCGACATGGCTGCGGTGGGCGGCAAGATGCCCGACATCGGCAACGTCGTCGAAAAGAACTACAAGCCGCTGGTGCTGCGCCTGCAGAACCTGCGCGTGCCCACCATCGCTGCGGTCAATGGCATTGCCGCCGGCGCCGGCGCCAGCGTGGCGCTGGCCTGCGACCTGGTGGTTGCGGCGAAATCCGCCTCCTTCCTGCAGGCCTTCAGCAAAATCGGCCTGGTGCCCGACACTGGCGGCACCTGGTTCCTGCCCCAGCGCGTCGGCATGGCGCGCGCGATGGGCCTGGCGCTGCTGGCCGACAAGCTGCCCGCCGAGAAGGCCGCCGACTGGGGCCTGATCTGGGCCGCCTACGACGACGCCGAGTTCGGCGCCAAGGTGGATGCGATGGCGGCACAGCTCGCCAGCATGCCGACCAAGGCGCTGGTGCGCACCCGCCAGGCCATGCACGCCGCGCCCGGCCACACGCTCGAGCAGCAGCTCTCCTTCGAAGGCGGCTTCATGCGCGAGCTGGGCTGGAGCCCGGACTACGCCGAAGGCGTCGCCGCCTTCATGGAAAAACGCGCACCGAAGTTCACCGGGGAATGAGCGTGACGTCGCCCCACACCTCCGCCCTCCCCACCTCGACCGTCATCGCCGTCGTCGGCACCGGTGCCATGGGCGCTGGTATCGCCCAGGTGGCGGCCACCGCCGGTCATGTGGTCAAGCTGCTCGACAACCGCCCCGGCGCCGCCGCCAAGGCGATCGAAGGCATCCGCGCCCAGTTCGGCAAGCTCGCCGACAAGGGCAAGCTGAGCGCCGAGGCCGCGCAAGCGGCCGGCCAACGCCTGGTCGCAGTCGAGCAGCTCGCCGACCTCGCGGATGCCGCGCTGGTGGTCGAAGCCATCGTCGAGAACCTCGAGGCCAAGCAGAAGCTGTATCGCGACCTCGAAGACATCGTCGGCGCCGACTGCCTCTTCGGCACCAACACCTCGTCGATCTCGGTGACCTCGATCGGTGCTGCACTCAAGCGTCCCGAGCGCCTCGCCGGCCTGCACTTCTTCAACCCGGCGCCGCTGATGAAGCTGGTCGAGATCGTGTCCGGCCTTGCCACCGACAAGGCGGTCGCCGACACCCTGTTCGCCACTGCCGCCGCGTGGGGCAAGACGCCGGTCCATGCGCGCTCGACGCCGGGCTTCATCGTCAACCGCGTCGCCCGCCCCTACTACGCCGAGGCGCTGCGCATCCTCAACGAGGGCGGCGGCGACTGCGCCACGCTGGATGCCATCATGCGCGACGCCGGTGGCTTTCGCATGGGGCCGTTCGAGCTGATGGACATGATCGGCCACGACGTTAACTTCGCCGTGACCCGCTCGGTGTGGAACGCCTTCTACAACGATCCGCGCTTCACCCCCTCGCTGATCCAGCAGGAACTGGTCGACGCCGGCTTCCTCGGGCGCAAGAACGGGCGCGGCTTCTACGATTACCGCGAGGGTGCCGAACGCCCTGCGCCGCAGGTCGCGGTGGCCCAGCAGGCGCCGGACGAGGTCGTGCTGCACGGCCACTCGGCCGCGGTCCATGCGCTCGCCGATCGCCTGTTCGAACGCAACATCCCCCACTCCTGGGGCGAGGGCAACGACGGCCGCATCGCCGAAGTCGGCGGTGCGGTGATCTTCGTCACCGACGGCCGCACCGCCACGCAGCGCGCCGCAGAGATGGGCATCGCCAACGTGGTGCTGATCGACCTCGCGCTGGATTACGCCAGCGCCCCTCGCATCGCCCTCGGCGCTGCGATCAACTGCTTCGCCCCCGCGGTGGGCGCCGCCGTCAGCCTGCTGCAGGCCGCCGGCTTCGAGGTCTGCCGCCTCGGCGACACGCCGGGCCTGGCGGTGATGCGCACCGTGGCGATGCTCGCCAACGAGGCCGCCGACGCGGTGAACCAGGGCGTGTGCGACGCCGCCGGCGCCGATGCGGCGATGAAACTGGGCGTGAACTACCCGCGCGGTCCGCTGGAATGGGCCGACCGCGTCGGCCTGCCGACGATCTGCACGGTGCTCGCCAACCTCGCCCGCTTCTACGGCGAAGACCGCTATCGCGTGTCGCCGCTGATCCAGCAGCGCGTCCTTGCCGGAAAGAAGATCCATGACTGAAAGACACGACATCCCTACCGACCCGCAGGCGCTGGCCGAGGCCGTCGCCGCGGCGATGTGGTCGCGCGACCGCGCCGCCCAGGCGCTGGGCATGCGCATCGAGGCCGTCGGCCCCGGCACCGCCACGCTCAGCATGCGGGTGCGCGGCGACATGGTGAATGGCCACCACATCTGCCACGGCGGCCTGATCTTCTCGCTCGCCGACACCGCCTTCGCCTACGCCTGCAACGCCTACAACCGCAACACCGTGGCCTCGGGCTGCAACATCGACTTCGTCGCCCCGGGCAAGGAAGGCGACACCCTGACGGCCGAGGCGGTCGAGCGCTCGGCGTCGGGCCGCACCGGTGTCTATGACATCACCGTGCGCGACAGCGCCGGCAGGACCGTCGCGCTCTTCCGCGGCAAGAGCTACCGCATCGCCGGCGAGGTCATCGCCGGCCTCGACGCAGAACAGGCCTGAGCGGCCACCCCAGAACAGAGAGGAGAACACGAAACCATGACCGTGAAGAGCCCCCGCCCCGGCGACCTCGATCCGATCGAAACCGCCAGCCGCGACGAGATTTCCGCCCTGCAACTGCAGCGCCTGCAGTGGTCGGTGCGCCACACCTACGACAACGTCGCGCCCTACCGCAAGCGCTGCGAGGAAGCCGGCGTGCACCCCGACGACCTGAAGTCGCTGGCCGACCTCGCCAAGTTCCCCTTCATGACGAAGACGGACCTGCGCGACAACTACCCCTTCGGCCTGTTCGCGGTGCCGCGCAACAAGGTGCTGCGCCTGCACGCTTCGAGCGGCACCACCGGCAAGTCGGTGGTCGTGGGCTACACCCGCAACGACCTCGACAACTGGGCCGACGTCGTCGCCCGTTCGCTGCGTGCCGCCGGCGTGCGCGCCGGCGACATGGTGCACAACGCCTACGGCTACGGCATGTTCACCGGCGGTCTAGGCGCGCACTACGGCATCGAGCGCGCCGGCTGCACCGCGGTGCCGATGTCCGGCGGCCAGACCGAGAAGCAGGTCCAGCAGATCATGGATTTCCGCCCCGACGCGATCATGGTCACGCCGTCCTACTCGCTGGTGATCGCCGAGGAGTTCGAGCGCCTCAACATCAAGCCTGAGGAAATCTCGCTCAAAGTCGGCATCTTCGGCGCCGAACCCTGGGGCGAAGGCATGCGCGCCGAGATCGAGCGCAAGCTCGGCATCGACGCCATCGACATCTACGGCCTCACCGAAGTCATGGGCCCGGGCGTGGCCAGCGAGTGCATCGAGACCAAGGACGGCCCGGTGATCTGGGAAGACCACTTCTACCCGGAGATCATCGACCCCGACACTGGCGAGGTGCTGCCCGACGGCGAGGAAGGCGAGCTGGTGTTCACCTCGCTGACCAAGGAGGCCTTCCCGGTCATCCGCTACCGCACCCGCGACCTCACCCGCCTGCTGCCGCCGACCGCACGGTCCTTCCGCCGCATCGGCAAGATCACCGGGCGCTCGGACGACATGCTGATCGTGCGTGGCGTGAACGTGTTCCCGACCCAGATCGAGGAGCAGATCCTGCGCGACCGCCGCCTGTCGGGCAACTACCAGATCGTGCTCACCCGCGACGGCCACCTCGACAACGTCGAGATCCGCGTCGAGGTCCAGCGTGAGCTGTCGGGCACGCTCAGCCGCACCGAGACCGAGACCATCGCGCGCGAGCTGCAGCACCACATCAAGACCATCATCGGCATCTCCACCAAGGTGAACGTGATGGAGTTCGACACCATTCCGCGCACGCTGACCGGCAAGGCTCGCCGCGTCATCGACCAGCGCCCGAAGCAACTCTGAGGAGCCGGCGATGACCCAAGCCTTCATCTGCGACGCCATCCGCACCCCGATCGGCCGCTACGGCGGCACCCTGGCCGCCGTGCGCGCCGACGACCTCGGCGCCGTGCCCCTCAAGGCCCTGATGGCGCGCAATCCCCAGGTCGACTGGGCCGCGGTGGAAGACATCATCTACGGCTGCGCCAACCAGGCCGGCGAGGACAACCGCAACGTCGCGCGCATGTCCGGCCTGCTCGCCGGCCTGCCGATCGAGGTGCCCGGCACCACGGTCAACCGCCTGTGCGGCTCCGGCATGGACGCCATCGGCCTGGCCGCGCGCTCGATCAAGTCGGGCGACACCGAGCTGATGATCGCCGGCGGCGTCGAGAGCATGTCGCGCGCGCCCTTCGTGATGGGCAAGGCCGAGTCCGCCTTCTCCCGCCAGGCCGCGATCTACGACACCACCATCGGCTGGCGCTTCGTCAACCCGCTGATGAAGAAGCTCTACGAGACGCACTCGATGCCGCAGACCGCGGACAACGTCGCCGCCGAGTTCAACATCGCACGCGCCGACCAGGACGCCTTCGCGCTGCGCTCGCAGCAGCGCTGGGCGGCCGCGCACGCCGCCGGCCGCTTCAAGGACGAGTTGGTGCCGGTGGAGATCCCGCGCAAGAAGGGCGAGCCGATCGTGTTCGACACCGACGAGCATCCGCGCCCGGAGACCACGCTCGAGATGCTGGCCAAGCTCAAGGGCGTCAATGGCCCGGAGCTCAGCGTCACCGCCGGCAACGCCTCGGGCGTCAATGACGGCGCCTGCGCGCTGCTGCTCGCCTCCGAGGCCGCCGCGGCAAAGCATGGCCTGACCCCGCGCGCCCGCGTCGTCGCCATGGCCAGCGCCGGCGTGCCGCCGCGCATCATGGGCTTCGGCCCGGCGCCCGCGGTGCGCAAGGTGCTGGCCAAGGCCGGCCTCAGCCTCGCGCAGATGGACGTCATCGAGCTCAACGAAGCCTTCGCCGCGCAGGCGCTCGCCGTGGTCCGCGACCTCGGCCTGGCCGACGACGAGGCGCGCGTGAACCCCAACGGCGGTGCGATCGCCATGGGCCACCCGCTCGGCATGAGCGGCGCGCGCCTGGTCACCACCGCGGCCTACGAGCTGCAGCGCCGCAATGGCCGCTACGCCTTGTGCACGATGTGCATCGGCGTCGGCCAGGGCATCGCGATGATCATCGAGCGCGTCTGAGGCACGGGACAGGGCCATGAACTACGAAACCCTCGCCATCGAGCGCCGCGGCGCCGTCGCCACGATCTGGATGGATCGGCCGGCGGTGTTCAACGCCTTCAACGAGCAGCTCATCGCCGAGCTCGCCGCCGCCTGCGCCGCGCTCGACGCCGACGCCGGCGTGCGCGTGGTAGTGCTCGCCGGTCGCGGCAAGCACTTCTCGGCGGGCGCCGACCTCAACTGGATGCGCCGCGCCGCCGACGGCAGCGAGGCCGACAACCTCGCCGATTCGCGCAAGTTCGCCGCCATGCTGCGCACCCTGTCGGGGATGTCGAAGCCGACCATCGCCCGCGTCCAGGGCGCGGCGCTGGGCGGCGGCACCGGCCTCACGGCCGCCTGCGACATGGCGATCGCCGCCGATGACGCCAGCTTCGCGACCTCCGAGGTCAAGTTCGGCATCATCCCCGCGGTGATCAGCCCCTACGTGCTGCGTGCCATCGGCCCGCGCCACGCGCTGCGCTACTTCCAGAGCGCCGAACGCTTCGGCGCTCTGGAAGCCAAAGCCATGGGACTGGTCAATGAGGTCGTCGCCGTAGACGAGCTCGACGCCGCGGTCGAGCGCCTGGTCCAGGCCCTGCTTGCCTGCGGTCCGCAAGCCCAGCTCGCCGCCAAGCAGCTGATCGCCGCTCTGACCGGGCGACCGATCGACGACGCCGTCAGCGAAGAAACCGCCACCCGCATCGCCCGTCAGCGCGCCACCGCCGAGGCCCGCGAAGGTTTCGCGGCCTTCTTCGACAAGCGCCCGCCGGCATGGATGGCATGAATACCCGCCGCGCACGACGCGCGGCGGCCGATTGAGGAGAGGGCGGGCCGCTTCCACGTCCCGCGTTCCGCGCCGGTATTTCCCGGTGCGGTGTTTGCTAGGAGGAAACACATGTACACCCAGGCAATGGACATTCCGGACGAGTCCGGGAAGAAACTGGCCGCGGTATCCAGCGCGCAGAGCGAGCTGGAAGCCGCGTTCGAGGCCCGCATCGACGCCGACGGCCGCATCGAGCCGCAGGACTGGATGCCCGAGGCCTACCGCAAGACGCTGGTGCGCCAGATCAGCCAGCATGCCCACAGCGAGATCGTCGGCATGCTGCCCGAGGGCAACTGGATTTCCCGCGCCCCGAGCCTGAAGCGCAAGGCGATCCTGATCGCCAAAGTCCAGGACGAAGGCGGCCATGGCCTGTACCTGTACTCGGCGGCCGAGACGCTCGGCACCAGCCGCGACCAGATGCTCGAGGGCCTACACTCGGGCAAGGCCAAGTACAGCTCGATCTTCAACTACCCGACCCTGAACTGGGCCGACGTCGGCGTGATCGGCTGGCTGGTCGATGGCGCGGCGATCATGAACCAGGTGCCGCTGTGCCGCTGTTCCTACGGCCCCTACGCGCGCGCCATGGTCCGCGTGTGCAAGGAAGAATCCTTCCACCAGCGCCAGGGCTATGAGGCCCTGCTGGTGATGATGAAGGGCACCGACGAGCAGCGCGCGATGGTGCAGGACGCGGTAAACCGCTACTGGTGGAAGTGCCTGGCCATGTTCGGGCCGCCGGACGCCGACAGCCCTCACAGCGCGCAGGGCATGCGCTGGGGCATCAAGCGCATCAGCAACGACGACCTGCGCCAGAAGTTCATCGACGCCACCGTGCCGCAGGCCAAGGTGCTGGGCGTGACCCTGCCCGACCCCGCCCTCAAGTGGAACGAGGCGCGCGGCCACTACGACTACGGCCAGATCGACTGGGCCGAGTTCTGGAACACCGTCGAAGGCAACGGACCGTGCAACAAGGAACGCCTGGCCACCCGGGTCAAGGCTCACAACGATGGCCAATGGGTCCGCGACGCGGCCCAGGCCTACGCCCGCAAGCAAAAAGAACGCGCACTGAAGGAGGCAGCATGAACACCCCCGCACTCAAGGATTGGCCGCTCTGGGAAGTCTTCGTCCGCAGCAAGCAAGGCCTCGAGCACAAGCACTGCGGCAGCCTGCACGCGGCCGATGCCGCCCAGGCCCTGCACATGGCGCGCGACGTCTACACCCGTCGCCAGGAAGGCGTGAGCATCTGGGTGGTGCCTTCGGTGGCGATCACCGCGAGCAACCCGGACGACAAGGGCGAGCTGTTCGACCCCGCCGCCGACAAGATCTACCGCCATCCGACCTTCTACGAAATCCCTGAAGAAGTGGGGCACATGTAATGAGCACGCCGATCGACTACCTGCTGCACCTGGCCGACAATGCCGTCGTGCTCGGCCAGCGCAACGCCGAATGGTGTGGGCACGGCCCCATCCTGGAAGAAGACATGGCGCTGGCCAACGTCAGCCTCGACCTCATCGGCCAGGCCCGCCTGCTGTACCAGCGCGCCGCCGAGCTGATGGGCGGCGACGCCACCGAAGACAAGCTGGCCTATTTCCGCGGCCCGCACGAGTTCCGCAACTACACGCTGCTCGAGCTCCCGCACCACGGCCCGCTGGTGGGCTACGCCGCGGCCGACCGCGACTACGCCACCACCATCGTGCGCAATTTCCTGTACTCGGCACTGATGGTGCATGTGTGGGACGGCCTGCAGCAGTCGGCCGACCCCAGCCTCGCCGCGATCGCCGCCAAGTCGCTCAAGGAAACCAGCTACCACCTCCACCACGCGCGTGACTGGCTGGTGCGCATGGGCGACGGCACCGAGGAATCGCATGCCCGCGCACAGGCGGCGGTGAACCACCTGATGCCCTACACCGAAGAGTTCTGGACCACCAGCCCGGCCGAAGGCGCCGCGGTGGCGGCCAAGGTCGCGATCGACGTGTGGGCGCTGCGCCCGGCCTGGGATGCGCTGGTGAACGACGCCCTGGCCGAAGCCACGCTGACCCGCCCGAACTTCCACGGCTACATCACCGAGGGCAAGATCGGCCTGCATTCCGAGCATCTGAGCTATCTGCTCGGCGAGATGCAGGGACTGGCCCGCGCCCACCCGGGCGCCACCTGGTAAGGACGAAGGCCATGAGCAGCGTCGTGGACAAGGTCTGGGCCACCCTCGAGCCCCTGACGGACCCCGAGATCCCGGTCGTGACCCTGCGCGAGCTGGGCATCCTGCGCGACGTGCGGGAGACGCCGACGGGCCTCGAGGTCGTCATCACCCCGACCTACAGCGGTTGCCCCGCCATGGGTCAGATCGAGGACGACGTGCGGGCGAGCCTGGAACAGGCCGGCATCGCGGCGCGGGTGATCACCCATCTCGCGCCGGCCTGGACCACCGACTGGATGAGCGACGAGGCCAAGGAAAAGCTGCGCGCCTACGGCATCGCCCCGCCGCACCGCACCTGCGGCAGCGGCGCCGGCGAGGTCAGCGTGATGAAGTTCGTGCGCCGGCAGCCGACCGAGCCGGTCGCCTGTCCGCAGTGCGGCTCCACCCACACCGTCGTCACCTCCGAGTTCGGTTCCACGGCCTGCAAGGCGCTGTACAAGTGCCTCGACTGCCAGGAGCCCTTCGACTATTTCAAACCCTATTAAGAGCCGGAGCCCAGACGCCATGTCAGCCCCCCGTTTCCAAGAACTCGCCGTCAAGCGCGTGAGCCCCGAGGCCGCCGGCGCGGTGGCGATCACCTTCGCCATCCCCGAGACCGAGCGCGAACGCTTCGCCTTCGAGCCGGGCCAGTTCCTCACCGTTCGCGCCACCATCGACGGCCAGGACGTGCGCCGCAACTACTCGATCAGCAGCCCGCGCAGCCGCCTGGCGCGCAATGGCGAGCTCGAGATCGGCATCCGCCCGGTGGAAGGCGGCCTGTTCTCGAACTGGGCCGCACGCGCCATCAAGGCCGGCGACACCCTACAGGTGATGCCGCCCGACGGCCGCTTCGTGGTCAAGAAGAAGCGCGCCATCCACCGCGTCGGCTTCGCCGCCGGCTCGGGTATCACGCCCATCCTGTCGATCGCGGCAAGCACGCTCGAAGAGCAGCCGGACGCCAAGTTCACGCTGATCTACGGCAACCGCCGCATGTCGACGGTGATGTTCAACGAGGAACTGCAGGACCTCAAGGATCGCTACCGCGACCGCCTGACGATGATCCACGTGCTGTCGCGCCAGGCGCAGGAGGTCGACCTGCTGCAGGGCCGCATCGACGGCCCCAAGGTGCGCGCGATCATCGACGCCCTGCTGCCGGTGGGCAGCATGGACGAGGTTTTCATCTGCGGCCCGGACGAGATGATCACCGCGACCGAGACCGCGCTGGTCGAGGCCGGGGTGCCCGCCGACCGCATCCGCACCGAGCGCTTCACCGTCAACCTGCCCCCCGGCGCCCACCCGGTCGGTGCCTCGAGCACCGCCGAAGCGGTCGCCGCCGCGACCAAGGACATCACCATGGTCCTGGTGCTCGACGGCAAGGAGCACGAGATCGCGATCGGTCCGGACGAGCACCTGCTCGACGCCGGGCTGAACGCCGGTCTCGACCTGCCGTTCTCGTGCAAGGCCGGCGTGTGCTGCACCTGCCGCGCCAAGGTCACGGAGGGCGAAGTCGTGATGGACAAGAACTTCACCCTCGAGGCCGACGAGATGGCGCAGGGCTACGTGCTGAGCTGCCAGGCGCGCGCCACCACCAAGCGCCTCAGGCTCAGCTTCGACGATCGCTGACACGGCATGGCGGGCCGACGGGGCCCGCCCGTCGCGTGCAGCAGCCAACGGCCGTCTCGACGGCCGTTTTCCATTACGGCGGGACTTGCGGGCAGCGACTGTCGTCGGCGACAGCTGATACAGATCAACGAAGCAGCACAGCTACGCTGGTATCACTTCAATCTCGACCCACCTTGGACTGCGAACGCCATGGCCGGCCCCCACGCACTCAGCTCTGCCTTCGAACCGTCCTCGATCGCCGTCATCGGCGCCTCCGACACACCGGGTTCGGTGGGCCGCCTGATCTACCGCAACCTGATCGAAGGCGGCTATCGCGGCACCCTGTACGCGGTCAATCCGAAGTACGACAGCATTCAGGATCAGCCCTGCCACCGCTCGATCGAGGACATCGGCCGGCCGGTCGACCTGGCCATCATCGCCACCCCGGCGCGCGTGCTGCACAACGTGACCGCCCAGTGCGGCCGCAGCGGCGTGCGCAATGCGGTCATCGTCAGCGCCACCGGGCGCACCCTGGAGCGGCGCATCATCGAGACCGCGCGCGAGACCCGGCTGCGCCTGCTCGGGCCGGGCAGCCTCGGCATCGCCCGCCCCGGCAGCGGCCTGATCGCCGCCCTCACCCGCATCGCGGTCAAGCCCGGCGAGATCGCCCTCGTCTCGCAATCGGGCGCGATGTGCTCGGTCGTGCTCGACTGGGCGCAAACGAACAACGTCGGCTTCTCGTCGGTGATCTCGCTCGGCGGCACGGTGGACATCGACTTCGGCGAAACCCTGGAGTACCTGATCCACGACCCGCAGACGCGCTACATCCTGCTCTACGTGGACCACATCCGCGACGCACGCCACTTCATGAGCGCGCTGCGCTCGGCGGCGCGCGTCAAGCCGATCATCCTGCTCAAGGCCGGCCGCCACGGTCGCAGCGACAACAATGCCCCGGCGGCGGACAGCGCCGGCCTCGCCGACCGGGTCTTCGACGCCGCCATGCGCCGCGCCGGCGTCGTCCGCGTGCAGAACATCGACCAGCTGTTCTTCGCCACCAAGGCCTTGTCCTGCGGCTTCCGCCCGCGCCAGGACAGCCTCGCCATCGTCTCCAACGGCAGCGGCCCGGCCGACCTAGCCGCCGACCGCGCCAAGGACCTCGGCACCGCGCTGGTCAGCCTCGGCTCACCCACCGTCGCCACGCTCGAGCGCCTCGGCGGGCGCGAGCGCGGCTGCCACAACCCGCTCGACCTCGGCGGCGACGCCAGCCCGCAGCTGTTCCGCGATGCCATCCTCGCGCTGGCCGAGGACGCCGCCGTGTCGAACGTGCTGGTCATCCTGTCGCCGCATGCCCTGGTCGAACCGGTCGAGGTGGCGCAGGAGATCATCGACCTCGCTGCCCAGGTGCGGCTCAAGCTGTGCTGCTGCTGGATGGGCGGCGGCCAGGTCGCCGAGGCGCGCGCACTGCTCGAGCAGGCCGGCCTGCCGGTGTTCAGCTCACCCGAGGCGGCGATCGAGCTGTTCCACAACATCTCGCGCTTCCACCACAGCCAGAACCTGTTGCTGCAGACCGCCGGTGGCGGTGGCGCCGGCACCTATCGCCGCACCGGCGGCGCCCGCGTGCTGGTCGAGACCCTGCTCAACCAGCGCCGCCACACCTTGTCGGCGATGGAGTCCAAGGCCCTGCTGCGCAGCTTCGGCATCCCGGTCACGCACACCACCGTCGCCCGCGACGCCACCGAGGCGCTGTTCATCGCCGAGCAGGTGGGCTTTCCGGTGGCGATGAAGGTCGACGCGCCCGAGCTCGACAGCAAGTCCGAAGCGGGCGGCGTGCGCCTCAACCTCAACACCGCCGAGTCGGTGTGGACCGCCTACCAGGACATCGTCGACGCGGTGCGCCTGCGCCATCCGCAGGCACAGGTGAACGGCGTGGCGATCGAGCCCTATCTGTACCGCCCGCGGGCGCGCGAGTTCAGCGTCCAGGTGCACCGCGACCCCACCTTCGGTCCGGTGATCAGCCTCGGCGCGCAGGACGCCTCTGCGCCGCGCACTTTCGCCCTGCCGCCGCTCAACCCGGTGCTGGCGCGCGACCTCATCGACTCGGCCATGCCCGCCGCGGCGCAAGGCCCGCGCAGCCAGGCCGGGCTGCTCAACCGCGGCGCCGTCGAGCAGGTGCTGGTGTCGGTATCCGACCTGGTGTGCGAGCTGCCCTGGGTGCGCGAGCTGGAGATCGGCCCGCTGATCGTCGATGCCGATGGCGCGGTCGCCGCGGATGCCCGCGTCGCCATCGACCACGGCCTGCCCGCCGGCAGCGACCGCTACGCCCACATGGCGATCCACCCCTATCCGCTGCACCTGATCCAGGACTGGAAGGTCGGCGACGGTCGCGCCGTGCGCACCCGCCCGGTCCGCCCCGAGGACGCCGAGCTGCTGCTCGCCTTCTTCGACGGCCTGAGCAAGGAGAGCCGCTACCTGCGCTTCATGGAGGACTTGCAGGAACTCAGCCCGGCGATGGTGGCGCGCTTCACCCAGATCGACTACGACCGCGAGATGGCGCTGATCGCCACCACCCCCGACGACAAGGGCGCCGAGCAAATGGTCGGCAGCGCCCGCTACGCGCTCGCCGCCGACGGCGAGTCGGTCGAGTTCGCCCTCGTCGTCGCCGACGGCTGGCAACGCTTCGGGCTCGGTCGCCGGCTCATGGGCGCGCTCATCGAGGTCGCGCGCAGCAAGGGCTACCGCAGCATCTTCGGCGACGTCCTCGGCAACAACGCCAAGATGCTGCGCCTGATGCACGGGCTCGGCTTCCTCGTCCAGCCCCACCCGGAAGAGAGCGCCTTGCGACGCGTGGTGAAGCCGCTGCACGGCAAGTGAGCGGCCGCGCAGCGGGCGTTCAGCCGAGCGCCGCCTCCAGCCGCTCGCAGATCGTGCGCAGCACCTTGATGCGGGCGTAGTGCTTGTCGTCGGCCTCGACCAGGGTCCACGGCGCGTACTCGGTGCTGGTGCGATCGACCATGTCGCACACGGCGCGGCTGTAGTCGTCCCACTTGTCGCGGTTGCGCCAGTCTTCCTCGGTGATCTTGAAGTGCTTGTGCGGCTCGGCCTCGCGCGCCTTGAAGCGGGCGAGCTGCTCATCCTTGCCGATCGCCAGCCAGAACTTGATCACCACCACCCCGGCCGCCACCAGCTCGTCCTCGAAGTCGTTGATCTCGGCGTAGGCCCGCATCCAGTCGGCCTCGGTGCAATAGCCCTCGACACGCTCGACCAGCACGCGGCCATACCACGAACGGTCGAAGATCAAGACCTTGCCGCGCGGCGGCAGGTGACGCCAGAAGCGCCACAGGTAGGGCTGCGCGCGCTCCTCCTCGGTGGGCGCGGCGATCGGCACGATGCGGTACTGGCGGGCGTCGAGCGCGCCCACCACGCGCCGGATCGCGCCGCCCTTGCCGGCCGCATCCATGCCCTCGAACACCAGCACCAACGCACGGCGGCGAAACGCCTCGGAGCGCGACAGCAGCGCCAGCCGCCCCTGCAGGGGCTCGAGCAACTGGTCGTACTCCTTGCGCTTCATCTCCTGTCGCGCCAGCGCGTCGAGCACGTTCAGCGCATCCACCCTGGGCGGCAGCGGCGCCGCCGACAGACGCGGCATCCAGTGCTGGCTGGCGGCATCCAGGCGGCGGCGCAGCGCCGACAACAGGGTGCGACCGACGAACAGGGCGCGGTAGTTGGCGTCCGAGCCGTCTACGATCAGCCACGGCGCCTCGGCCGTGCTGGTGGTGCGCAGGATGTGTCCCGCAACCTCGCGATAGCGGTCGTAGAGCTCGAAGTAGCGCCAGTCGCGCTCGGTCACGCGCCAACGCGTGCGGGCATCCTTCTCCAGCGCCTTCAGGCGCTTCTTCTGCTCGGCCTTCGACAGATGAAACCAGAACTTGATCAGCAGCACGCCCTCGTGCGCCAGCATTGCCTCGAAACGGCGGATGTCGTCCAGGCGCTGGTCGAGCTGGGCCCGCTTGCTGGCGCCCTCGACGCGCTCGGCGAGCGGCTGGGCATACCAGTTGTTGAACAGCACGCCGATCTTGCCGCGCGGCGGCAGGGCGCGCCAGAAGCGCCACATGAAGGGGCGCTCGGACTCCTCCGCGGTCGGCGCATCGAAGGCCCAGGTCTGGATGTGGCGCGGATCCATCCACTCGTTGAGCAGGTTCACCGTCTCGCCCTTGCCCGCCTTGTCCACCCCGTTGATGAGCACGACGACGGCAAACTGGCGCAACTCGAGCAGATCGAACTGGGCGTCGAGCAACTCGGCACGCAGGCCAGGAACCGCGGCCTCGAAGGCTTCGCGCGCGGTGCGGTGGCCGAGCTCGGCAGATTCGAACATGGTCAGGCTCCCTGCTTGTTGCTGATGCGCCGGCGGCTCGCACCACCCGCGTGAATCGGCGCCTTGAAGCGGCGCCTTGAAGCGGCGGCTTGAACCGGCGGCCTGACTCGGCTGACTGACTTGACTGACTGACTCGGCGCCCTGCGTCGCGCGCGGCCCGCTCAGTAATCGCCCCAGCGCGCCTGCAGCGCCGCGAGCGCGGCGAGGCCGGCGGTTTCCGTGCGCAGCACGCGCGGCCCGAGGCGCACACGGCGGCAGCCGGCGGCGTCGAAGGCCGCCATCTCGGCCTCGCTCCAGCCGCCCTCCGGGCCCACCAGCAGATGGACCGCCGCCTGCGGCCGCGGCTCCTCGCCAAAGCCTGCCACCCCGCCCGGCGCCAACACATAGTTGAGGCCGTCGCGATGCGCTGCCAGCCAGTGCAGCAGGGGTTGCAGCGGTTTCAGCTCGGGAATGCGGTTGCGGCCGCACTGCTCGCAGGCCGCCACCGCCACTTGCTGCCAGTGCGCCTGGCGCTTGTCCGCGCGCTCGCCCGCGAGCCGCAGCACCGAGCGTTCGGCCTGCACCGGCTGGATCGCGCTGACGCCGAGCTCGACCGCCTTCTGCACCACCCAATCCATCTTGTCGCCGGTCGCCAACGCCTGCACCAGCACCACCTGCAGCGGCGATTCGCGCTCCACCGCGCGACGCTCGCCCAGCTGCGCGAAGCCGGCCTTGCCGCGCACGACCAACCGGGCCTCGACCTCGCCGCCCTGGCCGTCGAACAGCACCAGCGGTGCGCCATCGTGCAGGCGCAGCACGCGCAGCGCATGATGGGCGAGCGCCTCGGGCAGCGCCACCTCACCGCTGGCGGGCAGGCTGCCATCAAAGTGGAATCGGGAAATCATCGTAAGATTATAGGCCCGAGCATCGTCCGTCCGTCCGGCAAGGAGTCCTGCATGCCCACCGCCGCCCAACGCCTGGCCCGCGCCCGCGCCCTCGAATCCATGGTTCGCGACATTGCCCGCGAGGAGATCCTGCCGCGCTACCTGAAGTCGGCGCGCAGCCGCAAGGCCGATGGCTCGCTGTTCACCGAGGCCGACCTCGAATCCCAGCACCGCTTTACCGAAGAGCTGCCGCGCTTCCTGCCTGGCGCCGTGCTGGGCGAGGAGATGACCGCGACCGAGCAGGCGCACCTGTGGAACGAGGGCGGTCGTGGCCTGTGGTGCATCGACCCGATCGACGGCACCACCAACTTCGCCAACGGCATCCCGCTGTTCGCGGTGTCGATCGCCTACCTGATCGACCACGCGCCGGTGCTCGGCGTGGTCTACAACCCGATCACCGACGAATCCTTCTACGCCGCGCACGGCGCCGGCGCCTTCCTCAACGGCGCCGAGCTGCCCCTGCGCCAGGGCGCGACCACCTTGCGCGACGCCGTCGCCGGGGTCGACTTCAAGCGCATCAGCCATCACCTGGGCGACGAGCTTGCGGTGCGGCCGCCCTACTACTCGCAGCGCAACTTCGGTTCGAGCGCGCTCGAATGGTGCTTCGTCGCCGCCGGCCGGCTCGATGTGTACCTGCACGGCGGCCAGATGCTGTGGGACTACGCGGCGGGGCGCCTGATCCTGGCCGAGGCCGGCGGTCACGCCGAGGCCCTCGACGGCGGCGAACTGATGGCCGGCCCGGCCATCAAACGCGGCGTGATCGCAGCGGTCACGCCTTCGCTGTTCGCCGAGTGGTCGGCCTGGATCAAGGGCCGCTCCTGAGCGCCGCTGCACGGCCGCCAACTTTTCGGGGCCAGATCGCGTCCACGCGCTTTCGCGCACGATTGCGGCAGTGCAAAATCGCCGTGTAGCGAATTCATTCGCCGACGGCGGAGACCATCATGTCCATGAAGCATCCCATCATCGCCGTCACCGGCTCGTCCGGCGCCGGCACCACCACGGTCAAGCACACCTTCGAGGCGATCTTCCATCGCGAGAACGTCAACGCGGCCATCGTCGAGGGCGACAGCTTTCACCGCTACACGCGTACCGAGATGAAGACGCTGATCGAGGAGGCCGAGCGGGCCGGCCAGCGCGGCATCAGCCATTTCGGCCCCGAAGCCAACCTGCTCTCCGAGCTCGAGAGCCTGTTCCGGGCCTATGGCGAGGCCGCGACCGGACGCCGGCGCTACTACATCCACAACGAAGCCGAGTCGATGCGCTGGAATCTGCCGATGGGCACCTTCACCGAATGGGAAGACCTGCCGGTGGGTACCGACTGCCTGTTCTACGAAGGGCTGCACGGCGCGCTGGTGACCGAGAACGTGAACGTGGCGCGCCATGTGGACCTGCTGATCGGCGTGGTGCCGACGATCAACCTCGAGTGGATCCAGAAGCTGCACCGCGACACCAAGCTGCGCGGTTACACCGCCGAGGCGGTGCAGGACACCATCCTGCGCCGCATGCACGACTACGTGCATTACATCGTGCCGCAGTTCGCCGGCACCCACATCAACTTCCAGCGCGTGCCGGTGGTCGATACGTCCAACCCGTTCATCGCGCGCGACGTGCCGACGCAGGACGAATCGATGGTGGTGATCCGCTTCAAGGACCCGCGCGGGGTGGACTTCCCCTACCTGCTGCGCATGATCCACGACGCCTTCATGAGCCGCGCCAACACCATCGTGATCCCGGGCGGCAAGCTCGACCTGGCAATGCAGTTGATCCTGACGCCGCTGATCTGGAAACTGATGGAGCGCCGCCGGCAGTGGGTTTAGCTGCGGTGCGGCGGGCCCTTCGGGCCGCAGCACCGCCGCGCACTCGCCGCGTGTTCGCCGTAGCGGGTGCGCGCCCTAATTGCACCGCAACATTGCCAACCACCCGGACTTTTAAGGGATAATTGCGGCCTTTCTAATGTTGGCCTCCGGCCCGAGAACAGCATGCAGTCGTCCCGTAACGTCAAGCCCCCGGTCTTCAACCCCATCACCGGCGCCATCCGCGCCCTGGCGATGGATGCCGTGCAGCAGGCCAACTCCGGCCATCCGGGGGCGCCGATGGGCATGGCGGAGATCGCCGAGGTGTTGTGGCGCCACCACTTGCGTCACAACCCGGCCAACCCCAAGTGGGCCGACCGCGACCGCTTCGTGCTGTCGAACGGCCACGGCTCGATGCTGATCTACGCGCTGCTGCACCTGACCGGCTACGACCTGCCGATCGACGAGCTCAAGCGCTTCCGCCAGCTGCACAGCAAGACCCCGGGCCACCCCGAATACGGCTACGCCCCCGGCATCGAGACCACCACCGGCCCGCTCGGCCAGGGCATCACCAACGCGGTCGGCATGGCGCTGGCCGAGAAGATCCTCGCCGCCGAGTTCAACCGCCCCGGCCACGACATCGTCGACCATCACACCTACGTCTTCCTCGGCGACGGCTGCCTGATGGAAGGCATCTCGCACGAGGCCTGCTCGCTCGCCGGCACCTGGGGCCTCGGCAAACTGGTCGCCTTCTACGACGACAACAACATCTCGATCGACGGCCACGTCGATGGCTGGTTCACCGACGACACCCCGAAAAGGTTCGAAGCATATGGATGGCAGGTCATCCGCGACGTCCAGGGCCACGACCCGGTCGCCATCGAGGCCGCCATCCAGCAGGCCAAGGCCAACACCACCCAGCCCACGCTGATCTGCTGCAAGACGATCATCGGCGCCGGCGCGCCCAACAAGCAGGACAGCCACGATGTGCATGGCGCCCCGCTCGGCGCCGCCGAGATCGAGGCTGCGCGTGCCCACATCGGCTGGAACCACGCGCCCTTCCACATCCCGGCCGACGTCTACGCGGCGTGGGATGCGCGCACCAAGGGTGCCTCGCTCGAGGCGCAGTGGAACGCCGGCTTCGCCGCCTACCGCGCCGCCCACCCCGAGCTCGCCGCCGAGTTCGAGCGCCGCATGGCCGGCGCGCTGCCCGCCGACTGGGACGCCCACGTCGCCGCGGTGCTGGCCAAGGTCAGCGACAAGGCCGAGACCATCGCCACCCGCAAGGCCAGCCAGAACGCCATCGAAGCCTACGCGCCCAAGCTGCCCGAGCTGCTCGGCGGCTCGGCCGACCTCGCCGGCTCCAACCTCACGCTGTGGTCGGGCGCCAAGGGGGTCAGCAAGACCAGCGGTGGCAACTACGTGTATTACGGCGTGCGCGAGTTCGGCATGGCGGCGATCGCCAACGGCGTCGCGCTGCACGGCGGCCTCATCCCCTACAGCGCCACCTTCCTGATGTTCAGCGAGTACGCGCGCAACGCCCTGCGCATGGCCGCGCTGATGAAGCTGCGCCAGATCTTCGTGTTCACCCACGATTCGATCGGCCTCGGCGAGGACGGCCCCACCCACCAGCCGGTGGAGCAGACCGCGACGCTGCGCCTGATCCCCAACATGGAGGTGTGGCGCCCCTGCGACACCACCGAATCGGCCGTCGCCTGGGCCAACGCGATCGAGCGCAAGTCGGGCCCGACCAGCCTGTGCTTCTCGCGCCAGAATCTGCCCTTCCAGGCCCGCACTTCCGATCAGGTCGCCGCGATCCGCAAGGGCGGCTACGTGCTGTCGGAAGCCGAGGGCGGCAAGCCGCAGGCGGTCATCATCGCCACCGGCTCCGAGGTCGCCCTCGCGATGGCCGCACAGAAGACCCTGGCCGAGCAAGGCGTCGCGGTGCGCGTGGTGTCCATGCCCTCGACCAACGTCTTCGACCGCCAGGACGCCGCCTACAAGGCGAGCGTGCTGCCCGCCGGCCTGCCGCGCATTGCGGTCGAGGCCGGCAGCACCGACGGCTGGTACAAGTACGTCGGCCTCGAAGGGCGCGTGATCGGCATCGACCGCTTCGGCGAATCGGCACCGGCGGGCGAGCTCTTCAAGTATTTCGGCATCACCGCGGAGGCGGTGGTGCAGGCCGTGAGGTCGGTGCTCTGACGACAGCCTGGCGCGGGAGCGGCTCCGGAAACGGACCGCTCCCGCTGCACATGGAGTCCCCGCCCGATGCGGGCCAGCAACGCACCAACGGACACAATCACTCGGTTTTACAGTGTTATTTCAGGGAGAAGCATCGATGAGCATCAAGGTCGCCATCAACGGTTTCGGTCGTATCGGTCGCTGCACGCTGCGCGCCATCTACGAGCAGGGCCTGCAGAACGAATTCGAAGTGGTCGCCATCAACGCCTCCGGCGATCTGGCCACCAACGCCCACCTGCTCAAGTACGACACGACCCACGGCCGCTTCGGGACTTCGGTCGAGACCGAGGGCGAGAACCTCATCATCATCGACGGCAAGCCGATCCCGTTCTACTCGACCAAGGACCCGAAGGGCGTCAATTGGGGCAGCCACGGCGTGGACGTGCTGCTCGAGTGCACCGGCGCCTACACCACCAAGGCCAAGGCCCAGGCTCTGCTCGACATGGGCGCCAAGCGCGTGCTGATCTCCGCCCCGGGCGGTGACGACGTCGACACCACCATCGTCATGGGCGTGAACGAAGAAGTGCTGCGTGGCGACATGACCGTCGTCTCCAACGCCTCGTGCACCACCAACTGCCTGGCCCCGGTCGCCAAGATCCTGGCCGACAGCGTCGGCATCAAGCAGGGCCTGATGACCACCATCCACGCCTACACCAACGACCAGGTCACGGTGGACGTGCGCCACAAGGACCTGCGCCGCGCGCGTGCCGCCGCCGCCAACATCATCCCGACCAAGACCGGCGCCGCCAAGGCCGTCGGCCTGGTGCTGCCGCAGCTGGTCGGCAAGGTCGATGGCTTCGCGCTGCGCGTGCCGGTCATCAACGTCTCGCTGGTCGACCTCACCTTCACCGCCGAGCGCGCCACCACCAAGGAAGAGATCAACGAACTGATGACCGCCGCGGCCAACGGCCCGCTGAAGGGCATCCTCGCGGTCAATACCGAGCCGCTGGTGTCCTCCGACTTCAACCACACCACCGTGTCCTCCACCTTCGACGCCACCCAGACCCGCGTCATCAAGGGCGAGGACGGTTCGGTGCTGGTCAAGGTGCTGGCCTGGTACGACAACGAGTGGGGCTATTCCTGCCGCATGCTCGACGCCGCCCGCGCCTTCGCCAACGCCAGGTAAGCCGGCTGCCCATCGCAGAACCTCAACGCCCTGTCCTGCAGGGCGTTTTCACGAGACCGAACCCATCATGCAAGTCAAGAAACTCACCGACCTCGACGTCGCCGGAAAGCGCGTCTTCATCCGCGCCGACCTCAACGTGCCGCAGGACGAAGCCGGCAACATCACCGAGGACACCCGCATCCGCGCCTCCATCCCCTCCATCCGCTACTGCCTCGACCACGGCGCCGCGGTGATGGTCACCTCCCACCTCGGTCGTCCGACCGAAGGCGAGTTGCGCGCCGAGGATTCGCTGATGCCGGTCGCGGTGCGCCTGGGCCAGCTCCTCGACAAGCCGGTCAAGCTGATCCAGGACTGGGTCGACGGCGGCTTCGAGGTGAAGCCGGGCGAGGTCGTGCTGCTCGAGAACTGCCGCTGCAACAAGGGCGAGAAGAAGGACAACGAGGAGCTGGCGAAGAAGATGGCCGCGCTGTGCGACATCTACGTGAACGACGCCTTCGGCACCGCCCACCGCGCCGAGGCCACCACCCACGGCATCGCCCGCTTCGCGCCGGTGGCCTGCGCCGGCATGCTGATGGGCGCCGAGATCGACGCCCTCTCCAAGGCCCTGCACAACCCTGCGCGCCCGCTGGTGGCCATCGTCGGCGGCGCCAAGGTGTCGACCAAGCTCACCATCCTGCGCACGCTGGCCGACAAGGTGGACCAGCTCATCGTCGGTGGCGGCATCGCCAACACCTTCCTGCTCGCCGCCGGCAAGCGCATCGGCGAGTCGCTCGCCGAGCCCGAGATGGTGCGCGAGGCGCAGCAGGTGATGGACATCATGAAGGCACGCGGCGCCGAAGTGCCGCTGCCGGTCGATGTGGTGGTGGCCGACGAGGTCTCGGCGCTCGCCCGCGCCAACCGCATCCCGGTGGATGAGGTCGGCCCGCACGACCGCATCCTCGACTTCGGCCCGAAGAGCTCGGCCAAGCTCGCCGACATCATCGCCCACGCCGGCACCATCGTCTGGAACGGCCCGGTCGGCGTCTTTGAGTACCCGCAGTTCGCCGGCGGCACCAAGATGATGGCCTCGGCCATCGCCCACTCGGAGGCCTTCTCGATCGCCGGCGGCGGCGACACCCTGGCCGCGATCGCCAAGTTCGATATCGCCCAGGACGTCGGCTACATCTCCACCGGCGGCGGCGCCTTCCTCGAGTTCCTGGAGGGCAAGACCCTGCCGGCGATCGCCGCGCTGGAAGAACGCTTCAAGGACTGATCAGCCAGGCCCGCAACGCCACCAGCCACGGCCGTCCGCTGCGACGGCCGTGGCTCGTTTACAGCTCCGGGTGCAGCTCGAAGTCGGTGTGGCGGCGGCCACGCGCGCTGCGCCGCTCGACCATCGCCGGCTCGTGCAGCGCCCCGGCCAGCCGGCGATAGGGATTGCGCCTGACCTCATGACGGCGGTCGTCATGGTGTTCGTAAGCGCAGGTGCAGTGCCCCGCACGGCAGCCTGGCAAGGGCAGCGCGGGCGCCTCGACCGACAGGAAGCGCAGCCCCTCGAGACGAGGCGCCAGGGCGCAGCAAGCCGCGCCGGGGCGGATCGTCACGCAGTGGTAGGGATGATGATCCTCCGCCACCGCGGCAGCAGGCGGCCCGGCAGCCGGCACGGGCTCGCGCCGGCGCAGGAACAGGAAACCGAGCACCCCCACCGCGGCCGCAAAGGCGACCAGCATCGCAGCACCATCCATGGGTTTTCTCCACACGCCTTTGACCGAAAGATAGTACAGACGGGTGCGAATGTCCTGTTCCCCTTTGCCCGCACACCGCGACAGGGCCTTGCCGACGCGGCGACGAGGCAAGCCGCTAGAATGCGCCGAGCACACTGTCCCGCCCGCCAACCCGCTGCAGGAGCCCCGGATGTCCCGTCACACCAAGATCGTCGCCACGCTCGGCCCCGCCTCGTCCGACCCCCACGTGCTGCAACGCATGGTGCAGGCCGGCGTGGACGTGGTGCGCATGAACTTCTCCCACGGCAAGGCCGAGGACCACGTTGCACGCGCCAGCGCCATCCGCGAGGCTGCGGCGCTCGCCGGCCGCCCGGTGGGCATCCTGGCCGACCTGCAGGGGCCCAAGATCCGCGTCGGTCGCTTCGCCGAGGGCCGCATCACGCTCAGCCGCGACCAGGCCTTCATCCTCGATGCGCGCTGCGAGCTCGGTAACAGCGAGCGCGTCGGGCTCGACTACAAGGATCTGCCCAAGGACGTGAAGCCGGGCGACGTGCTGCTGCTCGACGACGGCCGCCTCAAGCTGACCGTGCAGCGCGTGATCGGCGCCGAGATCCACACCGTGGTCAAGGTGGGCGGCGAGCTCTCCAACAACAAGGGCATCAACCGCCAGGGCGGTGGCCTGACCGCGCCGGCGCTCACCGCCAAGGACATGGACGACATCCGCACCGCGGCGCAGATCGGTGTCGACTTCGTCGCCGTGTCCTTCCCCAAGACCGCCGCCGACATGTACATGGCGCGCCAGCTGGTGCGCGCCGCGGGGGCGGAGACGCTGCTCATCGCCAAGATCGAGCGCACCGAGGCGGTGGCCAACCTCGAGGAGATCCTCGACGCCTCGGACGGCATCATGGTGGCGCGCGGCGACCTCGCGGTCGAAGTCGGTGACGCCGCCGTGCCCGCCCTGCAGAAGAAGATGATCCGCGCCGCGCGCGACCGCAACAAGCTCACCATCACCGCCACGCAGATGATGGAGTCGATGATCACCAGCCCGGTGCCGACCCGCGCGGAGGTGTCGGACGTCGCCAACGCGGTGCTCGACGGCACCGACGCGGTGATGCTGTCGGCCGAAACCGCCGCCGGCAAGTACCCGGTCGAGGTCATCGAGGCGATGAGCCGGGTTTGCCTCGAGGCGGAGAAGTCGTCCGAGATCGGGCTCGACCGCGAGATGCTCAACCGCGTGTTCACCCGCATCGACCAGTCGATCGCGATGGCGGCGATCTGGACCGCCTACCACCTCAAGGTGAAGGCGATCGCCTCGCTCACCCAGACCGGCTCGACCGCGCTGTGGATGAGCCGGCTCAATGCCGGGGTGCCGATCTACGCCCTGACCCCCGAGGTGTCGGCACGCAACCAGATGACGCTGTATCGCGAGGTCCATCCCCTGTTGATGAGCCAGACCCACCAGGACCGCGACGTGCTGCTGTGGGAGGCCGAGCAGGTGCTGCTGGAACAGGGCGTGGTCGATTACGGCGACCTCATCGTGCTCACCATCGGCGAGCCGATCGGCGCCTCGGGCGGCACCAACACGCTCAAGATCGTGCGCGTCGGCGAACACCACATGCCGGGCACGCTCGACGACCCGGTGTGAGCCACTCGCGCGGCGACGAGCCGCGCCGCCCGCTTCGCTTCGACCCCACGCCTGTGCCGCACGGGCTTGTGCTGCGCTCATGCAGCGCGCGACACAGGCTAAAATAGCGTTCTCAACCTCGCCCCGCGCCACCGGCGCCCCCTGACGGAGATACTCATGCCCCTCGTTTCCATGCGCCAGCTGCTCGACCACGCGGCCGAACACAGCTACGGCCTGCCCGCCTTCAACGTGAACAACCTCGAACAGGTCCAGGCCATCATGGAAGCGGCGGCCGAATGCGACAGCCCGGTGATCATGCAGGCCTCGGCCGGCGCGCGCAAATACGCGGGCGAGGCCTTCCTGCGCCACCTCATCGACGCGGCCGTCGAGGCCTATCCCAACATCCCCATCGTCATGCACCAGGACCACGGCCAGAGCCCGGCGATCTGCATGGGCGCGATCCGCTCGGGCTTTTCCAGCGTGATGATGGACGGTTCGCTGCTGGAAGACGGCAAGACGCCCTCCTCCTACGACTACAACGTCGCCGTCACCCGCGAGGTGGTGAAGTTCTCGCACGCGATCGGCGTCAGCGTCGAGGGCGAGCTCGGCTGCCTCGGCTCGCTCGAGACCGGCCAGGCCGGCGAGGAGGACGGCGTCGGTGCCGAAGGCACGCTCGACCACAGCCAGATGCTGACCGACCCCGACCAGGCCGCCGACTTCGTCAAGCAGACCGACTGCGACGCGCTCGCCATTGCCATCGGCACCAGCCACGGCGCCTACAAGTTCAGCCGCAAGCCCACCGGCGACATCCTCGCCATCGAGCGCATCAAGCAGATCCACGCCCGCATCCCCAACACCCACCTGGTCATGCACGGCTCGTCGTCAGTGCCGCAGGAGCTGCTCGAGATCATCCGCCAGTACGGCGGCGACATGAAGGAGACCTACGGCGTGCCGGTCGAGGAGATCGTGCAGGGCATCAAGTACGGCGTGCGCAAGATCAACATCGACACCGACATCCGCCTGGCGATGACCGGCGCGGTGCGCAAGTTCCTTGCCGAGAACCCCTCCAAGTTCGACCCACGCGAGTTCAACAAGCCCGCGCGCGAGGCCGCCAAGCTGGTGTGCAAGGCCCGCTTCGAAGCCTTCGGCTGCGCCGGCATGGCGTCGAAGATCAAGTCGGTGCCGCTCGAGAAGATGGCCGCGCGCTACAAGGCGGGCGAGCTGACGCAGGTCGTGCGCTGAGGGCCTGCCCCGCCCCTTGAAAGACGCGCCTCCGGGCGCGTTTTTCGTTTACGTGCTCAGCGCTCCATCGCCCGCATCCTTGCCGCCCCTTCGGTCTGCAGGAACTCCAGCAGCGCGTCGAGCGCGGGCGTCATCGGCCGGTCGGTGCGCGAGACCACGTTCCACTCGCGGATGACCGGCGTGTCGGCCACGTCCAGCCGCACCAGGCGCCCGCTTTCCACCTCCATCGCGAAGGTGTGGTGCGACAGGAAGGCGATGCCCATGCCGGCCATCACCGCCTGCTTCAAGGTCTCGTTGCTGCCGAGCTCGTCCGCCGCCAGCGGCTTGACGCCGTGCGCGCGCAGGAAGCGCTCGAGGTTGTCACGCGTGCCCGAGCCCTGCTCGCGCAACAGCAGGCGCTCGTCGGTCAGCGCCGCGGGCGGGATGCGCTTGCGTCCGGCCAGGCGGTGGTCAGGGCGCGCGACGAAGGACAGCCGGTGCGGGGCGAAGGGAATCCGGCGCAGGTCGATGCCGCGCGGCGGCTGGCCCATGATCGCCACGTCGCAGCGCTGCTCCTGCAGCAGGGTGCGCACCCGCTCGCGGTTGTCCACCGTCAGGCGGAAGGTGATGTCCGGGTGACGGCGGCCGAACTCGGCCAGCAGGTGGGGCACGAAATACTCCGCAGTGGTGATCGCCACCACGTCCAGCGTGCCCGCCGCCACCCCCATCCTCGCCTTCAGCTCGACCTCGGCGAGCTCCAGGCTGTGCAGCGCCTGGCGCGCCGCGCGCACCAGGATCTCGCCGGCCGGCGTGAGGTGGATCTCGCGCCGGCCATCGACCAGCACCTGGCCGACGATGGCCTCCGCGTCACGGATCTGCATCGAGATCGCCGGCTGCGTCAGGTGCAGCAGCCGCGCCGCCTGGGTGAAGCTGGCGCTGTCGGCCACCGCGACCAGGGCGCGGAGCTGCTTGAGGGTCATGCGTTGCGCGAGCTTCATCAGGAAACCTTATCTCAATGACGCAAAAAACGTCATTTGAGCTTATTAAAGCGCGGTCTTATTGTCCAGTCACCACCGCTTCACGGTCACAAGAGCTTCACAGCCACCTCTCGCAGCACACACACGGAAGGAGACACGACATGGGCGCCGCAGACACCCCGCAACAGATCCTCGACCCCAAGAAGCGCTACCAGGCTGGCGTGCTCAAATACGCCCAGATGGGCTACTGGAACCCGGACTACGAGCCCAAGGACACCGACGTGCTCGCCGTCTTCCGCATCACCCCGCAGGAAGGCGTCGACCCGATCGAGGCCGCCGCCGCGGTCGCCGGCGAATCGTCCACCGCGACCTGGACCGTGGTGTGGACCGACCGCCTCACCGCCTGCGACATGTACCGCGCCAAGGCTTACCGCGTCGAGCCGGTGCCGGGTCAGGAGGGCCAGTATTTCTGCTGGGTGGCCTACGACCTCGACCTGTTCGAGGAAGGCTCGATCGCCAACCTCACCGCGTCGATCATCGGCAACGTGTTCAGCTTCAAGCCGCTCAAGGCCGCCCGCCTCGAGGACATGCGCCTGCCGGTGGCCTATGTGAAGACCTTCCGCGGCCCGCCCACCGGCATCGTCGTCGAGCGCGAGCGCCTGGAAAAATACGGCCGCCCGCTGCTGGGCGCGACGATGAAGCCCAAGCTCGGCCTGTCCGGCAAGAACTACGGCCGCGTGGTGTATGAGGCCCTGCGCGGCGGCCTGGACTTCACCAAGGACGACGAGAACATCAACTCGCAGCCCTTCATGCACTGGCGCGACCGCTTCCTGTACTGCATGGAAGGCGTCAACCAGGCCGCGGCCCAGACCGGCGAATCCAAGGGCCACTACCTCAACATCACCGCCGGCACCATGGAGGAGATGTACAAGCGCGCCGAGTTCGCCCGCGACCTCGGCTCCTGCATCGTCATGATCGACCTCATCGTCGGCTGGACCGCGATCCAGTCGATGAGCAACTGGTGCCGCGACAACGACATGATCCTGCACCTGCACCGCGCCGGCCACGGCACCTACACGCGACAGAAGAACCATGGCGTGTCCTTCCGCGTCATCGCCAAGTGGCTGCGCCTGGCCGGCGTCGACCACATGCATGCCGGCACCGCGGTGGGCAAGCTCGAAGGCGACCCAATGACGGTGCAAGGCTTCTACAACGTCTGCCGCGACATGGTGACCAAGCAGGACCTGCGGCGCGGTCTGTTCTTCGATCAGGACTGGGCCAGCATCAAGCGCGTGATGCCGGTGGCCTCGGGCGGCATCCATGCCGGCCAGATGCATCAGCTGCTCAGCCTGTTCGGCGACGAAGTCGTGCTGCAGTTCGGCGGCGGCACCATCGGCCACCCGATGGGCATCCAGGCCGGCGCCACCGCCAACCGCGTCGCGCTCGAGGCCATGGTGCTCGCCCGCAACGAAGGCCGCGACATCGCCAACGAAGGCCCGCAGATCCTCGCCGACGCCGCCAAGTGGTGCCAGCCGCTGCGCGCCGCGCTCGATACCTGGGGTGACATCACCTTCAACTACACCAGCACCGACACGTCGGACTTCGTGCCCACCGCCAGCGTGGCCTGAGCCATCGAGCCCCGAGGAGACCCATCATGCGCATCACCCAAGGCTGCTTTTCCTTCCTGCCCGACCTCACCGACACCCAGATCGCGGCCCAGATCAACTATTGCCTCGACCAGAACTGGGCGGTCGCGATCGAGTTCACCGACGACCCCCACCCGCGCAACACCTACTGGAACATGTGGGGCCTGCCGATGTTCGACCTGCGCGACCCCGCCGGCGTGATGGGCGAATTGAAGGCCTGCCGCGAAGCCAACCCCGAGACCTACATCCGCATCAACGCCTTCGACTCGACCAAGGGCTGGGAGACGGTGCGCATGTCCTTCATCGTCCAGCGCCCCACCGCGGAGCCCGGCTTCCGCCTCATCCGCCAGGAAACGCAGGGCCGCAAGCTGCGCTACACGATGGAGAGCTACGCCGTCGGCCGCGCCCCGGAAGGCGCGCGCTACAGCGCCTGACCCCCCCGACGACAGCAGGAGACGAGACCATGAACGCCCCCGAGAAGGCCCCAGCCCCCGCCCGCATCGACCTCGGCGCCGAGTTCCGCGACGCCGGCATCGGCGAAGTGCTCGAGTCCCTCGAGCGCGATCTCGTCGGCCTCGCCCCGGTCAAGCGCCGCGTGCGCGAAATCGCCGCCCTGCTGCTCGTCGACCGCGTGCGCCAGCGCCTCGGCCTGGCCACCGAGCACCCCTCGCTGCACATGAGCTTCACCGGCAACCCCGGCACCGGCAAGACCACGGTGGCGATGCGCATGGCCGAGATCCTGCATCGGCTGGGCTACTGCCGCCGCGGCCACGTCGTGGCCGTGACCCGCGACGACCTCGTCGGCCAGTACATCGGCCACACCGCGCCCAAGACCAAGGAAGTCCTGAAGCGCGCGATGGGCGGCGTGCTCTTCATCGACGAGGCCTACTACCTCTACCGCCCCGAGAACGAAAAGGACTACGGCCAGGAAGCGATCGAGATCCTGCTGCAGGTGATGGAGAACCAGCGTGACGACCTGGTCGTGATCCTCGCCGGCTACGCCGAGCGCATGGAGCGCTTCTTCGAATCCAACCCCGGCATGAAGTCGCGCATCGCCCACCATGTCGACTTCCCCGACTACAGCAACGACGAGCTCGGCGAGATCGCCCAGCGCATGCTCGCCGGCTGGAACTACCGCTTCGACGACGCTGCACGGGCCGCCTTCGACGACTACATCGTGCTGCGCCGCCGCCAGTCGCACTTTGCCAACGCACGCAGCATCCGCAATGCGCTCGACCGCATGCGCCTGCGCCAGGCCCTGCGCCTGTTCGAATCCGGCGCCACGGTCGATGCCGAGGCGCTGACCACGATCACCGAGGCCGACGTCCGCGCCAGCCGCCATTTCCAGCCCGCCGAGCCCGGCTAGGCGCCACGACCGCCCCACGACACACAACAACAAGCCGCAATCCGGCACCGCATCGGAGGAGACCCTCATGTTCAGCCTCGACCGCAGCACGCTCACCGAATACCTGATCGAACACCGCCGCCGCAACCCGGAGGCCACCGGCGAGTTCAATGCCCTGATCCTGCAGGTCGCCCAGGCCTGCAAGGCGATCTCGCGCGCGGTCGCCCACGGTGCGCTCGCGGACGTGCTCGGCAGCCACGGCAGCGCCAACGTGCAGGGCGAGGAGCAGAAGAAGCTCGACGTGCTCGCCGATGAGATCTTCCTGCGCGCCACGCACTGGGGCGGCGACCTCGCCGGCATGGTCTCCGAAGAGAACGAGGCCCCCATCCCGCTCCCTGCCAGCGACCAGCGCGGCAAGTACCTGCTCGCCTTCGACCCGCTGGATGGCTCGTCCAACATCGACGTCAATGTCGCCGTCGGCTCGATCTTCTCCATCCTGCGCGCGCCGAAGCCGGGCGAGGACGCCGCCGCCGCGGATTTCCTGCAGCCCGGCAGCCGCCAGGTCGCTGCCGGCTATGCCATCTACGGCCCATCGACGATGCTGGTGCTGTCGGTCGGCAGCGGCGTCGCCGGCTTCACCCTCGACCCGATCATCGGCGAGTTCTACCTCACCCATCCCGACATCCGCGTTCCCGAGACCACGCGCGAGTTCGCCATCAACGCCTCCAATTCGCGCTTCTGGGAGCCGCCGGTGCGGCGCTATGTGGACGAGTGCCTGGCCGGGCGCAGCGGGCCGCGCGGCGTCGACTTCAACATGCGCTGGATCGCCTCGCTGGTGGCCGAGACCCACCGCATCCTGATGCGCGGCGGCGTCTTCCTCTATCCGCGCGACCGCAAGGACCCCGCCAAGCCCGGACGGCTGCGCCTGCTCTATGAATGCAGCCCGATCGGCTTCCTGATCGAGCAGGCCGGCGGCCGCGCCAGTACCGGCGTGCGCCCGGTGCTCGAGGTCCAGCCCGAGAGCCTGCACCAGCGCATCGGCTTCGTGTTCGGCTCGAAGGACGAGGTCGAGCGCATCGAGCGCTACCACCACGAGCCGGTGATGGGTGGCCCGCAGGACGAGCCGCCGCTGTTCCACGCCCGCTCGCTGTTCCGCGACACCGAATTCGCTCAATAAGAAACGAGGGGGAGACATCATGTCCGAACGCCATCCGATCGTCGCCATCACCGGCTCGTCCGGCGCCGGCACCAGCACCGTGCAGCGCACCTTCGAGGAGGTCTTCCGCCGCGAAGGCGTCACCGCAGCGGTCATCGAAGGCGACAGCTTCCACGCCTACGACCGCAAGACGATGCGCGAGAAGCTCGCCGCCTGCGAGGGCAATGCCGGCTGCCAGCTCAGCCACTTCGGGCCCGAGGCCAACCTGTTCGGCGAACTCGAGCACCTCTTCCGCAGCTACGCCGAATCCGGTGGCGGCAAGCGCCGCAAGTACCTGCACAGCCTCGAAGAGGCCGAGCCCTACCAGCAGGAGCCCGGCACCTTCACCCCCTGGGAGGATCTGCCCACCGGGACCGACCTGCTGTTCTACGAGGGCCTGCACGGCGCCGTCCAGCACGAGAACGTGGATGTGGCCCGCTTCGTCGACCTGCTGATCGGCGTGGTGCCGGTGGTGAACCTGGAGTGGATCCAGAAGCTGCACCGCGACAAGAGCACCCGCGGCTACTCCACCGAGGCGGTCACCGACACCATCCTGCGCCGCATGCACGACTACGTGCATTACATCTGCCCGCAGTTCGCCCGCACCCATGTGAACTTCCAGCGCGTGCCGATGGTGGATACCTCCAACCCCTTCATCGCGCGCTCGATCCCGACCGCCGACGAGTCCATGGTGGTGATCCGCTTCGCCAACCCCAAGGGCATCGACTTTCCCTACCTGCTCAACATGATCAACGACAGCTTCATGAGCCGCGCCAACACCATCGTGGTGCCGGGCGGAAAGATGGAGCTGGCCATGCAGCTGATCTTCACCCCCTTCATCTGGCGCCTGATGGACCGCCGCCGCAAGGCGCTGGCGCAATGACGACACAGCGCAGGCCGCTCCGCCCCCCCCCACGTCCAGCGGAGAGCAGGCGGTGTTCCTGAAGCGGGCGAGGACTGTCCGAGCCCGAAGGGCGAGTTCCGCAGCGAGCGGAAGGAATACCGCCTGCTAGGCCGCGGGTTCGCCGCAACGCATCCCCATCTGGAACCGGAGCAACGCTCATGAACATGCGACTCACCCAGGCGCCGATCGACACCCTGTGCGCCAACGCGCTGCGCTTTCTCTCTATCGACGCCGTCGAGGCCGCCCAGTCCGGCCACCCCGGCATGCCGATGGGCATGGCCGAGATCGCCGTCGCCCTATGGACGCGGCATCTGAAGCACGACCCGGCCGACCCCGCCTGGGCCGACCGCGACCGCTTCGTGCTGTCCAACGGTCACGGTTCGATGCTGCTCTACGCCCTGCTCCACCTCTCCGGCTACGACCTGCCGCTGGACGAGCTCAAGCGCTTCCGCCAGCTCGACAGCCGCACCCCGGGCCACCCGGAAGTCGGTCACACCCCTGGCGTCGAGACCACCACCGGCCCGCTCGGCCAGGGCCTCACCAACGCCGTCGGCATGGCGCTCGCCGAGAAGCTGCTCGCCGCCGAGTTCAACCGCCCCGGCCACACCCTCGTCGATCACCGCACCTGGGTCTTCCTCGGCGACGGCTGCCTGATGGAAGGCATCAGCCACGAGGCCGCCAGTTTTGCCGGCGTGCAGCGGCTGTCGAGGCTGATCTGCTTCTGGGACGACAACCGTATCTCGATCGACGGCGACGTCGCAGGCTGGTTCGCCGACGACACCCCGGCGCGCTTCCGCGCCTATGGCTGGAATGTGGTCGAGGCCGTCGACGGCCACGACGTCGAGGCGGTCGACCGCGCCATCCGCGAAGCGCTTGCCAACGCCGACAAGGACATCGGCCCCACGCTGATCTGCTGCCGCAACACCATCGGCCGTGGCAGCCCCGCGCGCGCCGGCACGGCCGATGCGCACGGCGCGCCGCTCGGCGCCGAGGAGAGCGCCGCCACCCGCGCCGCGCTCGCCTGGCCGCACCCCCCGTTCGAGATCCCCGCCGAGATCCGCAGCGCCTTCGACGCCCGCGCCCGCGGCGCCGAACGGCGCGCCGCCTGGCAGGCCGCCTTCGACGCCTACGCCGACGCCTTCCCGGACGCGGCGAGGGAGTTCGGCCGGCGCCTGGCCGGCACGCTGCCGGTCGGCTTACCGGTGCTGGCCAATGCCATCCTGCGCGGAGTGCACAACGAAGCAGCGACGCTCGCCACCCGCAAGGCCAGCCAGCAGGCCATCGGCCGCCTGGCGCGGGCGCTGCCCGAGCTGCTCGGCGGCTCGGCCGACCTGACCCACTCCAACCTCAGCGACTGGCCGGGCTGCGGCGCGGTGCGCGCCGACGGCGCCGGGCGCCACATCAACTGGGGCGTGCGCGAGTTCGGCATGGCTGCGGCCCTCAACGGCATCGCGCTGCATGGCGGCTTCATCCCCTTCGGCGCCACCTTCCTGGTGTTCTCCGACTACGCCCGCAACGCCATCCGCATGAGTGCGCTGATGAAGCAGCGCGTGGTGTACGTGATGACGCACGACTCGATCGGCCTTGGCGAGGACGGCCCCACCCACCAGCCGGTCGAGCACCTGCCCAGCCTGCGCCTGATCCCTGGGCTGGACGTGTGGCGCCCGTGCGACGCGGTCGAGACCCAGGCGGCCTGGAACGCCGCGGTGATGCGCGCCGACGGCCCCAGCCTGCTCGCGCTGTCGCGCCAGAACCTGCCCCACCAGGCGCGCGAGGTCGAACAGCTGCCGGCCATCGCCCGCGGCGGCTATGTGCTGGCCGACGCCGCCGAACCGGCGCTGCTGATCATCGCCACCGGCTCGGAGGTGGCGCTGGCGATGGCGGCGCGCGCCACCCTCGCCGCCGAAGGCGTCGCCGTCCGCGTCGTGTCGATGCCCTGCACCGCAGTGTTCGACCGCCAGGACGCCGCCTACCGGGAGCAGGTGCTGCTGCCCGACCTACCGCGCCTGGTCATCGAGGCCGCGCGCAGCGACGGCTGGTGGCGCTACCTCGCCGGGGTGCGCGGCGCCGTGATCGGCATGGACGGCTTCGGCGAATCGGCCCCCGCCGCCGCGCTGCTGCGACGCTACGGCTTCGATGCCGAGTCCGTGCTCGGCCACGCCCGCGCGCTGCTGCAGGCCGCGTGACCAAACCCGCCCGCCCCTGATGGAGGATCCCCCGATGAACTTCCTGCGTCTCTCCGAGCTCGACCTCGCCGGCAAACGGGTCTTCATCCGTGCCGACTTCAACGTCCCCTTCAACACCGACGGCAGCCTGGCGGACGACACCCGCATCCGCGCCACCCTGCCCGCCATCCGCCACTGCCTGGACGCCGGCGCCGCGGTGATGATCACCTCCCACCTCGGCCGCCCCGCCGAGGGCGCGCTGACCGCGGCCGACTCGCTGGCGCCGGTCGCCGCCGCCCTGTCCGCCCTGCTCGGCCGACCGGTGCCGCTCATCCAGGGCTGGACCAGCGGTCACTTCCGCGTGCAGCCTGGCGAGGTCGTGCTGCTCGAGAACTGCCGCGGCAACGTCGGCGAGAAGGCCGACGATCCCCGGCTCGCCGCACGCATCGCGCGCTTCATCGACATCTATGTGAACGACGCCTTCGGCACCGCCCACCGCAAGGAGTGCACGCTGCACGCGCTGGCGCTGGCCGCCCCGGTCGCCTGCGCCGGCCCGCTGATGACGGCCGAGCTCGACGCGCTCGGCCGCGCGCTCGCCCAGCCGGCGCGCCCGCTCGCCGCCATCGTCGCCGGCTCCAAGGTGTCGACCAAGCTCACCATCCTCGAAAGCCTCGCGGACAAGGTCGACGTGCTGGTGCTCGGTGGCGGCATCGCCAACACCTTCCTCGCCGCGCGCGGCTGCGAGGTCGGCGCCTCGCTGCACGAGCCCGACCTGCTCGAGGCCGCGCGCCGGGTCGAACGCCGGCTCGCCGAGCGCGGCGGCGTGGTGTGGCTGCCCGAGGACGTGGTGATCGCCGACCGCTTCGCAGCCGATGCCGATGTCCGCATCAGCGACGCCGAGCGCGTGCCGGCGGGCTGGATGATCCTCGACATCGGCCCGAAGAGCCGCGACTCGCTCGCTGCCGTGCTCGCGCGCGCCGGCACCATCGTCTGGAACGGCCCGGTCGGCGTGTTCGAGTTCGACGCCTTTGCCGCCGGCACCCGCTGCCTGGCCGAGGCCATCGCCGCCAGCCCCGCCTACAGCATCGCTGGCGGCGGCGACACGCTGGCCGCGATCGCGCGCTTCGGCGTCGGCGAGCGCATCGACTACATCTCCACCGGCGGCGGCGCCTTCCTCGAGTTCCTCGAGGGCCGCGAGCTGCCTGCCGTCGCCGCGCTGCGCGCCCGCGCCCGGCCGGCGAGCCGACGCATCGAGCCCGTGCCGCAGTTCGAGCACGAACCCGAACCGAGCTGACCCCTTTCACTTGCGGAGACCCACCCCATGGCCATGATCGCCCTGCGCCAGTTGCTCGACCACGCCGCCGACCACGGCTACGGCGTGCCCGCCTTCAACATCAACAACATGGAGCAGATCCAGGCCATCATGCTGGCCGCCGAGGCCACCGCCAGCCCGGTCATCCTGCAGGCTTCGGCCGGCGCGCGCGGCTACGCCGGCGAGGCCTTCCTGAAGAAGATGGTCGAGGCCGCCGTCGAGCAGTGGCCCGACCTCCCCGTCTGCCTGCACCAGGACCACGGCGCCAGCCCCGCGGTGTGCCAGCAGTCGATCCGCAGCGGCTTCACCAGCGTGATGATGGACGGCTCGCTGCGCGAGGACATGAAGACGCCGGCGAGCTACGCCTACAACGTCGAGGTCACCCGCCGCGTGGTCGAGATGGCGCACGCGGTGGGGGTGTCGGTGGAAGGCGAGCTCGGCTGCCTCGGCTCGCTCGAGACCGGCCAGGCCGGCGAGGAGGACGGCGTGGGCGCCGAAGGCACGCTGGATCACAGCCAGCTGCTGACCGACCCGGCCGAGGCCGCCGACTTCGTCGCCGCCACCGGCGTCGATGCGCTCGCGGTGGCGATCGGCACCAGCCACGGCGCCTACAAGTTCACCCGCCCGCCCACCGGCGACATCCTCGCCATCGACCGCATCGCCGCCATCCACGCCCGCATCCCCAACACCCACCTGGTGATGCACGGATCGAGCAGCGTGCCGCAGGAGTGGCTCGCCATCATCCGCGAGCACGGCGGCGAGATCGGCGAGACCTACGGTGTGCCGGTCGAGGCCATCGTGCAAGGCATTCGAAGCGGCGTGCGCAAGGTCAATATCGACACCGACCTGCGCCTGGCGATGAGCGGCGCGATGCGCCGGCTGATGAGCACGGACCGCAAGGAGTTCGACCCGCGCAAGTTCTTCAAGGCCGCCCGCGACGCCGCGCGCGACATCTGCCGCGACCGCTTCGAGGCCTTCGGCTGCGCGGGGCAGGCCAGCCGCATCAAGCCGCTGCCGCTCGAGGCGCTGGCGCGACGTTACGCCAGCCGCAGCGCCTGACGGGCTGCGCCGCCCTTCTTCGTCTTCTCGTCAGCGACTCGCACATCCCCCTGCCATCGCCTCGCAGCCGTCCTGACCCCGCTCTCTCCCTGCCCACGGGCATTGCGCCCGCCTCCCATCCAGGAGGCGGGCACTTTTCTGTGCGGCATCTGGCCACGGCGAAGCTCCCACGCGCCACCCCGGCTTGTCATCGCCTGCGCCGGCGGGCAAGAATGCCGCTCCACCTGCCGCCCAACCCGCCTCCATGTCCTTGTTCGAACAGCACCCCCTGCGCCAGACCCTCAGCGACGAGGTGCACGCCCGCCCGCCGGTTCCGCTCGACACGCCGGAGTTCGTTACCTACCTCGCCTTCCTGCATCACGACGGCAGTGCCACGCGTGAAAACGCACACCTTGGCGCCCTCGCCGCCCAGCTCGGCCTGCCGCCGCCGAGCACCGCCAGCGGCCATGTGCTGCTCGAGGCCGAAGGCTTTCGCCTGAAGTGGGAACGCCACAACGAGTTCTCGAGCTACTGCTTCTTCCGCCGCATCGAGGCCGAGGACAGCCCTGACGAGTACGCCCTGCTGCACGTGCCGGCGGCCTGGCGCAAAGGCATTCCCGGGCTGTTGATCGCCGCCACCCACATCGAGCTGCGCAGCGTGACCGACGTCCCGCTCGAGACCGTGCTGCACCAGCAGTCGCGCCGCGGCCAGCCGCTGGTCGCCTCGGCGGTGTCGGACGGCGCCGGCTGGGTGCTGACCGACTTCCACCTGCACGAAGGCTTCTCCCACTTCCTGCTCGTCGACAACGGCTTCACGCCGCGCCAAGCCGGCCGCATCGCGCAGCGCCTGGTCGAGATCGAGACCTACCGCGTGATGGCCCTGCTGGCCTTCCCGGTCGCCAAGGAGGTGGGACGACTGGTGTCGCGCGCCGAGGACGAGCTCGCCGACCTGATGGACGGCATGGGCCAGTCGCGCACCGCCGAGGACGACCGCGCGGTGCTCGGCCGCCTGTCACGCCTGGCGTCCGAGGTCGAGCGCTCGGTGGCGCGCACCACCTTCCGCTTCGGCGCGGCGGCGGCCTATTACCGCCTCGTGCGCCAGCGCATCGACGACCTGCGCGAGCAGCGCCTGTCGGGCTTCTCGCCGATCGGCGAGTTCATGGACCGCCGCCTGGTGCCGGCCATCGACACCTGCTCATCGATCGCCCGCCGCCAGGACGACCTCTCGGCCCGCATCGCGCGCAACTCGCAGCTGCTACGCACCCGCGTCGACATCGAGATCGAGCGCCAGAACCAGGAGCTGCTGGCGCAGATGAACCGCCGCGCCAAGATCCAGCTCCACCTGCAGGAGACGGTGGAAGGTCTGTCGGTGGTGGCCATCACCTACTACGCCTCGCAACTGGTCAACTACGTCGCCAAGGGCGCCAAGGACTTCATCGCACCGGCCACGCCCGAGGTGCTCACGGCGCTGTCGATCCCGGTGATTGCGGGGCTGGTGTACCTGGGGCTGCGGCGGATGAGGAAGCTGCTGGGCAAGGAAGAGGGCCGCGAAGCCCACTCCTGAGCATCGGGCGCTCCCCCGCCCTCGCGTACTGAAGGTGAACCGCGCACAGGCAAAGCCCGCGCATGGCCTGGGTGGGCATGGCGCAGGCAGGTACGGCGCGGAACCGAGCGAGGAACGGGCGGTCCTCTGACCATGCACGACAAAGGAACCGCAGCCATGTCCCAACCGTCCGGACGCCGCCGCCAACTCGTCCTCGGCGGCACTGCCGCGCTGGTGTCCGCGCCGCTCGCCGCGGCACAGCGCAGGCTGACACCGAGCCAGATGCTCGGCCCCTTCTACCCGGTCACGCCGCCGCTGCACAAGGACAACGACCTCACGCTGGTTGAAGGCAGCAAGGTGCGCGCCGCCGGGCAGATCGCCGACCTGTCGGGCCGCGTGCTCGACCTCGACGGCCGCCCGCTGGCTGGCCTGCGCGTCGAGATCTGGCAGTGCGACGCCAACGGCCGCTACCGCCACCCGCGCGACCGCGGCGGCCTCGAGGAGGACCCGAACTTCCAGGGCTTCGGCCACACGATCACCGACGCCGACGGGCGCTACCGCTTCCGCACCATCCGCCCGGTGCCCTATCCCGGGCGCACGCCGCACATCCACGCCGCGGTGTTCCAGGAGGCCGCACGTCCCTTCGTCACCCAGATCTACGTCGCCGGCGAGCCCTTGAACCTGCGCGACGGCCTCTTCATGCGCGTGCCCGAGGCGCTGCGACCCTTGCTGCTGGCCGACTTCGTCGCCGTGGATGACCCGGTCGCGGCATTCACGGCAGAATTCGACTTCGTGCTGTCGCCGGTACTGGCCGGACTCTTCGAGGCCCATACGGCCTGACTGCAGATGGCCCGCCCGCTCTTGCCTGCACCTGCCCCCTCAGCAATGCACACCACCGCCATGAAACCCCAACGCAGCCCAGCGCACGACCGGAGATCCACCCGCCCATGAGCATCCGCACCGTCCTGCGCATGGGTGACCCGCGCCTGCTGCAGCCCGCTGCCCCGGTCACCGAATTCGGCACGCCCGACCTCGCCACACTCATCGCCGACATGTTCGACACGATGGCAGCCGAAGGCGGCGTCGGCCTCGCCGCCCCGCAGATCGGTGTCGGCCTGCGCGTGGTGATATTCGGCTTCGAGCACAGCCAGCGCTACCCGGACGCGCTGCCGGTGCCGATGACCATCCTCGTCAATCCGGTGATCACGCCACTGGACGACGAGACCGAGGAGGGCTGGGAAGGCTGCCTGTCCGTGCCCGGCCTGCGCGGCGTCGTGCCGCGCCACCGCCGCATCCGCTACCAGGGCTTCACGCCCGACGGCCAGGCGATCGACCGCATCGCCGAGGGCTTCCATGCCCGCGTGGTGCAACACGAATGCGACCACCTCGACGGCAAGCTGTATCCGATGCGGGTGCGGGACTTCAGCAAGTTCGGCTTCACCGATGTGCTATTTCCCGAGCTTGGGGCGTAGGGCGGCGCGCAAGAAGCCTACGTTCCTGTGCGTAATGCGACCACATTCTGAGCACGCGAACCACCTGTTCGTCGGTGAAGACCTCATGGACGAGGCGGTGCCGGGTGTTGATCCAAGGAGTGGTCGATGGAGCGATTGCTTTCGCCATGGCGATACACCAAAATGAAACCGTTTTGGTTCCTCCGGAGAACCTGGAAATGCCCACTTCCCTGACGCTGAAGAACATCCCCGACACCTTGTACGAGCGCCTGAAGGCGGCTGCCGAGCTGCATCGCCGCAGCCTTAACAGTGAGGCGATTGTCTGCCTGGAAACGGTGCTGCTACCAAGCCGCGTTGCGGCCAGCGACCGACTGGCGCGAGCCCGCGCGCTCCGAATCGGCTTGCCTGAAGGTCTATTCACTGCCACGGACATCGACGCAGCCAAACGCGCGGGACGCCCGTGATTGTCGTCGACACCAACATCCTGGCGTACCTGTATCTGCCCGGCGAGTTCACCGAGGGGGCAGAAGCCTTGCTGGAGCGCGAGCCGGAGTGGGCCGCACCGCTACTATGGCGCAGCGAGTTTCGAAACATCCTGATGGGCTACCTTCGGCGCGGCCTGCTGAGCTTCGAGCACGCCTGCAGTCTTCAGGCGGAAGCCGAGGCCTTGATGGACGGGTTCGAGTTCGAGGTGCCCTCGCGCGATGTGCTGGAACTGGCTAAGGACAGCGACTGCTCCGCCTACGACTGCGAGTTCGTGGTGCTCGCCAATCGCCTGGACGTCAAGCTGATGACGATGGATAAGAAAGTACTCAAGGCGTTTCCGAAACGCGCGTTTTCGCTTTTAGCCTGACGATTTGATTTCGCTCTCGACCGCCCGGCGCATGTCGACTGCTCGACGCGCCTGCGCAGCCCCGAAAGCGAGCGCCCCTCCCCTATAATCCCGCCTTTGCCAGCAACCCGAGGCCCCATCGTGGCAACGCCCCTTTTTGAAACCTCCATCAAGAGCCTGCCGCTGCTTGGCCGCGGCAAGGTGCGCGACATCTACGCCGTTGATGACGAGAAGCTGCTGATCGTGACCAGCGACCGCCTGTCGGCCTTCGACGTGATCCTGCCCGACCCGATCCCGGACAAGGGTCGCGTGCTGGTGGCGCTGGCGAACTTCTGGTTCGACAGGCTCGCCCACATCCTGCCCAACCAGCTCACCGGCATCGATCCCGAGACCGTGGTGGCCGCCGACGAGCGCGAGCAGGTGCGCGGCCGTGCGCTGGTGGTCAAGCGCCTCAAGCCGCTACCGATCGAGGCGGTGGTGCGCGGCTATGTGATCGGCTCGGGCTGGAAGGACTACCAGGCCACTGGCGCCATCTGCGGCATCGCGCTGCCAGCGGGCCTGCAGCAGGCGGCGAAGCTGCCGGCACCGATCTTCACGCCCTCGTCCAAGGCCGAAATGGGCGAGCACGACGAGAACATCTCCTTCGAACAGGCGCAGGCACGCTGCGAAGCGATGCTGAAGGAGGCGCTGGCCGGCAGCGGCAAGACCGGCGCCCAGCTGGCTGAAGAAGCCCGTGCGGCGGCGATCGCACTGTATTCCGAGGCGGCCGAATTCGCTGCCAGCCGCGGCATCA
Organism: Thauera sp.; assembly: GCF_035444905.1. Taxonomy (GTDB): domain Bacteria; phylum Pseudomonadota; class Gammaproteobacteria; order Burkholderiales; family Rhodocyclaceae; genus Thauera. The sequence goes on from NZ_DAOMPS010000028.1 coordinate 48,930, forward strand.
TCATCGCCGACACCAAGTTCGAGTTCGGCATCGACGCTGCCGGCACGCTGCACCTGATCGACGAGGCGCTCACCCCCGACTCGTCGCGCTTCTGGCCGGCCGACAGCTACCGCGAAGGCATCAGCCCGCCGTCCTTCGACAAGCAGTACGTGCGCGACTACCTGGAGACGCTCGACTGGAACAAGGCGCCCCCGGCGCCCAGTCTGCCCGCCGACGTCATCGAGCACACCGCTGCCAAGTATCGCGAGGCCTACGAGCGCCTGACCGGCCGCACGCTCGCCTGACAACCCGCGCAGCGCAAGCGATACCGGGAACAACTCGTATTCGCGAACTCACGAAATCTGTCCTACTCTAAGAAGCAGCCCGCCGCTTCAAGGACCGACTGCCGGGGCCGTGTGCCTCGCGGTCCTTGAGGTGTGAGGCTCATTCCGCTGCAACCAACAGGGAGGCTGCCATGGACAAACCGATGAATTCGCTTGACCAGCATTTCCACCTGCCGCACGTACGCCATGTCGATCGCTCGCGACCGATACAGTGGCTGAAGATGGGTTGGGAGGACATGCGCGCCAATCTTGGGGCGAGCTTGCCGTACGGGATCATCCTGGCAGCGCTCGGTTACTTCATCCTGTCCTTCGCGGCCGACAAGCCCTATCTGTTCACCGCGGCGATCTCGGGCTTCTTCCTCATCGGGCCGATTGCCGCAGCCGGCCTGTACGAGATCTCGCGCCGCCAGGAGCGCGGTGAAAGGATTTCCTTCTTCGGTTCGCTCAGCAGCTTGCGCGGACACGCCGACAGCGTGGCCTACTTCGGCGCCTTCCTCGCGATCGCGCTGATCAGTTGGGAGCGCATGTCCGCGATCCTGTTCGCGCTGCTCTTCCAGGGCGAACTGGCCGAGGTGTCGAACTTCTTCAGCAGCGTCTTCCTGTCGGGCGAACACCTGTCCTTTGTATTCGCCTACGCGATGGTCGGCGGCATCCTTGCGGCCGTGGTGTTTGCGCTGTCTGCAATCGCCATCCCGATGCTGATGGACCGCGACACCGACAGCGTGACGGCAGCCATGACCAGCCTGCGCACCGTGCAGATGAACTTCGACACCATGGCCCTGTGGGCCGCGATCATCGTCGCGATGGTGCTCATCGGCTTCGCCACCATGATGATCGGCATGGTGATCCTGCTGCCGCTGCTGGGTCATGCAAGCTGGCACGCCTACCGCGAACTGGTGGAATGACCAGCACCGACTGATTCCGAAGTCCGATTGAATTTGCTGCGGGCGCCCATAGCGGCGCCCGCAGCAATTTTTGCGGCACAATAGCCCGCATCAACCACCGCCAAGACCGCTCAAGCATGGACAACGCCATCCCCAGCCCGACGACGAATCCGCTGCTCGATTTCAGCGGCATGCCGCGTTTTGCCGACATCAAGCCCGAACATGTCGAGCCCGCGATCCGCGGCCTGATCGACGAGAACCGCACGCTGATCGAACGCCTCACCGCCGACCCTGCCACACCGACCTGGGACGGCTTCGTCAGCCCGATGGACGAGGCCGGCGAGCGCCTGGGGCGCGCCTGGGGAGTGGTCGGCCACCTGCACAGCGTGTTCGACGTGCCCGAGTGGCGCGAGGCCTACAACGCCATGCTGCCCGAGATCTCGCGCTTCTACGCCGAAGTGGGGCAGAACCTGGCGCTGTTCCAGAAGTACAAAGCGCTGCACGACAGCCCCGAGTTCGCCACCCTATCGCCGGTGCGCCAGCGCATCCTCGAGCATGCGCTGCGCGACTTCCGCCTCTCGGGCGCCGAACTGCCCGACGCGCAGAAGCCGCGCTTCCAGGAAATCCAGGAAGAGCAGTCCCAGCTCGCCGCCAAGTTCTCCGAGAACCTGCTCGACGCCACCAACGCCCACGCCGAGTGGGTCGCCGATGAAGGCGGTCTTGCTGGCATCCCCGACGACGCCCGCCAGGCGGCGCGCGCCGCCGCCGAAGCCGACGGCAAGGAAGGCTGGAAATTCACCCTGCAGATGCCGTCCTACCTGCCGATCCTGCAGTACGCCGACGACCGCGCCCTGCGCGCCCGCATGTATCGCGCCTACGCCACCCGCGCCTCCGAGCTCGGCAAGCCCGAGCTCGACAACGGCCCGCTGATCGGCCGCATCCTCGCGCTGCGCGATGAGGAAGCGCGCATGCTCGGCTACAAGAACTTCGCCGAAGTGTCGCTGGTGCCCAAGATGGCCGACACGCCCGAGCAGGTGCTCGGCTTCCTGCACGACCTTGCCGCCCGCGCCAAGCCCTTCGCCGAGAAGGACCTGGAAGAACTCAAGGCCTTCGCCAAGACCGAGCTCGGCCTTGACACGCTCGAGCCCTGGGACGTCGCCTACGCCTCCGAAAAGCTGCGTGAGAAGCGCTATGCCTATTCCGACCAAGAGGTGAAGCAGTACTTCCCCGAACCCAAGGTGCTCGACGGCCTGTTCGGCGTGATCCGCGCGCTGTACCGCGTCGACATCCTGCCGGACGAGGCGCCGAGCTGGGACCCGGACGTACGCTTCTTCCGCATCGAGAAGGAGGGCGCCAACGGACCAGAACTCGTCGGCCACTTCTACCTCGACCTGCACGCGCGCAGCACCAAGCGCGGCGGGGCGTGGATGGACTCGGCGCGCAGCCGCCACCGCAACACCTGGGGCAGCGACACCCCGGTCGCCTACCTGGTGTGCAACTTCCCCGGCCCGGTCGGCGGCAAACCGGCCACCTTCACCCACGACGACGTGCTGACGCTGTTCCACGAGTGCGGCCACGGCCTGCACCACCTGCTCACCCAGGTGGACGAGCTCGCGGTGTCCGGCATCCACGGCGTGGAGTGGGACGCGGTCGAACTGCCCAGCCAGTTCATGGAGAACTTCTGCTGGGAGTGGGACGTGCTGCAGGGCATGACCGCACACGTCGACACCGGGGAGCCGCTGCCTCGCGCGCTCTACGACAAGATGATCGCCGCCAAGAACTTCCAGAGCGGCATGCAGACCGTGCGCCAGCTCGAATTCTCGATGTTCGACCTGCGCCTGCACAGTGAACTGGATGCCTCCGCCGGCCCGGTGCCGATCGAACGCGTGATGGCCCTGCTCGACGAGGTGCGCCGCGAAGTCGCGGTGATGATCCCGCCCGCCTGGCACCGCTTCCCACACAGCTTCTCGCACATCTTCGCCGGCGGCTACGCGGCGGGCTACTACAGCTACAAGTGGGCCGAGGTGCTGTCGGCCGACGCCTTCGAGGCCTTCGAGGAAGCCGGCGCCGGCCGTGGCAGCCTGCTCGACCCCGAAACCGGCGAGCGCTTCTGGCGCGAGATCCTTGCCGTCGGCGGCAGCCGCCCGGCGCTCGATTCCTTCAAGGCCTTCCGCGGCCGCGAGCCTAGGGTCGACGCCCTGCTGCGCCACAGCGGCATGGTGGCGCACGCATGAAGGCCAGCATCGAAGGACTGAACTGATCGATTCGATGAGCAAGCAGAACTATCGCAACTTGCTATAAATCGCAAATTGCGATAGCCTCGCTTCGATGAAGTTGATCTCGAACAAGCCGCTGCGAGACTTCTCTTCGCGCCATCCCGACGCCGAGGCTCCCCTGCAAGGCTTTCGGCAACTGATCGAGAAAGGGCACTATCCGCACTTCGCCGCCTTGCGCGCCACGTTTCGTGGCGTCGACAAGGTCGGCGAGCGCTATGTGTTCAACATCGGCGGCAACAAGTATCGGTTGATCGCGGCTATCGCCTTTGCGCCGCAGCTGCTCTGGGTGAAGGCCGTGCTCACGCATGCCGAATACGATGAAGGAGACTGGAAATGAGCGTCACGGACGTCCTTGCCCCCTGGGCCGCCATCAACGACGCCCTCGGCCTGTCCGCACCGATTCGCGACGAGGCGCATTACGCCGAGCTGCTGGCCTTCGTCGACGACGCCTTCGAACAGTTCGGACATGACGACGGGCACCCAATCTTCGGCCTAGTCTCGATCGTGGCCGACCGGATCCGCGAGTACGAGACGCGCGTCCATCCCTGGCGGACCTTGCCGCCGTCCGAGCTGCTGCGCGAATTGATGGCCGAGCACGGGATCCGCCAAGGCGACCTGCCCGAGGTCGGCACGCAGTCGGTCGTATCCGAGGTCCTGGCAGGCAAGCGTGGGCTCAACCTGCGTCAGGTCAAGGCCTTGTCCGAACGTTTCAAGGTTCCGATGGAAGTGTTCGCGGCCTGAGGCGGATGGCTTCGACAGTGCTCGGAGCCCCGTCTCTCCTCATCGCCCTTTGCCATCGCATTCGGGTCTCGTGACCCGTTCGGTAACCCCCTCCATTTCCATAACAACAGGGCTTGCATGAAGATCGCCACCTGGAACGTCAACTCGCTCAAGGTCCGCCTGCCCCAGGTCCTCGACTGGCTGGCGGCCAACAAGCCCGATGCGCTGTGCCTGCAGGAACTCAAGCTCGAGGACAAGGCCTTTCCGGTCGCCGAGCTCGAGGCCGCCGGCTACCACGCCGTCTTCATCGGCCAGAAGACCTACAACGGCGTCGCCATCCTGAGCCCGCAGCCGATCGACGAGGCCGGCGTGGTGCGCAACATCCCCGGCTTCGAGGACGAGCAGAAGCGCATCATCGCCGCCACCATCGCCGGCGTGCGCGTGGTGTGCGGCTACTTCCCCAACGGCCAGGCGGTGGGCTCGGACAAGTTCGAGTACAAGCTGCGCTGGCTCGCCGCACTCACCGACTGGCTGCGCGAGGAACTGAAGACGCACGAGCGCCTGGTGCTCGCCGGCGACTTCAACATCGCCCCCGAGGACCGCGACGCCCACCCCGACTGGAAGGACGAGATCCACGTCTCGCCGCCCGAACGCGCCGCCTTCCGCGCGCTGCAGGCGCTCGGCCTGATCGATGCCTTCCGCCTGTTCGAGCAACCCGAGCGCGCCTTCTCGTGGTGGGACTACCGCATGATGGCCTTCCGCCGCAACTTCGGCCTGCGCATCGACCATCTGCTGGTGTCGCCGGCGCTGCGCGAGGCCTGCCGTAGCTGCGTGGTGGACAAGGAACCGCGCCGGCTGGAGCGGCCGTCGGATCACGCGCCGGTGGTGCTGGAGCTGGCCTGAGGCCAGGCGCCGCGCCAACGCCCGCCCGGTACAGCATCCATGACGCCGACTCCCGCCGCCCCTGCTACCGCACCCACGCCCGTGCCCGCCGACAATGCCCGCCTGGACGCGTGCTACCCGGTGCTCGCCGCACTGTCCGCGCCGGCGCGCGCGCGCCTGACGCACAGTGCGCAATGGCTGCACGTGCCGGCCGGCACCTTGCTGTTCGACGACCACCAGGCCTGCGATGGCTTTCCCTTCATCGTCGAGGGCTCGGTGCGCGTCAGCAAGTGCGCCCCCAACGGGCGCGAGTTGCCGCTGTACCGCGTCGGCGCGGGCGAGACCTGCATCATCTCCTCGTCCTGCCTGCTCGGCCACGAGGACTACAACGCGCGCGGCGTCACCGAGGCCGACACCGTGCTGATGCTGCTGCCCAAGCCGGTCTTCGACGCCATGATGGGCGAACCCGCCTTCCGCGACTTCGTCTTCCACCTGTTCGCCGAGCGCATCGCCGACCTGATGCATTTGATCGAGGAAGTGGCCTTCCGCAAGCTCGACCAGCGCCTTGCCGCGGTGCTGCTTGGCAAGGGGCGCACGATCCACGTCACGCACCAGCAGCTCGCCGACGAGCTTGGCAGCGTGCGCGAGATCGTCAGCCGCCTGCTCAAGGGGCTCGCCGAGCAGGGCCTGGTGCGCCTCGGCCGCGAGCAGGTCGAGATCCTCGATCCGGCCGGGCTGCGCCGGCTCGCTACCGACGGCTCGACCAAGGCGGGATGAGCACCGGCACCTTGCGCCCTTGCCGCTGTCGATCGGATGCAGTCGCTATGTAACCGTGGTTACAGACCACGCTGTTGCAGGCGTGCTTCAATGGACTCACTCATTCATCGGCAGCAAGGAGAACTCCATGAAGACGAACGTTGGTGGCATCGACAAGATCCTGCGCATCCTGGTCGGCGTCGCGCTGATCGCATGGGCGCTGTTCGGCGGCCCGGTGTGGGCCTGGATCGGCATCCTGCCGCTGGTGACCGGCCTGATGGGCTGGTGCCCGGCCTACATGCTGATCGGCGTCAATACCTGCCCGCTGAGCAAGAAGTAAGCGGCAGGGCGCAGACAAGACAAAGCCGGGGCGACCCGGCTTTGTTCGTTGACCGACCGCCGCCGGCCCACCCTGCCCTTCAGCCCCGTCGCGCGCAGTGGTTGGCGATGGCGACAAACTGCTCGACCGCCAGCCGCTCGCCACGCAAGCCGCTGTCGATGCCCAGCGCCTCGAAGTCGGCATCGCCGATGAACTCGCGCAGCGTGTTCTTGAGCGTCTTGCGACGCTGGCCGAAGGCGGCGGTGACGATGCGCCCGAGCAGCGCCTCGTCCTGCGCGCCGAGCTGCTCGCGCGGCAGCGGCGCCATGCGCACGATGCTCGACATCACCTTCGGAGCCGGGCGGAACGCCCCGGGCGGCACATCGAAGAGCCGCCCCATGCGAAAGCGGTACTGCAGCATCACTGACAGGCGGCCGTATTCCTCGGTGCCCGGCTCGGCCACCATGCGCATCACCACCTCCTTCTGCAGCATGAAGGTCATGTCCTTCACCCGGTCGGCGAAGTCCGCGAGGTGGAACAGGATGGGCGTTGAGATGTTGTAGGGCAGGTTGCCGACGATGCGCAGCGCGGGCACGGCGTCGGCATCCAGGCCGGCACACAGGCTGCCGAAATCGAACTTGAGCGCGTCGCCCTCGTGGATCGTCAGCTGCGCCGGCGAGTAGCTGTCGCGCAGCCGCGCGATCAGGTCGCGGTCGATCTCGACCACGTGCAGATGGCCCAGGCGCTCGATCAGCGGCGCGGTCATCGCCCCCAGGCCGGGGCCGATCTCCACCATCAGCTCGCCCGGCTGCGGCCGGATGCCGTCGATGATCTTGCGGATGATGTTGGGGTCGGACAGGAAGTTCTGGCCGAAGCGCTTGCGGGCGCGGTGGCCGTCGGTGTCGTGATCGTGCATGTAGGGTCTCGTGCGGGCGCGGGCTAGACAGCGGCGCGGGCGGCCACCATCGCGGTCGCGAGCTCGACCGCCGCGAACAGGCTGCCCGCGTCGGCACGGCCGCTGCCGGCGAGGTCGAGCGCCGTGCCATGGTCCACCGAGGTGCGGATGATCGGCAGCCCCAGGGTGACGTTCACGCCACCACCGAAGCTGGCATGCTTGAGCACCGGCAGGCCCTGGTCGTGGTACATCGCCAGCACCGCGTCGCCACGCGCGAGCGTGTGCGGCACGAACAGCGTATCGGCCGGCAAGGGGCCGACCAGGTGCAGGCCCTCGCCGCGCAGGCGGGCCAGCACCGGCGCCATGATCTCGATCTCCTCGCGCCCCATGTGCCCGCCCTCGCCCGCGTGCGGGTTGAGGCCAGCGACCAGGATGCGCGGCGCGGCAATGCCGAAGTGGCGGACGAGGTCGCGGTGCACGATGCGCAGCGTCTCCTCCAGCAGCTCGGGCGTGATCGCGGCCGGCACCGCGGCGAGCGGCAGATGGGTGGTGGCGAGCGCGACCCGCATGCCGCCGCCGACCAGCATCATCACCACGCGCGGGGTGCCGGTGTGCTCGGCGAGGTATTCGGTATGGCCACTGAAAGGCAGCGTGTCGCGCGCACCCAGCCCCTCGCAGATCACGCCCTTGTGCACGGGCGCCGTCACCATCGCCGCGAACTCGCCACGCACGCAGCCCTCGATCGCGCGATCGAGCAGGCCGAGCACGTAGGCCGCGTTCGCAGGGTCGAGCCTGCCGGGGTGCGACGGCTGCGCGAGCGGCCTGTGCAGCACCTCGAGGGTCCCGGCGGCGGGCTGCGCATCGGTCTGGAAGGGCAGCACGCGCACGCCACAGCCGGCCGCCGCGGCGCGCTCGCGCATCAGCTCGATGTCACCCAGCACCACCAGGCGCGCCGCCCAGGCGCGGTCGGCCAGCCGCGCGCACAGCTCCGGCCCGACGCCCGCCGGCTCGCCGCTGGTGACGGCAATCAACGGCGAGCCGGCGGGCGGGCGGGCATGGCTTGAATTCATTCGCGCTCGAGGCGCAGATCGACGTAGGTGCTGTCGCGCAGCTGGCGCAGCCAGTCCTCGTAGGCTTCCTCGGCCTTGCGCTCGCGCAGCGCCTGGCGCGCGGCGTTGCGCTTGCGCTCGTCGGTGACGTCCTGCAGCCGGCGCTCGACGACCTGGATCAGGTGCCAGCCGAAGGGCGAGCGCACCGGCGGGCTCATCTCGCCCGGCTGCAGCGCATTCATGGCACGCTCGAACTCGGGCACGGTATCGCCCGGGTTCAGCCAGCCGAGATCGCCGCCGCTGGCAGCCGAAAGATCGGCCGAATTGGCCTTTGCCAGCTCGCCGAAGTCGGCCCCGTTTGCCACCCGTTCGCGCAGGGCGAGCAGGCGCGCCTCGGCGTCGGCGTCGGACAGCACCTCGGAAGTCCGCACCAGGATGTGTCGCGCGCGCGTCTGCTCGAGTTGCTGCACGGCATCCATGCCCCCGCCGCGGCGATCGACCAGGCGCACGATGTGCAGGCCCGCCGCGCTGCGCAGGATGGGCGAGGTCTCGCCCGGGCGCAGCTCGCGCACCGCATCGGCAAACAGCGCCGGCAGGCGGTCGAGCGGGCGCCAGCCGAGCGCACCGCCGGACAGGCCATCGGGCGCATCCGAGACCTCGGCGGCAACACGGGCGAAGTCCTCGCCCGAACGCAGACGCGTCATGACCTGTTCGGCGCGCTGGCGCACGGCCTCGATCTGTTGCGGCGACGCCCCCTCGGGCGTGCGCAGCAGGATGTGGGCGACAGCGAACTCCTGGCCGGAGAAGGCGTCCGGGTTGCTGGCGATGAAATTGTCGATCTCGGCGTCGGTCACCACGATGCGACTATCGACCTCGCGCTCGCGCAGGCGGGTCAGCAGGATCTCGGTGCGGATCTCGTCCCGAAAGCGCGACCAGCTCACCCCGTCGGCCTCCAACGCCGCCCGCAACTGCTCGGCGGACAGGTTGTTGTTGCCCGCGATGCGGTCGATCGCGCGCTCGAGCGTGGCGTCATCCACCCGCAGCGCGGTCTCCTGGGCAAGCTGCACCTGCGCGCGCTCGACGATCAGCCGCTCGAGCAGCTGGCGCTCGAGCACCTCCATCGGCGGCAGCTCCACGCCCTGGCGGCGCAGCTGGCGCTCGGCCTGGGCGACGCGCGCGCGCAACTGCAGCGCGGTGATGACCTCGTTGTTGACGACCGCGACGATGCGATCGACCTCGACCGCGCGCGTCGCGGCCTGAGCGGGGAGTCCGAAGCTGGCGGTGGCAAGCGCGATGACGAGGGCGCTGCGCGAGCGCGAAAGGAAACGATTCATTTTCATGTGCAAGGGTTCGCTTGGCGGCGGTCAGTCCTGACCGAAGACACGGTCGGCCGAAGAGTCGTTGATCTTGCCATAGCCCGGCACGCTGCGCTTGATCAGGCCGATGGGGTTGGAGCCGATACCGGCGAGGTCGTTGAGTTCGAGCTGCACGAAGACCGCCTTGGTGACGTCGCTCTCGTCGATGGCGAAGCGGTGGACCGCGACGCGGAAGGCCCAGCAGCCGCCGTCGTACTCGAGACCACCGATCGCCTCGGTGATGCGGTCATCCTTGAGCGAGTGCGTCACCCGCCCGACCCCGTACCAGCCACGGGCGATCGGCCACTGGCCGGACACGTCGATGTCCTCGAGGCCGACGATGTTGTCGGCGATGCGCAGGTTGGGCGCGTAGCGGTAGCTGAGGTTGAGCACCTTGGCGAAGTCTGGCTGATAGCGGACGCTGGCATTGATGCGCTCGCTGCGCCCGAGATCGGTGTTGTACTGGACGTAGGAGTCGGCCGTCACGGTGCGCGACAGGCGGCCGCCGACGCCTGCCAGCAGCTCGGCCCCTTGCCCGGAGGGGCGCAGGGTGTCGGCCGAATTCAGCGATACCTCCTGGTCCGAGAAGTAGTAGCGCTGGCCAATCAGCGCGCGCAGGCGCTCGACGCCGGTGTCGGACTCGATGAAGCGCGTCGTCACCGCCGCCGTCAGGTCGTTTGCGTCGCCGATGCGGTCGCTGCCCGAATAGCGGTTCTCGGCGAAGAGCTGGGCGAAGCCGACGTCGAAGCGGTTGGTGTCGAACAGCGGGATGTCGTCCTGGTTGCGGCTCGGCACGCGCAGGTAATACAGCCGCGGCTCCAGCGTCTGCAGGTAGTCGCCGCCGAAATAGCGCGCCTGGCGCTCGAAGAACAGGCCGGAATCCACGCTCATGATCGGCACCGAGCGCGTGACGGAATCGGGCCGGTCCGTCGTGCCAAGCCGGCGGTCGATGTCGTAGCTCGAGTAATGCACGCCCGCCTTGGGCGTCAGGAACCAGGCCGCGCCCTGCAGCGGCAGCGACAGCTGCGGATAGACGGTGAAACGCGAGGCCTCGTCCTTGTCGCGCCGCGGATCGGGGTTGCCGGCGTCCTGATGGGCAAAGCGCACGAACTCGGACTCGAACTCGGCCACCACCCCGCCGGGCAGGTCGGGTCGCGCCGCCGTCAGCAGGACTTGCGGCAAGCGGCGGTAGGGGCTGACGTTGGCAAACGGCCTGGCCGCGTCCGGGTTCAGCGTCTGGTAGCTTTGCGCCAGCGCCGAGGCGGTCCACCAGCCGCCGCTGTAGATCAGCCGGCCTTCACGCAGCAGGTTCACGCGCGAGGCCACGCCGATGCGCGAGGACAGGTCCTCGAAGTAGCTGTCGTCCGACACCGCGTTGAGGTCGAGCGAGCCGTACAGGTTGGGTGCGATGCGCTGCTGATGCTGCAGCGCCCCCAGGCGGCGTTCCTCGCCGGTGATGCTGTCCTTGGGCATCCACTCGACGCGGCTGGTGCCCAGGTAGTCCTCGCCCAGGTAGCGGAACTCGCCGCCCACCTGCAGGCCGCGCCGGCTCATGATGCGCGGCGCGATCGTGGCGTCGTAGTTGGGCGCGATATTGAAGTAGTACGGCTGGGTGAAATCGACACCGGTCTTGTTCGACGAACCGAAGGTCGGCGGCAGCAGGCCGGACTGGCGCTGGCCGTTGAGCGGGAACTCGGCCCAAGGCATCCAGAAGATCGGCACGTCCTTGAACACCACCGAGCCGCCGCGTGCCGTGCCCACCTCGCGGTCGTAGTCGAGCTGCAGGTCGCGTGCCTTGATGTACCAATCCGGATCGACCGGCTTGCAGGTGGTCCAGGTGGCGTTTTCCAGCCGGTACTGGTTCTCGCCCTCGAGGCGCAGCAGATCGGCCTCGCCGCTACCCGACACCGAGCGAGGCTCGCCCCCCACTTCGCGCGGCCCCTGCTCGCGCGACAGCGCGTAGCGCGGCGACTCGAAGCTGCCCACCTGGTCGCCGACGATCAGCGTCGCGCGCGGCCCCTCGATGCGGTCGCCGCCCTGGCGCAGCACCACGTTGCCCTCGGCGACCACCTCGTCGGTGGGCTCGCGGTAGGTCACCCGGTCGGCGGTCAGGACCAGGTCGTCGCGCTGCAGCTCGGCCTCGCCCTCGGCGACGAGCTCGATCCCGCGCGCCCCGTGGATGCGCAGGGCGCTGACCGCGGTCGTTCCCAGCGGCAGCGCCGGCGCGGACGCAGTCGCGCCCGACGTCGGAGTCGGGCGTTCGCCGGCGGCCGGCGGCGGGGCTTCGGGCGCTGCGGCTTCGGGCGC
>NZ_DAOMPS010000029.1:0-60185 GCF_035444905.1 Thauera sp.
ACAACGCACCGCAGAACCTCTCGCTGCTCAAGAAGATCGTGCTGAACCTGATTCGCGCGGACAAGACCGACACCGCCAAGACGAGCCTGCGGCTCAAGCGCAAGCGGGCGGCTTGGGATGACGATATCCGTATGAAAATGCTGGGGATTCATCCGTTATGACTTTCGAGTGCGATGGCCCTGGCGTGGGGATGAACCGTCCTCGTCGACGCGCTGCGCCACCTTTTGCAGGCGTTCCCCACGGGCGTGGGGATGAACCGAACTTTTCGCCACAGAGGATCTGCCCAATGACGCGTTCCCCACGGGTGTGGGGATGAACCGGACGGGCTCTACTTTGCGGAAGGCGGATCGCCGCGTTCCCCACGGGCGTGGGGATGAACCGCCCGATAGCGACCACGAACGCGGCTTTGGGAAGCGTTCCCCACGGGCGTGGGGATGAACCGTACTACGGCGAGGGCGGGCAGGACCAGCACATGCGTTCCCCACGGGCGTGGGGATCAACCGCATTTCGTGCTCGACAGCCTGCTCAAATGCGGCGCGTTCCCCACGGGCGTGGGGATGAACCGGGACAGATTCGTCGTGGGGCTTCTGTCGTACGGCGTTCCCCACGGGCGTGGGGATGAACCGTTCATGGCCCACCCAAGGGCCGTCAGTGTCGAATTGCGGAAACCTTCGTCACCTGTTCGCCTTGCCAAGCGATTGAACGACATACGCGCCATCGATCTGGTCGACGGTAACCACGACCTTATCGCCTGGCTCGACCCCATCCAGCAAGGCTTGCTCCCTGACCGTGAACACCATGGTCATGGGGGGCATGTCCAGGTTGGGGATGTGGCCATGCCTCAGGGTGAGCTTGCCCGCGTTGCGATCGACGCGACGCACTTCGGCGTCCACTGCGGGCAGGTGGCTATCCGCAAGGGCCGAAGCGGTGATCAGGCTTGTCGCCAGGATGGCTAGTAGATTCTTCATTGTCTTGTCTCGCTGGTTGGGAGCCGCTTGGAAGCTCAGTGGGGGCGGAGTGGGTGCCTGCGCTACTGCACGGATTGGGACCGTTCGTGCTCACGACTGGCCAGCCGTGGCGACTCGACCACCACCTTCGCGATCATGCCCGCCTGGTAGTGGCCCGGCAGCAGGCATGCAAACTCGAATTCCCCGGCGCGATTGAAGGTCCAGATGATCTCGGCGGTCTCGCCCGGCGGGACGTGGGCCATGTAGGGCTCGTCGTGCTCCATGTTCGGGAAGCGCACCATCATCTCGGCGTGCTCCGCCAGCGCCTCACTGTCGCCGATGACCAGTTCGTGCATCATCTGACCCGCATTGCGCACCACGATGCGCAGCGTCTCGCCTTCGCTGACCTTGACCGCGGCGGGGGTGAAGCGCATGTCGTCGGTCATCACCACCTCCAGGCTGCGGCTGACCTGTTCGGCATCGCCGGCGATGCCCCAGCCGGTCTGCTCCTTGACGACGGCCTGGCGCGGGCCGTGCTCTTTGCTGCCGTGTGCATGCAGGCCAAGGCTGGCCATGCCGAGCATCAGGCCGGCGACGATCGGGGTGAGCATTCGCTTTTTCATTCTGCTGAGACTCCTCTCTGGGTGGGGGGCGAACTCGACGGGGCCGCTCGTTGGCGGGCACTTTATTCAATCAGACCGTTACCGATCAATGCGGATGCTTGCCACTGCCCGGCTTGCGGACCTGCATCTCGAGCGCGGAGCGCCGCAGGCCGGGCACCTCGCCGGCATTGAGGCGTTCGGCGCTGAAACGGGCGGGCTCGGGCAGGCTGCCCTGCCACTCGAAAGCCTGGGTGCCAGGCGGCTGCGCATACCAGCCGGGGTCGGCGTAGTCGCCCGGCTTCTGGTTGCGGCGCACCTTGAAGGTGGTGAACATGCCGCCCATGCCGATCGGGCCGTGGGGGCCGAAGCCGGCCATCATCGCCAGGGTCTGCTCGGGCAGCATCATCGGCATTTCCTTCATGTCGGCCATGCCGCGCTCGCCCATCAGCATGTACTCGGGGTCGAGCTGCTGGATTCGCCCCACCAGCCCGCGGTGGTCGATGCCGATCATGGTCGGCACGTCATGGCCCATCGGATTCATGGTGTGATGGCTCTTGTGGCAATGGAAGGCCCAGTCGCCTTCCTCGTCGGCGATGAACTCGATCTGGCGCATCTGCCCCACCGCGATATCGGTGGTGACCTCCGGCCAGCGCGAAGCGGGCGGCGTGGGGCCGCCGTCGGTGCCGGTGACCTCGAACTCGTGGCCGTGGAGGTGGATCGGGTGGTTGGTCATGGTCAGGTTGCCGACGCGGATGCGCACCCGGTCGCCCAGGCGCACGTTCATCGAGTCGATGCCCGGAAACGCGCGGCTGTTGAAGGTCCACAGGTTGAAGTCGAGCATGGTGTTGATCTTCGGCACCAGGCTACCGGGGTCGATGTCGTAGGCGTTGAGCAGGAAGCAGAAATCGCGTTGCACCTCGTTGATGAGCGGGTTGCGGGTGCGCGGATGGGTCACCCAGAAGCCCATCATGCCCATCGCCATCTGGACCATTTCGTCGGCATGGGGGTGGTACATGAAGGTGCCGGGCCGGCGCGCGATGAACTCGTACACATAGGTCTTGCCGACCGGAATTGCGCGCTGGTTGAGCCCGACCACGCCATCCATGCCATTGGGCAGGCGCTGGCCGTGCCAGTGGATGGAGGTCGCCTCGGGCAAGCGGTTGGTCACGAACAGGCGTACGCGGTCGCCTTCCACCACCTCGATGGTGGGGCCGGGGCTCTGCCCGTTGTATCCCCACAGGCGGGCGACCATGCCGGGCGCGATCTCGCGCTCCACCGGTTCGGCGACCAGATGGAACTCCTTGACCCCGTTGTTCATGCGCCAGGGGGCGGTCCAGCCGTTGAGCGTGACCACCGGGTTGTACGGGCGGCCGGTTGGCGGCATCAGCGGCGGCGCAGTGTCGGGCGAGGTCTGGATGACCGGCTCGGGCAAGGCGGCGAGGGCGGCCTTGCTCACGCTGGCGGCGGCGACCGCCCCCACGGCGGCACGGCTGATGAATTGTCGTCTGTCCATGCTCAATGCCCTCCCGCTGCTTTCTTGCCCGCCGGCTGCGCGACCCCGTCGGCGCCCGGATAGTCTGCGCCCGCCAGCACCGCCTGCAGATTCACATGCGCCAGCCAGAAGTCGCGCAGCGCCTGCGCCGCGGTGGTTTCGGCAGCGAGCCGTTCGCGGGCGGCGTCGAGCAGATCCCAGGTGCTCTTGAGCATGCCGTTGTAGCGCAGCAGGGCTTCCTCCTGCTTTGCGACCTGCAGGCCCTGGCGGCTGAGCGCCTGGGTGGCGAGATCGTGGGCGATGCGGTAGTTGATGTAGGCCTCGCGTACCTGCGAGCGCACGCTCACGGCCAGGCTTTCGGCGTCGGCGACCCTGCCGAAGGCATGGGGCGCATCCTGCCCCACGGCGGCGCGCCGGAGGTCGATCACGGCCGCGGTGCCAGGCGGACGGCTCAATACGGCGCCATCATCAGCGCGTCCGCCCAGCAGGCGTTCCACGGCCTCTGCGCCGAGTGTCTGCCAGCGCGCCTGCGCGCCCCGTCCTTGCGACTGGAGGGCGCGCTCGGCGTCCTGCGTTGCCAAGCTCAGCATGGGATGACGCGACAAGGCCAGCGCTTCCAGCCCGGCGCCTTCGAGGGCGTCGGCCGGCAATGCGGGCAGGCTCGCCGGCAGCGTGAAGTGCAGCGCCTCTCCCCATAAGCCGGTCATCCGCGCCAGGGCTTCGCGCGCGCGGCTTGCTTCCTGGCGGGCAGCGATCAGGCCGACGCCCGCGTCCTTGAGCGAGAGCTGCTCGCTCAGCAGGCGATCCTGCGCCCAATTGCCGACACGGGTCATCCGGCTCGCCAGCTCCGCGCCGGTCTCTGCCGCGCCATAGGCCTTGCCGGCATTCGTCAGGGCCGTCTCGGCTGCGACCGCGCTCACCCAGGCGCGCAGCACATCGCGGGAGAACGCTGCGGCGGCAATGTCGGCGCGGGCGCGCTCGGCCGGGCTCATCGACGTGGTCGCCAACAGGTCGGGCCGTGCGGCAAGGGCCAGGCGGAGCGATTCGGAGGCGCCGATCAGGGCGCCCGCCGGGGTGGGCTCCGTCTGCCCGCTTGCGGGATTCTCGCTTTCCCAGCGCAGGACATCGATATGCCCACGGGTGAACTGCCCGACGGTCTCATTGGCCTGGCGCCAATCGATCTCGCCCAGTTGCGGCGTGGTGTCGAGCAAGGGAAGCGGCACGTAGCGTGGCGCGGGAACCGGCGCAGCCGGCTCATAGGGCGGGGCGGCGTGGACGGCCATGGGCAGCAAGCCGACCGCCAGCCAGCCCGCCAGGTGGCGTTTGCGGGTCAAGTCCTGACTCCTTCTCTCTCGTTGGATGCGTCCACGCTTGTATATGCGTGGTAGGCCAGGCACTTCGCGCGCACGCGAGAAGGCCTCGGGGCAAATGATGCTGCCAGCGTCCTTACCGGATGCTGAGCCGCGGATTACAAAGCTGTAATCCGCGATGGGGTGTGAGAAGCCGTCGTCCTGCGCTCAGCTACCGGCGTAGAGCTCCGCAAATCGGAGACGCTCTTCCTCGGTCATCTGCAGCGAGGGCCGTGGCGAGCTGTCTGCCGCCTTGCCGACCTGCGTCGGGGGCACCCAGCTGACCTCGCCACCCGCGTAACGCCAGCCGTCCGCGCCGACTGGATTGGCGCGGAATGCACGCAGTTCCTGGAGGACCTCGGCGCGGCTCTTGGTCGAGGGCATGGCGTGGAAGTCGTATCCAGGCTCCCCACCAATCCAGCGCATGCCACTGTCGGCACTCGCAAACGGAACGGCGAGGACGCCGAAGGAAATGGCGATGATGGTTTTCTTGATCGTCATGGTGTTGCTCCTTGTCGTTCTTTGGACGTGATGCGTTGTGTGCGTCACGGATTCCATGATAGGGAGGCACCCATGACAGCAGCCTGATGCGGGCATTACGTCGACGTCAGTAACATGACGATGCGGAGGAGGCGGGCGTTCAGGTGCGCCGTTTCTACTCGACGCGGGGTACGGGTAACCATCTGCAGCTCAACTTCCGAAATCATCGCAAGATCGTGATTGTCGATGGCCACACGGGTTGGCTGGGCGGGCTGAACGTCGGCGACGAGTATCTGGGGCGCGACAAGAGGATCGGCACCTGGCGCGACACGCACTTGCTCGGCCCGGATGAGGCGTGATCAGTGCGCTCAAGCTGGCCGCGCTGCGCGGCGTGGAATGAAGGCGGGCGTCGAGTCCATGTAGGTGCGGTATGCGTCACCGAACTCGGCCAGCGAGTCTTGCTCCTCGCGCCTGGCAAGCCGTGCATAGACCACCAGCAGGACCGGGAACATCACGACGGTGATCAGCGTCGGCCATTGCAGCAGAAAGCCGAACATGATCGCGATGAAACCGACGTACTGCGGGTGGCGGATCCGGGCATAGGGACCGGTATGCGCGACGCGGTGCTCGCGCTGGGCCTCGTACAGCACCGGCCACGACTTCGCGAGCAGCCAGAAGCCAGCGACGATGAAGGCGGTGCTGAGGAGGTGGAAGGGGCCGAAGTGCGGGTTCGCCGCCCATCCGAACAGCATCTCGAGCAGATGGCCTGCATCGTGCGACAGCCAGTCGACGCCCGGGAAGCGTGAGGACAGCCATCCCGAAAGCAGGTAGATCGTCAGCGGAAACCCGTACATCTCGGTGAATAGCGCAACGACAAACGCCGAGTAGGCCCCGAACGAGCGCCAGTCGCGCGTCGTGCGGGGCCGGGCAAAGCTGAACGCGAAGACGATGAAGATCAGCGAGTTCAACACAACGAGCGACCACAGGCCGTAATCGGAAGGGAGTGTCATGGGTGATCTGCCCCGTCACGATGGTCGTGGTGCTGTTCATGGGTGCGGCGGTCGTGCCCGTGCTTGCCATGACCACGATGCATGAAGAGGTGCATGACAAGGCAGGCGGCGAGCAGCAGCCAGGGAAGGATGACATTCAGGTGCAGGCGATGCTCAAACAGCAGCAGCCCGGCGATGAGCGCCAGAAAGGCGGGCATGGCCCACTTGAGTGGTTTCGGCAGGGGTTGCGACGCCGCGTTCGGGTCCGCCGACCTGAGCTTGCGCGGGGCTTCGTTGTGGCAGGGCATGGTGGCCTCCTTCGCTTTCCAGTCGTTACAGGCTGTCAGATGCTGATGCGGGCACGCCGCAGCAACAGCGAGTTGCCGATCACCGACAGCGAACTGGCGGTCATCGCGACGACGCCGATCATCGGGTGCAGTAGTCCGAGCGCGGCGATCGGGATCGCCGCGACGTTGTAGAACCAGGCCCAGAACAGGTTCTGCACAATCTTTGAGAAGGTCGCTTTGGACAGCCGGATGGCCTCGACGACCTTGGTCAGTTCGCCCTTGACCAGCGTCACGTCGGCGGCTTCGATGGCGACATCTGCCCCGGCACCGATCGCGATGCCCACGTTGGCCTGCTTGAGCGCCGGCGCGTCGTTGATGCCATCGCCGACCATCGCGACATGATCGCCGTACTGTTGCTGAAGCCGCCGGATCGCCTCGACCTTGCCCTCCGGCAATACGCCGGCCATGACCTCATCCACGCCGACCTGGGCGGCGACATGGCGCGCGGTGCGTTCGTTGTCGCCGGTGACCATCACCACATGGATGCCGTGCGCATGGAGCGCGGCGATTGCGGATCTCGAGTCGGCCTTGACGGTATCGGCCACGGCGACGATGCCCGCGGCGCGATCGTCGATTGCGACCAGCATGGCGGTCTTGCCCTCGTTCTCGAGGCGCGTGAGCGCCGCATCGAGTGCGCCGTAGGCGATGCCGGCCTCATCCAGCATGCGGCGGCTGCCGACGCGCACCAGGCGCCCGTCGACCTCGCCTTGCACGCCGCGTGCCGTGACGGCCCTGAACGACCGGACTGCGGGAACGGCGATGCCACGCGCTCGCGCGCTGGCGACGATGGCCTGCCCGAGGGGATGCTCCGAGCCCGCCTCGATCGCCGCGGCAGCATGCAACAGGACGGTTTCGTCGATGCCCGCGGTCGGGACGACGTCGGTCAGGTCGGGCTTGCCTTCGGTGATGGTGCCGGTCTTGTCGAGCACGACGACCTTGATGTCCTTCAGCGTCTGGATCGCCTCGCCGGAGCGGATCAGCACGCCGCGTTCGGCGCCGATGCCGGAGCCGACCATCAGCGCCGTCGGCGTGGCCAGGCCCAGCGCACAGGGGCAGGCGATCACCAGCACGGCCACTGCTGACAGGGTGCCGACGATGAGCGGGGTGCGGCTCGCGTCCACCCACGGCAGGAAGCCCGCGCCCCAGTCGAGCACCGGTTGCAGGTTCGCGCCGATCGCCAGCCACATCGCGAAGCTCGCCAGGCTTACAAGGATCACTGCCGGCACGAAGCGGCCGGTGACGCGGTCGGCGAACTCCTGGATCGGCACCTTCGAGCCCTGTGCCTGTTCGACCAGACGGATCACCTGCGACAGGAAGGTGTCAGCGCCAACCCGGGTCGCACGGACCCTGAGCAAGCCCTCCTTGTTGATGGTCGCGCCGATTACCGCCTCGCCCGGCCCCTTCTCGACCGGTACCGACTCGCCGGTCGCGATCGATTCGTCGAGGTGGCTGGTGCCTTCGACGATTTCTCCATCGGTCGGCACCTTCGCGCCGGGGCGCACGACCATCACGTCGCCGACCGCGAGTTCGGCGACCGGCACTTCCACCTCGCGGCCGTCGCGCAGTACCGACGCGGTCTTGGCGCCGAGCGTGACGAGCTTTCTGATCGCCTGCGAGGCGCGCCCCTTGGCGCGCGTCTCCAGGTAACGGCCCAGCAGGTGGAAGGTCATGATGGTCGCAGCCATCTCGATGAAGGAGGTCATCGGGTAGATGAAGCCGATCAGCCCGATCAGATAGGGCGGGATGCTGCCCAGCGAGATCAGGACGTCCATGTTGGCGGTGCGATTCTTCAGCGAGCGCCAGGCCGAACGATGCGTCGCCCACCCGCCGTGGGTGAACACCACCGGAAACGCAAGGACTGCGACGATGAGCAGATAGCCCGGAATCGGCTGCCAGAACATGTGCGGCACCATCAGCAGCATGATCAGGGATGCGGGCACAGCAGCGATCCACAGCCGCCGCGTCGCCAGTGCGAGGTAGCGTTCTTCGGCGTCGCTCGCCTGCTGTCCGCGCGAGGGGCTTTCGGGATCGACGCCAGCGACGCCATCGACCTCATAGCCGGCGCGCTCGATCGCGGCACGAATCGCATCCGGCTGCGTGCGCATCGAGTCGAAGCGCACCGTTACGCGATGGTTGGCGATATTGGTCTCGACGGCTTCGATGCCGTCCACCCTGCC
The DNA here is from genome assembly GCF_035444905.1 of Thauera sp. GTDB lineage: Bacteria > Pseudomonadota > Gammaproteobacteria > Burkholderiales > Rhodocyclaceae > Thauera. Next base: position 8,384 of record NZ_DAOMPS010000029.1, read on the forward strand.
GATGGACGTCGATACCAGGCCTGCGCAGTGATTGCTGCCCATGCCCGGCACGGTGAAGAGCGCCGTTTTCGTCGCGGTGGTGGGGGCGTTCATGGCCTTGTGCCTCCTGTCGATCATGGTTGCAGCATGACCGACTGCGGCTGTCCGCCCGATGGCAGCCCGATTACGGTTTCGTCAGGATGGTCGCTGTGCGGCGATATGCGGATCCGCTGGGCGGAGAGGTTGACACCCGAGCCCAGCCGTCAAGGGGCGTGGGCGCCCTCAACAGCCCGTCAAAAACGGGATCGCTCAGCGAATTCCGACCCGGCGCTGGTGCATGCGGATGTAGGCGGTGATGTGGGCAACGTCATCGGGCGTCAGGCCTTCGACCGGCGGCATGTCGCCGAACTGCCAGTGATGGGCGCGAACGCCCTGCGCCACCGCCATCTGAAAGGCGGCATCGCTGTGATGCGACGGTTCGTAGATCTTGTGCAGCAGCGGGGGGGCGGAGTCGGTGCCATTGAGGCCACCGCCGTGGCAGGACGCGCAGTGCGCCTCGTACAGCGGCTTGCCTACATTTGGGTTGGGCATCAAGCCGGGGCTGGGCTGCGGCGGCGGTTGCCAGCTCTGTGCGGCGATGCCCGTCGTGGTCAGACACAGCAACATGGCGACACCCCAGCGGGCCGCGCTCGATGCGGTCCCCCGGGGCTTCAACTCGAGATTGCGCTTCATCCCTTCTCACTCATGGTGTCCATGCGCTTGGCGGGCCGGGGACGGTCATTGGGGGCGCTTCTCGATCGCGTCCATGCGCTTTTCCATCGCCTCCATGCGCTGGTGCATGGCTTCCGGGCCGCGACCCTGACCACCCATCATGCCGGGCATGCCGCCGCCCATCATGCCGCCTTTCATCATGCCCGGTCCCATGGGCCGGTCGCCGGACATCATCGGACAATCCGCGGGCATCGCCTGCATCATGCCCTCCATGTCGGCCATCTGCTCCTCCATCAAGCGCATGCGCTCGGCTGGATCACGCATCTGCCGCATTTGCTCCATGCGTTCCCGCATCGCCGTGATTCGTGCCGCCGGTGGCGCTGCGGGCGCGGCTTCGGTGGCCGCGACGTCAACCGGGTGATGGGCCGCGTGATCATCAGACTGCTGCGCAAACGATGGGCCAAAGAGCAGACTGCCGCCAATCAGGGTCGCGAACAGCAGCGAGATGCGAGTGTGAGTCATCGTGCTCATGGCAAACCTCCTTGGGTCAGCGGATTCGTCGTATCGACTGGCCTCCACTCTAGGTTGCCCACACCGACACCCCGCTGACGGGGGGATTACATCTTCGTAATCTCACCCAGCGTGATGGCCGCTAACGGGATCTGCTTGACCTTCCCATGTTGGCAAGGTTTAAAGTTGGCTCGTCGATACCCACCGGAGCAGGTCGCATCATGAACATCCCTATAACCCTACCCCCTGAGGGCGCGGTGCGCAGCCTCAACATCGCCGGCATGACCTGCGCCTCGTGCGTGGCGCATGTCGAGCGGGCCTTGCTGAAGGTCGAGGGCGTGCAGGCGGCGAGTGTCAACCTGGCGACCGAGACCGCGAGCGTGACCGCAGCGGCCTCGGTGCCGCTGTCGGCGCTGATCGAGGCGGTGGCCAAGGCGGGCTACGAGGTGCGGCGCGAGGCGCTCGAGCTCGACATCGAGGGCATGAGCTGCGCGGCCTGCGTGGGCCGGGTCGAGAAGGTGCTGCAGCGCGTGCCCGGGGTGGTGACGGCAAACGTGAACCTGGCGGCGCGCAAGGCGCATGTGGAGCTCACCGGCAGCGTCCCGACGGCGGCGCTGGTCGCCGCGGTGCAAAAAGCCGGCTTTGGCGCGCGCCCGGCCAGCGAGCTGAGCGAAGGCGCGCGCGAGGCCGACGCCGCAGCCGAGGAGGCGGCGTTGCAGCGCGCGGTGTGGATCGCGGTGGCGCTCACCCTGCCGGTGTTCGTGCTCGAGATGGGTGCGCACCTGATCCCGGGCATGCACGACTGGGTGATGGCCACGATCGGCCATCGCGAGAGCTGGCTGCTGCAGTTCGTACTGACCAGCGCGGTGATGTTCGGGCCGGGACTGCGCTTTTTCCGCAAGGGCGTGCCGGCGCTGCTGCGCGGCGCGCCGGACATGAATGCGCTGGTGGCGGTGGGCACCGCGGCGGCGTGGGCGTATTCGGTGGTGGCAGTGTTCGCGCCTGGGCTTCTGCCAGAAGGCACGGTCAATGTCTATTTCGAGGCCGCGGCGGTGATCATCACCCTGATCCTGATCGGGCGCCTGCTCGAGGCGCGCGCGCGCGGCCGCACCAGTGATGCCATCCGCAGCCTGATGCGGATCCAGCCGCGTAGCGCGCGCGTGCGCCGCGGCGGCGAGGTGGTCGAGCTGCCGATCGCCGAGCTGGCGGTGGGCGACGTGGTGGAGGTGCGTCCGGGCGAGAAGGTGGCGGTCGATGGCGAGGTGCTGGAGGGCGCGTCCTTCGTCGATGAGTCGATGATCACCGGCGAGCCGGTGCCGGTGGAGAAGGGCGTGGGTGCGACGGTGGTCGGCGGCACCTTGAACACCCGCGGTGCCTTCGCCTTCCGCGCCACCCGGGTGGGGGCGGACACGGTGCTGGCGCAGATCATCCGCATGGTGGAGGCGGCGCAGGGCGCCAAGCTGCCGATCCAGGCGCTGGTCGACAAGGTGACGATGGTGTTCGTGCCGGTGGTGATGGCGGTGGCGGCGCTGACCTTCCTCGCCTGGCTGGTCTTCGGCGGCGGCGCGCTGCCGGCCGACATGCCGGTGCTCAGCTTCGCCCTGGTGTGCGCGGTGGCGGTGCTGATCGTCGCCTGCCCATGCGCGATGGGGCTGGCGACGCCGACCTCGATCATGGTCGCCACCGGGCGCGCGGCGCAGATGGGCGTGCTATTCCGCAAGGGTGATGCGCTGCAGCTGCTGCGCGAGGCCGAGGTGGTGGCGGTGGACAAGACCGGCACGCTCACCGTGGGCAAGCCGCAGCTCACCGACCTGGTGGTGGCCGCGGGCTTCGAGCGCGACCAGGTGCTGGCGCGGGTGGCGGCGGTGGAGCGGGGCTCCGAGCATCCGATCGCCGAGGCCATCGTCGCCGCCGCGCGCGCCGACGGGCTGGCGGTCGCCAGCGCCGCAGGCTTCGAGGCCGAGGCCGGCTATGGCGTGCGCGCGCAGGTGGATGGACAGCGCGTCGAGGTCGGTGCCGACCGCCTGATGCGCCGCCTGGGGCTCGATGTCGACGTCTTCGCCGACACCGCGGCGCGCCTCGCCGACGAGGGCAAGTCGCCGCTGTATGCGGCGATCGACGGCCGCCTGGCGGCGATCCTGGCGGTGGCCGACCCGCTCAAGCCGACCTCGGTGGCGGCCGTCAAGGCGCTCCACGGCATGGGGCTGAAGGTGGCGATGATCACCGGCGACAACGCCCGCACTGCGCGCGCGATCGCGCGCCAGGCCGGGATCGACGAGGTGATCGCCGAGGTGCTGCCCGACGGCAAGGTGGCCGCGCTGAAGCGGCTGGCAGGGGGCGAGGACGGCAAGGTGGGCGAGGGTGAAGGGCGCCGTCGCGTCGCCTTCGTCGGCGACGGCATCAACGATGCGCCGGCGCTCGCCGAGGCCGACGTGGGCATCGCGATCGGCACCGGCACCGATGTCGCGATCGAGAGCGCCGACGTGGTGCTGATGTCGGGCGACCTGATGGGCGTGCCGCGCGCGATCGCGCTGTCGCGCGCGACCATGCGCAACATCGGCCAGAACCTGTTCTGGGCCTTCGCCTACAACACGGCGCTGATCCCGCTCGCCGCGGGGGTCTTCTATCCGGCTTTCGGCCTGCTGCTGTCGCCGGTGTTTGCCGCGGCGGCGATGTCGATGTCGAGCGTGTTCGTGCTCGGCAACGCGCTGCGCCTGCGCCGCTTCGGCGCCAACCCGGTGCCGGTGGCGGGCTGAGGGGGCGCACCATGATGAACATCGGCAAGGCCGCCACCGCCTCGGGCGTGTCGGCGAAGATGATCCGCTACTACGAGTCGATCGGCCTGCTGCCGGCGGCGCGGCGCACGGATTCGGGCTACCGCTTCTATTCAGACGAGGACGTGCACATGCTGCGCTTCATCCGTCGCGCGCGCGACCTCGGCTTTACGGTGGCCGACATCGGCGAGCTGCTCGCGCTGTGGCGCGACCAGGGTCGGGCCAGTGCGGAGGTGAAGCGGATTGCGCTCGAGCACGTCGCCGCACTCGAGCGCAAGATCGCCGAACTGCAGGGCATGGCGGGGACGCTGCGCATGCTGGCCGAGCATTGCCATGGCGATGCGCGCCCGGATTGCCCGATCCTCGAGGACCTCGACGCCGGCGGCGGGCGCTAGCAGGCCGTTGCTCACTGGCCACGGCCTGGCCTGCGGCAGAAGGATTCACCCTCGGTACCCGGGGGCGCAGCGCCTGCTCATGATCGCTTCGCGCTCGGGGTCAGCGCGCTGCGATCGCGCTCGTGCTTGGCCCAGTACTCCTGGGTCAGACGGACCACGACGGGCGAGAGCAGCAGCAGCGAGACCAGGTTGGGCAGGGCCATGAAGGCGTTCAGCGTATCGGCGACCAGCCACACGAAGTCGAGCTGGGTCACCGCGCCGACCAGCACGAAGAGCGTCCACACCACGCGGTAGGGAACTTCCACCGCGGTGCCGACCAGGTATGCCCAGCACTTTTCGCCGTAATAGGCCCAGCCGAGGATGGTGGTGAAGGCGAAGGTGGTGATGGCGATGGCCAGGAACTGCCCGCCGAAGCCGGGGAAGGCGGCGTCGAAGCCGGCGGCCGTCAGGGCTGCGCCCTTGAGGCCGCCATTCCAGACACCGGTGACGATGAGCACAAGGGCGGTCATCGTGCACACGATGATGGTGTCGATGAAGGTGCCCATCATGCCCACCAGTCCGGACTCGACCGGGTTCTTGGTCTGGCCGGCGGCCTGGGCGATGCCGGCGGTGCCGAGGCCGGCTTCGTTGGAGAAGATGCCGCGGGCAACGCCGTAGCGGATCGCCATCATCAACGCGGCGCCAGCAAAGCCGCCGGTGGCTGCGACCGGATTGAAGGCACTGTCGATGATCAGGGCGAAGGCGGCGGGAATCTGGTCGGCATAGATGCCGAGCACGATCAGCGAGGCGACGACATAGCCGACACACATGAAGGGAACGAGCTTCTCGGCCACTGCGCCGATGCGCTTGACGCCGCCGAGCAGCACGAAGCCGGTGAAGACGGCCATGACGATGCCGGAAACCCAGGGGTCGATGCCGAACGCACCATCGAGCGCGCCGGCAATGCTGTTCGACTGGACCATGTTGCCGATGCCGAAGCCGGCCAGACCGCCGAAGATGGCAAAGGCGGCGCCGAGCCAGCGCCAGTGCCTGCCGAGGCCGTTCTTGATCGCGTACATCGGGCCGCCGACCTGCTCGCCGCGGTCATCGGTCTCGCGGTAGTGCACCGCAAGCAGCACCTCGGCGTACTTGGTGGCCATGCCGACCAGGGCCGTCATCCACATCCAGAACACGGCGCCCGGGCCGCCGATGGCGATGGCCGTGGCCACACCGGCGATGTTGCCGGTGCCGACCGTTGCCGCCAGGGCCGTCATCAGCGCGGCATACGGGGTGATCTCGCCCGGCGCACCGGGCACCGCCTTGCGGCCCCGCCAGACCATCGCGAAGCCGGCGCAGATCTTGGTCAGCGGCATGCATTTCAGGCGCAGTTGCAGGAACAGGCCGGTGCCGAGAATGGCGACCAGCATCGGCGGTCCCCAGACGATGTCGTTGATCGCCGTGATGAATTGAGTCAGTGTCTCCAAGATCCTCTCCTTGTATGGTTCTGGTTGTTTTTAGGCAGCAATACGGGCGACGACTTCGATCTCGACCAGGACGTCGCGCGGCAGGCGCGCCACCTGCACGGTCGAGCGCGCCGGCTTGTGGCTGCCGAATCGCCGCTCGTACACGGCATTCAGGCGAGCGAAGTCGTTGAGGTCCTGGACGAAGACGGTGGTCTTGACCACCTGCGCCAGCGACGCGCCAGCCGCCGCAAGGACGGCGACCAGGTTGTCGAACACCTGTTCGGTCTGAGCTTCGATTTCGGTGCCGGTCAGTTCACCGGCTGCGGTGAGCGGAATCTGCCCGGATGTGAACAGCCAGCCGTCAGCCACGATGGCCTGGGCATAGGGGCCGATTGCGGCGGGCGCCTCGTTTGTCGAGATGACGTGCATGAAAGAACCTCCTTGCTTGTAGTTGGATACTGCGGTTGTCGAGATCAGGCGTAGCGGGCGACACCAAGGTCGTCCAGGCTGATCTCGGGGGTCCTGCCGGAAACCAGGTCGGCGACGACACGCCCGGTTCCGGTGGCCATCGTCCAGCCGAGCGTGCCGTGGCCGGTGCTCAGCGTCAGGTTGCCGTAGCGGGTCTTGCCGATAATCGGCGTGCCGTCCGGCGTCATCGGGCGCAGGCCGGTCCAGAACTCGGCGCGGGAAACATCACCGCCCTGCGGGAAGAGATCGCTGACGACGAACTCCAGGGTCTTGCGCCGCCCGGCGTCGAGGCGCAGATCGAAGCCGGAAAGCTGGGCCGTGCCGCCGACGCGGATGCGGTCGCCGAGACGGGTCACCGCGACCTTGTGCGTCTCGTCCATGATCGTGGACTCCGGCGCCATGGCCGCGTTGGTGATCGGTACCGTGATCGAGAAGCCCTTGACTGGATAGACCGGGATATCGATGCCGAGCGGCTTCAGCAACTGCGTCGAATAACTGCCCAGCGCCAGCACGTAGTGATCGGCGCTCAGGGTGCCGGCATCGGTGCGGACGCCGGTGATGCGCTGGGCATCGCGGTCGATGCCGGCGATGGTGGTGCCGAAGCGGAAGCTGACACCCAGTGCCTCGGCCATCTTCGCCAGGTTCTGGGTGAACTTGTAGCAATCGCCGGTCTCGTCACCGGGCAGGCGCAAGGCGCCGATGAACTTGTCCTTGACGAGGGACAGCGCCGGCTCGTATTCGAGGTAACCGGCGCGATCGAGCACCTGGAAGGGAACGCCGAAGCTCTTGAGAATGGCGACATCCTTGCCGATGCCGTCAAGCTGCTTCTGGGTACGGAACAACTGCAGCGTGCCCTGGCTGCGCTCGTCGTAGGTGATGCCGGTCTCGGCGCGCAGTTGCTTGAGGCAGTCGCGGCTGTATTCGGCCACCCGTACCATGCGGCTCTTGTTGATCTTGTAGGCGGACTCGGTGCAGTTGCGCAGCGTGGCCAGCCCCCAGCGCCACATCGCCGGATCGAGCATGGGCTTGATGACCAGCGGGCTGTGGTGCATCAGCATCCACTTGATTGCCTTGAGCGGCACGCCGGGACCGGCCCACGGCGCTGAATAGCCGGGCGAGACCTCGCCGGCATTGGCAAAGCTGGTTTCCATGGCTGGCCCCGGCTGGCGGTCGACCACGGTGACCTGGTGACCGGCCCTGGCCAGGTAGTAGGCGATGGTGGTGCCGATGACTCCACTGCCGAGAACGAGGACGTGCATGGGAATGCTCCTTCACGAAAAGGGGTTCTGCTGCCCTGGATGAAGACCGTTAAGCGATTTCCGTGCCAGCGATGGAAATGCAATGAAAACAGTGGGTTAGACGAACTCTCGGCACCAAGGCAAGATCGTCTGTAACGATTTCACTACAAAGCATGCTGAAAAATGTTTGAAAGCCTCTGCTTTCCCTTACGTTTCATTTGCTTGCAAGAATCGTATTGGTTTTGATACGGTGTAACGATTACTTTACGGATGGCAGGCATGCGCATCGATGTCTTCTTTGCCGACCGCGTCGGCATCGCCCAGGAAGTCCTCGCCGAGCTGGCGCGGCGCAGCCTCAACGTGACTGCCGTCGAAGTCGATCCGCCGCATATCTTCATCGAGGCGCCGGCGCTCGAGCAGGCGGGGCTGGACGCCTTGCGTGCCCAGTTGATGGAGGTCAGCGGCGTGCGCAGCGTCGAGCCGGTCGGCATGCTGCCGGGCGCGCAGCGCCGCCTTTATCTCGACGCCCTGCTTGCCTCGCAACCCGATCCGATCTTCGCGGTCGATGAAGCGGGCTGCGTCGTGCTCGCCAACAATGCCGCGATCACGGCCAGCGGCCTCGAAGAAGCCGGCCTGATCGGCAGTCCGATGCAGGATCTGATCGGCAATCCGACACTGCTCAGCGAACTGGTGGATGGCGGCTACCATCTGCCGGTGTGCGAGATCGTCATCAATCGCGAGCCCTACATGCTGGAAACAATGCCGCTGCACGAGGTGGGCGGTCGCGTCGCCGGCGCAGTGATGACCCTGCACGCCCCCAGCCGGATGGGCGAACGGATGAGCGCCCTGCAGAACTACGACGCGGGTGGTTTCGAAGCGATCCTCGGCACTTCAGCGGAGATCGTGCAGCTCAAGCAGCGCGCGGCACGCATGGCGATCGTAGACGCGCCGCTGCTGATCACCGGCGAAACCGGCACCGGCAAGGAACTCCTCGCCCACGCCTGCCACGCCGGCAGCAGCCGCAGCAGTCAGCCCTTCTTCGCCCTCAACTGCGCCGCGCTGCCGGAAAGTCTGGCTGAAAGCGAACTCTTCGGCTACGCCGCCGGGGCCTTTACCGGCGCCCTGCGCGGCGGCAAACCCGGCCTGCTCGAACTGGCCGATGGCGGCACCGTCTTTCTCGACGAGATCGGCGAAATGTCGCCGTATCTGCAGGCCAAGCTACTGCGTTTTCTGAACGACGGCAGTTTCCGCCGCGTCGGTGGCGACCGCGAGCTACGGATGAACGTGCGCATCATCAGCGCGACCCACCGCGCCCTGGAGGACATGGTGAGCAGCGGTCATTTCCGCCAGGACCTGCTGTTTCGCCTGAATGTGCTCAATCTGCATGTGCCGCCGCTGCGTGAGCGACCCGGCGACATCCTGCCGCTTGCCCAGTTCTTCCTCTCGCGCGCGTGTGCCCAGGCCTCGCGGGCGCCGATGCGGCTGTCCCAGTCAGCCTGCGCGGCCATGCTGGCCAATCCCTGGATCGGCAATATCCGCCAATTGCAGAACGTGATCTTCCGCGCCGTGACGATGACCGAAGGCAACGTCATCAATGTCGGCGACCTCGAACTGGCCCAGGAGGCCACGCCGGCCCCGGCTGGTGAAAGCGGCGACGTTGCGAGCCTCGAGCAGGCCGTCGCCGACTTTGAAAAGACGCTGCTGCAGCGCCTGTACCGGGAATTTCCCTCGAGCCGCCGGCTGGCGAAGCGGCTCAACACCTCGCACTCGGCCATCGCCAACCGCCTGCGACGCTACGGCATTTCCTGATCCCGGAGTCCGGCTGCGCGGCGAAGGAAAATCGGCGCCCCTGCGCCGCCAGCCCGGGGGCTGGTGGCGCAGGGGCGCCGACCTGGCGCCTGATAGGGGGCTGGCGTAGTGCGCGCGCCTGCAGGCCCTGGCCGCTCAGGCGAGCTGGTCGAGGGCCTTTTCCAGGGTGGCGACGCTGCGCTCGACGTTGTGCAGCTTGTCGAGGCCGAAGAGGCCGATGCGGAAGCTCTTGTAGTCGGGGCGCTCGTCGCACGCCAGCGGCACGCCGGCGGCCACCTGCAGGCCGGCCGCGGCGAACTTGGCGCCGGTCTTGATGCCGTCGTCGGTGGTGTAGCTGACGACCACGCCCGGGGCCTGGAAGCCCGGCGCCGCCACGCTCGGGAAACCACGCGCCTCGAGCAGGGCGCGCACGCGGCGGCCGAGCTCGAGCTGCTCTTCCTTGACCTTGTCGAAGCCATAGGCCGCGGTCTCGCGCATCACGTCGCGCAGCCTGACCAGGCCGTCGGTGGGCATGGTGGCGTGGTAGGCGTGGGCGCCGCCTTCGTAGGTCTCCATGATCTGCAGCCACTTCTTGAGGTCGCAGGCGAAACTGGTGCTGGTCGTGCCCTCGATGCGCTCGCGCGCGGCGGCGCTCATCATCACCATCGCGCAGCAGGGGGAGGCCGTCCAGCCCTTCTGCGGTGCACTCACCAGCACGTCGACGCCGGTGGCCGACATGTCCACCCAGATCGTGCCCGAGGCGATGCAGTCGAGCACGAACAGGCCGCCGACCTCGTGAGTGGCGTCGGCCACCGCGCGCAGGTAGTCGTCAGGCAGGATCATGCCGGCCGAGGTCTCGACGTGCGGCGCGAACACCACGTCCGGACGCTGGTTGCGGATCGCCGCCACGACCTCTTCGATCGGCGCCGGTGTGAAGGGCGCCTGGGCGTCGTCGGCGAGCTGGCGGGCCTTGAGGACGATCGATTCGCTGGGGATGTGCCCCATCTCGAAGATCTGGGTCCAGCGGTAGCTGAACCAGCCGTTGCGGATCACCAGGGTCTTCCTGCCGGTGGCGAACTGGCGCGCAACCGCCTCCATGCCGAAGGTGCCGCTGCCGGGGACGATGGCGACGGACTGGGCGTGATAGACCTTCTTCAGCGTCGTCGACAGCTCGCGCATGACGCCCTGGAAGGCCTGCGACATGTGGTTGAGCGAGCGGTCGGTATAGACCACGGAGTATTCGAGCAGGCCATCGGGATCGACATTGGGCAACAGACCGGACATGGACGCCTCCAGGGATTCGGGAATTGGGCGAGCCTCGCCTCGGCGCTGCCGTAAGGGCATGCGGGGCTCGCAGTAGAAGCCCGGATTGTATCGACTTGGCCGAAGGCCCGCTTTCGCACCGCAGCATCGGCGCGCAGGACCTGAAGGGCCCGGTCAGGGGCGCTTGCCGTCGAGCTTCAATCGGTGGGCGAGGCGACGTCCAGCGCGTCGAGCGTCATCTCGTCGGGGTCGAAGCCCGGCGGCGGGGTGCGCGGCTGCAGGTTGAGCGCCTGCGCGACGAAGACGGTCTGCGAGCGCAAGACGTCTGCGTTGAGCGCGTTCTGATGGGCCACGAAAAGCAGGGCCGTCATGAAGAAGACGTGGTTGGCGATCTGCAGCAGATCGGTACGCTCGGCGGTCGGCTTGCGTGTGCTCATGGTCGGCATCCTGTGCTTGCGGAGGGCTGTCTGTAGGTTTCGGACGCGCAGGCGGCGCGATGGTTCATCCGAGGCCGGCCTTGCGCCGCAGGCTGTGCACATAAGCTGCACCGTCGGGCGGCGTGCCCTTGCGCTGGGCCTCGAACAGCATCTCGCCGAGCGACTCGAGTGCGTCGTGCAGGGCATCGTGTCGTTCGCCACGGCGCAGACAGGCGGCGTCGAAGGCGGCGCGGATGCCGGGCGGCTGGTCGATCGAGAGCTGCTCCTCGATCGCCAGGTGCAGCGACAGGTGCAGGAAGGGGTTGATCTGGCCGGCTTCGGGTGGAAAGTCGCGGTCGATCGCGTCCGGGTCCTCGACGATCGCGTGGTATTCCGGATGCATCGCAATGATGTCGGCGGCGATCGTCTCCATCGGCGTCAGCACTTCCTTGGCGCGGGCCTTGCGCCAGGTGTCGATGAAGAAGCTGCGTACCTGGTCGCGGCTGGGGTTGTACATGGCGGTTCTCGGCTAGGTGGGTTGGTCGCGCGCTTCAGTCGGTCTTGTCGCGGAACAGGCACAGGTCGCGCACGCTGCATCGGCCGCAGCGGGGGCTGCGCGCGGTGCATACGTAGCGGCCGTGCAGGATCAGCCAGTGGTGGGCGTCGAGCAGGTAGTCCTTGGGCACGCGGCGCATCAGGGCCTTCTCGACTTCGACCACGTCCTTGCCGGGGGCGAGGCCGCTGCGGTTGGCGAGGCGGAAGATGTGGGTATCCACCGCCATCACCGGCTGGCGGAACACGGTGTTGAGCACCACGTTGGCGGTCTTGCGGCCGACGCCGGGCAGGGCCTCGAGGGCTTCGCGCGCGGCCGGCACCTCGCCGCCGTGGCGCTCGAGCAGCAGGCGCGACAACGCGAGCGTGTTCTTCGCCTTGTTGCGGAACAGGCCGATGGTCTTGATGCAGTCGGCGATGCCTTCCTCGCCGAGCGAGACCATGGCTTCGGGGGTGGGCGCGAGGGCGAACAGCCTGCGCGTGGCGATGTTGACGCTGCGGTCGGTCGCCTGCGCCGACAGCACGACGGCAACCAGCAACTGGTAGGGCGAGGCGTATTCGAGCTCGGTCTGCGGGTTCGGGTTGGCCTCGTGCAGGCGACGGAAGAACTCGCGAATCGCCTCGCGCTTCATCAGGGCCATGCGCTCAGCCTGCCGCCGCCGGCTCGGCCTCGCCTTCGGTCCTGGGTGCGGGCGCCGTGGGCGGCGGGCTGCGGCGCGCCCTCGCGGCAAGGCGGGCGTTGATCATGTTGAACACCGCGATCAGCACGCCCAGCGCGAAGAAGGCGCCGGGCGGCAGGATGGCGACGAGGAAGCCGGGGTAGTCGTCGCCGAACACCGACCACGCCTGGGCGCCGGGGATGATCATGTCGATACCCGAGAACAGGGTGCCGGCGCCGAGCAGCTCGCGGATGCCGCCGAGCACGCCCAGCACCCACACCAGGCCGATGCCCATCATGACCCCGTCCACGGTGGAGGTGAGCGGGTCGTTCTTGGCCGCATAGGCCTCGACGCGGGCGAGCACGATGCAGTTGGTGACGATGAGCGGGATGAAGATGCCCAGCACCAGGTAGAGGTCGTGGAAATAGGCGTTGAAGGCCAGGTCGACCATCGTCACCAGCGAAGCGATGATGAGGATGAAGACCGGGATGCGGATCTCGTAAGGGATGAAGTTGCGCAGCGCCGATACCGCCAGGTTGGCCACCGTCATCACCAGCACGGTGGCCATGCCCAGGCTCACCGCATTGACCAGGGTGGTGCTGACGGCGAGGATGGGGCACAGGCCGAGCAACTGGGCGAGCCCGGGGTTCTGCTTCCACAGGCCGTTCCAGGAGATGTCGCGAAACTGTTGCGGGCTCATGAGTCGTCTCCGAGCAGGCTGCCGGCAGGGGCAGCGAAGAGCGCGTCCATGCGCTCTGCGGCAAAGGCGGTGCTGTGGCCGACGGCGCGGGTGACGGCGCGCGCGCTGATGGTGGCGCCGGCGCGGTAGTCGAAGCTGCCGCCGTCCTTGCGCACCGTCCATTCGGCGGTGTTGACCGCGGCCCAGCTGGCGCCGGCGAACTGGGCGATCCAGGGCGAATCCTTGCGGCGGTCCTTCCTGGGATCGATGTAGTCGCCCAGGCCGGGGGTCTCCTTGTGCTCGGTCACGCGCACGCCGGACAGGCGGCCGTCGCGCTGTACCGCAACCACCAGGCCGATGCGACCGGCGTAGCCGTCGGTCGCCGCGCCCTCGATGATCAGCGCCACCGGTTCACCCGCCTTGCGCGCGCGCCATACGCGCCCGCCGGCCTCCATGCCGATCTGCGGCGCCGGCCCGAAGCGCACGACGTCGTCGAGCAGGGCGTTGTCGTAGCTGCCTGGTGGCAGCACCTCGGCGAGCAGGCGCATCTGTGCGTCCTGCTTCGAGGCCTCGATGGCGGGGCGGGTGACGCGGTAGGTCGAGGACATCAGCGCGGTAAACAGCAGCGTGAACAGCACCATGATGGCGCTGGTGCGCAGCGAGGTCCGGGTGGCGGTGTAGCGGCCGCTCATTTGCCTGCCTCCCCGGCCTCGTCGCGATGGCCGAAGACCCGCGGCTGTGTCTTCATGTCGAGCAGCGGCACGCACATGTTCATCAGCAGCACCGCGAAGGCGATGCCGTCGGGATAGGCGCCGAAGCTGCGGATGAGCCACACGATGAGGGCGATGCCGGCGGCGAACACGAGCTTGCCGCGCGGCGTGGTGGCGCCCGATACCGGGTCGGTGACGATGAAGAAGGCCGCGAGCAGGGCGCCACCGCTGGCCAGGTGGAACAGCGGCGAGGCGAAGTGGGCGGGTTCGATGAGCCAGAACACCCCGGCAATGGCGACCAGCGTGCCGAGGAAGGCGACCGGCATGTGCCAGGTGATGATGCGGGTGGCGAGCAGGAAGAGGCCGCCGACCAGGTAACCGAGCCCGACCCATTCCCATTCGCGCCCGCCTACCAGGCCAAAGGCACTGCCCTGCATCACCGAACCCACGCTGGCGCCTTCGGCCCGCAGCCCGGTGCGCAGCGCGTCGAGCGCGGTGGCGCCGGTGATGGCGTCCAGGTCGCGGGCGCCGCCGAGGATGAGGCCGAGCTGGGAGGCGAAATCGAGCTGGCCGGGCGCGGGCCACTGCGACATCAGCGCCGGGAAGGCAACGATCATCGTGCAGTAGGCGACCATCGCCGGGTTGAAGGGGTTCTGCCCCAGCCCACCGTAGAGGTGCTTGACGGCGACGATGGCCACCAGCACGGCCGATACCGTGAGCCACCACGGCGCGATGCTCGGCAGGCTGAGCGCGACCAGCCAGGCGGTGACGACGGCGGAGAGGTCGCCGAGCGCGATGCCGACCGGCCGCCGGCGCAGCCACAACACGAGCGCCTCGGCGAGCAGCGCGGCGAGGGTGGCGAGCACGAGGTTGACGAGGATGCCGGTGCCGATCTTCCACGCGTAGGCGGCGATGCCGGGCAGCAGGGCGAGCAGGACGAGGCCCATCGTGCGTTGCACGCTGACCGGTTTGCGGACGTAGGGTGAATGGATCATTGAGGGCTCAGGGTCTGGGCTCGTCAGCGGCGGCGGCCGCGGCCGGGCCCGCGTCGGTGCGCGGGGCCGCCACCCCGTCGGCGCCCGCCAGGGCCTTGCGGCGTGCCTCGATGTCCGCGATCTCGGCCTGCGTCTCGGGGCTGAGGTTGTCGGTGTTCTGCGGCTTGACCTCGGCCTTCTGGGCCTTGGCGCGCGCCAGGGCGGCCGCGATCAAGGCCTTCTTGGGGTCTTCGGCAGCCGGCGCGGGCTCGGCGGCTGCGGCATCGCTCCCCGCCTCGGCGAGCTTGGCCCGCGTCTCGGCCGCCTTGGCGGCGAGCTTGGCGGCCTTCTCGGCCTTCTCGCGCTCCTGGCGGAAGTTGCGGAATTCGAAGCGCTCGCGCGCCTGGTCGGCGGCGGCCTTGTCGCGCTCGCGTGCCCAGATCTCGCTCTTGGAGAAGCGGAAGTAATCGACCAGCGGGATGTGCGAGGGGCACACGTAGGCGCAGCAGCCGCATTCGATGCAGTCGAAGAGGTGGTATTCCTGCGCCTTGCCGAAGTTCTTCGAGCGCCCGAACCAGTACAGCTCGAAGGGCTGCAGTTCGGCCGGGCAGGCCTTGGCGCACTCGGTGCAGCGGATGCAGGGCTGCTCGGGCGGCGGTGGCGGAAACAGCTTGGGCGAGGCGGCGATGATGCAGTTGCTGCCCTTGACGATGGGCACGTCCAGGCGCGGCAGCGCGAAGCCCATCATCGGACCGCCCATGATGCGGCGGTCGGTGTCGGGTTTCGGACGCGCCAGCGGCAGCAGCTCCTCGATCGGGGTGCCGATCAGCACCTCCCAGTTGCCGGCATCCTCGACGTTGCCGGTGAGGGTGACGATGCGGCTCAGCAGCGGCTCGCCATGGGCGATGGCGCGATACACCGCGTGCGCGGTGCCGACGTTGAAGCACTGCACGCCGAAGTCGGCGCCGAGCTTGCCGTAGGGGATCTCGATGCCGGTCAGCACGCGGATGAGCTGCTTCTCGCCGCCCGCCGGATAGAGCGAGGGGATGGGCACGATGCGCACGCCGTGGCCGGAGGCGGCTGCGGCTTCCTGCATCGCGGCGATCGCCTCGGGCTTGTTGTCCTCGATGCCGACCACCATCTCGCGCGCGCCGATGAGCTCGCGCAGGATCACCGCCCCGGCCAGGATGTCGGCTGCGCGCTCGCGCATGAGGCGGTCGTCGCAGGTGATCCAGGGCTCGCATTCGCCGCCGTTGAGGATCAGGGTCTCGATGCCGGCGCCCTTGCCGAGCTTGACGTGGCTGGGGAAGCTGGCGCCGCCCAGACCGACGATGCCGCACTCGCGCAGCCAGGCGAGCGATTCCTCGCGACTGGTGCCGTGGTAGTCGAAGGGCGCATGCTCGATCCAGCGTTCCTCGCCGTCGGGCTCGATCACCACGCAACGCGTCCGCAGGCCGGAGGCATGGGCCATGGTGTAGGGGCCGAAGTCGACCACGGTGCCCGAGGTCGGGGCGTGCACCGCGGTGCCGAGCAGGCCTTCGGGTTCGCCGATGCGCTGGCCCTTGAGCACCTTCTGCCCGACCTCGACGATGCAGGTGGCGGTGGCGCGCGTGCTCTGGCGCAGCGGAACGATCAGGCGCGAGGGCAGGGGCGCGCGCCGGATCGGGGCACTGGCCGACTCATCCTTGTGGGCTGCCGGCTTGATGCCGCCATGGAACTTGAACAGGCGCCCGATCATGCCGCCTTCCTGATTTCGACCACGGGGTATTTCCATTTCCAGGTCTGTACGGTGTCGGCCACCGGCACCATGGCGATGCAGTCGACCGGACAGGGCGCGACACAGAGCTCGCAGCCGGTGCACAGGGGCTCGACCACGGTGTGCATCTGCTTGGCGGCACCGACGATGGCATCGACCGGGCAGGCCTGGATGCACAGCGTGCAGCCGATGCAGGTCTGCTCGTCGATGACGGCGACCGACTTGGGCTTCTCGACGCCGTGCTCTTCGGACAGCGGCTTGAACTCGCGGCCGAGCAGGTCGGCCAGCTTGCGCACGCCCTCATCGCCGCCCGGCGGGCACTGGTTGATGTCGGCCTCGCCGTTGGCGATGGCCTGGGCGTAGGGTTTGCAACCGGGAAAGCCGCACTGGCCGCACTGGGTCTGCGGCAGGATGGCGTCGATCTTCTCGACCAGCGGGTCGCCTTCGACGCGAAAGCGGATCGCCGCATAGCCGAGCGCGGCACCGAGCACGATGGCGATGCCGGCCATGACGAGGAGGGCAGTGAGCATGCGCGTGCGATCCTCAGTGGAAGCGGTCGAGGCCGGCAAAACCCATGAAGGCCAGGCTCATGAAGCCGGCGGTGATCATGGCGATGGCCGTACCCTTGAACGGCAGCGGCACGTCGGCGCCGTCCAGGCGCTCGCGGATGCCGGCGAACAGCACCAGCGCCAGCGTGAAGCCGACCGAGGAGCCGAAACCGAACAGCAGCGACTCGAGCAGGTTGTGGCGCATGCCGACGTTGAGCAGCGGCACCCCGAGCACCGCGCAGTTGGTGGTGATGAGCGGCAGGTAGATGCCCAGCACCTGGTGCAGCAAGGGGCTGGTCTTCTGGATGACGAGCTCGGTGAGCTGGACGATCGCGGCAATGACGACGATGAAGGACAGCGTGCGCAGGTAGCCCAGCTCGAAGGGCTGCAGCAGGTAGTGGTCGATCAGGTAGCTGGTGCCCGCGCCCAGCGTCAGCACGAAGGTGGTGGCCGCACCCATGCCGATCGCCGTCTCGAGCTTCTTGGACACGCCCATGAAGGGGCACAGCCCGAGAATGCGGACGAGGACGACGTTGTTCACCAGAACGGCGCTGATGACGACGAAAATGTAGCTGGTCATGATCCGCAGGCGGGAAGGAATCCCGAGATTATCCTCTGCACGGCAGGGGGGCTCAACCCTGATGCCTGCATAGTCTTGGAGAGTGTTGCGGCATTGCAGCAATCAGCGCCAATCCGGCGGCGGCGGGCCGAGGCTGGCGGTGTGCACCTGCCAGTGGCCGGTGCGACGGTCGGCGAAGAAATGACGCAGGCTCATGGAGATCGAGCGGAACGCGATCTGCTCCCAGGGGATGTCCTCCTCGCGGAACAGTGCAACCTCGAGCGATTCCTCGCCCGGGCGAAAATCCAGGTCGAGCAGGCGGGCCCGATAGACGATGTGCACCTGGCTGATGTGCGGCACGTCGATCAGGGTATACAGCTCGCCGACCTCGATGCGCGCGCAGGCTTCTTCGAGGGTTTCGCGCGCCGCCGCCTGGGCGGTCGTTTCCTCGTTTTCCATGAAACCGGCGGGCAGGGTCCACATGCCGTAGCGTGGCTCGATGGCACGCCGGCACAGCAGCACGCGATCCTCCCACACCGGCAGGGCGCCGACGACGACCTTCGGGTTCTGGTAATGGATCGTGCCGCAGTGTTCGCAAACATGGCGCGGCAGGGTATCGCCCGGCGGGATGCGGAAGGCGACGGCGCCGCCGCAGGTGGAACAGAATTTCATGGCGGGTAACGTGAGGTTTTCGCCGATTCTAGCCTGCTTTCGCTTGCCCTCCTGTACGCAAGCGTTAAAGAATCGCGCCTCGCCGCCGTTATGACGAAGATACCTCGTCGTGCGTGCGCAGGGCCGACAGGGAGTCACCAGACCACATTGGGGAGTGCATGGCACAGCCGATCGACATGAAGCGCTTCGCCCAGCTCAAGGCCGCGGGGGATCTGCCGTCGCCGCGCGGCGTTGCGATCGCGATCATTCGCCTGACGCAGTCGGCCGACGTGTCGATGGCCGAGCTCGGCCGCGTGATCAAGGGCGACCCGGCCTTCGTTGGCCGCCTGGTCAAGGCGGCCAACGGACTGGTGGCGGAGAACCGGCGCGCCGTGGTGTCGGTGCAGGAGGCCCTGATGGTCATGGGCCTGCCCGCGGTGCGCACGATGGCGCTGGGCTTTTCCCTGCTGTCGCATTACCGCAAGGGCGGTTGCGCGGGCTTCGACTACCCGCGTTTCTGGTCCTCGTCGCTGCTCATGGCGCTGGCGATGCAGGCACTGATGCAGCGCGTGCGGGTTGCGGCGCCCGACGAGGCCTTCAGCCTGGGGCTGCTGGCGCGGGTGGGCGAACTCGCGCTCGCCACCCTCTATCCCGATGCGTTCTCGCGTCTGCTCGCCGAGATCAAGCGCGCCCCCGGGCTGCAGCAGGTGGCGCTCGAGGATCAGGCCTTCGCCATGAACCATCGCGAGCTCGGCGCCGCCATGCTGCTCGACTGGGGCCTGCCCGAGGCCCTGGTGCAGCCGGTGCGCTTTCATGAGAGCCCCGAGCTGGCGGGCTACGCCGAGGGTTCGCGCGAGTCCGGGCTGGTGCAGTGCCTGGTGCTGTCGCGCGCGATCGCGCAGTTGTGCCTTGCGCCGGTCGCCGAGCAGGAACGCCTGATGCCCGTGATGCTGCGCCTGTCGAGCCGGCTCGGCCTTGGCCGTGGCGAGTTCATCAACCTGTGCGATCGCGTCGGTCGCGATTGGGGCGAATGGGGCAAGCTGCTGCAGATTCGCACCGAGACCGTGCCTCGCTTCGGCGAACTCGGCGGCGATGCAGCGCTGGCCGATGCCGCCGGGGCGGACGAGACGGCCGGCGGCGAGCCCGGTGCCGCCGTGATGCCCGCGCTGGTGGTGGTGCGCGACGCCGCGGCGCGTGCCGTGTTGAGCGCCGAGCTGAAGGCGGCAGGACTGAAGGTGTTCGAGGCTGCCTCGGCGCAAGCGGCGCTCGAGCTCGCCATCGACGTGCAGCCGCAGATGGTGCTGGTGGACTGGGTCTCGCCTTCGGGCAGCGAGGGCGAGAAGCTGGTGCGGGGGTTGCGCGATCTGCGCCTCGGGCGCTGCATGCACATCCTGGCCATCCTGCCGCGGGAGGACGATGCGCTGCTGCTGGCGGCGGCCGCGGCCGGCGCCGACGACTTCGCCGTGCTGCCCCTGCGCGGTGCGGCGCTCGGCGTTCGCCTGCGGTCCTGCCTGCGCATGCTGGCCCTGCAGCACGAGCTCGAGCATGAGCGCGAGGAGCTGCGCAACTTCGCCGCCGAGCTCGCGATCTCGAATCGCCGCCTGCAGGAGGCCGCCCTGACCGACCCGCTGACCGGTCTGCCCAACCGTCGCCACGCCCTCGAGTCCATGCAGATGGAGTGGGCCGCGGCGGCGCGGCACGGTCGCCCGCTGGCGGCCATGATCATCGATCTGGATGCCTTCAAGGCGATCAACGACACCTATGGCCACGATGTCGGCGACATCGCCCTGCGGCAGTCGGCCGAATTGCTGCGCGAGGCCTTGCGGGCGCAGGACGTGATCTGCCGCACCGGCGGCGACGAGTTCCTCGTCATCTGTCCCGATACCGACCTGCGCGCGGCGATGACCGTCGCCGAGCGCCTGCGTGTCGCGGCCGAGTCACGGCTGATCGACACCGGCGGGCCGCAGCTGGAGATGACGGTGAGCATCGGCATCGCCGAGCGCGAGGCGGAGATGGCCAATGTCGATGCGCTGATCAAGGTGGCCGACCAGGGGGCGTATGTTGCCAAGCAGCAGGGTCGCAATCGCGTCGTTGCGCTCCAGGCCGGCAGGGCGGCGACGTGATGCGATCGGCGCCGGGTGATGCGCTGGCAATGCCCGAGCGCGGCTCGACGCCGAGGGTGCTGATCGTCGATGACTGTGAGGACGACGCGCTGCGCGTCGAGGCCGAACTGGCTCGCCGTGGCATGCGATTGTCGTGGATGCGGGTCGACAATGCGATCGACATGGCGGCCGCGCTCGCGACGACGGCGTGGGACCTCGTCCTGTGCGATCACACCCTGCGGGCCTTCGACTGCCGGCGCGCGCTGACGGTGCTGCAGCGTAGCGGCAGGGATCTGCCCTTCATCCTGCACTCGGGCCGCATGACGCCGAGCGAGGGTGTCGGGGCGATGTACGAGGGGGCGCGCGACTTCGTCGTCAAGGGCGACCATGCGCGCCTGCTCGCGGTCATCGAGCGCGAACTGCTCGCCCAGGCCGACCGTGCCGCCGTGCGCCGGGCCGAGGACCGAATTCGCGAGTTGAGCCTGTTCGACGGGCTCAGCCAGTTGTCCAATCAGGCCCATTTCTGTGCCCGGGTCGCCGATTGGCTTGCATGCCGCGAGCGCAGCGGCCGCAATACCGGCGCGACCCTGATCGTGTTCGACCTCGATCGCTTCATGCGGGTCAACGTCGGCTTCGGCTATGAGGTCGGCACCGAGGTCCTGCGCGAGCTCGGCCGGCGGCTGGTGGAGGTCGTGCCGCCGAGCGCGATGCTGGCACGGCTGTGCGGCGACCGCTTCGGCGTGTTCGTGCCGGGCGTGGTCGACGAGGGCCAGGCCGAACTGCTGGCGCGCTGCCTGCTGCGCGTCCCCGAGCGACCCTTCGCCAGCGTGCCTGGCGGCCTGACGCTGAATGCGAGCGTCGGCGTCGCGCTGCTCGATGCCGGCCACGTCCCTGCCGTCGATGCGCTGATGCAGGCCGAGGTGGCGTTGGCCGAGGCCAAACGCGCGGGCGGCAATTGCGTGCGCATTCATCGTGAAGCCCAGAGCCGGGCGTCGGCCTTCGCGCTGGCGCTCGAGCGGGATTTGCGCTCGGCGCTGGCCCGCAACGAACTGCGCCTGCACTACCAGCCCATCGTCGGTGCCGCGAGCTGTCACGCCCGCGGCGCCGAGGCCCTGCTGCGCTGGCAGCACCCGGTGCACGGTTTGCTCGGTCCCGACCGCTTCATTGCGCTCGCGGACGAGACCGGCCTCATCGCCGACATCGGCGCATGGGTGCTGGCCGAGGCCTGCATGCAGGGCAAGCGCTGGCACCGTGCGGGGCTGGCGGATTTCGAGATGTCGGTGAATGTGTCCGCAGTGCAGTTCGTGCAGCCCGGCCTCTACGCTCAGGTGGAGGCGGCGCTGGCGCGAAGTGGCTTCCCGGCCTCGTGTCTCGTGCTCGAGATCACCGAAAGCTCGCTGATGAGCGACTGCGAGCACGCGGCGCGCTGCCTGCGAGCCTTGAAGGCCCTGGGCCTGCGCATCGCCATCGACGACTTCGGCACCGGCTATTCCTCGCTCGCCTACCTGCGCCGGCTGCCGATCGATGTGATCAAGATCGATCGCGCGCTGGTGAGCGACGTTGATCGCGACGACGATGCCAGCGCGATCGTGCGCGCGGCCCTCGCGATGGCGCACAGTCTGCGCCTGCGGGTGGTGGCCGAGGGGGTGGAGACGGCGGCGCAGGAGATACTGCTGCAGGCCTCGCACTGCGACGCGCTGCAGGGATTCCGCTATGGCCGTCCGCTGGTTGCCGACGCCTTCCGCTTCGGCTCGCTGACGCCCGATCGGTGACCGTTGCCACCGAGTGCAGTGGGGCTCTGTTGCTGCAAGGCCACAGGTGCTGTGTCAAAAAGCACGGTTCCGGTGATTCTGTAACTTGCCGTTGCTGAGAATTTACTTTAACTTCAGTGTCATTGATCCCTGAAGGGGATTGGAAACCATGGATCGTCCAGACTTCCAGGCCGAAATTCGCGAACTGAATCTCGCCTACCTGATGCTCGCCCAGCAGATGCTTCGCAGTGACCGGGCGACGGCCCTGTTCCGGCTCGGCATCGGTGACGGCCTGGCCGATCTGATCCAGTCCATGTCGGCGGCAAAGCTGGTGCGCATGGCGAGCAGCCAGATGTTGATCCCCTGCTTTCGTTTCGACGACGCACAACTGGCCCGGTTGATGGCGGGCGAGGGGCGCGATGCCACCAGCGCAAGCCTGCACGCGGCGATCCTCGCCGCGGGCAAGGCTGCCGAAGAAGCGGCCTGAGGAGGCCCTGATGAAGAACAAGACCGTCATCGCAGAGGCAGAGGACGTTCGACTCGCAGTCGAAATGGTCCAGCTCGGCGCGCGCATGCAGATGCTCGAGGTCGAGACGCGCCTCAGCCGCGAGAAGCTGCTCAAGATCTACAAGGAGGTGCGTGGCGTCTCGCCGCCCAAGGGCATGCTGCCGTTCTCGACCGACTGGTTCATGACCTGGCAGCCCAACGTGCATTCCTCGCTGTTCATGGGTTTCCATCGCTTCTTCAGCGGTCGCGGCGGGGTGCAGGGCCTTGAGGCGACGCTGAAGTCCTACCACCTCTACCTCGATCACATCGAGGGCGCGGCGATGGAACCGGTACTGAGCCTGACCCGGGCGTGGACCCTGGTGCGCTTCTTCGACGCCGACCTGCTGCAGTTGAGCGCCTGCACCTGCTGTGGCGGGCAGTTCGTCGCCCATGCCCACGATCCGGTGCATGCCTACGTGTGTGGCCTGTGCAACATGCCCTCGCGTGCCGGCTCCTCGCGCAAGAAGACCGCGCGCAAGGCGGTGTCGCGCACCCGGCAGCTGGTGCCGGCCTGAGACCGGCGCGACGCAAGCCAAGCCCCGCATCGCCTGACATGGGCCGCACTGGAGACAGCGCGGCCCATGTCTTTTGGGCGCCCCCGTGCGCGGGCGATGGGCAGGGTTCAAGTTTTGCCGGGACCGGTCGTTAAGACCGTCAGATGCTGCAACTCCGCGGCCTGCTGTGTGGCAGGCCGGGTTCGCGGCCGACCCTTCTGGAGTCACTGGTGTTCCTGATCATTGGTTACGTTATCGTGCTGCTGGCATCGCTCGGTACCTACGCGATGCACGGCAGCCTGCTGGCCCTGTGGGTGCCGCTCGAGTACGTCGCGATCTTCGGCCTGATGATCGGCGGCTTCGTCGCCGGCAACGGGCCGAAGGCGATCAAGGCCACCCTCAAGGGGCTGCCGATGGCGCTCAAGGGCTCGCGCTACAACAAGGCCTTGTACGTCGATCTGCTCGCGCTGCTGTTCGAGATCCTGGCCAAGGTGCGCAAGGAAGGACTGATGTCGATCGAGAACGACATCGAGAACCCGGAGGCCAGCCCGATCTTCTCCAAGTATCCGAGCGTGACGGCGGACCACCACGCAGTGGAGTTCATGACCGACTACCTGCGCATGATGGTGGGCGGCAACCTCAATGCGTTCGAGATCGAGAACCTCATGGACATGGAGATCGAGACCCATCACCAGGAGGCGCATCAGGCGCCCCACATCGTGGCCAAGGTCGCCGACGCCGTGCCCGCGTTCGGCATCGTGGTCGCCGTGATGGGGGTGGTGAACGTGATGGGGTCGGTCGGCCAGCCGCCGGCCGTGCTGGGCAAGATGATCGGTGGCGCGCTGGTCGGTACATTCCTCGGCATCCTGGTCTCCTATGGCTTCGTCTCCCCGCTCGCCAGCCAGCTCGAGCAGAAGGTGGAGGAGAGCGGCAAGATCTATCAGGTGATCAAGGTCGTGCTACTGGCGAGCATGAATGGCTACGCGCCTCAGGTTGCGGTCGAGTTCGGGCGCAAGGTGCTGTACGCCACCGACCGCCCGGGCTTTACCGAGCTCGAGCAAGAAATCAAGAACCGCAAGGGCTGAGGCGCGCATGAAGCCAGTTGGAGCGACGCTTTGGGCGGCTGAGCCGACGCACCCGGGCGGGACAGGGAGGAGCGCGCCGTGAGCGACGACACCCAGCAGCCGATTGTCGTCAAACGCATCAAGAAGGGCGGCGGCGGCCACCACGGCGGTGCATGGAAGATCGCGTACGCCGACTTCGTGACCGCGATGATGGCCTTCTTCCTGCTGATGTGGCTGCTTGGCTCGACCGCGCAGGGTGACCTCGAGGGCATTGCCGACTATTTCCAGAACCCCCTCAAGATGACGCTCGAAGGCGGCAGCGGCACCGGCGACAGCTCGAGCATCATCAAGGGCGGTGGCGAGGATCTGACGCGTTCGGTGGGGCAGGTCAAGCGTGGCGATGTGCCGAGCACGCGTTCGATCAACTTCGAGGCAGCCTCGCGCGGAGCGCAGAACGTCGATGAGATGGACCTTGCGCGCATCGCCCAGCGCCGCGAGCGGGCGCGCCTGATCGACCTCAAGGGCAAGCTCGAGGCGATCATCGAGGCCAACCCCTCGCTGCGCCAGTTCAAGAACCAGATCCTGCTCGACATCATCAGCGAGGGCCTGCGCATCCAGCTCATCGATGCGCAGAACCGGCCGATGTTCACCTCGGCGAGCGCCGACCTGCGCCCCTACACGCGCGAGTTGTTGCGCGAGATCGCCCGTGCGCTCAATGACGTCGACAACCGCATCAGCATGTCCGGGCACACCGATTCGGCGCAGTACTCCGGCGGCGAGCGCGGCTTTTCCAACTGGGAGCTGTCGTCCAACCGGGCCAATGCGGCGCGGCGCGAGCTGGTCGCGGGCGGGCTCGAGCCCGGCAAGCTGCTGCGCGTGCTCGGCCTCGCCGACACCGCGCACCTGAACGCGGACGACCCGCTCGATCCGGCCAACCGCCGCATCAGCATCGTGGTGCTCAACCGCCAGGCGGAAGAGGCCATGCGCAACCCGGGCCGGCAGCTCGACGTCGGCGGGACGGGGGCGCCCGATGGCGATGGACCCCCGGACGTGGGTGGGCCGTCGGTGAGCGACCTCTTCGGCGCGCCGGTGCGCTGAACATCGGTGCTCAAGTAGGGGCGTCGGCGGCCGATATTGACTCCATGGCGCCCGATCCGTGCGCCCGCACGAGACCGTGAAGCGGAAAACAACATGTCCGAACTACTCAAGAACATCGACGCCCGCACCCGGCTGGCAGGAACGAACAAGCTCGAGATCCTGCTGTTCACGCTCGGCGCCGATCCGCGCACCGGCCGGCGCGAGACCTTTGGCATCAATGTCTTCAAGGTACGCGAGGTGATGCGTACGCCGCCCATCACCGCTGCGCCCGAGATGCCAGCGGCGGTGCAGGGCATGGTCAGCCTGCGCGGCGCCCTGGTGCCGGTGGTCGATCTGGGCAGCTACGGCGGCATCGGTGACGACAGCCCGCGCGAGATCATGATCGTCACCGAGTACAACGGCCACACCCAGGGTTTCCTGGTCGAGGCGGTCGACACCATCCTGCGCCTGGACTGGTCGCAGATGCGGGTACCGCCGGAGATGCTGTCAGCCAAGCTCGGCGGCCTGGTGACGGCCGTCACCGAGCTGGCCGACGCGCGCCTGGTGATGATGCTCGACGTCGAAAAGGTGTTGTCCGAGACGTCCAACTACGATGACGAGTTCCTGTTCCGCGACATCACGCCGGTGCCTGGCGCCGACGAGCATGTAGTGTATTTCGCCGACGACTCCTCGGTGGCGCGGCGGCAGATCGTGCAGACCCTGGACGCGATGGGCTTGCGCCACGTCGGCGCGGTCAATGGCCGCCAGGCCTGGGACGAGCTGCGCAAGGTCGCCGCGCATGCCGATGCGAGCGGGCGCAAGGTGTCCGACTTCGTCAGCCTCGTGCTGACCGACGTCGAGATGCCGGAAATGGACGGCTACATGCTCACCCGCCAGATCAAGGCCGACCGGCGCTTTGCCGACATCCCGGTGATCATGCATTCCTCGCTGTCGGGGATGTCGAACCAGCAACTCGGCCGCTCGGTCGGGGTGGACGAATACGTGCCGAAGTTCGAGCCGCAACGCCTGGCACAGACGCTCGTGCGCCGGCTGGGCGCGCACGGCAGCGAGCAAGGCGGCTGAGGAGGCCCGCATGCAGAACACACAGCACGAAGAATGTGCCCTGTTCGACTCCGTCGAGGGCCGTGCCACGCTGGCCGGCTCGAACCGCATGGAGATCCTGCTGTTCTCGCTCGGCACGCGCGAGAACTTCGGCATCAACGTGTTCAAGGTGCGCGAGGTATCGAAGACCCCATTCATCACCCGCACGCCGAACATGCCGGTCGGCGTCGAAGGCCTGATCTCGCTGCGCGGCAACGTCATCCCGGTGCTCGCCCTGGGCCGCATCCTCGATCTCGTGCCGCCTGGCGCGCCGCTGGGCGGGGCGATGATGGTGACCGAGTACAGCAAGCGCACGCTCGGCTTCCTGGTCGACTCGGTCGACCGCATCATCCGCGTGGACTGGGACCGGGTGAGGGCGCCCGAGAACGTCTCCCCCGGCACGCAGAGCTTCATCACCGCGATCACCGAGCTGCCCGACGGCCGGCTGGTGTCCATCCTCGACGTCGAGACCATCCTCGCCAACACCTTTGGTGACGCGGTGGTCGGCAACATTGCGCCGCTCGGCAACGGTCACGAGGTGAACGTCTTCTTCGTCGATGACTCGGCGGTGGCTCGGCGCAAGATCGCCGAGGTGCTCGACAAGCTCGGCGTGCGTCACAAGCATGCGCAGAACGGGCTGGAGGCCTGGAACCGGCTCGACAGCATCGCCACCCATGCCGAGCAGGGCGGGCGGCACGTGATCGACGACATCGACCTGATCATGGTCGATGCCGAGATGCCCGAGATGGATGGTTATGTACTGACCCGCAACATCAAGGCCGACCCCCGCTTCAGCGGCATTCCCGTCGTCATGCACTCCTCGCTGTCGTCCGAGGCCAATCGCGCCATGGGCAAGCGCGTCGGCGTGG
Source organism: Thauera sp. (assembly GCF_035444905.1). Taxonomy (GTDB): domain Bacteria; phylum Pseudomonadota; class Gammaproteobacteria; order Burkholderiales; family Rhodocyclaceae; genus Thauera. The sequence continues at coordinate 35,460 of NZ_DAOMPS010000029.1, forward strand.
ATGCCTACGTGGCAAAATTCGACGGCGACGTGCTCGCCGAGACGATTCGGCCCATGTTGCAGCGAGGCCGGCGCGCACCCTGAGCGGCGCGGGCAAGCAATTCCGGAGAACAGAGAAAATGGCCGACCCCAAGATGAAGTTCCTCGTCGTCGATGACTTTTCGACCATGCGTCGCATTGTCCGCAACCTGCTCAAGGAGCTGGGCTACGCGAACGTCGACGAGGCCGAGGACGGCGCGATCGCGCTGCAGAAGTTGAACAGTGCGCCCTTCGATTTCGTCGTCACCGACTGGAACATGCCGAACATGGACGGGCTGGCCCTGCTCCAGACGATCCGGCGCACGCCGCACCTGAAGCACCTGCCGGTGCTGATGATCACCGCCGAGGCGAAGAAGGAGAACATCATCGCCGCGGCCCAGGCCGGGGCGAGCGGCTATGTGGTCAAGCCCTTCACCGCGGCGACGCTGGCGGAGAAGCTGGAAAAGATCTTCGAGAGGATGGGTCGCAGTCCGGCCTGAGTGCCGCTGCCGACGGAATACGGAGCAGGAACATGAGCAAGAGGCCGAAGTTCGACGAGTCCGGCGACTCGGACGAGTTGCAAGCGCTGTTCGACAGCATCGCCGCCGAGCCGGTCGCCGGCCGGCGGCCGCCCCAGGCCGAGCTGGCGGTCCTGCCCGGCGCGCCCGCGAGCGACGACGCGTCCGGCGACAACGACGAGCTGCAGGCCTTGTTCGACGCCGTGGCGATGGAGTCCGGTCAGTTCGGGGACGGGCCGGCGATGATGGCGGCGTCCCGCGCCACCGTGCAGGCACCGGCCGCCGCCGGCGCGGACGAGCAGACCGACTCCGAGGCGGTGTTCCACCGCCTCGGTCATCTCACCCGCCAGGTGCATGACACGCTGCGCGAGCTCGGTCTCGAAGCCACCTTGCAGGAGGCGGCGGAAGCCATTCCCGATGCCCGCCAGCGCCTGCACTACATCGCCCGCATGACCGAGCAGGCCGCCAGCCGCGTACTCAACGCCACCGATGTCGCCCGCCCCATTCAGGACGAGCTCGCCAGCGGCGCCGATGCGCTGGCCGCGCGCTGGGATCGCCTGTATGCCGGCAAGCTGTCGCCGGAGGCGTTTCGCGAGCTGAGCGCCGACACGCGCGGTTTCATCGGCGAGGTCGCCAGCGGCAGCCGTGCCACCAGCGCGCAGCTGCACGAGATCATGATGGCGCAGGACTTTCAGGACCTCACCGGGCAGGTCATCAAGCGCGTGGTGGAACTGGCGCAGATGCTCGAGAGCCAGCTGTTGCAGGTGCTGCTCGAGGCGGCGCCGCCGGCGGTCCGCAGCGAGCGCCATTCCAGCCTGCTCAACGGGCCGGTGATCGATGGCAGCGTCGGCGGGGACGTCCTCAACAACCAGGCCCAGGTCGATGACCTGCTGGAGAGCCTCGGATTCTGAACCCGCCACGACGGGTGCAGGGCATCGAGCGCACGGCCAGGCAGGGCCTGACCGTCGCGCGATCAGGAGCAAGGTGAGTCATGAGTGATTTTGCAGGGATGGAAGAACTGTTGCAGGACTTCCTCGTCGAGGCGGGGGATCTTCTGTCCGGGGTCGACAACAAGCTGGTCGATCTCGAGCGTTCGCCCGATGACCGCAACCTGCTGAACGACATCTTCCGCGGCTTCCACACCATCAAGGGCGGGGCGGGCTTTCTCAGCGCCACCGAGCTGGTCACGCTCTGCCACCTGACCGAGAGCCTGTTCGACAAGCTGCGCAACGCCGAGCTGCGCGTGACCCCCGAGCGCATGGACGTGATCCTGGCGGCGACGGCGGCGGTGCGCGACATGTTCGTCGATCTCGAGCGCGCCACCCAGCCCGGCCCGGCCGATCCCGCCCTGATCGCGAGCCTGCGTGCAGCGATTGCGAATGACGAGGCCGAGGACGGAGCGGCGGCCACGCCGGCCGCGGTCAGTGCCCCTGCAGGCGACGCGGTGAAGGTGCCGCGCCAGGGCGAGCCCGACTGGGACGCGCTGTTCGCCGTGGTCACCGGCGCGACGATCGCCCCTGCTGCTTCGGCGGACGCCATCCCGGTTGCCACGGTGGTTATCGACGCTGCGCAGGCGAGGGCGCCGCGCGCCGATGCCGGGGGCGGCACGAGCCGCCCGGCCGCCGCGGCCGCGCCTTCCGAGGCGAACGACCCCATCGTCAAGGCTGCGCTCGGCCGCCGTGCCACCGACCTGCCCGGCGCCAGCGGGCCCACCGGACGGCGCGACAGCGAGCGCCAGCGCGACAACTCCATCCGCGTCGACACCGCGCGCCTCGATCAGGTGCTGAACCTGTCGGGCGAGATCGGGCTGACCAAGAACCGCCTCAACGCGCTGCGCAGCGACATCCTCAACGGCCGCACCGACACCGAGACGCTGCACGCGCTCGACGTCGCGGTGAGCCAGCTCGACCTGCTCGTCTCCGATCTGCAGAACGCGGTCATGAAGACGCGCATGCAGCCGATCGGCCGCCTGTTCCAGAAGTATCCGCGCATTGCCCGTGACCTTGCCCGCAGCCTGGGCAAGGATGTCGAGCTCGTGCTGGTCGGCGAGGAGACCGAGATCGACAAGACAATGATCGAGGACCTGTCCGACCCGATCATCCATCTCATCCGCAACGCGGTCGACCACGGCATCGAGGACGCCGCGGCGCGCGCGGCCGCAGGCAAGCCGCAGAAGTCGCTGGTGCGCCTCGAGGCGCGCCAGGAAGGTGACCACATCGTCATCATGGTCGCCGACGACGGGCGTGGCATCGATGCCGAGCGGCTGCGCGCGAAGGCGCTCGCCAAGGGCCTCATCAGCGATGAGGAGGCGAGCACGATGGACGACCGTCAGAGCTACAACCTCATCTTCCTGCCCGGATTCTCGATGGCCGAGAAGGTGTCGGACGTGTCCGGGCGCGGGGTGGGCATGGATGTGGTGCGCACCAACATCCAGAAGCTCAACGGCTCGATCGAGATCAAGTCGCAGCTTGGCAAGGGCACGACCCTGCTGATCAACCTGCCGCTGACCCTGGCGATCCTGCCGGTGCTGCTGGTGCGCCTGGGCGAGCAGCCCTTTGCGGTGCCGCTGTCCATGGTGCGCGAGATCCTGCCGATCGTGCCCGAGTCGATCCAGGACGTGGGCGGGCGGGCGACCATGGTGGTGCGTGGCGAGGTGCTGCCGATCGTGCCCTTGTCGTCCCTGCTGGGCTGGCCGCGCGAGCGGGTACCGCAGTACGGGGTGCTGATGCAGGCGGCCGAATGGTCCTTCATCCTCGCCGTCGACAGCTTCGCCGGGCGCGAGGATGCGGTGATCAAGTCGCTCGACGACTTCCGCCCGAAGGGTGTGGCCGGCGTTACGACCCTGTCGAACGGCCAGATCGTGCTGATCCTCGACATGAAGGAGTTGCTCGACACCGGCAGCGAGCAGCGCAGTGTGTCGCGCGACGCCCTGGTAGGGGGCGACGCGTCCGCCCTGTCCTGAGGGCGGGGCGGCAGAGGAGGGTGGGCGTGGGACTCAGGCGGTGAGTTCGAGCAGCGCGGCGAAGGCCTGCTCGAACTGCACGAGTCCTTCTTGCTGCAGGCGCTTGCCGACCGCCTCGAGGTCGATGCCGACTGCGGCGAGCGCGGCGAACTGCGCCTGCGCGAGGTCGACGTCGCGCGCCAGCGTGGGCTCGACCCGGCCATGGTCGCGCAGGGCGTCCAGGGTGGCGTCGGGCAAGGTGTTCACCGTCTCCGCGCCGATCAGCGGCTCGACGTAAAGCAGGTCGCTATAGGCTGGATTCTTGGTGCCGGTGCTGGCCCACAGCATGTACTGGGGGCGGGCGCCCGCCGCGCGCAGGATGGCGAAGCCCTCGCCGTGGAAGCGTGCGAGGTAGCGCTGGTAGGCGAGCCGGGCGAGCGCCACCGCGGTCCGGCCGCGCAGCGCCAGGGCCTCGCCACCCGCCTCCTCGAGCTGTTTGTCCACCAGCGTATCGACGCGCGACAGGAACAGGCTGGCCACCGACATCACGCTCGTGACCTCGCCACCGCCGGCGCGCAGCCGCTCCAGCCCGCGCACATAGGCGGCGGCGACCGCATCGACGTGGCCGAGCGAGAACATCAGCGTGACATTGACGCTGATGCCGGCGCCGATCAGGCCCTCGATCGCCTCCAGGCCAGCAGCCGTGGCCGGCACCTTGATCAGCAGGTTGGGGCGGGCAACCGCGGCCTTCAGCCGCAGGCCGGCCGCGATCGTGGCGGCAGCGTCGTGGGCAAGCGCCGGCGAGACCTCGAGGCTGACGTAGCCCGCGGATCCGCCGCTCTGCGCATGCTGGGGGGCCAGCAGGTCGCAGGCGCGCTGCACATCGGGAATCACCAGCGCCTCGTAGCGCGCCTCGGCGCTCATGGGCTGCTGCTTGAGGCGGGCGAGGTCGTCCTCGTAATAACGCCCGCCGGCGATCGCCTTATGGAAGATGGACGGATTGGTGGTGACCCCGGCCACGCCGTCATCGACGATGAAACGGGCCAGATGGCCGTCGTTGAGCAGGGTGCGGGAGAGATTGTCGAGCCAGATCTGCTGGCCGTGCTGACGTACCTGGAGCAGCGGATTCATCGAGATACCTGGGTGATCGTGAGTGCGCGAGCGCATGAACGGGTTGCAGCCGCGGCGACGTCCACGGGAGGGCAGCGGGCAGCGTGGCGAGCGGCAATTGTGCCCTGAAAACGCGCCACCGTGGAGGCGGGCGGGCAACTCGGGCTGCCGTTGGCGCAGGCGCCGCGCGTCAGCCGTCGACGCAGTCGGGATCCCAGCCGAGGGGACCCACCAGGTCCATGAAATCCCTTGCGGGCGGGGCCTCGATGCGCATCGTGACACCGCTCAGCGGGTGCGCGAAGCTGAGCCGGGTGCAGGCGAGGAGCAGCCGGTGGCTGCCGAACAGGGCCTGGAACAGGCGATTGTGGCGGCCCTTGCCATAGGTCGCGTCGCCGATGATGGGGTGTGCGATGTGCTTGAGGTGGCGGCGCAACTGGTGGCGACGCCCGGTTTCGGGGAAGAGTTCGACCAGCGCGTAGCGGCTGCTCGGGTAGCGGTCGACCGCGTAGGGCAGTTCGACCGTGGCAAGGCGGCGGAAGCGGGTGCGAGCGGCCTGCGCGACTGTTTGGCTGTGGTCGGCCTGATCGCCGTCCCCAGGCTCGTCGCTGTCCTCGGGCAGGGCGTCGCGGGCGCCGGCGCCGCGTCCGTGGCGGAGCTCGATGGGGTCGAGACGGCGCACCAGGGGGTGGTCGATAACGCCGCTCGCGGCCGGATGACCGCGCACGACCGCCAGGTATCGCTTTTCTACTGCCTGCGACTCGAAGCGGCCCGCGAGCGTCCGCGCAACCTCGCGGTCGAGCGCGAACAGCAGCACGCCCGAGGTGCCACGGTCGAGGCGATGGGCGGGAAACACGCGGCGGCCGATCTGGTCGCGCAGCAACTGCACCGCGAAGCGCTGCTCGTGCGCGGCGATCGGGCTGCGATGCACGAGCAGGCCCGAGGGCTTGTGGATCGCAACCAGCCAGTCGTCGCGGTACAGGATGTCGAGCATGCGTCGCCCCGTGTGCGGCGCGTCCCCGCGGGAGCGGGAGCTGGGCCGGAAAGCACGAAAGCGACCGCGCGGGTCGCTTTCGTGAGGTAGCGGCCGGTCAGCGCCGGCCGCGGGCGTCAGGCGAAGTTCTTCGCCGCGAAGTCCCAGTTGGCCAGCTTGTCGAGGAAGGTGGCGACGAAGTCCGGGCGACGGTTGCGGTAGTCGATGTAGTAGGCGTGTTCCCACACGTCGATACAGAGCAGCGCGGTGTCACCGGTCGTCAGCGGGGTACCGGCGGCACCCATGTTGACGATGTCGACCGAACCATCGGCCTTCTTCACCAGCCAGGTCCAGCCGGAGCCGAAGTTGCCGACCGCAGAGGCCTGGAAGGCCTTCTTGAAGTCGTCGAACGAGCCCCACTTGGCCTTGATCGCGTCGGCCAGCGCGCCGCTCGGCTCGCCGCCGCCGTTGGGCGCCATGCTGTTCCAGAAGAAGGTGTGGTTCCAGACCTGGGCCGAGTTGTTGTAGATGCCGCCGGCCGGCGCCTTCTTGACGATGGCTTCGAGGTCGAGATTCTCGTACTCGGTGCCCTTGATCAGGTTGTTCAGGTTGGTGACGTAAGCCTGGTGGTGCTTGCCGTAGTGGAACTCGAGCGTCTCCGCGGAGATGTGCGGGGCGAGGGCGTCCTTGGCGTAGGGCAGGGCGGGCAGCGTGTGTTCCATGCGGATTCTCCTGAATTCGATTTGTCGATCGGTGGATTGAAAGCAGGACCATTCTAGTCTTGATTCAATGCCACCGGCAATGCTGGGCCCCGAATGTTAAGCCCATCCGCCGGATTGCGAAACAGGCAGCACGACGTTCCGCTTCGCCGATGCCGGTCGGGCTGCGGGTGTCGATCGGGGGGTGCTGGCGTGCGATGGACGGGGCGTCCATCGACACGGCGCGAGAATTGGACTGTGCTCAGTGCTCGAGGTGCCCGACGACCCGCGTAGCCAGCGCGCCTTCGGCCAGCTGCACGCTGACCGCGGCACCCGCTGCCACGCCTTCGGCACGGCGCAGCACCTTGCCGTGCTCGTCACGGGCGATGGCATAGCCGCGCGCGAGGACCTGCTGCGGCGCCAGGTGTTCAAGGTGGGCGGCCAGCGCCAGCAGATGCGCGCGGCGGCGCTCGAGGAGGTGGTCGGCCGCAAGCTGCAGGCGTTGCTGCAGCGTATTCACACGGCTGCGCAGGAGGCCGGGGCGCGGCGCGGTGCCGCGCAGGCGGGCTTCGGCGTGTGTACAGCGCATGACGGCGCGCTCCAGGCGGCGCTGCATGGCGGTGTTCAGGCGCTGGAAGAGGAGGGCGAGTTGCTGACGCTCGCGCAGCAGGCGCTCGCGCGGGTGCACCAGGCGCAGCGTGGCCCGATCCAGACGCTGGGCGAGGCCCTCTAGTCGACGCTGCAGGGCGCGCCCCAGGCGCGCGTGCAGGGCCGGCAGTTCGGTGCGCACGCCGAGCCAGCCGGCGCTCGCAAGCTCCGCGGCACCGGTCGGCGTGGCCGCGCGCAGGTCGGCCGCGAAGTCGGCGATGGTGAGGTCGGTTTCGTGCCCGACACCGCATACCACCGGCAGCGGGCAGGCTCGCAGCGTGCGCGCCAGCGTCTCGTCGTTGAAGGGCCACAGGTCCTCCAGGCTGCCCCCGCCACGCACCAGCAACAGCAGTTCGATGCCGTCGGCCTGTGCGCGCCGGCCGGCGCTGCGGACCGCGGCGACGAGGCGGGCAGCGGCCTCCGCGCCCTGCACCGGGGTGGGGTAGAGCACCACCGGCAGATGCGGGGCGCGGCGTTGCAGCGTGACGAGCACGTCGTGCAGCGCGGCGGCCTGCGGCGAGGTGACGATGCCGATGGCGCGCGGCAGGCGCGGCAGCGGGCGCCGTCCGGCGGGGTCGAACAGGCCCTCGGCAGCGAGCTTGTCCTTCAGTCGGGTGAAGGCCTCGAAGAGGTTGCCGATGCCGGCGGGGCGCAGCGCTTCGACGTTGAGCTGATAGTCGCCACGCGCCTCGTACAGCGTGACCAGCGCACGTGCCTCGACGCGCATGCCGTTCTCGGGGCGAAAGGGCAGCAGCTGGGCGCGGTTGCGCCACATCGCACAGCGCACCTGGGCGTTGGCGTCCTTGAGGGTGAAATAGAGGTGGCCTGAGGCAGCGCGGGTGAGGTTGGAGATCTCGCCCCCGACCCAGAGCAGCGGCAGCGCCCGTTCGAGCGCCTCACGCGCGAGCCGGTTGAGCGCGGAGACGCTGACGATCTGCTTGGGTGCGGCCGTGCCGTCGGGGCGTGGATCGTGGCTTGGCGGGGCTGATGACATGGCGGGATTGTAGCGGAATCCACAGGCGCGGAATCCTGTCAAGGACCTTGTCGCAAGTCCTTGATTGGAAAGGGGTGAATGCTAAGTTATTGAATTAAATGGATTTAAATTGTTGCACAATTTTGCATCGGAGTGACCGAATGCTTGTGGCGACGGGCTTCGCGGGCAACTTCCCGATTCCATCCACAAACTTATCCACAGCTTCTGTGGATTCATCGCGGCAAGCCCCGTGGATGCTGGCAATGCGTTCCGGGTCTGGTCTGGCACGCCAATGCGGCTTGCCGCGCCAGGCCGTCAGCGCTAGAGTCCCGCCTTTGCCCCGTAGAGGTCGTCCCGCGTGTTCGCGATCATCCAGGCCGTCGGCTGGCCGATCTGGCCCCTGATTCTCGCTTCAGTCATCGCGGTTGCGCTGATCATCGAGCGCTCGATCACCTTGCGGCGCGTGCGCGTCGTGCCCCCCGGCCTGCTCGACCAGGTCCTGAGCGACCTGCGCCTGCACGGCGCATCGGCAGAGATGATCGAGCGCGTGGCTGCCCATTCCTCGCTCGGGCGCGTGCTTGCCGCCGGCTTGCGCAATGTGAACAGCTCGCGCGAGGTGATGAAGGAGTCGATCGAGGAAACCGGCCGTGCCGTGGTCCATGAGCTCGAGCGTTTCCTCACCACGCTCGGCACCATCGCCGCGATCAGCCCGCTGCTGGGCCTGCTCGGCACCATCATCGGCATGATCGACATCTTCGCTTCGCAGGGCGTGAGCGGGGCCAACCCTGCGCAACTGGCGCAGGGCATCTCGATTGCGCTGTATACGACGGGCCTGGGCCTGCTCATCGCCATCCCGGCGATGATCTTCTGGCGCCATTTCCGCGCGCTCATCGACAGCTTCGTGATCGACATGGAGCAGCAGGCGATCAAGCTGGTCGAAGTTGCCCACGGCGAACGCCGCGCCTGACGAGGCCGAGGGCATGAACTTTCGCCGCGGCAGCCGCAACGAGGAGCCGGAGATCAACATGATCCCGCTCATCGACGTGGTACTGGTGATCATCATCTTCCTGATGCTGACGACGACCTTTTCCAAGGTATCGGGGCTCGAGATCAACCTGCCGACGGCGGCAGCCGACGCCAGTGAGGCGGTCGCCAACGAGATCGTCGTGGCGGTCACCGCGGCGGGCGAGGTGCTGGTAGACCGCCAGCCGGTGGGGGAGCGCAGCATCGATGCGATTGCCGCGGCCCTTGCCAGGGCCGTGCCGGCGGATGCGGACGATGCGCCGGTGATCGTGATCAACGCCGACGCCAAGGCGAGCCACCAGAGCGTGATTGACGTCATGCAGGCGGCGCAGCGCGTCGGCCTGCCGCACATCACCTTCGCCACCCAGGCGGCGGCCGAGTGACGCCCTGAGATGGCCGCGCGTGCGCCCGCGTTCTGGCAGCGTCGCGGGCCGGTGGCGCACCTGTTGTTTCCGCTCTCCGTGCTGTTTGGCGTGCTGGCGCGTCGGCGCCGGGCGCGGCTCACGCCGCAGCGCCTGCCGGTGCCGGTGATCGTGGTCGGCAACATCGCGGTGGGCGGCAGCGGCAAGACGCCGGTCGTGCATTGGCTGGTTGACGTGCTGCGCGCCGCCGGCTGGCAGCCGGGCATCATCAGCCGCGGCCATGGCGGTCGAGTCGCAGGTTGCGCACTCGTGCCCGCCGACGGTGCGGCCGCCGACTACGGTGATGAACCGGTGCTGCTGGCGCGCCTCACGGCCTGTCCGCTGGTCGTGGGTCGGGACCGGCCCGAAGCCGCACGCGAACTGCTGCGCCGCCACCCACGCTGTGACGTGGTCATCGCCGACGACGGCATGCAGCATTACCGGCTCGGGCGTGCGCTGGAGATCGCCGTGGTCGACGAGGCGACACTCGGCAACCATTGGCTGTTGCCGGCCGGGCCCTTGCGCGAGCCGCTCGGCCGCCTTGCCGAGGTTGACCTGGTCATCGCGCATGGCGAACTGTCCGCTTCGACACGGGCGGCGGCCGCGGCGGTGCCGGTGTTCGACATGCGTCTCGAGGGCAGCCTGTTGCGCGCCGTGAGTGATCCCGCGCGCACGCGTCCGCTGGGCGACTTTCGCGGCCAGCGCGTGCATGCGGTGGCGGGAATCGGCCGCCCGGAGCGGTTCTTTACCCAGCTCGAGGCGGCCGGGATCGAGGTCCTGCCGCATGCTTTCGGCGATCATCACGCCTTCGCTGCAGCCGATCTCGCGTTCGGCGATGCATTGCCGATCCTGATGACCGCCAAGGATGCGGTAAAATGCGCCGCTTTCGCGCCGGCCGACTGCTGGGAGTTCCCGGTCAGGGCCAGCATCGGCACCGGCGCGGCCGAACGCATCCTGGAGAAACTCGAAGATGGACGCACGACTGCTTGAGATCCTCGTCTGCCCGCTGTGCAAGGGGTCGCTCGACTACCTGAAGGACAAGCAGGAACTGGTGTGCAAGGCTGACCGCCTGGCCTACCCGATCCGGGACGGGATCCCGGTGATGCTGGACGAGGAGGCGCGCACGCTCAGCGCCGAAGAAGTGGATGCGCTGCGCAAGTGAGCGCGATGAGTACGCCGGCGTGCTTTCGCATCGTCATTCCCGCGCGCTACGCGTCCACTCGCCTGCCGGCCAAGCCGCTGGCCGACATCGCCGGCAAGCCGATGATCGTGCGCGTGGTCGAGCGGGTGCGGGATGCGGGCGCGAGCGAAGTCTGGGTGGCGACCGACCATGAGGCGGTGCGCGCCGCGGTGAGCGCGGCCGGCGCTGCGGTGGTGATGACGCGCGCCGATCACCCCAGCGGCACCGACCGCCTGGCCGAGGTCGCGGCGCTGCGCGGCTGGGCCGACGAGGACATCGTCGTCAACGTGCAGGGCGACGAGCCGCTGATCGATCCCGCCATCGTCGTGGCCGTGGCCGAGGCGCTGGCGGCCGATACCGAGGCGGCGATCGCCACCGCCGCGCACGCCATCGGCGATGCCGCCGAGGCTTTCAACCCCAACGTGGTCAAGGTGGTGTGCGACGCCGCCGGACGGGCACTGTACTTCTCACGGGCGCCGATTCCATGGGCCCGTGACGCCTGGGCCGGGCAGCGCGATGCGCTGCCGGCCGGCCTGCCAATGCTGCGCCACGTCGGGCTGTACGCATATCGCGTCGGTTTCCTGCGCCGCTACGCCGGGCTCGCGCCCTCGCCGCTGGAGCACTGGGAGGCGCTCGAGCAGTTGCGTGCGCTGTGGCATGGCTATCGTATCCGCGTGCTCGAGCTCGCCGAGGCGCCGGCGGCCGGTGTCGACACGCCGCAGGATCTCGAGCGCGTACGCGCGCTGTTCGCCGCCGGAGGGGTTTGACCACCCGCTGTGCGTCGGTTAAGTTTCCGCTGTTTATTCAATAAGGAAACGGCCATGCTCGATGGTCGTCCATTTTTGGGAGGGTGTATGCGACTGATTCTTTTGGGACCGCCGGGAGCCGGCAAGGGCACGCAAGCCAACTTCATCAAGGAGAAGTTCGGCATCCCGCAGATCTCCACCGGCGACATGCTGCGCGCGGCGGTCAAGGCGGGCACCCCGCTCGGCATCGAGGCCAAGAAGGTGATGGATGCGGGCGGCCTCGTGTCCGACGACATCATCATCGGCCTGGTCAAGGATCGCCTGCAGCAGGACGACTGCAAGGCCGGCTACATGTTCGACGGCTTTCCGCGCACCATCCCGCAGGCCGACGCGATGAAGGACGCCGGCGTGGCGATCGACTTCGTGCTCGAGATCGACGTGCCCGACGCCGAGATCGTTGAGCGCATGAGCGGCCGTCGTGCCCACCTGGCATCGGGCCGCACCTATCACGTCAAGTACAACCCGCCCAAGGTCGAAGGCAAGGACGACGTCACAGGCGAGGACCTGGTGCAGCGCGACGACGACAGGGAAGAGACGGTGAAGAAGCGTCTCGACGTCTACCACGCGCAGACCAAGCCGCTCGTCGAGTACTACAGTTCCTGGGCCGCCTCGGGCGACGCCAAGGCGCCCAAGGTGCGCAAGATCTCCGGCCTCGGTCCGGTCGAGGAGATCACGGCGAACGCCTTCGCCGCCCTCAAGTAACTGTTTCGCACCCGGTCGGGCCAAGCGCGTGCCCGGTCCGTCGCGCCCCGCGGCCGCTCCGGAAACGGTGGCGGCCGCGTTTGTTTCATGCCCTCATGGTGCAATGCGCGGTGTCCCGCCTGAACGAGGAAGCATGCGATGCCCTGCAACAACCTGCTCTACGCCCATTCCGGTGGAGTGACCGCCGTCATCAATGCCACGGCCGCCGCGGTGATCGAGGCGGCACGCGCACGGCCGCAGCAGATCGGTCGTGTGTTTGCCGCCCATCGCGGCATTGGCGGCGTGCTCGCCGAGGACTTGATCGACACCGGCGCACTCGATGGCGAGGCGCTCGCGCGCCTGGCGCGCACCCCCGGGGGGGCGTTCGGCTCGTGCCGCTTCGATCTGCCGCGCGACGACGGCGGGGTGGTGATGGACAGGTTGTTTGCCGTGTTCGACGCCCATCAGATCGGCTACCTGCTCTACAACGGCGGCAACGGCTCGATGGACGCCGTCGCCCGGCTACAGGCCGAGGCAGCGCGGCGCGGCCATCCGCTGCAGTGCGTCGGCGTGCCGAAGACGGTGGACAACGACATCGTCGGCACCGACTGCTGCCCCGGGTTCGGCTCGGCAGCGAAGTATCTGGCGACCTCGATGCTGGAGGCGGGGCTCGACATCGCGTCCATGGTCGGGCGCAAGGGCAGTGTGTTCGTGCTCGAGGTCATGGGGCGCAATACCGGCTGGCTCGCCGCGGCGACGGCGCTGGCGGCCGACGGCGACCCCGACCGCCCGCCACACATCGTGCTGGTGCCCGAGGTGGCCTTCGACGAGGCGGCCTTCCTGCAGCGCGTGCGGGCGGTGACCGAGCGCCTGGGCTATTGCACGGTGACGGTGTCCGAGGGCATTCGCCATGCCGACGGCAGCCTGGTCATGGAGAAGTCCCACGACGCGCGCGGTTACGTGCAGCTTGGCGGCGCCGGCCTGGCAGTGGCGCGCCTGATTCACGAGCGCCTGGGCTACAAGCATCACTGGGCGATTCCGGATTATCTGCAGCGTGCGTCTGGCCACTGGCTGTCGGCGACCGATCGCGAGCAGGCGATGGCGGTGGGGCGCGCGGCCGTGGCCTGCGCGCTGGAGGGCGGCGGCGGCATGATGCTGGCAATCCGCCGCCTGCAGGATGCGCCCTACCGCTGGGACGTGCTGCGGGTGGCGGCGGCGCCCATCGCCAATCTCGAGCGTGCCCTGCCGCCGGATTTCATCCAGGCCGACGGCATGCATGTCACGCCCGCCGCCTGCGACTACATCCGGCCCTTCATCGAGGGCGAGTTCGTCCAGCCGATACGCGGCGGCTTGCCGGATTACCGCGCTTTTACCCTGGCCGGGGTGGCCCGGCTGCTGCCGGCCTGGCCGGCCTGAGCACCCGCCGCCGCCACACGTGGCCGTTCGCAAGTGGGCGGCAGCAGGGCGGTGACGAGTCCTGGGTCGGACGCGCCGCCTCGGCCTGAGTGCCGAACATCATCAGGAAACATCCGTGTCGCGAACCATCAATCTCATCATCGCCCTGTCCCTTTTCGTCGGACTCAATTTCTGGCTCGAACCCCACCTCGGCGCCGCTGGCGGTGGCCTCGCCCTGGTGGCGACGATCGCCTGGCTGTGGATGAGCGAGGCGCTGCATGTGAGCGTCACCGCGCTGCTTGTGCCCCTGCTGGCCGCCCTGAGCGGGGTGCTGGCGTTTGACCAGGCCCTGCTGCAGTTTGCCGATCCGGTGATCTTCCTCTTCCTGGGCGGCTTCGCGTTGGCGGCAGGCCTGCAGCGGCAGGGGCTGGACCGCTGGATGGCCGGCCAGGTGATGCGGCGCGCGGGCGCGCATTTTGGCCGCGCGGTGCGCTGGCTGTTCTGGCTCACCGCCTTCATGTCGATGTGGATCAGCAACACCGCCACCGCAGCGATGATGCTGCCGCTGGCGCTCGGCCTGCTGGCACCGCTGCCGGTGGAGCAGTTCCGCCGCACCTGGATGTACGTGCTGCTGGGGGTGGCGTTCTCGGCCAACATCGGCGGCATCGGCACCCTGGTCGGCAGCCCGCCCAATGCGATCGCCGCCTCGAACATGGGGCTCAGCTTTGCCGGCTGGCTGGCCTGGGGCTTGCCGCTGGTGATCGTGTTGATGCCGCTGATGGAGTACGCGCTGCGCTGGGCGCTGAAGCCACAGTTCGACATCATGGTGACGCCGCCTCCGCCGCCGGGGGCGTGGACGGGGGCGCAGAAGCAGATGCTGGCGGTGTTCGGCCTGACCGTGGTGCTGTGGATCTTCGGCGCACCACTGGGCGAGGCGCTCGGTCTGGCGCGCGGCTACGATGCGGCGGTGGCGATCCTGGCGCTGGTGTTGCTGCACGGACTCAAGCTCGCGAGCTGGCGCGATGTCGAGCACAGTACCGAGTGGGGTGTGCTGCTGCTGTTCGGCGGCGGCCTCACCTTGAGCAAGGCGCTCGCCGACAGCGGCGCGGCCGCCTGGCTTGCGGCGCAACTCGGCGGGCCGTTCGCGAGCATGCCGGTGCTGCTGTGCGTGGCGCTGATGGTGCTTTTCGCGCTGATCCTGACCGAAGTCACCAGCAACACCGCCAGTGCCGCGCTGCTGATCCCGCTGTTCCTCGGCCTGGCGCCGCATGTCGACAGCGTGCCGCTGGCCGTGCTGGTGGCGGTGGGCACGTCCTGCGCCTTCCTGCTGCCGGTGGCGACGCCGCCCAACGCGATCGTGTTTGGCAGCGGCCACGTCCCGCAAAGGGTGATGATTGCCGGCGGCCTGCGCGTGACGCTGCTCGTTTATCCGGTGCTGGTGCTGGCCGCGGCGATCGCGCTGGCGCTGTATTGAGGCGCGTTCAGGACTGGGGCTGCAGCGCCACCGCCGTGCCGGGCGCGACCTTGCGCTCCGGCATGTAGGCGGCAATCTGGCACAGGATGGCGGCGAAGTAGGGGATGCACTGCAGTAACAGGATGCCGACCCAGAGCTGCGTCTCGAGGTTGTCGGCGCCACGCTGGGCAACCAGGGTGGCAGCCCCCATCAGCAGGGCCACGAGCATGCCGATTTCTTCCCGGATCGGGTTGAAGAAGGCAAGCGCCCCGCCGCCGCGCCAGCCCTTGGGCGTGACCACGAACACGCCCTTCTTCTTCACCAGACCGGCGAACACGCCGCGTGCGATCGCGTGCGCCAGGCCCACCGACAGGATCGAGGCGCCGAGGATGTCCTTCCATGGGCAGTCCATCGTGCGGCGGTAGAGGATGGGGCCGAGCGCGGCCTTGAAGGCCATGAAGCCGAGGATCGGCAGCGCGAGCGCGATTACCGGCAGGCCGAAGGCTTTCGGGAACAGCAGGATGCCCAGGGTCCACAACAGGCTGCCGAAGGCGAACACGAGCTGCAGCGCATCGCCCAGCCACGCGAACCAGCCGGTCAGGAAGTGGTAACGCTGCGCGAGGTTGAGGCTGCTGCGCCCCACCATCTGCGGCAGGTGGGCCTTGAGGATCTGCATCGCGCCGAAGGCCCAGCGGAAGCGCTGGCTCTTGATCGCGGCGAAGCCCGAGGGCGTCAGGCCGCGGCCGAGGATGTGGTCGACATAACGCGTGTCGTAGCCCTTTTCGATCAGGCGCAGGCCAAGCTCGGTGTCCTCGCAGATGCACCATTCCGACCAGCCGCCGACCTCCTCCAGCGCCAGGCGGCGAACCAGGGTCATCGTGCCGTGCTGGATCAGTGCGTTGCGTTCGTTGCGGTGGTGCATGCCGATGCGGAAGAAGCCGTCGAACTCCCAGTTGCACATGCGCTTGAAGGGCTGGGTCTCCCAGTCGCGGTGGGCCTGCGGTGCCTGCACCACGGCGACGTCGGGCTGGTCGAAGTGGGGAATCAGGCAGGCCAGCCAGTCGGGGTCGACCACGTAGTCGGCATCGACCACGCCGACGACTTCGGCGCGCGGGTCGGTGACCTTGAGGCCGTAGTTCAGTGCGCCGGCCTTGAAGCCGGGCCAGTTGGCGAGGTGGAAGAAGCGGAAGCGCGGGCCGAGCTCGGCGCAGCGGCGCTCGAGCGGCTTCCACAGCGCCTCGTCGCGGGTGTTGTTGTCGAGCACGAGCACTTCGAAGTTCTCGTAGTTCATCTTCGCCAGGCTGTCGATGGTGGCGATCACCATCTCGGGCGGCTCGTTGTAACAGGCGAGGTGGATGGACACGAAGGGCTGCTGGTCCGGGGCATGCGGCGGCAGGGGCATGAAGCGGCGCTGCCATTTCTTCTTGAACAGCATCTCGCCGAACTCGAAGCCATGGGACAGCAGCACCGCGGCGGTCATGCAGGTGGCGCCGATCAGCAGCACCAGGCCGATGAGGTCGCGCTGGGTGAGGTAGTACTCCACCGGCACGTTGATGCCGATGATCAGCGTCGACACGCAGGCCTGGATCAGGCCGGCGAGGAAGAGGCGGCCGAACACGCTCCAGCCGGGCAGGAAGAAGGCGACCAGCAACATCGGCACGAAGGCCAGCGCAGCGGCGTTGCTCGCCTTCTGCGACCAGTAGGGATCGCGCTCGACCAGGCCCTCGAGGGCGTACTTGAGCTCGCGGTCCGCATTGAACATGCCCCAATAGGGGCCGGCCCAGCCTTCCACGTCGACCTTCCAGGGCTGGTCGATGGCCTCCATCAGGAAGTAGTCGATGCGCGCGGTGCGGGGGTGGGCGAGGAATTCGCGCACGAAGCGCGCCTGGTTGTCGAGCGACGGCACCGAGGCGCCGATGGTGGGACCACGGCTCGGCCAGCCGACTTCGCCGACCACGATCTTCTTGCGCGGATGCGCCTTGGCCACTTCGTCGTAGCGCTGGAAGGCGTACTCGACCGCCTCCTCGACCGGCAGGCCCTCGTGGTAGGGCAGCAGGTGCACCGTGATGTAGTCGACGTGCTTGGCGAGCTCGGGGTAACGCAGCCAAACGTGCCAGGGCTCGGCGGTGGAGACGGGCTTGCGGATGGCCTTGCGCACCTGGTCGAGATAGACGATCAGCTCCTCGACCCGCAGGTCGCCGCGCAGGATGGCCTCGTTGCCGACCATCACGCGTTCGATGTGGCGCATGCCGCGGGCGGCGTCGATGAGGGCATCGACTTCGCGCGCGTTCTTGTCCTTGTCGGCGTCCAGCCAGGCGCCGGCGGTGACCATCATGTCGCGCTCGCCGGCGAGCGCCAGCAGGTCGGGCAGGTCGTTGACGCCATAGGTGCGCAGGCCGTCCGACATGCGTCCGAGCAGATCGAGGTCGGAGGCGACCTCGGCGCGGGTCGGGTAGGTGCCGCGCAGCGGGCTCTGGTCGCGCTGGAAGCCGTTATAGGCGAAGCCCTTGATGCTCTGGTTGGTGCCGATGAATTCGGCGCCACGGTTGAACTGCTGCCAGATCCAGTACTGCGCGAAGGCGACTGCGGCCGCGATCGCAATTGCGATCGCCAGTCGGACCGTGAGGGTGGCAGCTTGCTTCATGTTCTTCTTCCCGTGCCTTGCCGTGCTTGTGCAGTGCGTGTGCGTTGCAGGTGCCTTGTGGGCTTCATGCCGGGCGCTCAAAAGGCTTGGGGTGTCGCGCGAACTTCGCCCGCCCCATGCACTATGACAGAATGCGCGCACTCGAGCGCGCCCTTCGATCAGCCTGGCGGGGCGCATTTTATGCACGATTTCAGTCTCTTACGAGGAAGACTGGGTGCGAATTTGCAACAGCAGATGTTTGCTCTCGCGCGCTGCTGATTATTAAGGGAAAGCCGCAAATGAGGTCAAAGAATTCGGGGAAACATGTCATCGTCTGGGCGCTGCTCGCCGCGCTGGCACTGGGCGCAGGCGTGTTCTGGCTGCGGCATGGTGTGCTCGAAGCGGGCCTGTTGCCGAGGGATTGCGCGGCGCCCGGCAGTCCGCTGGGGCTCTGTCTGGCGAAGGACGCGTTGATACAGACTTTCCTTCACCAGCGTATCGGCTGGCTGAGCCTGGCCTTTGGCGTGCTTGCCTTCGTGCGCGACAGCCCGCGCCTGGCCTGGGTGGCGTGGCTGAGCGGCGTGGCCGGCCTGGTGCTGTACAGCTACGACCCGGCGGCGGTCGGTGCGCTGCTAGCGCTGCTCGTGCTGGTGCGCGCGCACGAGCAGCACCGGCAGGGCCAGCGCCAGTCCGGTCAGCAGCCAGGCGATGGCCTGGGGGTTGGTCATCTCCGTTGACCAGCGCCCGATCACGCCGATCGCGATGACCGCCGCGCAACTGCGCTCGGTCGCCGTGATGCCGCTGCGCCACCAGCCGATCACGCCGAACACCAGCGCCGGGCCGAGATAGAGCAGGGTGGGGAAATCGCGATAGCGCGGGTCCACCCACAGCAGCAGCGCCGCCACCGCGGCGGCGAAGAGCAGCAGGCCGCGCAGCAGCCCTAGCGAGGGTGCCTTCGAACGCAGGCGGGTGTGGGTCCACAGGATGTGACGCGCGCGCGCGGCATCGGGAATGGGCTCGCCATGCCAGCGCGCCAGCACCAGCGGCACCAGGCCGGACAGCGCCGCGACGCCGCCGAGCAGGCTCCATTCGAGTGCATCGCGGTAGGCGAGGTGGGCGTGTTCCCAGTGCAGCACCGCGATGACGCCGCCCACGGCCCCGGTCGCGGTGAGTGCGCTCACGCGCAGCAGGTGGGTGCGCCGCCCGGTCGCGGCGAGCAGGCAGGCGAGCAGGCCGCCAATCAGCGCGCCACCGATCGGTCCGAACAGGCTCTCGCGCTCGGCGACCGGGCCGGCGAGCGGAAACTTGGGATACAGGTCGTCCGCCTCGAGCATGCCCCAGTGGCCGCCGACCGTGCCTTCGAGGCGGCGCTTCCAGGGCTGGTCGATGGCTTCGATGAGGTTGTAGTCCCAGCCCTCGTCGTGGGCTCGATGCACGAATTCGCGGATGTAGCGCGCCTGGTTCACCCGCGACGGGCGAGCATGTTCACGCTGGCGACCGGCGCTTGGCCAGCCCGTCTCACCGATCAGGATGGGTTTGTCGCCGAAGTGGCGGGCGACGGCGCGGCGGGTGTCGGCGACGTGCGCGAGGGCAAGGTCGATATCGACCGGGTCGTCCTCCCAGAAGGGCAGGATGTGCACGGTGACGAAATCGACCTCGGCGGCGAGGCTGTCGTGGCGCGTCCAGAATTCCCACACATCGGCGTAGGTGACCGGGACCTGCGAGTGGGTCTTGGCATGCCGGATAAGCGCCCGCATCTCGTCCTCGCTGCGTTCGCGGCGCAACAGCACCTCGTTGCCAACCACGAGGGCGCGCACGACGTCCGTGTGGGCGTTGGCGAGCGCGATTGCGCGTTCGAGCTCGATGGCGTTGATGACCGGGTCGTAGCCGATCCAGGCGCCGAGCAAGACCTTGAGGCCGAGCGCGCGTGCGACTTCCGGGACCTGCTCCAGCCCCTGGTTGACCGAATACAGGCGCACGCAATCGGTGATCTCGGCCAGTGCAGCGAGGTCCGCGGCGATCTGCGTGCGCTCGATCCGCGTTTCGGCATCGAGCGGGGTCTGGCCTGGCCGGTGGTAAGGGGCGTAGGAGACGCACTTGAGCTTTTCGCCTGCGGCGAGTTGCAGGTCGTGCATCGGCACGGGGCGGGACTGCTTGACGAGGCCGGAAAAGAGGAGGGCAAGCAGCGCGACACTGCTTGCCAGCAGGCTTAGCCAGAGGGCTCTGCGGTCGGTGCGTGGGGGAAGCATCTGGGTCAAGGTGTTGTTCGTTGTGGGCGGTTCCGGCGGCCATGATAGGGCCTCAGGGGAGGCTGCTGGGATTGGCGCGAGGGCGGACACGAAAAAGCCACGCCCTCGGGCGTGGCTTTCGGTGAAACCGGGCGGGACAGGGCGCCACCGTCAGCGCGCGTTCCCTGCGCTCATTCGGCGTAGTCGCTCATAGGCACGCAGGCGCAGAACAGGTTGCGGTCGCCATACACGTCGTCGACGCGATTGACGCTCGGCCAGAACTTGTTCTCGGCCACCCAGGGCAGCGGGAACACCGCCTGCTCGCGCGAGTAGGGGCGCTGCCAGTCGCCGATGAAATCGGCCTGGGTGTGCGGCGCGTGCTTGAGCGGATTGTCCTCCGCCGACCAGGTTCCGGCCTCGATCTGGCGGATCTCGTCGCGAATGGCAATCATCGCGTCGATGAAGCGGTCGAGTTCGCCGAGATCTTCCGACTCGGTCGGCTCGACCATGATCGTGCCCGGCACCGGGAAGGACATCGTCGGCGCATGGAAGCCGTAGTCCATCAGACGCTTGGCAATGTCGACCTCCGAGACCCCGGTCGCAGCCTTGATCGGGCGGATGTCGAGGATGCACTCGTGCGCGACGCGGCCCTGGCTGCCGGTGTACAGCACCGGGTAGTGAGCCTTGAGGCGCTCGGCGAGGTAGTTGGCGTTGAGGATCGCCACCTCGGTCGCACGCTTGAGGCCGTCGCCGCCCATCATGGTGATGTACATCCAGGAGATCGGCAGGATGCTGGCCGAGCCGAAGGGGGCGGCCGACACCGCGCCCTGACCGAGGTTGGGGCGGTCGGCATTGCCGGTGGGCTGAACGACGTGGTCGGCCATGAAGGGCGTGAGGTGTGCCGCGAGGCCGATCGGACCCATGCCCGGACCACCGCCGCCATGCGGGATGCAGAAGGTCTTGTGCAGGTTCATGTGCGAGACGTCGGCGCCGATCGTGGCCGGCGAGGTGAGGCCGACCTGGGCGTTGAGGTTGGCGCCGTCCATGTACACCTGGCCGCCGTGGGCATGGACGATCTCGCAGATCTCGCGGATCGACTCCTCGAACACGCCGTGCGTGGACGGATAGGTGATCATCAGTGCGGCGAGCTGGGCGGCGTGCTTCTCGGCCTTGGCCTTGAGGTCGGCGACATCCACGTTGCCGTTGTCGTCGCATTCGACCACCACCACCTGCATGCCGCACATCTGCGCGGTGGCCGGGTTGGTGCCATGCGCCGACTTCGGGATCAGGCACACGTTGCGCTGCGCCTCGCCGCGGCTGGCATGGTAGCGGGCGATCGCCACCAGACCGGCATACTCGCCCTGCGCACCGGAGTTGGGCTGCATGCAGATCGCCGGGAAGCCGGTGACCGCACGCAGATAGTCGGCCAGGCCTTCGATCATCTCGAGGTAGCCGGTGGCCTGCTCGCGCGGCGCGAAGGGGTGGATGTTGGCGAATTCCGGCCAGGTGACCGGGATCATCTCGCTGGTGGCGTTCAGCTTCATCGTGCACGAGCCAAGCGAGATCATCGAGTGATCGAGCGCGAGGTCGCGATTCTGCAGCTTCTTCAGGTAGCGCAGCATCTCGTGCTCGGTGTGGTGCGTGTTGAACACCGGGTGCGCCAGGATGGCATCCTCACGCAGCAGTGCAGGCGCCAGTCGGCCTGCGGCCTTTGCGACCCGGGCATCGAGTGCCGCGACATCGTCCGTTGCGCCGAAGCTGCCGAGCACGCGGGCGATGTCCTCACGCGTCGTGGTTTCGTCCACCGACAGGCCGAGCGTCGTCCCCGAGACACTGCGCAGGTTGTAGCCGGCATCGGCGGCCGCGGCGAGGATGGCGGGCGCACGGGCGCCGACATCCACCTCGATGGTGTCGAAGAAGCTCCCGCCCTTCACCGCGAAACCGGCATCACGCAGACCTTCGGCGAGCACGGCGGCAAGGCGATGGATGCGCGCTGCGATCGTGCGCAGCCCCTGCGGGCCGTGGTACACCGCATAGAAGCCCGACATGTTGGCGAGCAGCACCTGCGAGGTGCAGATGTTCGAGTTCGCCTTCTCGCGGCGGATGTGCTGCTCGCGGGTCTGCAGCGTCATGCGCAGCGCGGTCTTGCCGCGCGCATCCTTGGAGACGCCGATGATGCGGCCGGGCATCGAGCGCACGTAGGCCTCGCGGGTGGCGAAGAAGGCGGCATGCGGGCCGCCGAAGCCCATCGGCACGCCGAAGCGCTGCGCCGAGCCGAAGGCGATGTCGGCACCCAGGGTGCCCGGGCTTTTCAACAGCACCAGCGCCATCAGGTCGGTCGCGACGGCAACGATGGTGCCCTTGGCCTTGAGTGCGGCCACTGGCGCCGTCAGGTCGATGACCTCGCCACGGGCGTTCGGGTACTGCAGCAGCGCGCCGAAGGCATCGTGAGAAGCCGCGTCCTCGGCCTTGCCGAACACCAACTCATAGCCGAAGTAGTGGGCGCGCGTGCGCACCACGTCGATCGTCTGCGGAAAGCAGGCTTCGTCGATGAAGAAGACGTTGGACTTCGACTTCGACACACGCCGCGCCATCGTCATCGCCTCGGCCGCCGCCGTCGCTTCATCGAGCAGCGAGGCATTGGCGAGCTCCAGCCCAGTGAGGTCGATCACCATCTGCTGGTAGTTGAGCAAGGCCTCCAGACGGCCCTGGGCGATCTCTGCCTGGTAGGGCGTGTAGGCGGTGTACCAGCCGGGGTTCTCCATTACATTGCGCAGGATCACCGCCGGCGTATGCGTGCCGTAGTAGCCGAGGCCGATCAGGGACTTCTTCACCACATTGTTGCTGGCAATCGTCTTCAGCTTGCCGAGTGCCTCGTGTTCGGGCATGGCGGGCGCGATCGGCAGCGGCGCCGCGAGGCGAATGCCTGCTGGCACGGTCTGCTCGATCAGCGCATCGATGTCGGCAACGCCGATGGCCGCGCACATGTGAGCGACCTCGCTGGCGTTGGGGCCGAGGTGACGATGGACAAAGGCGTCGCGCTGCTCGAGGCAGCCGAGCGGTGCGGAAAGCAGGGTGTCTGTCATGTTCAGGCCTGCGCGATTTCCGCTTCGTAGCCGGCGGCGTCCATCAGGGTTGCCACGTCGCCTGCATTGTCCGGCTTGAGCTTGAACAGCCAGTTGGCGTAGGGATCTGCGTTCAGGCTCTCGGGTGCGTCGACGGCTTCGTCGTTGGCGGCAAGGACTTCACCGCTGACGGGCGCATAGATGTCGGAGGCGGCCTTGACCGATTCGATCACGGCGCACGCCTCGCCCGCGCTCAGCTTGCGACCGGCCTCGGGCAGCTCGAGGAAGACGATGTCGCCGAGGGCCTCCTGGGCGTGGTCGGTGACGCCGATGGTCAGCGTGCCGTCCGCTTCGACGCGGATCCACTCGTGCGACTTGGTGTACTTCAGTTCGGCCGGAACCTTGCTCATGTTCTTTCTCCAGATGAATGGGGCTGCAGTGTGGGGTGATGCGTGCGGCTGCGGTTGCCGCCCGGGGGCGCCGAGCCGCGTTCGGTGCTCAGACCAGAATCTGTCCGTTACGGACGAAGGGAAGCTTTACGGTGCGCGCCTTGAGCCGCTTGCCACGGACTTCGACTTCGGCGGCCTCTCCCGGCTGGACCGCGAGGGGCAGGCGAACCAAGGCAATCGATTTTTCGAGGGTCGGCGAGAAGCTGCCACTCGTCGTCTCGCCCTCGCCCGAGGGCGCGAAGACCTTCATGTGTGAGCGCAGCACCCCCTTGTCCTCGAGAGTCAGGCCCAGCAGGCGCTGCTGTGCCGGTTTGCTCAGCAATGCCTTGCGGCCGACGAAGTCACGCTCCTCGTCCTTGAAGTCCACAGTCCATGACAGGCCGGCATCAAGGGGCGACACGGCGTCATCCATGTCCTGGCCATACAGGTTCATGCCTGCCTCGAGGCGCAGCGTATCGCGCGCACCGAGGCCGCAGGGCCTTACGCCCGCGGCGAGCAATGCGTTCCACATTGCTTCGGCGCGGCTCGCCGGCACGGCGATTTCCAGGCCGTCCTCGCCGGTATAGCCCGTGCGTGCGACGAGCAGGTCTGCCGCGCGCGCGCAACTGAACGGAGAGGGAATCCCGCGCGCAGTGGCCAGCTCGGGCAAGGCGGTGGCCGCACGCGCTAGCGCGCGCGGACCCTGCACGGCGATCATGGCCAGGTCGCGCCGCGCTTGGAGCGTCACGTTGGCTGCGGTCGTGGCGATGCGCTGGCGCATCCAGGTCACATCCTTGTCGGCGGTGCCGGCGTTGACGACGATACGGTAATCGGCATCACTGAAGCGGTAGACAATCAGATCGTCGATCACGCCGCCCTGCTCGTTGAGCATGCAGCTGTACAAGGCCTTGCCGGGCTCCTTGAGCTTCACGACGTCGTTTGCCAGCAGCTTGCGCAGGAACGATGTCGCATCCGGGCCGGCGAGATCCAGCGCGAGCATGTGCGAAACATCGAACATGCCGGCATCCCTGCGCACCGCATGGTGCTCCTCGATCTGCGAGCCATAGTTCACCGGCATGTCCCAGCCGGCGAAATCGACCATGCGCGCACCTGCGGCGACATGGGCGGCGTGAAGAGGAGTCTGCTTGGCAGCTGAATTCATTGGCGAGGATGCTCCGGCCTGTGAACGAAAAAGGGCGAACTCGGCACCAGGCCCAGTTCGCCCCATCTGTCCCTTGTACCTGAGAGATTTCACGTCGCCTGACCCTATACATATATAGCAGCCCTGCTCGCGAGTGCCCCTTCGGTGGATACGCGGCGCCCCAGCAGGGCGCTCGTACCGCTCTCCAGACTTGTACCTTGCACGCGGTCCGTTGTACCTGAGCGGTTCCGGGGGGGTTACGCCTTCGGCGACTCCAGATGGTGG
Source organism: Thauera sp. (assembly GCF_035444905.1). GTDB lineage: Bacteria > Pseudomonadota > Gammaproteobacteria > Burkholderiales > Rhodocyclaceae > Thauera. The sequence goes on from NZ_DAOMPS010000029.1 coordinate 60,044, forward strand.
AGTTCTCTCCCGCGTGTCGCGCGGACAATAACATTCGGCCGGGGAGGCGGCAACCGGGCCTTATCGGCGCTTGGTCAGCGCTTATAAGCGCATAGATTTTTCGATTCTTCCTGGGTGTTGACGTTGTTTGTTGGGGGTCTAT
>NZ_DAOMPS010000030.1:0-58919 GCF_035444905.1 Thauera sp.
CCGCCGGGCTGTCGCCCAAGTACATGGAGCAGATCTTCCAGATCACCCGCGACGTACGCGACGCCGGCGTGTCCATCCTGCTGGTCGAGCAGCACGCCAAGCAGGCGCTGGCCTTCTGCGACCGCGGCTATGTGCTGGCGACCGGCGCCAACCGCCACGAGGGCACGGGCCAGGCCCTGCTTGCCGATCGCGAAGTGGCCGAGATGTTCCTCGGCGGCTGACAGGACGACTTCATGACCCTGCTCGACTTCCTCAACTTCTACCTGGTGCCGGGCATCGTCCTCGGCGCCATCTATGCGATCGGCGCGATCGGCATCACGCTGGTGTTCGGCATCCTGCGCTTCGCCCACTTCGCCCATGGCGACATGGCCACGCTCGGCGCCTTCATCGCCCTCGCTCTCGTCGCCGGCGGCATGGACCCATGGACGGCGCTGCCGCTGGCGATGGCGGCGACCGCGGTGGTGGCCATTGGCGTGGACAAGGCTTTCTACGACTACCTCAAGGCGCGGCCGAAGATCGTCACCGTGATGGCCTCGCTCGGCGTGGCGCTGATGCTGCGCTCGGTGGTGCAGGTGATGTGGGGCGTGGATCCCAAGACCTACGCCACCGGCATCGTACGGCCAGATTCCTACTTCGGCATCCTGCTTCGCCCGCGCGAGCTCTACACCCTGGCCTCGGTGGTGCTGATCGTGGTCGGGCTCGCGCTCTTCCTGCGCCACTCCAAGTGGGGCAAGGCGATGCGGGCGATGTCCGACAACCCCGACCTGGCCCGCCTGTCCGGGGTGGACAACCGCAAGGTGACGATGCTGACCTGGGCCATCGTCGGCGCGCTGTGCGCGGCCTCCGGCTTCATGCTCGGCATCAACACCGAGCTGCACTCGATGATGGGCTGGCAGCTGCTGCTGCCGATGTTCGCCGCCGCCATCGTCGGCGGGGTAGGGCGGGTCGAGGGAGCGGTGCTCGGCGGCCTGGTGGTGGGCATCGCCGAGGAGCTGTCGATCTTCATCCTGCCGGCGCAGTACAAGGCGGCAACCGCCTTCGCGCTGCTCTTGCTCATCCTGCTCGTCCGCCCGCGCGGCCTGCTCAACGGCAAGGTGCTTTGATGGATCTGCTCGGTCTCGCCAACTACGCGGTCTTCATGGCCATCCTGATCGGGATCTATGCCCTGCTCGCGCTCGGGCTCAACATTCAGTGGGGCTTCACCGGCCTGTTCAATGCCGGCATTGCCGGCTTCTTTGCGATCGGCGCCTACACCTCGGCCATCCTCACCAGCCTGCCGGCGGCGCATCGGCTGGGCGGCTTCGAGCTGCCGATGGTACTTGGCTGGGTGGCGGCGATGCTTGTGGCTGCGGCGATCGCCTGGCCGATCGGCAAGATCTGTCTGCGTTTCCGTTCCGACTACCTGGCGATCGCCACCATCGGCATCGCCGAGATCATCCGCCTGGTGATTCGCACCGAGGGTTGGCTCACCGGCGGCGTGCGCGGCATCACCGGAATCCCGCGCCCCTTCGGCGAGCTGCCCTACATGCAGTCGCAGCTCGCCTATCTGGCGATCGTGGTGGTGCTGGTGCTGATCGCCTACATGCTGGTGGAGCGTCAGGTGAATGCGCCCTGGGGCCGCATGATGCGGGCCATCCGTGACAACGAGAACGCCGCCGCGGCGATGGGCAAGCGGGTGGCCGAGCGCCGCCTGCAGGCCTTCGTCTTCGGTTCGGCGCTGATGGGCCTGGCGGGCGCACTGTTCGTGCATTTCAACCGCTCGATCACGCCCGAGGCGATCGACCCGATGATCGCCACCTTCCTGATCTGGATCATGCTGATCCTGGGCGGCTCGGGGAACAACCGCGGCGCCATCCTGGGTGCGGCGGTGATCTGGATCATCTGGTCGGTGTCCGAACTGCTCACCGACCGCCTGCCGACCGAGGTGGCGATCCAGGCCAAGTACGCCCGGGTCTTCATCATCGGCCTGACGCTGCAGCTGGTGCTGCGCTTCCGCCCCGAGGGCATCCTGCCCGAACGCCACGCCGGCGGTGCGCCGCCGTCGCGGTAAGGCGCTGGGTCGAGCGGCCTTGATGTTTTCAACCCAGGAGGTCCGCAGGACCTCCGATTCAGCCAACACGTGCCACGGCACATTCTGGAGGTGACCCTAGTGAACAAGAAGACCCTTGCAACCCTCGTCGGCGCGCTCCTCGGCGCGGCCGCGTTCGCCACCCCCGCCCACGCGCAGAACGTCAAGATCGGGCTGCTTGGTGGCATTTCGGGCCCGATCGCGGCGATGGCGCCGTCCATGCTCGATGCCTCGCGCCTGGCCATCGCTCAGGTCAATGAACAGGGCGGCATCCTCAATGGCGGCAAGCTCGAGTTTGTTGTTGGCGATGACGCCTGCAACCCGCAGAACGCCACCGACGCCGCCACCAAGGCGGTCAACATCGACCGCGTGATCGCCACCGTCGGTCCGCATTGCTCGGGCGCGGTGCTGGCGGCAGCCAACTCGGTCACGGTGCCGGCCGGCGTGCTGATGGTGACGCCGTCCGGAACCTCGCCCGAGATCACCCGGCTCAACGACAAGGACCTGGTGTTCCGCACCGTGCCGTCCGACGACTACCAGGGCCGCGCGCTCGCCCGCACGCTCAAGGCGCGCGGCATCGACAAGGTGGCGGTCGCCTACCTCAACAACGACTACGGCAAGGGCCTGGCCGAGTCCTTCAAGGCCGAGTTCGAAGCCAATGGCGGGACCATCGCCGGCTACTCCGGGCATGAGGACGGCAAAGCCTCCTACCGCTCCGACCTCGCCCAGCTCGCCCGCGGTGGCGCCGACACCCTGGTGATCTTCGACTATGGCGATGGCACCGGCCTCACCATCCTGCGCCAGGCCCTGGAGAACAACTTCTTCAAGACCTTCATCGGCGCCGACGGCATGAAGTCCGAGGCCGTGATCCGCTCGCTTGGCGAGCAGAACCTCGCGAGCTTCTTCGCCTCGGCGCCGGTCGGCGAAGCCTCGGCCTCGCTCGACGCCTTCCGCGCCGCGTTCTCGGCCGCGGGTGGCAACCCCGATGCGATCTTCACCACCACCTCGTACGACGCCGCCTTCCTGGTCGCGCTCGCGATCGAGAAGGCGGGCGGCGACAAGGCCAAGCTGGCCGAGTCGCTGCGCGCGGTGGCCTCGGCGCCGGGCGAGCCGGTCATGGCTGGCGAGTGGGCCAAGGCCAAGCAGCTGATCGCCGAAGGCAAGGACATCGACTACATGGGCGCCGCCGGCAACCATGAGTTCGATGCCGCCGGCGACGTGCCGGGCAACTACGCCTTCTTCAAGGTCAGCGGCAGCACCTACGAGGCGATCGCCGACATGAAGTGAGCATGAGCGGCGGCGACGCCGTGCAGCGCCGACGAGGGCCGGCCGGGGTGACCCGCCCGGCCCTCGCTGGTTTCTTGAGGCTCACGCGGTCCGGCATTTGCAAAGCCTCACGCTTGCTGGATTGCAAAGGCCGCCTGCATGGCGGATGCTTGAGGCGAAATCGATCGCCGGCCTCCGGTCCGGCCCCCCGTCTGGAGCACTGACTGATGAGACGCCTGCTTGCCTGGGTTTGCAGCTTGCTATCGGCCATTGGCATCACCGCCTGCGACTACATCAACGTGCGCGAGCTGCAGCCGGGGGTGTCGACGGCAGTCGAGGTGCGCGAGCGCTTCGGGCCGCCGCACATGGAGTGGCGCAACGAGGATGGCTCGACGACCTGGGAGTACAGCCGCCAGCCCGAGGGCATCGAGTGCTTCATGATCACCATCGGCACCGACAACATCCTGCGCAGCATCGACCAGGTGCTGAACGAAGCGAGCTTTGCGCGCGTCGAACGCGGCATGAACGGCGATCAGGTGCGGCGCCTGCTCGGCAAGCCGGCTTCCAGCCAGTTCTTCCAGCTCAAGCAGGAGACGGTGTGGGAGTGGAAGTTCGACCACGGCAATAGCACCGGCGGCGACCCGATGTTCTTCACCGTGTCCTTCAACACCGAGGGCCGGGTGACCGGTACGGGACGCTACACGCGCTATCGCCGCTGAAGGAGGAGGATGATGAACACGACCGGGCGACTTGTCTGCGCGGCGAGGCCAGGGCGACTGTCGCTGCTGGACGGGCGCTTGCGCAGTCTGCTGTGGCTGGCGCTCGCCATCCTGTCCCTGCAGCTTGCAGGCTGTGCCGTGTTTGAACCGCCGCGCCCCTACACCACTGAGGCCGAGGCGCTCGCCGAGCGCGGTGAGCCGATGCGGCGCTGGACCAACGACGACGGCACGACCGTGCTCGAGTACGCCACCCAGCCCTACGGCCACACCTGCCTGATGGTGGAGGTCGATCAGGGCGGCATCGTGCTGCGCCAGTGGGATGCGCTGGCGGCCGAGAACCTGGCGCGGGTCGAGCCGGGCATGGACGAGGAGCAGGTGGCGCGCCTGCTCGGCACCCACCGCTCGGTGCAGACCTTCCACCTGTCGGGCGAGGTGGTGTGGGACTGGAACATTCGCAACGACGGCCCGGGTATCGCCACGCTGTTCAATGTGCACTTCATCGATGGCAAGGTGGTGCGCACCAGCCAGACCTACGTGTTCCCGCGCGACGGCGGCATGTTCGGCTTCTGGGGCGGCTACTACCGCGGCCCCTGGGTGTGGGGTGGGCGCTGGGGCTACCCGCGCGGCTTCTATGGCTACCCCTATGCTCATCCCTTCGCCTATCCGTGGATCTGGTAAGCGCGTCGTGCGTCGACAGCCTGCGGCGACGGGCTTGGCAGGCGGCCAGGACAGCCGATAGAATCCGCGTCTTGCCGAGGAGCGCTGCGACCCACCGATCCTGTGCGGGCCAGGCTCGGCAACCGATCAACGGCGCTCACAAACCTTCAGCCGGTTTGTGGCGCCGTTCGCTTTTGTGCGTGGCGTTGCCCGGCGACCGTTGAATGACCGAGGACGACCCATGCAAGCCGATCGCAGCACCGAACTCCGCCAGCTTCTCGCCGAGCGCATCCTGATCCTGGATGGCGCGATGGGCACCATGATCCAGCAGGAAAAGCTGGGCGAGGCGGACTACCGCGGCGAGCGCTTCCTCGATCACCCCAAGGACCTCAAGGGCAACAACGACCTGCTGGTGCTCACGCGCCCGCAGGTCATCGTCGGCATCCATCGCGCCTATCTCGAGGCCGGCGCGGACATCATCGAGACCAACACCTTCAACGCCACCCGCGTGTCGCAGGCGGAGTACGGGCTGGAGGCGCTGGCCTACGAGCTCAACGTCGAGGGCGCGCGCCTGGTGCGCGAGCTGTGCGACGAATACACCGCGAAGAATCCTGCCAAGCCGCGCTACTGCGCCGGCGTGCTCGGGCCGACCTCGCGCACGCTATCGATCTCGCCGGACGTGAACGACCCCGGCTACCGCAACATCAGCTTCGATGCGCTCGCCGACGACTACTACGACTCGGCCAAGGCCCTGCTCGAAGGTGGCGCCGACATCCTGCTGATCGAGACCGTGTTCGACACGCTGAACGCCAAGGCCGCGGTGTTCGCGATCGAGAAGCTGTTTGACGACCTCGGCAAGCGCTGGCCGGTGATGATCTCCGGCACCATCACCGACGCCTCCGGCCGCACGCTGTCGGGCCAGACCGCGGAGGCGTTCTGGAACTCGCTCAGCCACGCGCAGCCGATCAGCTTCGGCCTCAACTGCGCGCTCGGTGCCGACCAGTTGCGCCAGTACGTCGACGAGCTGTCCACCGCCTGCGACACCCATGTGTCCGCCCACCCCAACGCCGGCCTGCCCAACCCGCTGTCGCCCACCGGCTACGACGAGACGCCCGAGCACCTCGCCGGCCAGATCCGCGAGTGGGCGCAGAGCGGCCTGGTGAACATCGTCGGCGGCTGCTGCGGCACCACGCCGGCGCACATCGCGGCGATCGCCGAGGCCGTCGCCGGCCTCGCCCCGCGCGTCGTGCCGACGATCGACAAGAAGCTGCGCCTCTCCGGCCTCGAGCCCTTCAACGTCGGCAGCGATGCGCTGTTCGTCAACGTCGGCGAGCGCACCAACGTCACCGGCTCCAAGGCCTTCGCACGCATGATCCTCGAGGGCCGCTTCGACGACGCGCTCGCGGTGGCGCGCCAGCAGGTCGAGAACGGCGCCCAGGTCATCGACATCAACATGGACGAGGCGATGCTGGACTCGGTCGCCGCCATGGAGCGCTTCTGCAAGCTCATCGCCACCGAGCCGGACATCTCGCGCGTGCCGATCATGCTCGACTCGTCGAAGTGGTCGGTGATCGAGACCGGCCTCAAGTGCATCCAGGGCAAGGGGGTGGTCAACTCGATCTCGATGAAGGAGGGCGAGGCCGAGTTCCTGCGCCAGGCGCGCCTCGCACGCCGCTACGGTGCGGCGGTGATCGTGATGGCCTTCGACGAGCAGGGCCAGGCCGACACCTTCCGCCGCAAGACCGAGATCTGCGAGCGCGCCTACACGCTGCTGGTGAAGCCGGTGGCCGAGGGCGGCGCCGGCTTCCCGCCCGAAGACATCATCTTCGACCCCAATATCTTCGCCATCGCCACCGGCATCGAGGAGCACGACAACTACGCGGTCGACTTCATCAATGCCGTGGCCTGGATCAAGGAGAACCTGCCTTGGGCCAAGACCTCGGGCGGGGTGTCGAACGTGAGCTTCAGCTTCCGCGGCAACGACCCGGTGCGCGAGGCGATCCACACCGTGTTCCTGTACCACGCGATCAAGGCCGGCCTGTCGATGGGCATCGTCAACGCCGGCCAGCTCGGCGTTTATGACGAACTCGACCCGGTACTGCGTGACAAGGTCGAGGACGTGGTGATGAACCGCAAGCCCGGAGCGGGCGAAGCGCTGGTCGAGCTGGCGCAGACGGTGAAGGGCCAGGCCAAGGAGTCCACGCAGGACCTCGCCTGGCGCGCCTGGTCGGTGGAAGAACGCCTGTCGCACGCGCTGGTGAAGGGCATCACCGAGTTCGTCGTCGCCGACACCGAGGAGGTCCGCGCCAGGCTCGAGGCCGAAGGCAAGCCGCCGCTGGCGGTCATCGAAGGCCCGCTGATGGCGGGCATGAGCGTGGTAGGCGACCTCTTCGGCGCGGGCAAGATGTTCCTGCCGCAGGTGGTGAAGTCGGCGCGCGTGATGAAGCAGGCGGTCGCCCACCTCATTCCCTACATCGAGGCCGAGAAGCTGCGCACCGGCGCCAGCAGCAAGGGCCGCATCATCATGGCCACGGTCAAGGGCGACGTGCACGACATCGGCAAGAACATCGTCGGCGTGGTGCTCGGCTGCAACGGCTACGAGGTGATCGACCTCGGCGTGATGGTGCCGGCGGCGAAGATCCTCGAGGCGGCGAAGGAGCACGGCGCGCAGGCGATCGGCCTGTCCGGCCTGATCACGCCCTCGCTGGAAGAGATGAGCCACGTCGCCGCCGAGATGAAGCGCCAGGGCTTTTCCGTGCCGCTCCTGATCGGCGGCGCCACCACCAGCCGCAACCACACCGCGATCAAGATCGCGCCGCACTACGACCAGCCGGTGGTGTACGTACCCGACGCCTCGCGCGCGGTGGGCGTGGTCACCGCCCTGCTGTCCGAGGGCCAGAGCGAGGCCTTCAAGGCCGAGGTCGCGGCCGACTACGAGAAGATCCGCGCCCTGCACGCCAACAAGAAGGGCGTGCAGCTGGTGAGCCTGCAGGCGGCGCGGGCGAATGCCTTCCGCGTCGCCGCCGACTATGAGCCGCCGCGCCCCAACATGCTCGGCGTGCAGGCGATCGACGTCGAGCTTGGCGAGCTGGTGAGCTACATCGACTGGGGCCCCTTCTTCCAGACCTGGGATCTCGCCGGCCGCTTCCCCGCCATCCTCGACGACGAAGTCGTGGGCGAAACCGCGCGTAACGTCTTCCATGACGGCAAGGCGATGCTGGACAGGATCGTCGCCGAGGAGTGGCTGCAGGCCAAGGCGGTGTTCGGCCTCTTCCCCGCCAACGCCGTCGGCGACGACATCGAGATCTACACCGGCGAGGACCGCAAGCACCTGGCCATGGTGTGGCACGGCCTGCGCCAGCAGCACGAGCGCCCGGCGGGCAAGCCGCACTGGTGCCTGGCCGATTTCGTCGCGCCCAAGGCCTCGGGCGTGCCCGACTGGGTCGGCGCCTTCGCGGTGACCGCCGGCCTGGGCATCGAGGCCAGGGTCGCCGGGTTCGAGGCCGCGCACGACGACTACCACGCGATCATGCTGAAGAGCCTGGCCGACCGTCTCGCCGAGGCCTGCGCCGAGTGGCTGCACGAGCGCGTACGCCGCGAGTGCTGGGGCTACGCCGCCGACGAGACGCTGGACAACGAGGCGCTGATCGCCGAACAGTACCGCGGCATCCGCCCGGCGCCGGGCTACCCGGCCTGCCCCGACCACACGGTCAAGGGCCCGCTGTTCGAGCTGCTCGGCGCGCGCGAGCGCATCGGCATGGAACTCACCGAGAGCTACGCGATGATGCCGGCCGCGGCGGTGAGCGGTTTCTACTTCGCCCACCCCGACAGCCACTACTTCGCCATCCCCAAGATCGGCCGCGACCAGCTCGAGGACTGGGCGCGTCGCACCGGCATGGAGGTCGAAGAGGCGGCGCGCTGGCTGGCGCCGCTGCTCTGATCGCAGGCCTGCAGGCCCGCTGCGTCGGGCGGGCCTGTACCCCCTTGTGCGGCCTGCGCGCGGCGCGTGCGCGACGAGATCACGCCGGGGCCCCACTTCCGGGCGTGTATCATCGGCAGTCGCTCATTCAAACAGGGGCTGACATGGCAACCGTCGAACTCACCGGCGACAACTTCAACGATACGGTTTCGCAGAACCCGATCGTCTTTCTCGATTTCTGGGCCGCCTGGTGCGGTCCCTGCCGCAACTTTGCGCCGACCTACGAGGCGGCCTCCGAGGCCAACCCCGACATCGTGTTCGGCAAGATCGACACCGAGGCCCAGCAGGACCTCGCCGCCGCCTTCCAGATCCGCTCCATCCCCACGATCGCGGTGATCCGCGAGGGCGTGATGGTGTTCCGCGAGTCCGGCGCGCTGCCGGCGAACGCGCTGAACCAGGTGATCGAGGGCGTGCGCGGTCTCGACATGGACCAGGTGCGCGCCGAGATCAGCGCTCAGCAGGCCGCACAGCAGCAAAGCTGAGCGATTCGCTGCTGCCGGCAGCCTGATGGTGGATGGCCTGCATGGCCGGATGCGACAGCCGGCGCTCGGTGGTGATCGCGTACACCTGGCTGCGGACCTCGGCGATCTCGCCCAGCGCCTCCACGTCGTACTGCCGGCAGACATGGTCGGCGATCGAGCTTGGTGCGACGAATGCGCCTGCACCGCTCTGGCCGAAGGCCTTCATCAGGGCGCTGTCATCGAATTCGGCGACGATGGAGGGGCGCACGCGCTGCGTGTCGAACCATTGCAGCAGCGCAGCGCGGTGCACGACGTCCTCACCCGGCAGCAGGAAGGGGGCGCCGTCGAGGCTGGCGGGAAAGCCGTCCCGCAGGCGCGCCGCCAGCGCAGCCGCGGCGAACACCGTCAGCGAACTCTCACTGAGCAGGGTGCTGTGGCCGCGCACGCTGACATTGGGCGGGATCGGTCGGTCGGCGATCACGAGATCGAGCCGATGCACCGCGAGCTCGGCGAGCAGTTCCGCGAGCGGTGCCTCGCGGCATACCAGGCGGCCCGGGCGCTCAACGTGCAGGGCCGGCTCGATCAGGCGATGGACGACCGACTTGGGCATCGAGTCGGGGAAACCGATGCGAAAGGGCAGGCTGCGCCGCAGGCTGTCGTCGCGCAGCACGTCCGCGATCTGGTCGCCAAGCGCAAAAATCTGCTCCGCATGGCCGAGGATGCGTTCGCCCGCCTCGGTCAGCGCCAGCCGGCGGCCGACCCGGCGAAAGAGGCTGACGCCGAGCGCCGCCTCGAAGGTGGCGAGCTGGGCGCTGATCGAATGGGGCGCCAGGTTCAACACCCGGCCCGCCTCGGCAATCGTGCCCACCCGCGCCACCGTCCAGAAGTAGCGCAAGTGCTTGTAGTTGAGTTCAGTCATCATCGCGCTGGCCTCGTTCCGTCGAAAAAAGCGATTCAATGACTAACACTAATCGACTTTTTATGAGAACTGTTCTCCTTTAGTCTGCAGCTGTCTGCAGCGCCGTCGGGGTCTCCCAACCCGGCTGACCCGGGCCTTGCAGCCATCCCGACACAAGAAGGAGACAGCATCATGCGCCACTACGACACCGACAGCACCCCTGCCGCCGCCCGCATCCTTGCCCTCACCGTGCTGGCCGACGGTGGCCTCGACCACACCGAGCTCGACACCCTGATGCACACCGACCTTGCCCGCCGGCTGGGTATCGGCAGCGTGGAGTTCGAGCGCATCCTGCGCGAGTACTGCGACGACCTGCTGCTCGGTGCCCACTACATGGACGGCATGCGCCTGAAGCTTGCCGACGAGGTGCTGGACCAGATCCTCGAGGATATCGCCGAGCCCGCGCTGCAGCAGGCGCTGCTGCGCGCCATGCAGGACATCGTAAGCGCCGACGGGGTGGAAACGGCCGCCGAGGTCGAGGTGCTGGCGCGTGCGCTGGAAAAGTGGAGCATGCGCGGCGCACCCGCCAGGCTGAACTGAATGGACGGGTCCGGGACGCCGCACGGCGCGGCGGCCCGGACCCTCCGGCAATGCCAGGGCCCGGGAGGCCGACATGGATAGGGCGAAGAGCACACATTCTGCGGATCACGACAATCATCTCGGCGAGCGCGTCGACGACCCCCTGATCGATCGCCTGCACTGGGTCATCCGCCAGGCGATCCGCGTGCTTGCCGTGCTGATGGTGGCGGTGATTCTGTGGACGGTCGCCGACGTCGTGCTGGTGCTGTACGAGAAGCTGTCGACCCCGCCCTTCCTGCTGCTCGACCTCAACGACATCTTCGTCGTGTTCGCCGCCTTTCTGGCGGTGCTGATCGCGATCGAGATCTTCGTCAACATCACCCTCTACCTGCGTGACGACGTCATCCACGTCAAGCTCGTCATCGCGACCGCGCTGATGGCGATCGCGCGCAAGGTGATCGTGCTCGACCTGAGTACGCTCGAGCCGATGTACCTCTTCGCGATCGGCGTCATCGTGCTGGCGCTGGGCGTGACCTACTGGATGGTATCGCTGCGCCCGGGCAACTGAAGAGCCGGGCGCGCGTCATCACTCGAACAGCGCGCCCACGCTCTGACCGCTGTGGATGCGCTCGATGGCGGCGGCAAACAGCGGCGCCACGTTGAGCACGGTCAGCTTGTCGAGGCGCCTTTCGGCCGGCACGCTCACCGTGTTGGTGACGACGATGGAGTCGATCGCCGCCGCACCCAGGCGTTCGATCGCCGGCCCGCACAGCACGCCGTGGGTCGCCGCTGCATGCACGCTCTTGGCGCCGGCCGCGCGCAGCGTGTCCACCGAGGACACGAGGGTGCCGCCGGTGGCGATCTCGTCCTCGAAGATGACCACGTCGCGCCCAGCGACCTCACCCACCACATGGCCCTGCTTGACCGCGGTGTCCGACACCCGGCGCTTGTCGATGATGGCCATCGGGATGCCGAGCTTCTCCGAGAAGCGCCCGGTGCGCTTGGCGCCGCCCGCGTCGGTGGCGACCGCGACCATGTTCGACAGGTCGTAGTGGTTGCGGAAGTGCTCGGCGATCAGCGACACGGCGGTCAGATGGTCGACCGGCACGCTGAAGAAGCCATGGACCTGGTCGGCGTGCAGGTCCATCGTCAGCACGCGGTCGGCGCCGGCGGTGCGCAGCAAGTCGGCGATCAGCCTGCCGGTGATCGAGATCCGTGGCGCGTCCTTCTTGTCCGAGCGGGCATAGGAGTAATAGGGAATCACCGCGGTGATGCGCTGCGCCGAGGCACTGCGCAGCGCATCGAGGGTGATCAGCAGCTCCATGATGTGCTCGCTCACCGGCTGGGTGAAGGACTGCAGCACGAAGACGTCGCGCTCGCGCACGTTCTCCTGCACCTGCACGCGCAGGTTGTCGTTGGAGAAGCGCGAGATGTCGAGCTGCCCCGGACGCATGCCCAGGCGCTGGCTGATGTCGCAGGCCAGCTCGCGGCTGGCGTTACAGGCGAAGATCTGGAGGCCGTGCTTGATCATCGATCGAATTCTCCGTCGTGGCGGGGCGCGCAGGCCTGCGCGGCGTGGGGTGGAAGGCGGACGCGGCGGTCGGCCCGACGCGCGGTCGCCGTAATGCTACGGGAAGATGGCACCCGAGGCGTGGCCGCGCTTGCGTCGGCCGCGCTTTTGCCACATCTTTGCGACACAACACGGCGGGGGAGACAGCACCCTCAGAATCGGCCAAACCCGCCCGGCCGAATGTCCAGCACGGGAGTGTCGATGGACGAGCGGCCCTATTCGCTTGCGCGCCTGCGGGGGGATTCTTTCGGCGGCCTGACCGCCGGCGTCGTCGCCCTGCCTCTGGCGCTCGCCTTCGGCGTGGCCTCCGGTGCGGGCGCGGCGGCCGGGCTGTACGGTGCCATCGTGCTCGGCCTGGCGGCGGCGCTGCTGGGCGGCACCCGGATGCAGATCTCGGGGCCGACCGGGCCGATGACCGTGGTGTTTGCCGCGGCGCTGATCGCCGTCGGCGGCGACCTCGGCCTGGCCATGGGGGCGGTCGTCATTGGCGGGCTGGTGCAGATCGGCCTCGGCCTGCTGCGCGCGGGCGGCCTGGTACGCTTCATTCCCTATCCGGTGGTGTCGGGCTTCATGAGTGGCATCGGCATCATCATCATCGCCCTGCAGTGCGCGCCGCTGCTGGGCGCGCCGCCGGCGTCCTCGCCGCTGGCGGCGATCATCGCGCTGCCCGCTGCGCTGCGCGCGATCAACGGCGAGGCGGTCCTGCTCGGCTTCCTGACCCTGGTGATCGTGTTCCGCACGCCGATGAGCATCAGCCGCGTCGTGCCGGCACCGCTCGTCGCCCTGCTGGCGATGACCGCGCTGTCGGCGCTGGCCGGCTTCGAAGTGCCGGTGATCGGCCAGATCCCGAGCGGACTGCCCGAGCTGACGCTGCCGAGCGTTTCGCTGGAGATGTGGACCACGCTGCTGGTGCTCGGCATCACCCTGGGCATGCTCGGCAGCATCGACAGCCTGCTGACCTCGCTGGTGGCCGACTCGGTGACGCGCACCCGCCACGACTCCAATCGCGAGCTGATCGGCCAGGGCATCGGCAACATGCTGTGCGCCTTCGTCGGCGGCCTGCCCGGGGCGGGCGCGACCATGCGCACCGTGGTCAACATCAAATCGGGCGGGCGGGGGCGGCCGTCGGGCGTGGTCCATGCGCTGTTCCTGCTCGCGCTGCTGCTCGGCGCCGGGCCGATGGCGAGTCAGATCCCGCTCGCGGTGCTGGCCGGCATCCTGATCAAGGTCGGCGTCGATATCCTCGACTACCGCCTGCTCAAGCTGGTCCGTGGCGCGCCGCGCGCCGACGTCGCGGTGATGGCGGCGGTGTTCCTGCTCACCGTGCTGGTCGACCTGATCGTCGCGGTCGGGGCGGGGGTGATGCTGTCGATGGGGCTGATCATCCATCGGCTCGTCGGCCAGGCACGCTTTCGCGTGTGGCCGCTGCCGCGTGCGGCGGCCGGCGAGGCAGGCGCGGCGGGCGGCGTGAGCCAGAGCGAGGCGGACATGGACAGCGGGGTACGCGTGATCGAGGTCGGCGGCCCCTTCTTCTTCGGCTCGACCAGCCAGCTGCTCGACCGCGTCGATCAGGTGATCGGCACGCGGGTGGCGGTGTTCGACTGCAGCCGCGTGCCTTTCATGGACCTGTCGGCGCAGTTCGCCCTCGAGGAGATGGTCGAGCGCCTGAAGGCGCAGTCGATCGCGGTCTTCATCGTCGTGCCGCCGGCGATCCAGGCCGAGCTGATGCGCCTGCGCGCCCCGCACCTGCCGGCGGCGCTGCTGCGCAGCGACCTCGATGCGGCGCTGGGCGAGGCGCGCGCCCTGGTGGCCTGAACGCCGCAGGCGGGGCTTGGCGCCCGGTGGCCGCGGGTGCATGCTGCATGCCGGGTGAGGGGCGTGTCGGAGGGCAGCGGTGTCAGGGATCTTCATCAGCCACAGCAGTCGCGACCGCCTGGCGGCAGAGGCGATGGCTGCGCGGCTGCGCGAGCAGGGCTACCAGTCACTGTTTCTCGATTTCGATCCCGCGGACGGCATTCCCGCCGGCCGCGACTGGGAGCGCGAGATCTATGCCCGGCTGCGCACCTGCAGCGGCGTGGTGGTGCTGTGCAGCACGCACTCGATGGCGTCGGACTGGTGCTTCGCCGAGATCACCCATGCGCGTGCGCTCGGCAAGCGGCTGTTCCCGGTGGTGATCGACGAGTGCAGCCTGCGCCCGCTGCTGCTCGACACCCAGGTGGTCGATCTGCGCGCCGACGCCGAGGAAGGCTACGCGCGCCTGTGGCGCGGCATGCGCAGCGCCGGCCTGGACCCGGCCGACAGCTTCGCGTGGGAGAGTGGGCGCGCGCCCTATCCCGGCCTCGCACCCTTCCAGGCGGCCGACGCCGCGGTGTATTTCGGCCGCGATCAGGAGCAGCGCCGCTGCCTCGACACCCTGGCGCAGATGCGCCGCTACGGCGGTGAGCGCCTGCTGGTGGTGGTGGGCGCTTCGGGCAGCGGCAAGTCCTCGCTGGTGCGCGCGGGCGTGTTGCCGCGCATCGCGCGCATGGCGGAGTGGCGCGTGCTCGGACCGATGCGACCGCTGCGCCGGCCCGATGAGGAGCTCGCCCGCCTGCTGCCGCAGGAGCGGCCCGCGCCCGCCAGTGCCCCGGCCGCGCTCGGGGAGGCGCTGGCGTCAGCCTTCGCCGCCGAGCCGGAGCGGCCGGCGGTGTTGCTGGTGCTCGACCAGCTCGAGGAGCTCCTCACCACCAGCGAGCCCGAGGCCGCGGCGCGCTTCGTGCAGGCCCTGCGCGTGGCGCTCGCGCCCGAGAGCGGCGAGCTCTACTGCCTCGCGACCCTGCGTGCGGACTACCTGGCTGCCTTGCAGGCCCTGCCGCTATGGGGGGCGCTGCCCTTCCGCCAGCAGCCGCTGGCGCCGATGGACGCCAGCCATTTCGCCGAGATCATCAGCGGTCCGGCGCGCGTTGCCGGGCTCGAACTGGAGGAGGGGCTGGTCGAGGCGCTGGCGCACGACACCGGCCGCCCCGACGCGCTACCGCTGCTCGCGTTCACGCTGAACCGGCTGTGGCGCGATTTCGGCGATGACCGCCGCATCACGCTCGACGAGTACCGTGAGCGCTTCGGCGGCCTGGAGGGCGCGATCCGCCACGAAGCCGAGGCGGTGCTCGGTGCCCTCGCGCCTGGCGACGAGGCGCTCGGTGCGCTGCGCCGTGCCTTTCGCCAGCTGGTGCGGGTCGAACCCGAGGGCGGCTACACGCGCCGCGCGGCGCGCTGGCAGGATCTGCCCGCCGCCGCGCACCCGCTGCTCGAGGCCCTCGTCGCCGCCCGCCTGCTGGTGGCTGGCCGGGACGAGGGTGGGGCACGCATGCTGGAGGTGGCCCACGAGGCCTTGTTCCGCGCCTGGGATCTGCTGCGCCGCTGGCTCGACGAGGACCGTGTGTTCCTGCTCTGGCGCCAGCACGCGCTGCCGGCAGCCGAGGCCTGGCAGCGTGCGGCCGACGACGCCGGCCTGCTGCTGCGTGGCGGACCGCTCGTCGAGGCGCAGCGCTGGCGGGCCGAGCGCGCCGACGAGCTGGGCGAGACCCTGCACCGTTACATCGACGCAAGTGCCGCCGCGGTGCGACGGCTACGCCGGCGCCAGGTGGGCGCGCGCGCCGGGCTGGCGGTGCTGCTGCTGGCCTCGGCCGCGCTCGGCGCCGGATTCTGGCAGCAGCAGCGCGAGGCCGCGCGTCAACGCATCGACAGCTACTGGAGCGGGGCGCTGTCGGCACGCGACGCCGGCGACGACGCCTTGCGTGCGGCCCACTACCTCGCGCGCGCGGCCGACCTCGGCGGCGCGGGGGTGGCGCGCGACAACGCCCTCATTGCAATCGGTCAGCTCGCCGGCGGCGTCGAGCTGACGGGCGAGATAGCCCTGCCGGCTGCGCCGGATGGCGTGCGAGTGGGGACAGCCGGCCGCGCTGGTGCGGGCGAGCGCGAGGGAGCCGACGCGCAAGGGGCAGCTTCCCGCGCGCGCGTGGTGTTGGCCTGGCGCGGCCGCGAGGCCTGGCTGCACGGGCTCGCCGACGGCCGCCTGCGGGCTCGCCACGACCACCCGGATGTGGTGGTGGAGAGCCTTGTGCTGGGCGGGGGCGAAGTGCTGACCCGCGACGCGGCGGGCGGTGTGTGGCTGTGGGGCGGCGAGGCGCCGGCGCGCGCGCTCGCCCAGGGCGGGGTGGCGCGCATGGCCGTCGACCGCGAGGGCGGGCAGCTTGCGGGCTGGGGCGGTGACGGCGTGCGCCTGTGGACCCTGCCCGCTGGCACGCCCGCGCGCCATGCGCTTGGGGGCCGCGCCATCGCTGGCGCCGCCTTTGTCGATGGCGGTGGTCTGCTGGCGTGGACGGCGGCCGGACAGTTCTGGCGCGTGGACGCCGCGGGGGTGGCGGCCGAGTGGCAGGGCGGGTGTGCGCCGCGCGGGGTGGAGCTCGCCGCCGACGGCCGCAGCGCGATCAGTTTCTGCGACACCAGCCTGCTGCGCCACGACCTCGCCGAGGGCAGGGTGAGTGCGCGCTGGAGCTCGCCCGAGCTGATCGACGGCGTGCGCTTCGATGCCGATGCGGGTCTGGTGGTGTCGTGGAGTGCCGGTCGCGGGCGTGTGCGCGTGTGGCAGGCGGTCGATGGCATGCCGCGCTTCGAGCATCCGCTCGATCGCGAGGGCAGCCTGTCGCGCGTGCTGCTGCTGCCGGGGGCGGGCAGGCTGCTGACCGCGGGCGCCGATGGCTGGCTCGAGGTGTGGGACCTGGCGCTGGGCGAGCTGGCCGCGCGCGGCCGCCATCATCGCGACGAGGCGCCGGTGCTGGCCGTGGCCAATGCCGATGGCACCCGGGTGCTGGCCTGGAGCCGGGTGGCGGGGGCACGGTTGTGGGACGCCGGCACGCTGACACCGCTGAGCCTGCCGCTGCAGCACGTCGGTCGCGTCATCGGCGCCGTGTTCGAGGATGCTTTCGATCGCACATTCGACGATGGACTCGATGATGGAAGCGGTGTTGCGCGCGGCGACAGCGGCGGCGCGATCCTGAGCTGGGCGGACGACGGCAGCGTGCGCCTGTGGCGGCGGCAGCCGGCGCTAGAAGCCACTGCGCCCGCGGCGCCGGGCGGGGCAGCAGCCCTGCCGCGGCCGCAGGCGCCCGATGCGGCGCTAAAGGCGCGGCTCGATGCGCTCGGCCTGCACGGCTACCAGTTACTGCACGCGCAGGGCGAGCAGTGGCTGCTTGCAGCGGGCCCGCTGGTGCGCCGCCTCGGCCCCGGTGACCGCCTGTCGCCGCCGCTCGCGCTCGACGAGGGCGCGCGCGGCGGTGCGCTCCTTGGCGACGGTCGCGTCGTGCTGTGGGGCAACAGCAGCGTGCGGCTGTGGGATGCGGATGGCGGCCGCCCGCTCAGCGCCGTGCTGCGCTCGGACGTGCTGTTTCCCGAGCATGGCGCGGTCGATGGTGGGCTGCTTGCCGCGGACGAATTGCAGGCGCGGCGCTGGCGCTGGCCGCTGGCCGACATCGGCAGCGCCGGCGTGGCGCAGTGGCTTGCGCTCGGGAATGCGACGACGATGGATGAACAGGGCGCGATTCGCACCCTGGCGGGTGCGGATTGGTGTGAACGCATGCGCAGGGCGCAACGCGCGGCAAGCGCCGCCTGCAGCCCATGACGGAGCGCTTGCGGCCATGCCCCTGCGGCGGCGCGGCCGTGGCGGGGGCCCGTCCAGCGCGCTTCACTGCACCAGCACGACCGACTCCGACCAGGCGCCGACCCAGTCGCCGCCCTCGTCCCACACCCGCACCTGCAACTGGTGGCGGCCCGCAGAGGGCTGCGCGCGCTCGTCACGGCCGTCCCAGCGCTGCGCCGGCAGGCTCTCGACGCGGCTGTCGCGCTGCACCGGGCCGATGCGCTCGCCCTTGACGTAGCGCTTGCGCACACCGTCCGGGCTTTGTGACACCTGCATGAACTCGACCGCGGCGTGGTCGAAATCGGAGCGCGAATGGAAGGCGTAGCGGGCGGTGTCGCCGCGTGCCGGGCGCATCAGGCCGGGGTCGAACTCGAGCCGGTCGACCGCCACCGAACCCACCGCGCGCGGGCCGATGCCCAGGCCATGGACGTTGAAGCCGTCGATCGTCTGCTGCCCGGTTTCGAGGTCGGCAGCGGTGAGCGCGATCACCGCCGGCCTGAGGCTGTCGCCGAGGAAGGGTGGCAGCTCGAAGCGCAGCACATGACGGCCGAGACCGAACTGGTCGAGGCGGTAGCTGACGGTCTCGGCGCCCGGGATCGCGATGCGCAGCAGCACCCGCCCGGGGCGCTGCTGGGCGTAATCGACCACCACCGGCCAGCCGCCGCGCACCAGCCCGCGCACACCGAAGGCGCTGGCGTTGAACTGGGGGGCGAGCTGCGGGCCGTCGCGCAGCAGCTCGCGCGTGCCGGCGGACTCGTCGCGCGTCTCGGTCTTTTCCTGCGCCAGGGTCTTGCCGATCGCAAACAGCGCTGCCGCACCGACGACGATCGCCGGGATCAGCCAGTTTCGGCTGCCGCCCGCCGGGCGACGGTCATCGCCGCCGTAGTCGCCGCCATCGCCGCCGCCGTAATTGCCGCCGCCCGCGTCGTCATAGGACTGGTTGGGTGGAGCATCGCGGGTCTGCGCGAGAAGCGTGGGGGCGGCTGTGATGGCCGGCGGGGTGCCGAGCCGCCCGGGCACCGGGTCGAGGTCTTGCGCCCTTGTCATGGGCGGCAGCGTGGCCAGCGCGAGGCCGAGGGCCAGGCACAGACTGCGGTACGCGCGGGCGGGCTTCATCTGGCGTCTCCCCGTGGGGCGGTCGAGGGTTCAGGCGGACTGGCCGCTGAAGTCGAAGGCGTCGCTGCCCGGCGTGCGGCAGGCGGTGCCCTCCATGACCTCGCGCCGGCCATCCACATAGACGACCTGGTCGAAGCGGCGGCACTCCTTGCCGGCGTCGGCGTAAAAGTCCGAGGTCGGCGTCACCGCGAAGTCTCGCCCGCTGTCCTCGTTGTGCCAGCTCACCGTCTGTCCGCGCGGCGCGGTCTGGATCGTCTCGGCGAGCCGCTTGCGGTCGGCATCGTCCATGTACTGGCCGATCATGCGCCCCACCGCGCCGCCGATCAGGGCGCCGATCACGGCGCCGCCGGTGCTGTCATTGCCGAGTTTGTAGCCGATGAGGCCGCCGAAGATGCCGCCGATCGCGGTTCCCACGTCGCGCTTCTGCATGTTCTCGCAGCCGCTTGCCGACAGCATTAACAAGGCGGCGAGGGCGGCGGCCAGGGGGCGTGCGGCAGGCAGGCGGCGCATGTCGATCTCCTCGGGCGGGAGGCGAAGGCGGGAAGTGGAACAGGGCGGGCAGCCAGCTGCTACGGGTCTCGAGACGGTCGCGACAGGGGCTGGCACATCCATTCTAGTTCACGCTGCGGCGTGCGCTTGCCTGCGCTCAGGCGCAGGCCGCGCCCGCCCCGCGGCGCCGCGCAGGCGCGCGCTTCAGCCCGGGTAGCGCAGGAAGGGGCGGCGGGCCTCGACCCAGGCCGCTTCGTCCGGACAGGCGAGCACGTCGAGGTCTGCCGGGCTCGCGGCCGGGTCGTCCACCCACTCGCGCAGCAGCGGCGAGCCGTTGATGAGGTCGATCGCGCGGCGCTCGAACTCGTACTCGTAGCCGAAGTCGCGCCACAGCGGGTAGTCGGGCTGCAGGCGGCGAAGGGCCTTGAAGGCGAGGGCCTGCAGGCGCCACGGGCGAAAGGCGGCGTGGTCGTAGTGGGTCGGGTCCTCGACGTGGATCTGCACGCCGCTGCACAGCCGGCCGGCATGCTTGTGGAAGGTTGGCTCGAACCAGCACTCGCGCAGCGCGCAGCCGCGCAGCCAGTCGGGGGCCAGCGCGTGCATCTCGGCGATCAGGGCGCGCGCGTCGAGCCCGGGGGCGCCGAACAGCTCCAGCGGGCGGGTGGTGCCGCGGCCTTCGGACAGGGTCGTGCCCTCGAGCATCACGGTGCCGGCATAGCAGCGCGCCATCGACAGGTTGGGCGCGTTGGGGCTGGGGTTGATCCAGCTGCGCACGCCCAGCGGCCAGCCGTGGCCCGGCGCGGCATCGGGCTGCCAGCCCTGCATGGTGACGACCTGGCAGTCGACGTCGAGCTTGAGGGTGGCGATGAACCAGGCGGCGAGCTCGCCCATCGTCAGGCCATGGCGCATCGGCAGCGGGCCGGCGCCGACGAAGCTCTCCCAGCCGGGGCGCAGCGTCGTGCCCTCGACCGGCCGGCCGGCCGGATTGGGGCGGTCGAGCACCCACACCGCCTTGCCGTGGCGGGCGGCTTCCTCGAGCACGTAGCGCAGCGTGGTGATGAAGGTGTAGATGCGACAGCCGAGGTCCTGCAGGTCGACCAGCAGCACATCGAATGTCTCCATCATCGCCGCAGTCGGCCGGCGCACCTCGCCGTACAGGCTGAACACCGGAATGCGGTGCAGCGGGTCGATGTAATCGGCCGACTCGACCATGTTGTCCTGCTTGTCGCCGCGCAGGCCGTGCTGCGGCCCGAAGGCGGCCGACAGGCGGAGGTCGGGCAGGGCGGCGAGGGCGTCGAGCGAGTGCGTCAGCGTACGCGTCACCGAGGCGGGGTGGGCGAGCAGGGCGCTGCGGCGCCCGACGAGCGGGCGGCGCAGCGTGGCGTCGGCGAGCAGGCGGTCGAGGCCGAACTGGATGGCGTCAGGCATGGCGGCAGAGGCAGGCTCAGGCGACTGCGCGGGGCGCAGTGGTGAGGGCGAGCACGAAGGTCTCGCGGGCGTGGAAATCGGGCTGGGCGGCGACATGGCGCAGCGCCCAGTATTCGTGCCGGCCATCCTTGCGCTCGATGACGGCGGCGAGGTTGACCTGCAGGTCGGTGCCCGGCGGCACCACCGGCAGCAGGGCCGCCGGCACGTAGGCCTCGAGCAGCAGCCCGTCCCGGGTCGGCTCGACGCGCAGCTCGGGCGAGGCCGCGGGCACGAAGTCCGCGACGCGCTCGCGCCAGGCGCGAAAGGCATACACCGCCCACTGCCCGCTGGGGGAGAAGTTGTACTCGCGGTACTGGGATTCGCCGGGCACGCCGAGGAAGACCTCGAAGCAGGTGTGCTTCCACAACTCATCGGCGGGTCCGGGCGTGCGCGCGGCGGGAATCGCCAGGCGGCCGGGGCGGCTGTCCTCGAGGCGGAACTCGAACACCGCGCCACCTTCCGGCGGGGCATACATCGTCGCCAGCAGGCGTCCGACCGGGCCACTGGCGGGCGCGCCGGCGTCCGGGCTGCTCGGGTGGGGGCGCAGGCCCACGGTGATGAGGGGGACGCGGGGACGTTCGGGCTGGCTGGGAGGCACGATGCAGGCTACTGGCGGGTGGTGAGGCAGGCGCAATCTTAGCCGCTGGCGCGGGGGGCGGATATGGCCGCGGGCAGTCATCGGCACACTTTTTGTTCCGCCAGGCAAAATTCGCAATCGCTCATGTTGCATTGCACAAAACCCGCGTGTATGATCTGTTCCGTCTCCTCCACTCTCCTCGTGATGTGGATTTAAGCCCGGTCTCGCAAGCGACCGGGCTTTTTTTCGGGCGCAGCCGCTCGCGCCCGCGGCGGGCGAGGGATGACCCTGCTTGAGCGCGGCGGCGCTTGCATCGCACACTGCATGCCCATGCGCGCCTCGCCCCTCGCCCACATCGTCCTCGCCCAGCTCTTCGGTACCTCGCTGTGGTTCTCCGCCAACAGCGCTGGCGCCGACCTGATGCTCGCCTGGGGCTTGAGCGCGGCCGACATCGGCCGCCTCACCAATGCCGTGCAGCTCGGCTTCATCCTCGGCACGCTCGGCTTCGCCCTCAGCGGGCTGGCGGACCGCTTCGCCGCGAGCCGCATCTTCGCCTGCTGCGCGCTGCTCGGCGCGCTGGCCAATGCCGGTTTCGCGCTATTCGCGCGCGATCTGGCCGATGGCCTGGCGTGGCGCTTCGTCGTCGGCCTGGCGCTCGCCGGCGTCTATCCGCTCGGCATGAAGCTGGTGGTGAGCTGGGTGCCGGAGCAGGCCGGCGCGGCGCTCGCCTGGCTGGTCGGCATGCTCACCCTCGGCACTGCCCTGCCGCACGGAGTGCGTGCGCTCGACGCGGGCCTTGGCTGGCAGGCCACGATCCTGGTGTCGTCCGCCCTTGCCTTGATTGCAGCCGGCATGATCCTGCGCCTCGGTGACGGGCCGCAGCTGAAGCGACGACCTGATGCACCGCGGCTCAGGCTCGGCGCGGTGCTGATGGCGCTGCGTGAGCCGCGCTTTCGCGCTGCCGCGGGCGGCTACTTCGGCCACATGTGGGAGCTGTATGCGATGTGGACGCTGGTGCCGCTGCTCGTGCTCGCGGCCGCGCCCGCCGGCGGCGTGTCGGGGCCGGCCTTCGCGGTGATCGCGGTCGGCGCCGCAGGCTGCGTGCTGGGTGGGGCGCTGAGCCGGCGCTTCGGCAGCGCGCGGGTGGCGGCCGTGGCGCTGGTGGTGTCGGCGCTGTGCTGCGCGCTCTATCCGCTTGCCGTCAGCTTGCCGCCGCTGTGGCTGGCGCTCCTGATGCTGGTGTGGGGCGCCAGCGTGGTGGCGGATTCGCCGCACTTTTCGGCGCTGTCGGCGCGCGCCTGCGCACCCGAGATCGTGGGCAGCGCACTTGCCTTCCAGAATGCCATCGGCTTTGCCATCAGCATGGTGTCGATTGAGCTCGCGACCCGGCTGTGGCCCCTGATCGGCGAGCGCGTGGCCTGGCTGCTGCTGCCCGGTCCGCTGCTCGGCCTGCTGGCGCTGCGCCCGCTGTGGCGCGCTGCCACGCGCCCGTCCTGAGCCGGCGCCGGGGGACTGCTTCGGCGCATCCGCGTGTCGGAGTTGGCAGTCGCGGCCATCCAGACTGCCCATATTGGGGCCAACGCGATTATGCTGGCAGCCTCTTTGGCCTCCCAATCGACCGCGTCCGCGCTTCTCCCGATGGCCGCAACTGCTTCGACCTCGCTCAGCTTCAGGCTGTGGGCCGTGATCGTGATTGCGGTCCTGCCGGTGCTCGCCTTGACCGTTCTCGATTACCTTGGCCAACGCAGCCAGGCGATCAGCGACGCAGAGCATGACAGTGTGCGGATGCTGGTGGCGGCCCAGCAGGAGGAAGACCGAACGCTGCACAGCGTCGCCAACGTGCTCAGCGTAATGGCGAGGTCCGACAACCTGCGCAGCCTGGACTCGGACGACTGCGATGGCCTTGTTCAGCGCCTGTTGTCCACCTTCACCGATTTCCACAATCTTGGCGCCGTCCTGCCTGATGGTCGGCTTTTCTGCAGCGGCTTACCCGGGCGAGCCGGTATCAGTGTCGCCGACCGCGAATGGTTCAAGGCGGCTCTGGGCGGTACCGGGGTCACGGCGGGCAACTACCTCGTCGGCCGTCTCAGTGGCAAGGCCTCGATCACCTTCGGCTATCCCTTGCGCGATGAGCATGGCGAACTGCGCGCGGTGCTGTTTGCCGCGCTGTCGCTCGATTGGTTCGACCGCCTTGCCGCCAGTTACCGCCTGCCCGAAGGTTGGGAGGCGACGCTGCTGAGCACCTCCGCACAGGTGCTGGCGCGCCATCCGGCCGTCGGCAACGGTGCGGGGCAGCCCCTGGCCGCGTCGCAGATGGAGGCTTTCCGCCGCATCCTGGCACTGCCCAGGCCGGTCGCCGAGGCGAAGGATCTGGATGGGCGCGGCCGCCTGTACGGCGTGAGGGCGGTCAGCCTGGCGAGTGAGGAGCTGCTGGTGGCGATCGGCGCGCCGCTGTGGAGGACGCTGGCCGAAATCGATCGCGCTTTCTGGGCGCACGTCCTCGTTCTGGTGTCGGTCTGCCTGTTTTCGGCGGTGGTGGCCCATTATTGCATCCGCAGTTTCATCGAGCGCTGGGCGCTCGGGATGCAGGGGGTGCTGGCGCGCATCGCCCGTGGCGAGCCGGGGGCGCGGGTGGGCAGGCCGACCTCGGTGCGCGAGCTGCGCGCGGTGGAGGAGGGCGTCGATCGCATGGCCGCCGATCTCGAGCGGCGCAATGCCGAGCTCATCCGCCGCGACGAGGAGCTGAGTCGGCTGTCGATGGCGATCGAGCAAAGCCCGGAGAGCGTCGTCATCACCGACACCGACGGGCGCATCGAGTATGTCAACGACGCCTTCGTGCGCAACACCGGCTATGCGCGCGAGGAGCTCATCGGCGGCAATCCGCACATCCTCAACACTGGCCGCACGCCGCGCGCGACCTACGAGCAGCTGTGGGCGACGCTCGCACGCGGCGAGGTGTGGCGGGGCGAATTCACCAACACGCGCAGGGACGGCAGCCACTACACGGAATCTGCAACCATCGCGCCGATCAAGGGTGCGGACGGGCGCGTCACCCACTATGTGGCGGTCAAGGAAGACATCACGCTGCGCCGCGAGTCGGAAGCAATGCTGCATCGGCTCGCCTACTACGACCCCCTGACCGAGCTGCCCAACCGCGCCCTGTTGCGCGATCGTCTGCAGCAGGCATTGCTGTCGAGCGCCGAGACCGGTGAGTGCGCCATGTTGCTGCTGCTCGACGTCGACCGCTTCAAGCAGCTCAACGACACCCAGGGACATGGCGCGGGGGATCGCCTGCTGCGGGCCGTCGCCCGCCGTCTGCGCCATCAGCTGCGCGAAGAGGACACGCTCGCCCGCCAGGGCGACGACGATTTCGCCGTCATCGTCGAGCGTCTCGGCAGCAACCAGGCCGAGGCGCTGGTGCGTGCCGAAGCGGTCGCGCGCCAGATCCATGCTGCGCTGTCGACCCCCTACGAAGATCTGGACGACAGCGGCCGCCCGCACTACATGACCTTCAGCATCGGCATCACCCTGTTCCAGGGCCGCCAATGGTCGCTGGAGAACCTCCTCAAGCAGGTCGAGGTCGCGCTCTACATGGCGAAGGAAGAAGGGCGCGACACGATCCGCTTCTTCAGTCCGCAGATGCAGGCCCAGGTCCAGGCCCATGCGGCGATGGAGGCCGGCTTGCGCGATGCGCTGGCGGCAGAGGCGCTCCAGCTTCATTTCCAGCCTCAGGTCGATGAGCAGGGTGAGGTGGTCGGGGCCGAAGCCCTGGTGCGCTGGCCGCTGGCCGAGGGCGGCATGGTGTCGCCGGCGCAGTTCATCCCGGTGGCGGAGGACACCGGCCTCATCGTGCCGCTGGGCAACTGGGTGCTCGACACGGCTTCGCGTCAGCTGGCGGCCTGGCAGGCCGAGCCGGCCACCCGCGGCCTGAGCGTGGCGGTCAATGTCAGCGCGCGCCAGTTCCTTCAACCCGATTTCGTCGCCCAGGTGCTGGGCTGCGTGGAGCGTCACGCGCTCGATCCGGCCGGGCTCAAGCTCGAACTGACCGAGAGCGTCATCCTCGGCGACATCGACGAGACCATCTACCGCATGGCGCAGCTGCGCGCGCTGGGCGTGCGCTTCGCGCTGGACGACTTCGGCACCGGCTATTCCTCGCTGTCCTACCTGCGCCGCCTGCCGCTCGACCAGCTCAAGATCGACCAATCCTTCGTGCGCGATATGCTCAGCGATGCCGGCAGCGAGACCATCGTGCTCGCCATCCTCGGCATGAGCCGTTCGCTCGGCCTGGAGGTGATCGCCGAGGGCGTCGAGACGGCCGAGCAGCGCGCCTTCCTGCACGCCCACGGCTGCCGGCGCTTTCAGGGCTATCTGTTCGGCAAGCCCCTGCCCCTGGCGCAATGGCAGCCGCAGTGGCTGGCAGGAAGCGCCGGAGTGCGCGAAGATCGCGCCTGAAGCCGCAAACGGTGTTCACTTACCACGAGGCAAGCAAGAATGAGGTTGAATCGGGGCATCGCAGGGGCCTGCCTGCTGTTGGTCGTCGCGGCCGCGCCGGTGTCTGCGCAGGTCGAGCAGCTGCGGGGCGGCAGCCTGAGCCTGCGTTGTGGCGGCATCGGTCTCGAAGCCTCGCAGCGCATGCGCGCCGAAGTGGCGATGCATGCGCTGACCCTGCTGTTTTCCAGCGAGGACGGCGCCTATCTGACCGATGTGCAGACCCGCGTCGACAATCCGCTGGGCAACCAAAGCGTTGAAGTCTCCTGCGGCCCAATTGCTCAGATCGATGTGTCCGAGGCGGGCAACTACCGCATCACCGCCACCTACGAAGGCGTGCGTCAGGAACACTGGGTCGAGCTGGTGCCGGGCGGCGGTGCGAGTCTGTCGCTGCGCTGGCGAGAGTGAACGGGGCGGGCACGGGCGGCCGCGGCGCCCGCAGATGCGTCACTCCACCCCCCCGCCCTATGCAAGCGGCGCCGAGCCGTTAAACTCGCGCTCTTTGTCCAGTTTCAGCCGGAGCGAGTCATGACTGTGCAGCGCGTCCTCACCGGGATCACCACCTCGGGCACCCCCCACCTCGGCAACTACGCTGGCGCGATCCGCCCGGCGGTGGCCGCCAGCCGCCATCCGGGCGTGGAGAGCTTCTACTTCCTGGCCGACTACCATGCGCTGATCAAGACCACCGATCCGCTGCGCGTGCAGCGCTCGACGCTGGAAATCGCCGCCACCTGGCTTGCCGCCGGGCTGGACACCGATCGCGTGTGGTTCTACCGCCAGTCCGACATCCCCGAGATCCCCGAGCTCACCTGGCTGCTCACCTGCATCGCCGGCAAGGGGCTGCTCAACCGCGCCCACGCCTACAAGGCGGCGGTGGACAAGAACACCGCCGACGGCGTCGATGCCGATGCCGGCGTCAACATGGGCCTGTACATGTATCCGGTGCTGATGGCGGCCGATATCCTGATGTTCAAGGCGCATTCGGTGCCGGTCGGGCGCGACCAGATCCAGCACATCGAGATGGCACGCGACATCGCCGGCAGCTTCAACCACCTCCACGGCGAGCACTTCGTCCTGCCCGAGGCCGCGATCGACGCCTCGGTGGCGACCCTGCCGGGGCTGGACGGGCGCAAGATGAGCAAGAGCTACGACAACACCATCCCGCTGTTCGCCCCCAGCGCCGAGCTGAAGAAGCTGGTGTTTTCCATCGTCACCGACTCGAAGGCGCCAGGCGAGCCCAAGGATGCCGACGGCTCGGCGCTGTTCGAGCTCTTCCAGGCCTTCTCCAGCGCCGAGGAGGCGCGCGCGATGCGCACCGCCTTCGAGGAGGGCATCGCCTGGGGCGAGGCCAAGCAGGCCTTGTTCGAGCACATCGAGCGCGCCGTCGCACCGATGCGCGAGCGCTACGAGGCCCTGATCGCCGAGCCGGCGCAGATTGAGAAGCACCTGCTCGAAGGCGCGGCCAAGGCGCGCGCGATCGCCACCCCCTTCATGAGCGAGCTGCGCCACGCGGTGGGCCTGCGCAGGCTCACCGACGTCGCCCGGCCGGCGAGGGCGGACAAGCCCAGGGCCGCGGCCCAGCCGCAGTTCAAGCAGTATCGCGAGGCCGACGGCCGTTTCCACTTCAAGCTCGTCCACGCCGAGGGGCATGCGCTGCTGGTGAGCGCGGGCTTCGCCACGCCGCGTGAGGCGGGTGCGCTGGTCGCCTTCCTGAAGCAGGGCGGCGAGTTCGAGGTGGCCGGCAATGGCGTGTTCGTGGCCGGCGAACGCGTCGCGGAACTGGCCGCCGACGTGGTCGCGATCGAGGTGCGGGCGGCCCTCGCGGCGCTCGCCGCGTGATGGGGCGAGCGCCGCGAGGCCGATGAGCGGCCGCGGCGCAGGGGCAGCGCCGAGAGCCTTGTCGCGGGCTGCCCTCAATGGCGGGTGATGACCGCCTCCAGGTATTCGCCGGGCACCACCAGCGAGCCCGCACCAGCGATGTTGAGCGAATCGAGCAAGGCCAGCAGGTCGGCCTGCAGGCGGGCCTGGCCGGCTTCGTCGAGCGCGGCGAAGGCCTTGTGCGTGGGGCCGTAGTAGTTGCGGAAGACGTCGATCCAGTGCGCGGCCGAGCGGTAACGGAAGTTGAAGGTGCGGCGACTGCACTGGATGTCGCGGGCATGAGCGCCGAAGAGCTCCACCAGGTAGGGCTCGTCACCCCATTTCACCGGCGAGGTCAGCCCCGCCGGCGGCGGCACATGGCCAGAGAGGGTGCGGAACAGGCGGCCGATGAAGCCCTCCGGGGTCCATGCAGCGAGGCCGATGCGCCCACCCGGGCGCACGACCCGCAGCAATTCGCTGGCGGTGCGCCGGTGATCGGGCGCGAACATCGCACCGAAGGTCGACAGCACGGCGTCGAACTGGCCGTCGGCGAAGGGCAGCGCCTCGACGTCGGCGACCTGGAACTGCACCGCCAGGCCTTCGGCGCGTGCGCGGCCAGCGGCCTTGTCGAGCAGGGCGCCGACGTAGTCGGTCGAGGTGACGGCGGCAAAACGGCGCGCCGCGGCGAGGGTCGCGTTGCCGTTGCCGGCGGCGACGTCGAGCACGCGTTCGCCTGCGCGCACGTCTGCCGCTTCGGCGAGGTTCTCGCCGACGATCTGCAGGGTGGTGCCGATGACCGCGTAGTCGCCGCTGGCCCAGGTGGCCTGCTGGCGTTGCTTGATGGCGGCGAGATCCGGGGTGGCAGCGGTGGCGGCGGTGGCCGCGCGCAGTTCGGTAGGGGCGTTCATGATGGGTTTCCTTGCTCCGGGGTTGGGGGATGGGCCTCTGCGGGCCCGTGCCGGCGCTGACTGCATCCGACGTCGTCATTCTTTCGCCGGCGCGGATTCGGTGCTTCACTGGAAATCCGGCAGCCTTGCTCGTGCGTCCGCCATTGCGCCGCCAGGCACTGCCGCGATTTGCGGAGGTCCCGGCTCATGGGCCGCGATACGCTTTCCGATCTGCTCGGCACCGTGCGCTTGCGTGCGGCGGTCTTCTTCTATGTGAGCTGCTGGCGCAACTGGGCAACCGAGGCCCCGCCGGCCGGCGAGATTGCGGCTGCGGTGATGCCTGGTGCGGAGCATGTCATGGCCTTCCACATGCTGGCCCGCGGCAGCGGCTGGGCCGCGATCAGCGGCGAGGTGCCGCTGCGCCTGGCGACCGGCGACATCGTCGTGCTGCCGCATGGCGATGCCCATGTGATGTCGAGTGCACCGGGCCTGGCGGGGGATCGCCTGGAGCCGGAATGGATGTTCGCCAACCGCAACGCGCCACGCCCGATCCCGTTCACTTACCGCGACGGGGTCGCCGCGCCGGGGCCGGCCGAGCCCGGCGAGGACGCCGATGCGCTGCTCGTGTGCGGCTTTCTCGGCTGCGATCTGCGCCCCTTCAACCCGCTGGTGAGCGCCTTGCCGCGCCTGCTGCACCTGCCGGCGGCGCGCGCCGGGGGCTGGATGGCACACGTCATCGACCAGGCCGCGTGCGAATCCGCCGAGCGCCGCGCTGGCGCCGATGCGGTGCTCGAGCGCCTGGCGGAGATGATGTTCGTCGATACCGTGCGCCGCTACCTCGACGATCTCCCTGCCGAGGCCAGAGGCTGGCTGGCCGGACTGCGCGACCGCCAGGTCGGTCGTGCGCTGGCGCTGCTGCATGCCGACCCTGCCCGTGGATGGACGATCGACGAGCTCGGGCGCCAGGTCGGGCTGTCGCGCTCGGCGCTGCACGAGCGCTTCGTGCAGTTTCTCGGCCAGCCGCCGATGCACTACCTGGCGAGCTGGCGCATTCAGCTCGGCTCGCGCCTGCTGCGCGAGACCCGCCTGACGGTGGCGGCGGTGGCGCTGGAGGTCGGCTACGAGTCCGAGGCGGCGTTCTCGCGCAGCTTCAAGCGCCTGGTCGGCATGCCGCCGGCCGCCTGGCGGCGGCAGATCTCGGCGGCGGTGGCGCCCAGCGGGACCGCGATCGCCGAGCTGGCCGCCTCCGCCGCGCGCGGCTCGATCACCCCCTAGTCGGACGGGCGCGGGCGCCCGCGGGTGGGTGTGTCGCCCTTGCAACAATGTCATTTTTGCGCGCCAGAATGCGGATAATCAGCGTCATGAGATTTCGCCCCGCCCGTCCGTGACGACCGACCTTCCGCATCCCGAGCCGGGGCCCCCGCAGCCGCCTGCGCGCCGCCCGTTCCGCTTCTGGCGCCTGCTCGCGGCCCTCACCCTGGTCCTGTTGCTGGTGGCGCTCGTCGCCGGCGGATTGCTGATCTCGCATGAACTCAAGAGCTCCCGGCTGCAGGCGCGCGAGATCGCGCGCTATGCCGCCCGGCTCGATTTCGAACGGGTCGCCGGGCCGAGCGCGGCCGTCGTGTACCCCACCCACGGCCCCTTCGATCAGCGCCTGGGCTACACCGAACTGCCGCGCTTCATCGAGCGCCTCGGCGCGCGCGGCTTCGAGCTGACGATGCAGACCCGCTTCAACGATGCCCTGCTCGATTACGTCGGTCATGGCCTGTTTCCGCCCTATCGCGAGAAGGCGCGTGCCGGCCTGGATGTGCTCGATTGCCGCAGCGACACGCTGTACGACTTCCGCTACCCCTACCGCGGCTATGCCGACTTCGAGTCGGTGCCGCCGGTGGTGGCCGAGGCGTTGCTGTTCATCGAGAACCGTGGCCTGCTGGACGAATCGCGCCCGCTGCTGAATCCGGCGGTGGACTGGGTGCGCTTTGCCCGTGCCGCCCTCGGCCAGCTCGGCCGCATGGTCAATGAAGACCTCGACGCCCCCGGCGGCAGCACGCTGGCGACCCAGATCGAGAAGTACCGCCACTCGCCCGACGGCATCACCCACGATGCGCGCGAGAAGCTGCGCCAGATGGTTTCGGCCAGCGTGCGCGCCTATCGCGACGGTGAGGAGACCCTGCCGGTGCGCCGCCAGCTGGTGCTCGACTACCTGAATACGGTGCCGCTGTCGGCCGCGCCCGGCCACGGCGAGGTCAATGGTGTCGGCGACGGGCTGTGGGTGTGGTTCGCGAGCGATTTCGAGCGGGTCAATGCGCTGCTGTCCGCGCCCGAGGCCCTTGACGACCGCGACACGCTGCAGGCCCAGGGTATGGCGCTGCGCCAGGTGGTGGCGTTGATGATCGCCCACCGCCGCCCGTCCTGGTACCTGGCGCGCGGCCGTGAAGTGCTCACCCGCACCACCGATGCCTATCTGCGCCTGCTCGCCGAGAGCGGCATCATCAGCCCGGCGCTGCGCGACGCTGCGCTGGCGCAGCCGCTGGTGTACCGCGACCTGAAGGCCAACCCGCCACTGCGTCCGGCCAATCCGGGCAAGGGCACGACCGCGGTGCGCGCGCGCCTGGCCGGCATGCTCGGCACTTCGCTGTACAGCCTGGACCGGCTCGATGCCGAGGTCGACACCACGCTGCACGCCGGCCTGCAGCAGGCGGTGAGCGACTACCTCGGGCGTCTTGCCGATCCCGCTTTCGCGCGCAGCCAGGGCCTGGTCGCCGACCGCATGCTCAACCCCGCCACGCTCGGCGCCGTGCGCTACAGCTTCACCCTGGTCGAACGCACGCCCGGCGGCAACCGCGTGCGCGTGCAGACCGACACCACCGACCAGCCGCTCGACATCAACGAGGGCAGCAAGCTCGAGCTCGGCTCCACCGCCAAGCTGCGCGTGCTCACCACCTACCTGGAGATCGTCGCCGAGCTGCACGGCCGTCTGGCAGCGCTGGACGTGCCGGCGCTGCGCCGCGTCGAGGTCGACCGCCAGGACAACCTCACGCGCTGGGCGATCGACCATCTCGCCACCGCCACCGACCGCAGCCTGCCGGCGATGCTCGAGGCCGCGCTCGAGCGTCGCTTCTCGGCCAATCCGGGCGAGGGCTTCTTCACCGGCGGCGGGCGCCACACCTTCGGCAACTTCAACAGCAGCGACAACCTGCGCGAGCCCACGCTGCGCGAGGCCTTGCAGGCCTCGATCAACCTGCCCTTCGTGCGCCTGATGCGCGAGATCGTGCGCCACACCATGTACCAGGTGCCGGGCAGCACCGCGCGCCTGCTCGAGGACAACGAGGACCCGCGCCGCGTCGAATACCTTGCCCGCTTCGCCGACCGCGAGGGCCAGACCTTCCTGCGCCGCTTCTGGCGCAAGTACCAGGGACGCGCGCCCGAGGAGATTCGCTCGATGCTGCTCGACGGCCTGCGCCCGAGCGCCGAGCGCCTGGCCGCGGTGTTCCGCTACCTCGAGCCGGAGGCGCCGCCGGATGCGCTCGCGACCTTCCTCGGCCGCCGCCTCGGCGACGCCCGCCTGTCCGAGAGCCGCATCGCGCAGCTCTATGAGCGCCATGGTCCCGAGGCCTGGGATCTGCCCGACCGCGGCTATGTCGCGCGCGTGCATCCGCTCGAGCTGTGGCTGGTCGCCTACCGCCTGCAGAACCCCGAGGGCAGCTTCGCTGACGCCGTCGCCACCAGCGCCGAGCAGCGCCAGGAGGTGTATCGCTGGCTGTTCCGCACGCGCTCGCGCAGCGCCCAGGACGTGCGCATCTTCACCATGCTGGAGGTCGAGGCCTTCCTCGACATCCACCGCCGCTGGGCGCGGCTGGGCTACCCCTTCAGCCATCTGGTGCCTTCGCTGGCGACCGCGCTCGGCAGCTCGGGCGACCGGCCGGCGGCGCTCGCCGAGCTGATGGGCATCATCGTCAACGACGGCGTGCGCCTGCCCACCCGGCGCATCGACCGCGTGCGCTTCGCCACCGACACGCCCTACGAGACCGCGTTCGCGGTACGCCCCTCGGCGGGCGAGCAGGTGATGCCGCCCGAGGTCGCCGCCGCCCTGCGCGGCGCGCTGTCCGACGTGGTCGAGAGCGGCACCGCGCGCCGGCTGGCCGACAGCTTCCGCCTCGCCGACGGCACCGAGCTCACCGTCGGCGGCAAGACCGGCACCGGCGACAACCGCATCGTCATCGGCGGCCGTGCCGGGCTGGCGCTCAACCGCACCGCGACCTTCGTCTTCTACCTCGGCCCGCGCCACTTCGGCTCGCTCACCGCCTATGTCATCGGCCCCAATGCCGCGGCCTACCGCTTCACCTCGGCCCTGCCGGTGCAGATCCTGAAGTCGATGGGGCCGGTGCTGCTGCCGCATCTGGAGGCCGACTCGGCGCTGGCCTGCCGGCCCTTCGACGACCTGCCGCTGCCGGCGGCGCCGGCGCTCGAACCCGCGCCGGCCGAGGCGGACCGGCTGCCCGATGACGAAGCGGCCGCGGGCGGCCTGGCGGGCGGCGAGGCGGGTCGCCCGGATGAGGAAGCAGGCGCTGCAGGCGACGAGACCCCGCCGCCGGTGGAGATCGACGAGCCCGAGGCGCCCGAACCGGACCCGCCGCTGGTCGCGCCGCCGGCGGGCGAGGCCCAGCGCAAGCCGCCGGCGGGCGAGCCGACGGCTGCCGAGCCCGCCTCCGCGCGCCTGCGCGTCGGCCGCATCGAGGGCCCGGGCGTCAGCGCCGTGCCGCCGACAGACGCGCCTGCGCCGTTCGGTTCAGTTCCGGCGCCCGTGTCTGCAGGAAGCCCAGGAAGGCCGCCGCAAGGGGGCTGAGGCGCTTGCCGCCGGGGTAGACCACCTGCCATTGCGAGTACACCGGCGTATCGACCACCGATAGCACGGCGATGCCCTCGTCGGCGGCATGCGCCAGCGCGTGCGCCGACAGCACCGACAAGCCCAGGCCACCGGCCACCGCCTGCCTGACCGCCTCGTTGCTGCCCAGCTCAAGCCGCGGCCGCAGCGTCAGTCCGTGTTCGGCAAAGAAGTGCTCGGTGGCCTGGCGCGTGCCCGAGCCGGGTTCGCGCAGCACGAACTCCTCCTCGGCCAGCGCCGCCACCGGCAGCGCGCTGCGCCCGGCGAGGGCGTGGTCGGCCGGCGCGATCACCACCAGCGGGTTGTTGAGGAAGGGCGTGGCGACGACCACGGGGGCTTCCGGCGGCCGGCTCATGATGTAGAGATCGTCCAGGTTGTCGGCCAGGCGGCGGATCACGGCGTCGCGGTTGAGCACCACCAGTGACACCTCGACCGCCGGCCGCTCGCGCCGGAAGTCGCCCAGCAGGCGGGGGATGAAGGTCTCGGCGGTGCTCACCACCGCCAGCCGCAGGCGACCGGCGAGGTCGCCGCGCAGACCGGCGAGGGTCTCGTCCAGGGCCTCGAGTTCGTGCTCGACCCTTTGCGCGCTGGCGACGACCGCCTCGCCGGCCGCGGTCAGGTGCAGGCGGCGGCCGACACGCTCGAACAGCGCCAGCCCGACCTGCTCGGACAACTGGCGCAACTGCGCCGAGAGCGTGGGCTGGGTCAGGTGCAGGCGCTGGGCGGCGCGCGTCACGCCGCCCTCGCGCGACACGGCGAGCAGCAGGCGGAGCTGGTGAAGGGTGAGGCGCATGGGTTAAACCATAGATTAAAGTCTATGAAAAAACTAAAAAGATATGATTTTTATCCATGTGTGCGCTGCGGCAAAATCGGCTCGCCTCTCCACTCACCGGAAAACAACAAATGGTCGATGCCGTTCCCTTCTTCTTCGCCCTCGGCGCCGTCGCCTCGCTGGTGCGCAGCGGGCTGCGCCTGCCCTCGGCGGTGTTCGAGACCCTGTCCATCTACCTGCTGCTGGCCATCGGCCTCAAGGGCGGCATGGAGATCGCGCGCTCGGAGAGCGCCACGCTGTGGCTCGATGCGCTGCTCGCGATCGGCCTTGGCGCGGTGATCCCGCTGTTCGTCTTCCCGCTCTTTCGCCTGCGCTTCGGCCGCGCGGACTCGGCCTCGCTGGCGGCGCACTACGGCTCGGTCAGCATCGTCACCTTCGCCGTCGGCGCCTCCATCCTCGGCGCCCGTGGCATCGAGGTCGAAGGCCATCTGGCCCTGCTCGCCGCGCTGATGGAGGCGCCGGCGCTGATCGTCGCCACGCTGATGGCCCGCCTCGGTCAGCCGGGCGCGGACGGGCGCTCCACCACCAGCGCGCTGGTGCATGAGGTGTTCGCCAACAAGAGCGTGGTGCTGCTCGGCGGCGGCATCCTGATCGGCTGGATGGCGGGTCCGCAGGGGCTGGAGCCGATGTCGCCGCTGTTCGTCGATCTGTTCAAGGGCGCGCTGTGCCTGTTCCTGCTCGAGATGGGCCTGATCGCCGCCGACCGCCTGCCCGACCTGAAGAAGGCCGGCCTCTTCCTGGTCGGCTGCGGCCTGGCACTGCCGCCGGTGCTGGCCCTGGGGGGCTGGGCGGTGGCGCAACTGATGGGGCTGGGCGTGGGCGGCACGGTGCTGATGATGACGCTCGCCGGCAGCGCCTCCTACATCGCCGCGCCGACCGCAATGCGCATCGCGGTGCCCGAAGCCAACCCGGCCCTGGGCGTGGCGGCGGCGCTGGCGGTCACCTTCCCCTTCAACCTGCTGGTCGGGATTCCGCTGTACCTGTGGTGGGCGCAGAAGATGGCTGCGTGAGCGGCGGCGCGGGGCTGAGTTCCTGCTCGGCACCGAGGTCGATCGCGGAGGGCGGGGACGGTGGGGGCGCCGGCTGCGGCGGGCGCGGCGGAGCGGGTTCGGGCGGCGGCAGGGCGGATTCGCGCGGCGGCGGGGCGGATTCGCGCGGCGGCGGGGCGTCCGCCTCGGCCGCCGGCTCTTCGGCGGGGTGCGCCGCGACGGCGCCGGGCTCCTCGGGAGCCATCATCTCGAGCACGGTGGAGGAGGTGCGCATCATCGCGGTGAACTGGGCAGGCTCATCGACGATCTCGTCCTGGGTGCGGCGGTACTGCACGAAGGCAAAGATCGCCAGCGGGACGAAGGCCAGGCCCAGGTGCAGCGGCAGGGCGATGGCTCCGAACACGCCCATCAGCGCACCGGCGATGGCTGGGCCGGCGGCCGCGCCGACACCGTGAAGAAAGAGCACGCCGGTGTTGCCGGCGAGAATCTCGTCCTGGTGCAGGTGGTCGACCAGGTGCGCGACCACGATCGGATAGACGGCGAAGGCCGCACCGCCGAACAGGAACAGCCCGGCCAGTGGCACGTAGTCGATGTGGCCGAGCAGGGCCACTGCCACTCCGGCCACGGTGGCGCCGATGGCCGCCACGGCGAGCGCCAGGCGACGGTCGCCGGCGTCCGAGAAGCGTCCCATCGGCCATTGCAGCAGCGCGCCGCCCACGATCGCGGTGGTCATCAGCAGGCCGACGCCGGCCGCATCGAGGCCGATGCGTTCGCCGTAGACCGGGGTGAGGCTCCAGAACGCCCCCATCGACAGCCCGGATGACAGCGCACCGACGTAGGCCGCGGGCGCCGCGCGCCAGATCATGCGCAGGTTCAGCCGCCGCCGGGCGCCGATCTGCGGCTGCGGAAAGCGCGTCATGGTCACCGGCAGCAAGGACAGGCAGACGAAGATCGCCGCCACCGCGAACAGGGTGAAGGCGGCCGGGGTGTCCAGGCGCAGCATCTGTTGGGCGGCTGCCAGCGCGGCAAGGTTGACCACCATGTAGATGGCGAAGACCTGGCCGCGGCGCTCGGGGGCGGTCTGGTCGTTGAGCCAGCTCTCGATGACGGCATAGAAGCCCACCAGGCCCATGCCGGTGAGCACGCGCAGCGCCATCCACACCCAGGCATCGACGATGAGGGCATGGAGCAGGATGCAGCTTGCCACCGTGGCGCCGAAGAAGGCGAAGGCGCGGATGTGGCCCATGCGCCGGATCAGCTGCGGGGCGACGAAGGTGCCGAGGAAGAAGCCGAGGAAGTAGGTCGAGCCGATCAGGCCGAGGGTGTTGGTCGAGAAGCCTTCCAGGCTGCCGCGCAGCGGGATGACCGTGTTGACCAGACCGGAGCCGAGCAGCAACAGGGCGATGCCGCAGAGCAGGGCGCCGATGGGGAGGAGGGTGGGGAGCATGGGCAGGGCCGCTGCGGCTGTCCGCGTCGGGTCGACGCAGTCGCCGTGACGGGCGGTTTACTTGTGGTCGCGGCAGTGTACCAGCCCCTTGCGGGGCCTGCCCGGTGCGCCCGTGGCGCGGGCCGCCGCCAGGGGGCTTCAGACGAAGACGGGCTCGGGCTCGAGCTGCACCGCGAAACGTTGCTCGACGTCGGCGGCGATGGCCTGCGCGATGCGTTCGACGTCGGCGCCGCGCGCGCCGCCGAGATTGACCAGCACCAGAGCCTGCTTGGCGTAGCAGCCCACCGGGCCGAGCGCGCGCCCCTTCCAGCCCGCCTGTTCGATCAGCCAGCCGGCGGCGAGCTTCTCGCGCCCGTCGGCCTGGGGGTAGTGCGGCATCGCCGGGTGCGCGGCGAGCAGGGCGGCACAGCGTTCGCGATCGACCACGGGATTCTTGAAGAAGCTGCCGGCATTGCCCAGTTGTGCGGGGTCGGGCAGCTTGCGGCGACGGATGGCGATCACCGCATCGGAGACGTCGAGCGCGCTCGGAGTTTCGATGCCGGCGGCGGCGAGGGCCTGCGCCACGTCCGCATAACGGGTGACCGCCTGCCAGGGACGGGGCAGGCGAAAGCGCACCGCGGTCACCAGCCAGCGCCCGGCCTCGCGCTTGAACACGCTGTCGCGGTAGCCGAAGCCACAGTCCGCCGGCCCGAACTCGCGCACCGCGCCGGTGGCGAGGTCCACCGCGTCCAGCGCGGCGAAACGCTCGGCGAGTTCCAGGCCGTAGGCGCCGATGTTCTGGATCGGTGCGGCGCCCACCGTGCCCGGGATCAGGGACAGGTTCTCCAGCCCCGGCCAGCCGTGCTCCAGGGTCCAGCGCACGAAGTCGTGCCAGCCCTCGCCTGCGCCGGCCTCGACGATCCAGGCATCGGCCGTGCTTTGCAGCAGGCGGCGGCCAGCGAGCTCGACCTTGATCACGGTGCCGGGGACGTCGCCGCGCAGCACCAGGTTGCTGCCGCCGCCAATCACCAGGCGCGGCGTTCGTGTCCAGCCGTCTTCCGCCATCAGCGCACGCAGCTGCTCGAGGCTGCGCAGGCGCACCAGGCGCGCGGCGTGCGCCGGCAGGCCGAAGGTGTTGAAGGCGGTCAGCGCCGCGACGCGCAGGTCGAGCGCGGCCTCCACGTCAGCGCTCGGCGGGCAGGGCGGCACGCACCGGCTCCGCGGCCCCGCAGTCGCGGGCACCGGCCGGCTGGATGGGGAAGAGGCGGTCGTAGCCGAGGTTGAACAGCAGGGCATAGACCGTGTAGGTGACGGCGAGCCCGATGTCGGCGATCAGCGCCTCCAGCCAGCCCATCCCGGTCCACCACATGATCACCGGCAGGGTCAGCAGCAGCAGCCCGCCCTCGAAGCCGAGCGCATGCAGGCAGCGCAGGCGGAAGGGGCGGCGGTCGGCGCTGCGGCCGGTGAGGCGGCCCTCGAACCAGTCGAAGCAGGTGTTGTAGCTGCCGTTCCAGATCGCCGCGATGAGCGCGAGCAGGGCGAGCAGGCCGATCGATTCGGTGAGCGGCACGCCGCTGAGCCAGGCGAAGGGTGGGGTGATGAGCACCAGGCCACCGACCTCGAACAGGGCGATCTGGCGCAGGCGATCCGGAAAGGAGCGAAGCTTGGGTTTGGCTGACACGGTCGAATCCTGCGGCCCGGCGAGCGGACACCGGACCAGACGAGCGGGTCGTCCCGCAGTTCGCCGACGTCGCCGCGCGGGCGCGCAGCGGGCGGAGTCGTCCCCGCGTCGGAAGGCTAACGGCCGTAATTAGACCCGACGCCACGCCGATTGGCAAGCACCGCGGCTTGCGCCCATGGGTGGCCGCAATCGGCCCTGCGTCGCGGACTGACGGGCGGGCTGGATTAGAATCCCGCCACGATCCACGCCCCCCAGGAGCCCCCATGTCCGACGCCGACGCCAGCCAGCCTCCCGTTCTCCTCGCGCTACGTGAGGCCTTTGGCGCCGACGCGGTGCTGGCCGGCGACGCCAGCCCCCGCCACCTGCAGGACTGGAGCGGCGTCGCCGGCGGCGTGCCGCTCGCCATCCTGCGCCCGCGCAGCAGCGACGAGCTGTCGCGCATGCTCGCCATCTGCCACGCCCACGAGCAGGCGGTGGTGCCGCAGGGCGGGCTGTCGGGGCTGTGCGGCGGCGCGGTGCCGGGGGCGGGCGAGGTGGTGGTGTCGCTCGAGCGCATGAACCGTATCGAGTGCATCGATATCGACTCCGGCACGGTGACCGTCGAGGCCGGCGCCATCCTGCAGAACGTGCAGGAGGCCTGCCGCGCGGCCGGCGCGCTGCTGGCGGTGGATCTGGGCGCGCGCGGCTCCTGCCAGGTCGGCGGCAACGTCGCCACCAACGCCGGCGGCAACCGCGTGATCCGCTACGGCAACACGCGCGACCTGGTGCTGGGCCTGGAGGTGGTGCTGGCCGACGGCACCGTGCTGAGCATGATGAACCAGATGGTGAAGAACAACGCCGGCATGGACCTCAAGCACCTGTTCATCGGCAGCGAGGGCCTGCTCGGGGTGGTGACGCGCATCGTCTTCAAGCTGCAGCCGCTGCCGCGCGGGGTCAGCACCGCCATCGTCGCGCTCGAGGACTATGCCGCCGCGCTGCGCTTCCTGCGCCACGCGCAGCAGAGCCTGTCGGGCCAGGTCAGCGCCTTCGAGATCATGTGGCGCGACTACCTGCAGACCGCGGTCGAGGCCGGGCGCCTGCGCGCGCCGCTGGCGGGCGACTACCCGGTGTATGTGCTGATCGATATGCACTGCGGTCAGCCCGACACCGATGCCCAGCGCTTCGAGGCCATGCTCGAGCAGGCGATCGAGGCCGGCTGGATCCTGGACGCCGCCGTCGCCCAGTCGGTGGCCGATGCCGAGGCCTTCTGGGCGATCCGCGACGGCGTTGCCGAGGTGCTGCGCGACTACGCGCCCACGCTCAACTTCGACGTCTCAGTGCCGGTCGCCCACATCGGCGACTGCGCCCGGCGGGTGCGCGCAAACCTCGAGCGTGACTGGCCGCAGTTGAAGGCCTTGTTCTTCGGCCATGTCGGCGACGGCAACCTGCACGTGGTCGTGTGCAAGGTACCGCAGGACCACAGCAGCCTCGAGCGCATCGAGGAGGCGGTGTATGGGGTGGTACGCGACTACGGCGGCTCGATCTCGGCCGAGCACGGCATCGGCCTATTGAAGAGGCCGTGGCTGGCGTATTCGCGCAGCGCGGCCGAGATCGCGCTGATGCACAGCCTCAAGCAGGCGCTTGACCCCAAGGGCCTGCTCAACCCCGGCAAGATGCTCTGAGGGGGCGCGGCGCGCGCGCTCAGGCCACCTTGTCGGGCGGCGTGCGGCCGTCGAAGAAGGCGATGAGGTTGTCCACCACGCGCATCCCCATGGCCACCCGCGTCTCGCCCGTCGCGCTGCCCAGGTGCGGCAGCAGCACGACGTTCTCCAGCGCCAGCAGGCCGGGGTGGACCTGCGGCTCGGCCTCGTAGACGTCGAGACCGGCGCCCGCGAGGCGGCCGGCCTGCAGCGCCTCAACCAGGGCCTGCTCGTCCACCACGTCGCCGCGGGCGGTGTTGATCAGGAAGGCGTGCGGCTGCATCGCCGCCAGCCGCGAGGCGTCGATCAGGTGGCGGTTGGCACCGCCGCCCGGACAGTGCAGCGACACGAAGTCGGCCTGCGCGAGCACGTCCTCGACGCGCTCGAGCTGCGTCGCCTGCAGCGTGCCGAGCTGCGCGGGGCCGAGCCGGCTGCGATTCTGGAACACCACCTTCATGCCGAAGCCGTGCTGCGCGCGCATCGCCACCGCCTGGCCGATGCGGCCCATGCCGATGATGCCCAGCGTCTTGCCACTGAGGCGGGAGCCGACGAGGTGGGTCGGCCGCCAGCCGCGCCAGCGCCCGGCGCGCAGCTCGCGCTCGCCTTCGCCGGCGCGGCGCGCCACCATCAGCATCAGGGTGAGGGCGAGATCGGCGGTGCAGTCGGTGAGCACGCCGGGCGTGTTGGTGACGGTGAGGCCGGCCGCGCGCGCGGCGTCGACGTCGATGTGGCTGTAGCCCACGCCGTAGTTCGCCAGGATGCGCGCGCGCGGCGACGCCACCGCCAGCACGCGGGCGTCGAGGCGGTCCGAGACGGTGGGCAGCACGGCGTCGTGCTCGCGCAGCGCCTGCTGCAGCTCGGCGGCCGACAGCGGATGGTCGTCGAGGTTGAGCGTGGTGTCGAAGCGCGCCGACAGCGCGCGCTCGACCTCGTCGGGCCAGCGGCGGGTGAGCAGGATGCGGGGGCGGGTCATGGCGGCCTTACAGGACGTG
Organism: Thauera sp.; assembly: GCF_035444905.1. Classification (GTDB taxonomy): domain Bacteria; phylum Pseudomonadota; class Gammaproteobacteria; order Burkholderiales; family Rhodocyclaceae; genus Thauera. Next base: position 41,237 of record NZ_DAOMPS010000030.1, read on the forward strand.
GCGGGGCTGCTCGATGATGGTCTGGTAGACGAAGCTCCTGATCATCAGGCGGTCGTTGGGCTGCAGATTGCGGAAGTCGAGGCCGTAGTGGTAGTCGGCCGCCCCGCCGTCCGGGTCGTCTTCGCGCTCGACGTTGCGGATGTCGGCGGCAACGGTGAGTTCGGCGTCGACGTCGTGCAGCTTGAAGCGGAAGCGCAGGCGCACCGTGCCGCCCTTGTCGCCGACGGAGGTACGCGTGTGCAGCAGCACCCCGGTGGCGCTGAGATTGAGCAGGGTGCCCGGGTGCATCGCCGGGTCGTCGGCGTCGGGGCCGACCTCGGCGGCAAGCCGGGTGCGCACCCGGGTGGCCTTGCGGATCACGCTGCCCTGGATCAGCGTCGGGAAGCTCAGGTGCACGTAGTCGAAGGGCAGTCGGCACACGCGCATCACCGAGGTGCGAAAGGCGAAGGCGCTCTGGCGCGAGAACACGCGCACGATGACCGGATCGTTGTCGACCAGTTCGATCCGCCGTCCCCTCGCCTGTGGGGTGGTGACGATCAGGCTGAGGTTCTCCACGTAGCCGACCACGCGCACGACGCTGCGGCTCACGCCCCTGGCGGCCGGGCACTCGACCTGCAGGCGATCGCCGACCGCCAGGCGCATGTCCTCGAAGCTGAAGCCCTTGTGCCCGGCGTCGTCGCTTGCGCTCTCGGCGGCCTGGCTGTCGAATTCCTGCTGCTCGATTGTGGTCTCGCTCATCGTGATCCTTGTGCCCATTCGCATGCGGCTACCGACTCGGCGCACCGTGCGCCGGGCGTCGCGCGGGGAAAAACGCCAAGCCGATTGTAGTCAGTGCCGCTGGGCCCCAATGTGGAATTTGGCGCGTTTCGTGATCGGATGCACCGGCGTGGCGCGATGTGTCGGGCACTGCATGCACGGCCGTGGTGCGGTGACCGTCCTGCACTGCATCAAAAGCGGGCCCCGCGCTCGCCCTCGCGGCCTGCCGTGCATCATGACGATGCGATCCGTTCCAGGCTGGTGCAGGCGTGCAAGCGCGCGGCACTCAAGGCGGCGACGGCCGCAATCGCGTCCACCAAGCCCCCTTTCGATCACATGGCACAGCAATTGCTCTCGGGCTAGTGACAACGAGCTTCGTTGTGCTGTGCTACTTCAAACTCAAAGGGGTCCGTCCATGAATCGTCGCAATTTCGTCAAGGCGCTCACGCTGTCCGCTTCCATCGCCGCCATCGGCCTGCCGGCCGGCGCCCAGGCTGCCGACACCATCAAGGTCGGCGTGCTGCATTCGCTGTCGGGCACGATGGCGATCTCGGAGACCGCGTTGAAGAACGTGGCGCTGATGACCATCGAGGAGATCAACGCCGCCGGTGGCGTGCTCGGCAAGCAGCTCGAGCCGGTGGTGGTCGACCCGGCTTCGAACTGGCCGCTGTTCGCCGAGCGCGCGCGCCAGCTGCTGGCGCAGGACAAGGTGGCGGCGGTGTTCGGCTGCTGGACCTCGGTGTCGCGCAAGTCGGTGCTGCCGGTGTTCAAGGAGCTGAACGGCCTGCTCTTCTATCCGGTGCAGTACGAGGGCGAGGAGCTCGAGAAGAACGTCTTCTACACCGGCGCCGCACCCAACCAGCAGGCGATCCCGGCGGTCGAGTACCTGATGAGCGACGAAGGTGGCGGCGCCAAGCGCTTCGTGCTGCTCGGCACCGACTACGTGTATCCGCGCACGACCAACAAGATCCTGCGCGCCTTTCTCAAGAGCAAGGGCGTGAGCGATGCGGACATCATGGAGGACTACACCCCCTTCGGCCATGCGGACTATCAGACCATCATCGCGCGCATCAAGCAGTTCGCCGCCGAGGGCAAGAAGACGGCCGTGGTGTCGACCATCAACGGCGACTCCAACGTGCCCTTCTACAAGGAACTGGGCAATGCCGGCCTGAAGGCGACCGACGTGCCGGTGGTGGCGTTCTCGGTCGGCGAGGAAGAACTGCGCGGCGTCGACACCAAGCCGCTGGTCGGCCACCTGGCGGCGTGGAACTACTTCATGTCGGTCGACAACGCCGAGAACAAGGCCTTCATCGAGAAATACCGCGCGTGGGCGAAGAAGAACGGCGTGCCCAACGCCGACACCGTGGTCACCAACGACCCGATGGAGGCCACCTACGTCGGCCTCCACATGTGGAAGCAGGCGGTCGAGAAAGCCGGCACCACCGACGTGGACGCGGTGATCGCGGCCATGGGCGGCCAGAGCTTCAAGGCACCGTCGGGCTTCACCCTCAAGATGGACGAGACCAACCACCACCTGCACAAGCCGGTGCTGATCGGCGAGGTGCGCGACGACGGCCAGTTCGACGTCGTGTGGCAGACCCAGGAACCCATCCGCGCCCAGCCGTGGAGCCCCTTCATCGAAGGCAACGAAGGCAAGCAGGGCCTCTGAGCTCCTCGCAACGCGCACGCCGGATCGATGCGGACGGATCGGCATCGGTCCGGCGTGCGGTAACGACAAGGGGGTGTGTGCCCCCTGATCCATGGAGTGGATGATGTCGGCAATGACGAGACGATACCTGCTGCTGGCCAGCATGCTGTGGGCCCTGCTCGCCCTGGCGCCGGCGCGGGCGGCGCTGGAGCCGGCGCTGGTGCAGGGCCTGGCGGGCGATTTTCAGGCCCGTATCGCCGCCATCGAGGCGCTTGGCGTGAGCGGCGCCGGCGAGGCCGGCCCGCTGCTCGACGCGCTCGAGGCTGGCCGGCTGGCCGTGCTCGATGGGCGGGCGGTGCTGGTGGAGGACGGGCGCCTGCGCGACCTGGTCGACGATGCGGTGCTCGATGCCGAGGTCGCCAGCGCGACCCGCATCACCGTGAACAATCGCGTCCGGCGCGCGATCGCCACCGCGCGCGCGGCCCTGGCGCTGGCCTCGCCGGATCGTGCGCAACGCCTGGCCGCGGCGAACACGCTGCGCGAGAACGCCGGCGAGACCCTGCTGCCGGTGATCGAGCGTGCGCTCGAGCGCGAGGACGATGATGCGGTGCGCGAGGCGCTGCTGTATGCCTCGGCCAAGCTCAACCTCGCCTCGCCCGATCCGGCCCTGCGCCTGAAGGCGGCGCAGGCGCTGGCGGCCTCATCGGATGGCGCGGTGAAGAACATGCTCGCCGCGCTGCTGGAAAAGCGCGGCGAGGGCGCGGCCGCGACCTGGGTCGAGCCCGACGCCGAGGTGCGCGCGGCCGCCGAGGAATCGATCCGCGCCATCGACCGCCGCATCGCCACCGCACAGATGGTGGCGACGGTGTTCTCGGGCCTGTCCCTGGGGTCCATCCTGCTGCTTGCCGCCCTCGGCCTGGCGATCACCTATGGCGTCATGGGCATCATCAACATGGCGCATGGCGAACTGCTGATGATCGGCGCCTACGCCACCTTCGTCGTGCAGGGCGTGTTCCGCAGTCACTTCCCGCACTACCTCGATTTCTACGTGCTGGCCGCGATCCCGGCCGCCTTCTTCGCGGCGGCGATCGTCGGCATCGTCATGGAGCGCCTGGTGCTGCGCCACCTCTACGGCCGTCCGCTGGAGAGCCTGCTCGCCACCTGGGGGTTGTCGCTGGTGTTGATCCAGGCCGCGCGCGTGAGCTTCGGTCCGCAGAACCTGGAGCTGGCCAACCCGTCCTGGATGTCGGGCGGCATCGAGCTGGCCGGTGGCGGTGTGCTGCCCTACAACCGCATCGTCATCCTCGGCTTTGCCGCCTTCGTGCTCGTGCTGATCTGGCTGATGATGCAGAAGACGCGGCTGGGCATGTTCGTGCGCGCCGTCACCCAGAATCGGCCAATGGCGGGCTGCGTCGGCGTGCCGACCGCGCGCGTCGACACCCTGGCCTTCGCCATCGGCTCGGGGGTCGCCGGCCTGGGCGGACTGGCGCTGTCGCAGATTGCCAACGTCGGTCCGGCGATGGGGCAGGGCTACATCGTCGATGCCTTCATGGTGGTCGTGCTCGGCGGCGTCGGCCAGCTCGCCGGTGCGGTGTGGGCGGCGCTCGGGCTGGGCATCGTCGCCAAGTTCCTCGAGGGCTGGGCGGGCGCGGTGATCGCCAAGATCCTGGTGCTGGTCTTCATCATCGCCTTCATCCAGAAGCGTCCGCAGGGCATCTTCGCCCTCAAGGGCCGCTTCGCAGACAGCTGAGGACGGCATGCGCACGCCATTCACGATCAGACTCATCCAGAGCATGCCGCGCGCGGGCTGGATCGCGCTGGCGATCTTCGCCGCCATCACCTGGATCGGCATCCCGTTCGCGCACCTCGCGCTGCCGGAAGCCCATCCGCTGCATGTGTCCGCCTATACCGTCAGCCTGCTCGGCAAGATCCTGTGCTACATGGTCGTCGCCGTGGCGATGGACCTCATCTGGGGCTATGCCGGCATCCTGTCGCTCGGCCACGGGCTGTTCTTCGCCCTCGGCGGCTACGCCTTCGGCATGTACCTGATGCGCCAGATCGGGCGCGACGGCAGCTATGGCGCCGACATCCCCGACTTCATGGTCTTCCTCGACTGGAAGGAGCTGCCCTGGTACTGGGCGGGTTCGGATTCCTTCGCCTGGGCGCTGTTCCTCGCCGTCGCGGCACCGGGGCTGGTCGCCTTCGTGTTCGGCTGGTTCGCCTTCCGCTCGCGCATCAAGGGGGTATATTTTTCCATCATCACCCAGGCGCTGACCTACGCGGCGATGCTGCTGTTCTTCCGCAACGAGACCGGCTTCGGCGGCAACAACGGCTTCACCGACTTCAAGCGCATCCTCGGCTACAGCATCACCTCGCCGGAGATGCGGGTCACGCTGTTCGCGCTGTCGGCCGCGCTGCTGATCGCCTGCCTGATCCTCGGCCGCTACCTCGTCACCTCGCGCTTCGGCCGCGTGCTGGCGGCGATCCGCGACGCCGAGAGCCGGGTCATGTTCATCGGCTACAACCCGCTGCACTACAAGCTCTTCATGTGGACGCTGTCGGCCATGCTGTGCGGGCTGGCGGGCGCGCTGTACGTGCCCCAGGTCGGCATCATCAACCCGTCGGAGATGAGCCCGGCGAACTCGATCGAGATCGCGGTGTGGGTGGCGGTCGGCGGGCGCGGCACTTTGGTGGGTGCGGTGCTCGGTGCGGGCATCGTCAATCTGGCCAAGAGCTATTTCACCGTGACGATGCCCGAATACTGGCCCTTCTTCCTCGGCTTCCTGTTCATTGCGGTGACGCTGTACCTGCCCAATGGCGTGGTCGGCCTGTGGCGCTCGCTGCGCGCGCGCCGGAGCACCGCCGTGCTGGACGACGCTCAGGCCGCGCCGCCGGCCTCGCCGCCGACCGCCGCGAGCATGGACGCTGCGAGCTCGATCCCTACCCCGGTTACCGGGACCACCGCCAAGGGAGCACGCGCATGATCCCCACCCTCGAGATCGAAAGCGAGGCCGCCCGTCTTGGCGCCGAGCGCGAGAACCAGCGCGAGCACTGGGAGGGCGAGGCCACCACCGGCCACCTCGTGCGCCCGGGCGAGCTCGACCTGTCGCACAACGTCATCCTCTACCTCGATGACATCACGGTGAGCTTCGACGGCTTTCGCGCGCTGAACAAGCTCAGCCTCGCCATCGATGCCGGCGAGCTGCGCTGCATCATCGGCCCCAATGGCGCCGGCAAGACGACGATGATGGACGTCATCACCGGCAAGACCCGGCCCGACTCGGGCAAGGCCTTCTTCGGCCAGACGATCGACCTCACCCGCCTGACCGAGCCCGAGATCGCCCACGCCGGCATCGGCCGCAAGTTCCAGAAGCCGACCATCTTCGAGCAGCACAGCGCGTTCGAGAACCTCGAACTGGCGATGAAGGCGGACAAGCGCGTGCGCCGCACGCTGTTCGCCAGCCTCATCGACGACGAGCGCGACCGCATCGCCGGGGTGCTGCGCCAGATCCGCCTCGACAAGTCCGCCGACCGCCCCGCCGGGATGCTGTCGCACGGCCAGAAGCAGTGGCTGGAGATCGGCATGCTGCTGATGCAGGAGCCGCGCCTGCTGCTGCTCGACGAGCCGGTCGCCGGCATGACCGACGACGAGACCGAGCGCACCGCCGAGCTGTTCGTGAGCCTGGCCGGCAAGCACTCGCTGGTGGTGGTCGAGCACGACATGGCCTTCGTCGAGGCGCTCGGCGGCAAGGTCACGGTGCTGTGCGAGGGCTCGGTGCTGGCAGAGGGGGATCTGGCGACGGTGCAGGCGGATCCGCGGGTGATCGAGGTCTATCTGGGGCGTTAGCGCGAGCAAGCGACCACGCCAAGCCGGATGTGCGGGGCGTTCCTGGAGAAGGCGAGGACTGTCTGAGCCCGAAGGGCGAGTTCCGCAGCCTTAGGAAGAAATGCCCCGTGCAGCCGGCGCTTAGTACCCCAATGTGACCAGCAGGAGAAAATCAGATGCTGAAAGTGGATCAGCTCAACCAGTACTACGGCGGCAGCCACATCCTGCGCGGCCTGTCCTTCGACGTGCCTGTCGGCAAGGTCACGACGCTGCTCGGGCGCAATGGCGTGGGCAAGACCACGCTGCTGAAGACGCTGATGGGCCTGGTACCCGCCGCCAGCGGCAGCATCGCCTTCGACGGCCAGGACATCACCCGCGCGCCGTCCTACAAGCGCGTCGCCGCCGGCATCGGCTTCGTGCCGCAGGGGCGCGAGATCTTCCCCCGCCTCACCGTCGAGGAGAACCTGCTGATGGGCCTGGCGACCCGGCCGCGCGGCAGCGCGATTCCGCCGCGGATCTTCGACATGTTCCCGGTGCTCAGGCAGATGATGGGCCGGCGTGGTGGCGACCTCTCGGGCGGCCAGCAACAGCAGCTCGCCATCGGTCGTGCGCTCGCCTTCGGCCCCAAGCTCCTGATCTTGGACGAGCCCACCGAAGGCATCCAGCCCTCGATCATCAAGGACATCGAGCGCGCCATCCGCAGCCTGGCCGAAACCGGCGAGATGGCGATCCTGCTCGTCGAGCAGTACTACGACTTCGCGCGCGCGCTCGCCGACCAGTACCTGGTCATGGAGCGCGGCGAAATCGTCATGCGCGGTGCGGGAGATGACATGGACCGCGACGGCGTGCGCGAGGCGCTGGCGGTGTGAGCGAGGCAGGCCCCGAGCCTCACGCCTCTGTCAGCGTCATCAGGATGTCGGCGTACCAGGCGCAGTTCAGGCCCAGGGCCTCGTCCAGCTTGAGGTCGCGCGTACCGACGTCGAGTCGGGCCGAATGCACGCCGAGCAACAGCCAGGGCAGGTCGCCGTGGCGCGGGTCCGCACTGGGGCTGCGCATCACCACCGGCGCCCCGCTGGTGCCGCGGTGGGTGCGGGCGTCGGTGAGGAAGTAGCCCATGCCCTGAAAGCGCAGGCCGAAGGACGAGGCGATCGCCGCCTGGCGCACCACCGGCATGTGGTGCAGGGTGTCGTGAAAGCCGAGCGGGAAACCCACCACCAGTAGCGAGCTGCCGACCTCGACCTGATCGAAGTGCCCGAGCAGGTGGGCCGGCGTGAACGCGCGGTAGGCCGCGCTGGCCGGCAGGGCCGTGCGCTCCAGTTCGATCACGGCGACGTCGATCTCGCCGGCAGAGTCCGTGCCCTGGCGCCAGATGCTGCGTCCGTCGCGGTAGAGCGGGATCGAGAAGCCGGTCGAGTGCGCCAGATTGTCGGCGTCGTCGTGGAGCTCGATCTCGATGTGGTCCGGGAAGTGCTTGCTGGCCTCGTCGTGCAGCACATGGCGGCTGGTGACCAGAAACAGCCGGTCCTCACGCGCGAAGAAGAAGCCGCTGGCATTGGTCAGCGCACGCTGACCGTCGAAGGTGCACACGCGGGCAGCGGTGAGCAGGATCGATTCGATCGTCGGCTGCCTTGCGACCTGACCCGCGGCAGCCTTGCCGTCACCGCTCATTCAGCCGCCGCGCATCTTGCGTCGCGCCTCGTGGATCTCCTGCGCCTCGACGCTGAGCGTGGCCGTGGGCCGTGCGAGCAGGCGGGCGATGCCGATCGGCTCGCCACTGTCCTCGCACCAGCCGTAGCTGCCGTTGTCGATCCGCGCCAGCGCCTCGTCGATCTTGTGCAGCATCTTGCGCTCGCGGTCGCGCACGCGCAGCTCCAGCGTGTGGTCCTCTTCCAGCGAGGCACGGTCGGACGGATCCGGCGTGCTTTCGAATTCCTGCAGGTGCAGCGTGGTGCGATGGGCCGAGTCGAGCAGGGCGTCGCGCTCACGGATGAGCTTGTCGCGGAAGAACGCCAGCTGTCGGGCGCACATGTAGTCGTCGGCCGGGGCAGCCAGCATTTCGGCTTCGGTTGGCAGTCCTGCGGTGGCCGTGATGGTGTCGCTCATGGTGTTTCTCCTCCAGACGAGGCAATGCCCCGGTGCAGCCCGTGCGGCAGGCCCTTCACCATACACGGCAATCGCCGCAGCGGGGTGCGGATTGCGCCACGGTGCGATGCTTATCGCGCTTCCCTGATGCGCACTATAAGAGACGTCGCAGAACTGCCGGTGGGCCGCCCGATACATTGACGCGCAGAACGGTGCACAAGTGCCGTCGCCATCACCAGGGACCCATCCGGAGACAGAAAGTGACAAGACCCGATCAACACCTGAAGGCGCTCACCGCGACCTGCCTGCTTGCCGCCCTGCCGGCGGTCGGCCACGCCGCGACCTGGAGCGATACCTACGTCGGCTACCGCTACGGGACCGAGTTCCGCGAGCCCACCAATAGCCGGGACGTCGAGAAGCACGTATTGCAGTTCACCCACGCCAGCGGCTACTCAGTCGGTCAGAACTTCGTGAACCTGGACGTGCTGCAGTCCGACAAGACCGATCCGGCCAGTGGCGGCGGCAGCGGCGCCACCGAGTTCTACCTCACCTACCGTCATCAGCTGCATCTGGGCAAGGTCTTCGACAGGTCGTTCGCCTTCGGCCCGGTGAAGGAGCTGGCCGTCACCGCCGGCTTCGACCTCAATACCAAGAACACGGCCTTTTCGCCGCGCAAGCGCCTGCTCGTGCTCGGTCCGACGTTGAAGTTCGATGTGCCCGGCTTCCTCGACCTCAGCCTGCTGGTCGGCAAGGAGTGGAACCGCTGCGGGCTGGAGCCGGCCACGCCGGGTGGCTTCGACCCCTGCCCGAAGACCGAGGTCAGCTTCGATCCGCAGTGGATCCTCAGCGCGGCCTGGGGCATTCCGTTCAGCGCCGGATCCGTGCCGCTGAAGTTCCAGGGCTTCATCAACATCAATGGCGAGAAGGGCAGGGACTACGCCGGCGTGAAGACCCGCACCGAGACCCTGATGCGCGCCTCGCTGATGGTGGATGTGGGTCAGATGGCCTGGGGAAAGAAGAACACCTTCCTGATGGGGGTCGGTTACGAGTACTGGCGCAACAAGTTCGGCAACCACGCCTACGCCAATGGCGTCGAGAAAGCGGGCATCGACACCAATGCGCCGACCTTCCAGATGGAGTGGCATTTCTGAGCGCAGGCCTGGCGCGCGGCTGACGGAAAGCGAAGCGGGCGGGTGCGCATCTTGCGCAGCCGCCCGCTTCGTCTATCAGTGCGGCCTCAGGCTCACACGTTCATCACCGTCACCGCGCGGGTGTTGAGGTAGGCGTCGAGCGCCTCCGGGCCGCCTTCGGTGCCATAGCCCGAATCCTTGACCCCGCCGAAGGGCATCTCGGCGCTCGGCGTGGCGGGCTGGTTCACGTACAACATGCCGACCTGCAGCTCGTGGGCGAGCAGGTGCGCATGCTTGAGCGAGCGCGTGAAGGCGTAGCCGGCCAGCCCGAAGGACAGGCGGTTGGCCTCGGCGATCGCCTCGTCCATGGTGTTGAAGCCGCGGATCGCCGCCACCGGGCCGAAGGGTTCCTCGTTGAACACCCTCGCGTCCAGCGGCACGTCGGCGAGCACGGTGGGGGCGAAGAAGTTGCCGGTGCTGCCGATGCGCTCGCCGCCGGCGGCCACGGTGGCGCCGCGCGCGACCGCATCCTGCATGAAGTCCGCCATCGCCGCCGTACGACGCGGATTGGCGAGCGGCCCCATCTGCGTGCCTTCGGCCAGGCCGTCGCCGACCTTCAGCCCCTCGGCATACTTCGTCATCGCCGCCACGAAGTCGGCGCGCACGCTGTCATGGACCAGGAAGCGGGTGGGCGAGATGCAGACCTGGCCGGCGTTGCGGAACTTGGCGGCGGCCGAGGCCTTCACCGCCAGTTCGACGTCGGCGTCCTCGCACACGATCACCGGGGCGTGGCCGCCGAGCTCCATCGTCACCCGCTTCATGTGCTGGCCGGCGAGCGCGGCGAGCTGTTTGCCGACCGGAGTGGAGCCGGTGAAGGTGATCTTGCGGATCACCGGGTGGGCGATCAGGTAGTTCGAGATCTCCGCCGGCGTGCCATACACCAGGCCGATGACGCCCGCCGGCACGCCCGCATCGACGAAGGCGCGCACCAGGGCGGCGGGTGCGGCCGGGGTCTCCTCGGCCGCCTTGACCAGGATCGAGCAGCCGGTGGCCAGCGCGGCGGCCGCCTTGCGCACCACCTGGTTGATCGGGAAGTTCCACGGCGTGAACGCGGCCACCGGGCCGACCGGGTCCTTCAGCACCATCTGCGTCGCGGCGAGGTTGCGCGCCGGCACGATGCGGCCGTAGACGCGCAGGCCTTCGTCGGCGAACCACTCGATGATGTCGGCCGCGGCCAGGGTCTCGATCTTTGCCTCGGGTAGCGGCTTGCCCTGCTCCTGGGTAAGCAGGCGGGCGATGTCGGCCGCGCGCTCGCGCATCAGGCCGGCCGCGCGGCGCATGATCCTGGCGCGCTCGATGGCGGGGGTCTTGCGCCAGGTCTCGAAACCGCGCTGCGCGGCCGCGAGCGCGAGGTCGAGATCGGCAATGCCGGCGTGGGCGACGCGGCCGATTTCGACGTCGGTAGCGGGGTTGAAGACGGGCAGGCTGCGGCCGTCGAGCGCATCGCGCCACTGGCCGTCGATCAGCAGTTGGGTGTTGGGGTAGGTCATGTAAGGCCCTCTGGTGGGGGAACTCAGGTGGGGAAAAGTGCAGGCGCGATTCTTGGCCATCGGGGTGGCCGCTGTCCACCGCCGTGTCCGCGCCCGGCGCCCGGCGCCTGGCCAGGGTCGGGTCCGTCGTGGGCATCGTGCGCCCGACTGCGTACAATGCCCGCATGAGTCCGCAAGCTCCCGGCTCGGCATCGCCTGCCTGCCCGGTCTGCCTCGACGCCGCGCCGCGCATCTTGATGCATGTGGATGGGCGGGACTATCTGCGCTGTGACGTTTGCGAAGCGACCTTCCTGTCGCCCGCGCAACGGCCCACGGCGGCTGCCGAGCGCGCGGAATACCTGCTCCACCGCAACGACCCCGCCGACCCCGGCTACCGCTGCTTCCTGCAACGTCTGGCGGGCCCGCTGCTGGCGAGGGTGGCGCCGGCGAGCGAGGGCCTGGACTTCGGCTGTGGCCCCGGCCCGGCGCTCGCTGCGCTGTTGCGCGCCGCCGGTCATGCGGTGAGCCTGTACGACCCCTTCTTTGCGCCCGATGCCGCCGCCCTCGCGCGCCGCTACGACTTCATCACGTGCACCGAGGTGGTCGAGCATTTTCATGCGCCGGCCACCGAGTTTGCCCGCCTCGACGCGCTGCTTCGTCCCGGCGGCTGGCTGGGCATCATGACCTGCTTCCAGACCGCTGACGCGCGCTTCGCCGCCTGGCATTACCGGCGCGACCCTACCCACGTCGTTTTCTATCGCGAGGCGACTTTCCATCACCTCGCACGTCGCTTCGGCTGGCAGTGCGAGGTGCCGGGCAAGGACGTGGTGCTGATGCGCAAGTCCGACCCTCCTCCAACCACAACAAGGGCCCACTCCACACCATGAGCTACGAAACCCTCCTCTACGACCTCTCCGACGGCATCGCCGAGATCCGTCTCAACCGTCCGCAGCGGCTCAACGCCGTCACCCAGCAACTCTACGACGAACTCAACGACGCGCTGACCCGCGCCGAAGCCGACCGCGACGCCCGCGTCGTGCTGATCACCGGCGAGGGCCGCGCCTTCTGCGTCGGCGCCGACCTCAAGGCGCACAAGGTCGGGCGCACCGCCTTCGACCGCCGCCAGTACCTGAAGGGCGAGCAGGACGCCTGCCACCGCCTGCTGCACATGAAGACGCCGGTGATCGCCGCGGTCAATGGCTACGCGCTCGGCGCCGGCGCCGAGATCGCGATCGCGTCCGACTTCATGCTGATGGCCGAGAGCGCGCAGATCGGGCTGCCCGAGATCTCGATCGGCAACTTCCTCGGTGGCGGCGTCACCTGGCTGCTGCCGCGCCTGGTCGGGCTGGCCAAGGCGCGCGAGCTGGTCTTCCTCGGCGAGCGCATCAAGGGCGAGGAGGCGGTGCGCATCGGCCTGGCCAACCGCGTCTTCCCCGACGAGGGCTTCCTCGCTGCGGCGCGCGAGTTCGCGCTCAAGGTGGCGAGCAAGGCGCCGTTCTCGATGCAGCTCGCCAAGGAGCAGCTCAACCTGTCGGCCGAGCGCACGCTGGACGCCTGCCTCACCGCCGAGCTCGAGGGCATGATGTTCGTCGGCACGACGAAGGACTGGCAGGAAGGCGTGGACGCCTTCGCCGAGAAACGCGCACCCGTCTTCAAGGGGGAATGACACGATGACCGAGATTGCGACCCAGGCACCGACCCTGTCCGCCTCCACGCCCACCCACAAGAGCCCGCTGCACGACTTCCTCGCCCCCGACTCGATCGCCATCGTCGGCGCCTCGGCCGACCCCACCAAGCGCGGCTACAAGGCCATGGTCGGCCTCATCAAGGGCAACTACCGCGGCAGGATCTACCCGCTCAACCCCAAGGTGCCCGAGATCCTCGGCGTGCCGACCTATGCCAGCCTGGACGACATCCCCGGCGCGGTGGACCTGGCGCTGATCTGCACCCCGGCCGCAACGATTCCCGGACTGATGGCGGAATGCGGGCGCAAGGGCGTCAAGGGCGCGGTGATCCTCGCCAGCGGCTTCCGCGAGACCGGACCCGAAGGCGCGAAGCTCGAGCAGCAGGTGCTCGATGCCGCGCGCGCCGGCGGCGTACGCATCATCGGCCCCAACACCTCGGGCATGTTCAACCTGCACAAGAAGGTCAACCTGCTCGACCTGCGCAACGTCAAGCCGGGCGACATCGGCTTCATCTCGCAGTCGGGCAACATGCTGCTCGCGCTGGTGCTGGAGGCCGAGCACAACGCCCACGTCGGCTTCTCGACCTACGTCGGCCCCGGCAACCAGACCGACATCGGCTTCAACGACTACCTGCGCTACCTCGGCGAGGATGAGCACACCCGCGTCGCCACGTTGTATGTCGAAGGCTTCCGCGACGGCCAGCGCTTCCTGCAGGCGGCGCGCGAGATCACGCCGGTGAAGCCGGTGGTGGTCTATAAGTCGGGCGCCACCGAGCTCGGCAAGAAGGCCGCCAGCTCGCACACCGGCGCGCTCGCCGGCAGCTACGAGATGACGGTGGACCTGTTGAAGCAGGTGGGGGTGAGCGTGGTGCGCCATTCCGACCAGATCCTGCCGGTGGCCGAAGGCCTGGCGCTGATGCAGCAGGCGCGTGGACGCCGGGTGGCGGTGATCGCCGACGGCGGCGGCCAGGCCACGATCACCTCGGACCGCCTGTCCGACGCCGGGCTGGAGCTGGCCGAGCTGTCGGCGGCCACCCGCAAGCGCCTGGCCGACATCCTGTTCCCGCAGGCTTCGCTCGCCAACCCGATCGACGTCGCCGGCACGTCCGATGCCGACCCCGAGGTGCTCGCGCGCTGCATGGAGATCGTCGCCGACGACGACAACGTCGATGCGGTCTTCCTGGTCGGCATGTTCGGCGGCTACCACACCCGCTTCGCCGAGTCCTTGCTCGGCGGCGAGATGCGCGCGGCCGAGGCCATGATCGAGCTCGCCCGCCGCAGCGGCAAGCCGCTGGTCATCTACAGCCTGTATGCGCCGGTCAAGCCGCCAGCGCTGCGCCGCCTGCATGAGGGTGGATTGCCGGTCTACGCGTCCATCGAGCATGCGGTGAAGGTACTGCAGGCCCTGGCCGAGCGCGGCATCTACCTGCAGCACCAGCACGGCCAGCCGCTGCAGGCGAGCGTCACCCCGCTCGAGGGCATGCAGGCCATGTTCGCGCGCGCGCAGAACGAGGGCCGCGACCTCTACGAGTTCGAGGCCAAGACGCTGCTGCGCGAGCACGGCATCGCGGTGGCCGAGGAAGTCGTCGCCCACAACGCCGACGAGCTCGCCGCGGCGGCGGCGAAATTCGGCGACCAGCCGCTGGCGATGAAGGTGGTGTCGAAGGACATCCTGCACAAGTCGGACGCGGGGGGCGTCAAGCTCAACCTGGTGGGCGAGGCGGCGCTGCGTAGCGCCTACGACCAGATCATGAGCAGCTGCCGCGCCTACGACGCCAACGCCGACATCCGCGGCGTGCTGGTGACGCCGATGGCGAAAAAGGGCACCGAGGTCATCGTCGGCGTGGTGCGCGACCCGATCTTCGGCCCGGTGCTGATGTTCGGCCTGGGCGGCATCTTCGTCGAGATCCTGGAGGACGTCGCCTTCCGTGCCATCCCGCTGTCGCGCCACGACGCCGAGGCCATGGTCGAGCAATTGAAGGGCCGCAAGATCCTCGCCGGCGTGCGCGGCGAGCCGCCGGTGGACAAGGCGGCGCTGGTCGACCTGCTGCTCAAGGTGTCGAGCATCGTCAGTGCCTATCCGCAGCTCTCGGAGCTGGACCTCAACCCGGTGATCGCCTACCCGGACGGCTACGCCGTGGTCGATGCGCGCATCATCACGAACCGCTCGGTGGTCAGCAGCTGAGCGCACCGGCCCCGCAGCGTCGCTTGCGGGGCCGTCTGCCGTGTCTCAGGCGCGCGTGGCCTGCGTTGCCGCCAAGGCTGCCGCATGTCCGGGCGGTGGCGTTGCGATGCGGGCGTGGGGGGCGAGCCGGTTGCGGCCGAGGCGCTTGGCCTCGTACATGGCGCGGTCGGCATGGTGGATGAGCGCGGTCGGCGTCCGCCCGTCCCTGGGCCAGAGGGCGACGCCGATGCTGGCCGAGATGTGGGCGGCCTGGCCGTCGAGCTCGAAGGGCTGCTGTAGCCGGGCCAGCACCTTGTGGGCGATACGGTCGATGATGGCGAGCTCCTTCAGGTCCGGCAGGATGATTGCAAACTCGTCACCGCCCAGCCGGGCCACGGTGTCGGTCTCGCGCACACACTCGCGCAGCCGGCCGGCAACCTGTTGCAGCAGGGTGTCGCCGGCATGGTGGCCGAGGCGGTCATTGACCGCCTTGAAGCCGTCGAGGTCGATGTACATCAGCGCCAGCGGCTGCCCGGAGCGGCCGGCGCGCTGCAGTTCGTGCTCGAGCTGGTCCTGGAAGCGATGGCGGTTGGCGAGCCCGGTCAGCAGGTCGAAGTTGGCGTGCTGCCATTCGAAGTGCTTGTCGTCGTGCGCCGCGCCGGCCAGCAGCGCGGTGGCGGCGCTCATCGCCAGCACCAGCTGCAGGTCGAGCACGGCCTCGACGGGCAGGCCCAGCAGCCGGCCGGCGCCGATCTGGATCGCGCACACCAGCGCCGCCACCAGGTAGCCCATCGGTACGCCGCGCATGAGGCCGGTCAGCAGCACCGGAAATAGCACCAGGATGCCGAGCTTGGCCGCGGTCTGGGTGAGCTGCGGCAGCAGCAGGGACAGCAGCGACACGCCGAGGGCGAGGCCGACCAGACCGGTGGTGGAGCGGACGCCATGAAGCGGCGCCGTGGGGGCATCGCCGCGCCGACCGCCGGCGGCGGTGCGACGGTGGAGCAGGTTCCAGCCAAGCACGATCGCCGGCAGGCCGAGCAGCAGGCCGGCGAAATCCCCACCCCAGAAGGACAGGAATACCGCGCCGAGCTCGCTGCTGGGCAAGCGGTCGAAAGGCGGGATGAACAGGGTCGCGGCGGCGGACACGCTGGTCGCGGCGAAGGCGAACAGCACGAAGTGCAGGGCGTCTGCCAGCGTCAGGCGCGCCGGCATGGCCAGCCAGCGCCGGCGCAGCAGCAGGCCCGTGCCGCCATAGACCAGCACCTGGCGCAGGGCGCCGCCCCAGTCCATGCCTTCGAGCAGCGGCCCGGGCATGTCGAGCTGGCGCACCACGCAGATGGCCAGGAAGGCGGCCGGCAGGTAGCGCCAGCCGCCGATCATGCCAACCGCTGTGCTCAGCCCGGCGGACAGGTAAAGGGCGCTGACATGGGGCTGCACCTCGAACAGGGCCGCAGTTCGCCATGCCAGCCAGTAGCACAGGAACAGGGCAGCGGTCTTGGCGAGCGCGCTGCGTGGCAACAGGCTGTGCGGCCTGTCCGGACTCATTTCAGGGGCCTGGCGGAGGGGGCGATGGCAAGGTGGCGGCCTGCGGCCGGCAGGGGGTCGAAAAACCGGTAGAGGATATCAGTCAGCCCCCGGTCGATGCCAGATCGGCTGCCCGCCATGGGGTGTGGCGCCGACGCAGGATGCCCTGCTCGCCGCGAGGGTGTGCAGGGGGGCGGGGCGCAGGGGGCAGGGGCGAGGGCCGGGCGTCGCCCGGCACACCGACTCAGTGCGCGAGGAAGTCGAGCACCATGCGGTTGAACTTGTCCGCATGCTCCCACTGCGCCCAGTGGCCGCAGCGGTTGAAGATGTGCAGCTCGGCGTTGGGCATGCCCCAGATCAGGCGCAGGCCGACGTCCATCGGCACGAAGCGGTCGTCGCGGCCCCAGATCACCAGCGTCGGCGCGGCGATCTCGCCCAGGCGCGGGCCCTGGTCGGGGAACTGCTTGGGGTTGGCGGCCAGGCTCTTGACGAAGTTCTCGAGGTGGTCCTTGCGCGCCAGCATGTTGTCCAGGCGGGCCTTGAACAGCTCCTCTGTCATGCTGCTCGGATCGAAGACGAACACGTTCATCATCTTCTTCAGGTTCTCGATCGTCGGCTCGCGGTACAGACCCTGCAGCAGCTTGATGCCTTCGGTGGGCATGGGCACGAACTGGCTCGGGCCGCCCGTGCCGCCGCCCATCAGGATCAGCTTGCCGACGCGGGTCGGGTTCGACAGCGCGAAGGCGACCGCGCTATGGCCGCCCATCGAGTTGCCGACGATGTGCACCTTGTCGAGCTTCAGCGCGTCGAGCAGCGCCTTCAGCGTCTGGGCATTGAGGTCCGAGCGCGAGCCGGTGCACACGATCGGGTCGCTCTTGCCCCAGCCCAGACAGTCCATCAGCACCACGCGGTAGCCGGCCCCGACGAAGGCGTCGACGTTGCGGTGGAAGTTGGCCCAGCCGGTGGCGCCGGGGCCGGAGCCGTGCAGCATGACGACGGTTTGCTCGCCGGCGCCGCAGTCGTTGTAGTGCACCTGCACGTCGAGCTCATTCACCTTGAGGCGGACGAGGTGGCTGGTGGCGGCTTCGGTCAGGGGGGCGTTCTGAGTGCTCATCGTTATAGGTCCTGTTGGTGATGGGGGAGCGGCATGTGTCTGCCGTGGTGGTCGTGGGCAGTCAGCCCTTGTACGGCCCGGCGCCGAGCCCGATCGGCGCCGGTGCGGCGGCCACGAGCTTGGAGAAGAGCTGCGCGAAGTCCTCCTCGCCCGCCCGGGCGCTGGCGCGCGTGCCGCTCAGCGGGTCGTCGGCGATGAAGCCGGCATTCGCCCGCTCCCAGTCCTC